>CP133159.1:2056500-2766000 GCA_030913385.1 Cytophagaceae bacterium ABcell3
TCAACCAACACAGCTTACCGCAACATTTTTTCATAAGAAACTAAAGGCTAAAGTTTCATGCAAAGAACTTTCCCGACCACTACCTTATGCCTCGCAATGACGGTTACATTTTTGGTTTTCTGCTAATTATAATTTTAAGGTATAACAAAAAATCTTAATAAAACCACTATTCATTCCATTGTCCCACCACGTCATCGGTAGGAGGAGCGACGAAGCAATCTCATCGTCAGGTCTAGTATCATTGTCTCACAACAATCAACCAATACAGCTTACCGCAACCAGATTGCCGCGGCATTTTTTCATAAGAAACTAAAGGCTAAAGTTTCATGCAAAGAACTTTCCCGACCACTACCTTATGCCTCGCAATGACGGTTACATTTTTGGTTTTCTGCTAATTATAATTTTAAGGTATAACAAAAAATCTTAATAAAACCACTATTCATTCCATTACCCACCACGTCATTGCGAGGAGGAAGGACGAAGCAATCTCATCGTCAGGTCTAGTATCATTGTCTCACAACAATCAACCAATACAGCTTACCGCAACCAGATTGCCGCGGCATTTTTTCATAAGAAACTAAAGGCTAAAGTTTCATGCAAAGAACTTTCCCGACCACTACCTTATGCCTCGCAATGACGGTTACATTTTTGGTTTTCTGCTAATTATAATTTTAAGGTATAACAAAAAATCTTAATAAAACCACTATTCATTCCATTGTCCCACCACGTCATCGGTAGGAGGAGCGACGAAGCAATCTCATCGTCAGGTCTGGTATCATTGTCTCACAAAAATCAACCAATACAGCTTACCGCAACCAGATTGCCGCGGCATTGTTCATAAGAAACTAAAGGCTAAAGTTTCAGACAAAGAACTTTGGTAAGCTCCATTCCCTCTCCAAGTGTTTAAAAACCTTGGAGTGGTTCCTTAACGGTTATCGCTTGATTTTATAAGTCAATTGCAACATCTTTAGACCTATTTTGTACATGACTACTCATCACTTTAATTAATTTCTGCTAACCCCTCATAGTGTTACCAAGTTTTTTCTGAAAGATCTTTTAGCCTTTCTTTTTCTTTGTCAGATAAACTTTCCATACCTTTGGTGCTAATTTTGTCGAGGAGGTAATTCAGCTCTTTCTCTCTTTCTGCTTTCTGTGCCCAATACTTTTCATCAATGTCATAATACTTCTTTTTCTGTCCGAAGCTAGTACCGGTCGTTATTATGTTAGGTTTTTTTGCTATAAGCCAAACAAATAGTATAGAAGGAATAAGTATAGCTAAAATCGGTAAAGTGTTGCTTGTTATGGCTTCTGGAAAAAACGCCAAAGCGATAAGTAAGCCTATGGCACCGCCTCCCAAATGTGCTTCGTGCCCTATGTTGTCTTTCTGAGATTTTATTCCGTAAATAGAGTACAGGACATAAAGTAGCCCGTAAACCCATCCAGGAATATGTACTGGAAGAAAAAAGAACCCTATGCTAATACCAGGGAACAAAGCAATGGCGGCAAAAACAATCCCGCTAACTGCACCTGAAGCTCCTACAGCACTGTAGTTGTAATGGTTCCTATGGATGAACAATGCCAATAAATTTCCTCCTAACAAACTACCAAAGTAGATGGCCAAAAATTTTCCTGCCCCTATAAAGTCCTCAAGTCCGCTGCTGAAAAAGTATAAGGTGAGCATATTGAAAATATAGTGGCGCCAGCTAACATGTAGAAATCCAGACGTTATAAGCCTTTTATAGTCTTTTCTGGCTAAGATATCATCTACCCTAAAAGAGTATCTGTTAAGGTAACTGTAACTTTGGAGACCATAATAGGTGATAACCCCGCTTGCAATAATGATGGTTAAACCAATAATACCTAACGCTGCCATTGTAACTTGATAGAATAATTTTGCCTTTGGATCTTGATACTGTTATATAAAAAGTATGTAAACTCCAGTAAAGTTTACACCTCAATAATAACAGAATTTCCTTCAGAAAAATCCCCGGAGGTCCATTGCCAGCTTTCATGGAGCTTTACCTTACCATCAGGTAAGACTTCAGGTGTTGAAGTACATTTTCCAGTCCTGATTTCATTGTCCTTATTGATATGCTGGTAAACCATTTCAAGAACTCCATTAGGGGCTGCTTTTGCAATTAAAGTGCCTTTAGTGATTTGTCCTCCCGAGTAGTTGGCCCACACTATGTTTCCTTCTTGGAAATAATGAAAAACCGTTTCGTCTGAAACCTCTCCATTTTCTGAGTTGCCTATAGACTTAAACGTTCTATTATTGTAATTAATCATCTTTAAGAGTTCTTTTTTTAGCCGTAAAAGACTAAAAGTATAAAAAGTAGGGATTTTCTCCCTTAGATGAACATGTACATTCATGGTGTTTACATGTGCAGAGGGAATTGTAAATTAAGATACATAGATATCAATATTAAAAATTTACCACTCTTTTACAAATTCATGCTTACGATAGCTAGTGAAAATGCCTAGTCCCCCTTCAATATTTGAATGGATATTTTTGGGTTCAGAAAAGGGGTCACCTGAAAAAGTGTTCTTTAGGTCTTCATCATACTGATAGTAGTGTTCATCAATGGTATAAAGCGTGATGATTAATTTACCACTTTCGCCTATACCTTTGGAAAAAGAGCTTGTGAATGGGCCAACCTTTCCATTGGCTATCTGCTTGTCGTTAACCAAAAGGCTGGATCCATGGCTGCCAAAGAATAGAGATGGGCTAGTGTAATAGTAAGAGCTGTTGTAATTGCTCGCAATGTCGCCTCTTAGCTTAAAGTGATCCGTTGGTTCAGGGCTATGCCAATCAATAGAAACTTTTACATCATAATAAGGCTCTCTTGCTGAGGAGTCAATCAATGATGAATCTATAGAAATATTTATGTTTTGAACACTTTCTTTCGGAACTGTAGTGTAGCTGCTTGCTTTAAGTCCGCTTGGGGTGGTCACATTCAAAAAGTAAGTTTTACCTGGAATGATAGGTAAATCAGATGTTGTTGTCATATAGGTCTGTTCCATAGGGTAGTAATTTAAGGTTACTTCCTGCTCTCCATTTGATATAACAACGTCGGCATCTTTCACATAGTAGTCTTCGCCACTAGTGCTACTGCCTGGAGGGAAACTTTTAGCAATTTTAACCTCTATATTCTCATCGTCAGGAGATAAAAATGCTCCAACTACCAGTTTCTCAACAGGGGCTGGCAGTTCTCGGTCGGTAACTGTTTTAATGCACGAGGACAGTAAGGGCATAAAGCATAAACTAAATATGATTACAAGGCGCATGTCAGAATTTTAGGTTATAGGTAATAGATGGAATGATAGGAAATAATGACACTTGTTTTAAAACAGTCTGGTTTCCTGTGTTGCTGTAGGTGTTTTCTAAAAAGTAGAAGTAAGGGTTTTGTCTGTTGTATAGGTTGTAAACGCTTAAATCCCATGTTCTTACTTTTCTTCCTTTTAGCTTTTTAATAAATTGGATGCTTAGGTCCAAACGGTGATATGGAGCCATTCTAAATTGGTTCCTATCTTCATAATAGTAGTATGATGTATAACTTGCCGTAGGGCGACTGCTTTGTTCTGAAGGAGTGAATGGTTGAAAAGCTGCGTTGGGCATGGTAATGGCATTTCCTGTCCCATATACCCAAGTGCTTGACAAATGGATTTTTTCAGAAGCTTTAAATAAACCTACCAATGAAATATCGTGTCTTCTGTCATAGCGAGCATAAAACTTTCTGCCCCAGTTAACATCGTCAAACTGGAGTTGAGTCCAGGAAAGGGTGTAGCCAGCCCACCCAGAAAAGCGACCTGCTTTTTTATGTAACAAAAACTCAATACCGTATGACCAGCCTTGGCCTTGTGTTACATTGTCTTCCCAAGATCGCCCATCTTCTAAGTTGTAAGGGTCGTCAAATAAGATAAAGCTTGCACCTTCTCTATATCCGGCCATCCTGTCGGTTTTTTTATAGTATCCTTCAATAGAAAAAGTAGTATTTAACGGCATGAAATCCTTGGCCATACCTAATGTTACCTGTCGTGACCGGGCTGGCATGACATTTTCTGTAGCAGGAACCCATAGGTCTATGGGCATGCCTATTCCGCCACTAGTTAGCTGGTGGGCAAACTGGTTCATTTCCGCATACCCTGCTTTAATTGATAAATCAGGTTTTAATTGGTAGCCTGCTGTTAGTCTAGGTTCAGGATTGATGTAGTGCTCTCCGTTGACATAGAAGCTTGACAAGCGAATTCCTCCATTGATGGTTAAAGCTCTAAAAGGCCTAAATTCATCTTCTATAAAAATAGCCGTTTCAAGAGCCCTGGTCCTGGAGCTAAAGTCGAGGTCAGAGTTAATATATGAGCCTTGGAACACCAAAGCTTCAGGGTTTAAAGTATGATGGGTTAATGATATTCCGGCAAATAGTTTATGCTTGTCCGAATGGAAGTATTCAAACTGTTGTTTTACCGAAATTTCGCTGACAAGGGAATTGAAGTTCAGAAAAAAAGTTTCTCCGCCCCAGTTATCTTCAGACCTGATATTAAAATTATACCCACTGTAAGTAAGGGCTGTTTGTGAAAAAACTCTTTTATTAATAATTCTGTCCCAACCTAGCGTATATGCTTGGTTTCTCCACCCTAAATTGCCTTTGGATTGATTATCTTCGAATTGAGTAGAAATTGAAAACCTGTCATTCCCGTTATATCCACTGAGGTAGATGGTGTTTTTAGGGTCTACTTTGTATGAAATTTTTCCTGCAAGATCATAAAAATAGTATCCTGCCCGAAAATCTCCTGTCATAAACGGCCTAGTGAGTACATCTAAATAGGTACGCCTTCCGGATATCATAAAAGTTAGTTTGTCTTTTACAATAGGTCCTTCTAGTGTAAAGCGTGAGGCTATAAGGCCAATTCCGGCTTCTCCTGTTATTCTTTCAGGATTCCCACTTTTTAGCTCCATATTAATGACGGAGGATAATCGACTTCCATACCTGGCAGGGAACCCGCCTTTTATAAGATTTACATTTTGTAAGGCATCTCCATTAAATGAAGAAAAGAAACCGAAAAGATGGTAAGGGTTATACACCATGGCATGGTCCACAAGGAAAAGGTTTTCTCCAGGCCCGCCACCTCTGACGTATAGACCAGCCATGCCCTCTGAACCTGTTTGTACGCCTGGCATTAATTGAAGGGCTTTTAGTACGTCTTTTTCTCCAAATAAAGTTGGGATGCTTTTTATTTGTTCTACCGGAAGGTCTATGCTGCTGATTTCAGCGCCTTCGCTAATTTTTTTTTGTTTTTGTCCTTCTAGCACCACTTCATCCAAGTAGTAGTCTTCTGTAGACAATACCACGTCAAGGGAAAAGTCCTCGGTGGCTGGAACTTTCTTAGTTACTGACGTGAAACCGATTAGTGAAAAAGAAATTTCCACCGAGTCTGCCGGGTCAATGGTAAATGAGTAAAAACCAGCCTTGTCGGTAACCCCCTCTTTTTTGGGTGTAGATAATGATACCTTTACGCCTTGGAGGGGTTGTTTGGATAGCTCCTCTGTTACCTGCCCTTTTATTACTACTTGTTGTCCGTAAGTAGTAAAAGAGCTTAAGAAGAAAAGTAGAACAAAAGTTTTTTTGAAGGCCATTAGCTGTTAAAATATGGGATATTATAAAAAGTTAGCTAAGGTAATTGGTTTTGTCTTGAAAAAGAAATTGTTTGACGACTGTTTTTGCTTTGCTGAAGGGCTGGTCTTTTTGTTCCTTGGAAGGGGAAGTGCATAGTAGGCGCCCTCGGATTAAACCTAAAATATGCAATAATGGAATTTATTGTTACGTATCAAGGTAGCTTTAAAAATCAGTCGCTTCGCTCACATTTGTGTCTTAACCACAGTGCTGCTATGCTTTGCGATTCCAAAGGGCTAATGTTGTTTTGCTTCTCATGACGAAATATAATGCATATTACAGGTTGAAAAATGCAAAAAAACAGCCCATGAAAAACTTAATGGATTAGAAACTTTGCGATTATGCAACTTGCTCAAGGAAGTTTTTGAAAGAATTAGGAGCTTATGTTTTACGGCGTTTCTGGGGGAGGTAACTCGTCTTTTCTAGATACAAAGAAAAAATTTATTCCAGACACTGTTCTAAAGCCACTGTGGAAGTTTCCGTTAAAGTCGGAGCTGTAATAAGGTGCCACCTCAAAGAATAACCCTGCATTGGGAAATGGGAAAGGGAAGCCTTCTACAGCTATTGGTGCAACTACCCCAAAAAAGTTATCCTGATGCCCATAAAACTCAGCCCTAGGCCCGATGCCAATAACAAAATTGATCCTGTCAAACCAGTTAAACCTTCTTTTAGCCAGTAACTCGGTTTTTATATGTTGCTGATCTGCAAAATTGGTGTACTGAAGGTCTTGCAGTCTTATGTCAGCAAAAAACTTTGTTCTTTGAGAAGTTTTAAAAGAAAGTCCCGGTTCTGAACCGGAAGGGTAAACGCCAATCCCAACCTGGGCAAAAGTAAAAAAAGGTGTGCTTAATGTGCCTAAAAAGATAAATAAAGTAAGTAGGTGTTTCATGTTTTGTTTCTTTTTTCAAAAATCAGGTGCAAGTTGAAAAATGGGTATGATATTTCTTATAGCTAAATCTGCTTTATATCATAGGGGCTTTTTCTTGCTTTTGTCAATTTTAACTTTTAATTAAGCTTTTAGTTAAGCATTTTATTCATTCAAAAATCTAAATTTTTTATGAGAATTACCTTTTTTAGTGCCAGAAAATATGAAAAGCCTTTTTTTGACTCAGCTTGTGCTGGTAAAGGATTTGACTGTAACTATGTAGAAGTGCACCTCAATCAAGAATCAGTTTTGCTAGCTTCAGGATCTGATGTTGTTTGCTTGTTTGTAAACGACACTTGCAACCGTGAAATAATTGAGCAGCTTTCTGAGATGGGGGTAAAATTAATTGCCTTGCGTTCTGCAGGTTTTAACCACGTTGACTTAAAAGCTGCAGCGGAGCATAATATTCCTGTGGTGCGGGTACCTGCTTATTCCCCTTACTCAGTGGCAGAACATACCATTGCTATTATCATGACGCTAAACCGGAAAACCCATAGAGCTTATAACCGGGTAAAGGAGGGTAACTTTAGCCTTAACGGGTTGATGGGATTTGACCTTCATTGCAAAACTGCTGGCCTTATAGGTTTAGGTAAAATAGGAAAGGCTACGGCAAAGATCCTTTTAGGTTTTGGATGTAAGGTCTTGGGGTATGACAAATATGAAGATGAAGAGTGCAAGAAGCTTGGTGTTGAATACACCAGTATTGACAGGATATTTTCAGAGTCAGATATTGTATCGCTTCACTGTCCTTTGACGCCTGATACGCATCATATTATCAATAAAGATACTATTGAAAAGATGAAGGATGGTGTGATGCTGATCAATACAAGCAGGGGGGCCCTTGTGGATACCAAAGCAGTAATTGAAGCATTAAAAACAAGTAAAATTGGACACCTTGGTTTAGATGTGTATGAAGAGGAAGGGGATTTGTTTTTTGAGGACCTGTCTGATCAGATCATAACAGACGACGTGTTTATGAGGCTACTTACTTTCCCTAATGTGTTAATAACAGGGCATCAAGCTTTCTTTACTAATAATGCTATGAGAAATATTGCAGATATTACTATTGGTAATATTGTGGATTTCAGGGAGAAAAAAGAGCTTGAAAATGCTGTGGTTCTAGAGTGATTTTTTTTGTCGTTATTTTAGTGAACATTTCATGGATGCAAAAGTTAATATAGTACCTTTTGAAAACAGTGGAAAATATGCATGGAGATCTTTCGAAAAGTGAAATTGATGAAGTCTTGACTCAGCAGTATATTGGACGCATTGGGTGCAGTGTGGGAGATAAGCCATATATTGTGCCGGTAGCCTATAGTTATGATGCAGCGTCTTCATCTATTTATGGTATGACCGGCGAAGGTATGAAGACTGATTTTCTTAGAAAAAACCCGCTGGTTTGTTTTGAGGTCGAATCGGTTAAAGATATCACGCACTGGAAGAGTGTGGTGGCTTGGGGAGTATTTGAAGAATTGTCAGGGCCAGACGCTAAAAATGCCATGCATAAGTATTCAGAGAAACTTAAGTCTCTGGTGCATTCAAACGATGAGTTGTTGGCAAAAGTTAGCTGGGATATTTCTCATGAGGATGTTCCTGATAAAAACGCAATTATATACCGGATTAAGCTTACTGAAAAGTCAGGCAAGTTTGAAAGTTTCGTGGCTTCTGAAAGCCATCAAAGGTAAGTATTGTATAAGTGAATACTTGATGTATTCACTCATGTATTTTTTTAGCTTGTAATTTTTTTATCTGCAGAAAGGCCTGGATGAGAGTTCAGGTCTTTTTTTGCTTTAAGAAAATTAAGATTTGCTACACATAAGTGTTTTTTTATTCCTTGTGCATGGCCAAAACCGGAACAAAAGCATGATGCGCCATTCTACGGGTAAGGCTTTTTTGGAAAAGGCGTTGGTAAACAGGACGTTTTCTGGTGCTTAATATTAAAAGTTTGGAATCGTTTGATTCAACAAAATTTGTTAATGCATCAAAAACATTGCTGCTTTCTATTATTACGAAGTCTATGCTTTGGTAATTATGAACAGAGGCTTCTTCCGACATTTTTGCCTTAAAAGCTTCCTGTTCTTTAGGTGTTAGTTTTTTACTTATGTTGAGAAAAGTAACTTTGGCATTAAAAATAGAGGCAAACTTAAAGGCAAAGCTAATATTTTCTTTTTCATTGCCCTTCATGTCAGTAGCATATACAATGTCATCTAATGGGTGGAAGGTATGGTTTTCTGGAATGACCAGTACAGGACAAAGGACATTCTCAATGATTTTAGAGGTAATGGTGCCAGGAAATAGCTCTTTAAGACCATGAGCACCTTCGGTATTCATGAATATGATGTCAATATTTTCTTCTTTTATTACTTTAAGAATTTCTTCTAGCACAAAACCACGCCTTACGATGCATTTGCTTTGGGTTTCAGAAGAAATGTATTGGTTGACAAACTCTTCACATCGCTCTTGTAGCATTTTTTGGCCATAGTGGTATACATCTTCAGGGGATTTTACCTTTGTGCCGGCAGGAAGTGGAGGGGGGATAAAAAAGGAATGAAGCACAATGATTTCTGTGTCTGACTTTTTGGCCAAATCATTGGCGTAAATCAGGGAGTTTGATGTATGATCTGTAAGATCTGTAGGGCAAAGTATTTTTAGCATCTTTTTAAGGCTGTTCCTTTCAGTGGTAAACTTATTAGTTTCTGTAAATTATTCAAAAGAATATATCTACACTTTTTTGCATTACTTTTAAGTGTTAAATATCCAGATATTTACAAAAGTAGCATGGAACCCTATTTGTAAAAGAGATTTAGGATCTATTTAAGAATGAAACGACAATTCTTACAAGCCGGTTACATGTCATGACAAAGAAATATAGGGGGTATCCCGAGGAACAAGTGGGCTGTTAGTAACTAGCACCTACCTAACATTTGGCCACTCACATTCCTGCTTTATCCCAACAGCCCCCGATGATACGAGGTATGAATGTAGAGCCGATTTTTTATCGGCATGAACTACATTGTTTGTTTTCTACCTTTGCCCCCCCCCCCCACGTCATCGGTAGGAGGAAACGACGAAGCAATCTCATCGTCAGGTCTAGTATGACACCCTAACAATCAACCAACACTGCTTATCTCAAAAAGATTGCCGCGGCATTTTTTCATAAGAAAACTAATGGCTTATAACTTCAATCCATAGAACTTTACCCACCACTATCTTGCGCCTCGCAATGACGGTTAAATTCTGATTTTCTGCTAATTAAAACCTTAATGTTAGACGCTGGCACCTGCCTAATATTTGGCAATTCACATTCCTGCTTTACCCCAACAGCCCCCCGCAACAGGTGCGGGGAGACAGCTATAGTGTTGATTTTAAAGCTTAAAAACACCATCCCCAAAAGCTACACCCAAAGCCAGCGATAACCTCCAAACCGGTAAGAGCCGAATAGTAGACAAAAGAATAACTCAATAATAAGCAGTCCGGTAGCTGCTAAGGGCGGGCGGGGACTCTATGGCTGGTGTGGGCATATTGCGGCTTGTGGGCTGCCGGATTTTTAAAAATGCCGCCATTAAAAACTGCCCTTGACAATGAATCGTCAGTTAAGGCATTTTTCTGGCAGGGAGGGGTTGTGCGTTTAGCGCGTGGCAATATGCCTTTCAGCCATAGTGTCTTTTTTGGGTTACCTTTTTTGGACAAGCAAAAAAGGTAAGAAGAAATGGAGAATGAGCCTTAGGTAACATTAGCTCATTAGGTTTATTAATAAAGGATCAATTTAATGATTTGATGATGCTCTAATCGTCAGGTCTGGTATTTGACACCCTAACAATCAACCAACACTGCTTATCTCAAAAAGATTGCCGCGGCATTTTTTCATAAGAAACAAAAGGATGATTCGATGATATGATGATGCAATGATATATAACCTGTCATCCCGAGGCACGAGGGATCTGTTAGACGCTGGCACCTGCCTTCGTAATAGGTACAGATAAAGACACTCATGCTGTTATCCAAGCAGATCCTTCCTGCGTCAGGACGACAAGAAGAAGTGTCAAGGGCAGAGGGTAATACGGCATTGGATACAAATTGAGAAAAGCAGAGTCTCAAAAACTAACAACTAAAGCCAGCGATAACTCCAAACTGGTAAGAGCCGAAAAGTAGACTAAAGGAATAACTTTATAATCAGCAACCCGGTAGCTACTAAGGGCGGGCAGGGACTCTATGGCTGGTGTGGGCATATTGCGGCTTGTGGGGTGCCGGATTTTTAAAAATGCCGCCATAAAATACTGCCTTTGACAATGAATCGTCAGTTAAGGCATTTTTCTGGCAGGGAGGGGCTGTGCGTTTAGTGCGTGGCAATATATGCCTTTCAGCCATAGTGTCTTTTTTTGGTTACCTTTTTTGGACAAGCAAAAAAGGTAAGAAGAAATGGAGAATGAGCTTTAGGAAACATTAGCTCATTAGGTGTATTAATAAGGCGACCAATTTAATGATTTGATGATGCTCTAATCGTCAGGTCTGGTACATAACACCCTCAATTACAACTCACCCCAACGTCATTGCGAGGAGAAACGACGAAGCAATCTCATCGTCAAGTCTAATATTCATTACCCCACAAACAATCAACCTATACTGCTTATCTCAAACAGATTGCCGCGGCATTTTTTCATAAGAAAACTAATGGCTTATAACTTCAATCCATAGAACTTTACCCACCACTATCTTGCGCCTCGCAATGACGGTTAAGTTTTGACTTTCTGCTAGTTAGAACCTTAGTAATAACCTGTCATCCCACACCGATAGCTATCGGGAGAGGGATTTGTCAGACACTAGCACTTAGGAAATAAAATAACAAAAGCTGCCAAAAGTCCTTTACCCAAACAGATCCTTCCTTCGTCAGGATGACTAGAAGAGTGTCAAGGGCAGGGGTTAATATTCTTATCCTAAAAATTAAAAGCCAGAACAAGTGGTAAGCTCCATCCTCCTCCAAGTGGTTAACAACCCTTGGAGGGGTTTCTATGTGCAAAAACACCCTTGGTTGCTCGAATTTTGTTTGTAAGTATTTCAATTTTAAAAGATTATAAAATTATATACAAATGCTCAAACAATAGGTTTAGTTGTAAGTTTAATGCGGTATAATCAACTAATTTCAAACCGGATAAATATGAGAAAACCTAAAGTGCTGATGCTGGGTTGGGAATTTCCTCCTGTCATCAACGGAGGCCTTGGTGTGGCTTGTTTAGGGCTGAGCAGGGCTTTGTCAGCGTATGCGGACCTGACTGTTATATTGCCTAAATCGAGTCCAGACTTCAGAGTAAATAATGTAGAGCTAATAGGATTAAACAACCTTGACGTGGACGAATTAAGACGCTCTTCTAGCTCAAGCGTTTTATATCAAGGTTTTTCTGAGAAAGTAAGTGAAATACCTGTAGATGTCCTTCCTTATTCATCTACGTTGTATGACACACTAGTTACACAAGAAAAAATGAAAGCCCTTCAAGAAGATGTTGAAACAGTCGATAATGTGCGTCTGAAGAATATCTTTAAGTCAGGTGAACTATATGGGGCAGATGTGCATGAAAAAGTATATGAATTTGCCAGACAGGCTAAATTATTGGCCGCACAAAAAGATTTTGATGTTATCCACTGTCATGACTGGATGACTATTCCAGCGGGTTTGGAAGTACAAGCAATGACTGGAAAGCCTCTTGTGCTGCATGTACACTCCTTAGAATATGATCGTGCCGGCGCACATAGTAGGAGTTGGGTATATGAAATTGAAAGGCTAGGAATGCATTCTGCCGATATGGTCATTCCTGTAAGCTATTATACTGGCAGTATTGCCCAGCATCATTATGGCGTTGACCCTGCCAAGATTGTTGCTATACATAATGGTACTGACCCGGTGGTGCCATTTAAAGCAGAAAAGCATTTTCCTGAAGACCTTGTATTGTTTCTCGGAAGAATTACTGAACAAAAAGGGCCTGAATTTTTTCTGGAAGTAGCAGATCAGGTTGTTAAAACCAATCCCAATGTACGCTTTGTGATGGCAGGAACAGGGGACAGGTTGAAAAGCTTAATAGAAGGAGGTGCCTATAGGCAGATAGGGCATAAGTTTCATTTTACAGGTTTCCTCAACAAAGAAAAGGTTCATAATCTTTACGCTATGAGCGATGTGTATTGCATGCCATCTGTTTCTGAACCTTTTGGATTGTCGGCTCTGGAAGCGGCTCAGTTTGGAGTGCCTTGTGTTATTTCTAAGCAGTCTGGAGTAGCAGAAGTATTAAACGGGTCTCTGAAAGCTGATTTTTGGGATGTGAAAAAAATGGGCGAGCATATTAGCTCTTTGTTGGAAGATAAGTCCTTGAAAGAAAGTTTGATTAAAGAAGCAAATAAAAACTTGTTAGATTGTACATGGGAAAAAGCAGCTGAAAAGGTGAGGCATGTTTATGATTATGTATAAAGTTGTAAATGGCATCTAGGGACTCATATACCGGTAAAAGGCAGCTTTTGAAGTTGCCTTTTTTTATTTCTAATTAGATTCTCAATAACCTTGATTAACCGTACTTTTCTCCTTTAACCATAGCCATTGATTTGTTACTTTTTTAAATGAGATTTCTAATGATAAAAATCATGTTTTGACTTAAGATTTATTTTAGCTTTTTTTGGTTCTTAAGTAGAAGTTTGTAGTAACGTAAATATTATAATGAGCAAGAATACACCCGGTGGCTCTCACGCCAAACAGCTAAAAGCAATTTTTGATAGTGTAATTGATGGGATTATTACTATAGATCATAAGGGGATTATTCAAACTGTTAACCCTGCGACACTAGAAATTTTTGGATACTCTGAGTCAGAACTTATTGGGCAGAATGTAAAAATGCTTATGCCTGAACCTGATCGCTCTAAGCATGACCAGTATATTCATAACTATGAAAAGACAGGAGAAGCTAAAATAATTGGTAAAGGGAGGGAGGTTAAAGGAAAGAAAAAAGATGGCACTTTGTTCCCATTTTTGTTAAGTATCAGTGAAACTGAAATTGATGGAGAGAAAATTTACACAGGAATTATTCATGATATCAGTAAGTTAAAAATGGCTGAAGAGGCTTTGGTCGAGAGCGAGCATAAAATCACTTCTATTATCAATGCTGCTGTTGATGGAGTTATTACTATCAATACACGAGGGATTATAGAAATGGTCAATCCTTCCGCTGCCCGTATTTTTGGATATGAGCAGGATGAACTTTTAGGTAAAAGTATTAATATGCTTATGCCTGAGCCTGATAGGAGTCATCATGACGCCTATGTTAATAATTATCTAAAAACCGGACATCATAGGATTATTGGTATAGGGAGAGAGGTAACAGGACTGAGGAAAGATGGCACAACTTTCCCTTTCTTTTTAAGTATTAGTGAGGTGAAACTGAAGGATAGGGTCATATTTACAGGTTTTGTGCATGATATCACAGAGCAAAAAATGGCTGAAGAACAGTTGAGACGCTATGCTGCCGAACTTGAACGTAGTAACTCCGAACTTCAGGATTTTGCTTATGTATCCTCTCACGACCTTCAGGAGCCTTTGAGAAAAATACAGGCCTTTGGTGATCGGCTGAAGTCTAAAGATAGTGACAAACTTAGCGAGCAAGGGAAAGATTATTTGAACAGGATGCTCAACGCAGCCTTTCGGATGCAACGTTTAATTAATGATTTACTCAACTTTTCAAGGATTACTACCAAGGCAGAGTCATATTCTGCGGTAGACCTTAACAAGATTTTTAAAGAAGTTAAATCTGACCTTGTTATCAGTATTGAAAAAAATCAGGCTGAGGTCACTGCCGAGGACCTGCCTACCATAGAAGCCGATGAAACACAAATGAGGCAGCTTTTTCAAAACTTGATCGCTAATGCTATTAAGTTTAGAAAGGATGACGAAGCACCTCGTGTCAAAGTATATGCAAAGCATGTGCAGAGAAAACCACATTTAACAGGTACCCCGGGCGATGAACTGGCTGAAATTTATTTTGAAGACAACGGTATTGGTTTTGATACCAAGTATTTAGAGAAAATTTTTAATATTTTTCAGCGCTTAGAGGGGCAAAAATATGAAGGTTCAGGCATTGGACTATCTGTGTGTAGAAAAATTGCGATGAGGCACGGTGGTGATATCACAGCTCAAAGTAAACCTGGAGTAGGAACTACTTTTATAGTTTCTCTCTCACTTAGACAACCAAAAAGTTGAAAAATTCGCTATAAAATCTTAATTACGCATGAATAATTTAAATAACTCCATTGTGATACTTATAGCCGACGATGATGCTGAAGACCGGATGTTGATTAAAGATGCTTTGGATGAAAGCAGATTGGTCAATAGTCTTCAGTTTGTTGAAGATGGTGAGCAACTTATGGACTACTTGCTGAACCGCGGAAAGTTTTCAGACAAAGAAAAGTATCCTAAACCAGGTTTGATCATGTTAGATCTTAACATGCCTCGCAAAGATGGTAGGGAAGCCCTTAAGGAAATTAAGGAACACCCTGACTTGCGTAAAATACCTGTTGTGATCCTTACTACCTCTAAAGCCGAGGAAGATATTTTAAAAACTTATGATATCGGAGTTAGCTCTTTTATCACTAAACCGGTCACTTTTTCTTCTCTAGTAGAGATTATGAGAACGCTGAGCAAGTATTGGTTTGAGATTGTCGAATTGCCAAAGAATAAGAAAAACTCAGGTTCTTAAATAAAATATGACAATGCCTTATAAGGATAAAGTAAATATACTCCTCGTGGATGATGATGAGGAAGATTTTATTATTACCAGAGATATAGTTGGCGAAATTCCCAATCGGAACTATTTAATGAAATGGGAGCCTTCTTATGACAAGGCACTTGAGTCTATAATTAATAGAGAACACGATGTTTATTTGATAGACTACCGTTTAGGAGCGCGCACCGGGCTTGAGCTTATTAAAGAGGCTACAAGCAAAAGAGCGTACGCTCCTCTTATCCTCCTGACCGGACAAGGCGATGTGGAGGTAGATGTGCAAGCAATGCGGGCAGGTGCGGCAGACTATCTGATCAAAGGGAATTTGAACCCTCATTACCTAGAGCGGGCCATCAGGTATAGCTTACAACATGCGTATAACCTTGGCCAAATCCGAAAGCTGAACTTTGAGTTAGAAGCAAGGGTTGAGGAGCGGACAAAAGAGTTGGAAAAAACAGTGCGGAAACTAGAGTTCTCGAATAATAGTTTAAAGGTCGCTCAAATTGAACTTAGCAAAGCTCTAGAAAAAGAAAAAGAGCTTAATGAGCTGAAGTCTCGATTTGTTACTATTGCATCTCATGAATTTCGTACGCCACTGAGTACTATTCTTTCTTCGGTTTCACTGGTATCAAAATACACCGACCCTGCCGATGAAGACAAACGCTTAAAGCATATTAACCGTATTAAGAGTTCGGTAAACAATCTTAAAGGTATTTTAGATGACTTTTTGTCCATTAGTAGGTTAGAGGAAGGGAATATTTATAATAATCCAGTAGAAACCGACTTGAAAGATTTTATGGAAGAGGTTGCTGAAGAGATGCGGTCTGTTGCTAAATCTGGGCAGGAAATCATTTGTCATTTTTCAGGAGAAACTCGCTTAATCAATCTAGATAGGCAAATCTTGAAAAATATTATCATAAATTTACTTAGTAATGCCATTAAGTATTCTCCTGCTGGAAAAGCTGTTGATTTTACTATAAGCACTACCAAAAAGGAAATTTCCTTAACGGTGAAAGATCAAGGTATTGGGATTCCTGAAAAGGATCAGCCACACCTCTTTTCTCGTTTTTTTAGGGCCAACAACTGTGGAAATGTGCAAGGAACTGGGTTGGGATTAAATATAGTTAAGAAGTATATTGATATATTAAATGGCAGCATTGAATATACCAGTCAGGAGAATGTTGGCACTACTTTTTTTGTACGAATACCTTTAAAATGATTAAGTTTTTATGAAAAAGATACTTCTAATTGAAGATAATCCTGATATCAGGGAAAATACAGCGGAGATCTTGTCTCTTGCAAACTTTGATGTGCTTACTGCTGAAAATGGTAAAATAGGTGTTGATTTGGCTAAAAAAGAAATGCCTGATTTGATTATATGCGATATTATGATGCCAGAACTCGATGGGTTTGGTGTACTGCATATGCTTGCCAAGAACCCTGCTACTGCCGGCATACCATTTATTTTCCTTACTGCGAAATCTGAAAGAGAAGATTTTAGAAAAGGTATGAATCTGGGTGCAGATGACTACCTTACCAAACCTTTTGATGACCTAGAACTGCTAGACGCTATTGAAATTCGTTTGAAAAAGAATGAGATTATAAAAACAGAATTTTCTAAAAGTGCTGAAGGCCTAGACGAGTTCATGAACGAAGCGAGAGGCTTTGAAGGGTTGAACAAGATGCTGGCTGATGAGAAGAAAACCATTACTTATAAAAAGAAACACAATATTTTCTCTGAAGGAAGTTACCCTAATGCCATTTATTTTATTAATAAAGGCAAAGTAAAAACTTTTAAAAGCAATGAAGACGGCAGAGAGTATATTACTGGTCTTTATAAAGAAGGTGACTTTATAGGCTATACGGATCTTTTGGAGGAAAACTATTATTCTGAATCTGCTGAAACCTTAGAGGAAACCGAACTGGTGGTTATCCCAAAGCAGGACTTTTTCTCTTTGGTACATCAGAATAGGGATGTTTCTGCTAAATTTATTAAAATGCTTGCTAATAACCTTATAGAGAAGGAAGAGAGGCTCTTGAAGCTTGCTTATAACTCAGTAAGAAAACGTGTGGCTGAATCTCTAATTATGCTTAGGGATAGGTATAAAAAAGAATCTGATAGCCAGTTTAAAATGGCGGTTTCCAGAGAAGATCTTTCCAATATTGTAGGGGCTTCAAAAGAAACTGTTATTAGAACCCTAGCCGATTTTAAGGAAGAGAAGTTGGTAGATTTGTCTGGTAGTACAATAACACTACTGGATGAGGGCAAACTTGAAAAAATGAGGAACTAGCTATAGCTGTTTTAGCTGGTATACCAGTATAATAATAAAAAAGACTGCTAATTTTAGCAGTCTTTTTTTATTATAACGGTCTGTAAAATCAATTGACCTTTGTTTCTTCTTGTTTTTGGGCAATAGTCCATGAAATTTGGTTTGAGTTCATGTTCCAGGTCATAGTTACTATGTATAGCTCAGAGTCCCAATGGCAAGCCCTGGTAAACCTGTTATGCTCTTCAACTTTATCCTCTATAGCAGGACCATACCTTAAGCTGTAAAAGTTTTGTAGATCTATATATAGCTCTTCTCCTTTTTCAAAATCAGTCTCTGTCAGCGTGTATGTCAACTTGTTCAACGAATCTGAAGAAAAATTGAATACTATAGAACCTTTGCGGTCAATAATGTTGATTGGGAGTGTAGCTGTAGACAGCGCTTTTGATTTGTCTAGTTCTGATATTTCGGTTTCAGAAAACAAGGTTTGTACATCTGTATAGCTAGACCCCAAAGGTACTTGTTCTGTTAGGGCTAACTTGTTTTTATCTTCGTTGGATATTGCGTTAAAAAACAACTCTTTGCTAGGTGCTTCATCTGCGTCGGAGGTGTTTTCTACACTATCGGGAGACTGGGCAACTATGTCTGTCTCTTTGATAGGGTGCTCCTGAACAGCTTCATCACAAGACCAAAGTAATAGGACACACGCTGCAAGTATATAATATGTTAAGTTTTTCATGATTGTTTTACCTGTCTGATCTTTAACACAAAAAACTGCTTTTTAATTTAAATATTTAAAAAAAGTTAAAATCTGAAATACGCATATTTCAGATTAAACCGGGTCTACATCAAAGATTACTTGTATTTGACGAAACGTTTTTTCGTTCAGAAGGTTTACGGTTTCTTTTTTGATAAGTTGCTTTGCGTATGGAATGTCCACTTTATTTTTTTCGAGTTTCAAAAGTATATTTATGAGATAGTAGTTTCTTATTTTGCTAATAATGGGCCACTCAGGGCCAAGTACTCTATGATTGCCTAAGTTGGGTCTCAAAAGGTTTACCAGTTTATAAGCAGCACGTTCGGCTAGGTTTCTATCTGTATGCCTAATGGTTATCTTAATTATTCTTGAAAACGGAGGATATAAAAAAGTTTCGCGTTCTGCAAGCTCTTCTTTAAAAAGGCCGGTGTAGTCATTGTCTATCACTTTCTTTAAAATGCGGTGTTGGGGATCACTGGACTGAATGATTACTTTACCCCGCTTGTCTCTACGTCCGGCGCGGCCACTGACCTGTACCAGCAGTTGAAAGGTTTTTTCAAAAGACCTGAAATCTGGAAAGTTAAGCATTTGATCCGCATCCATAATGGCTACGGTGCTTACATTTCCAAAATCAAAGCCTTTGCTGACCATTTGCGTTCCTATTAATATATCCGTTTCCTTAGATTCAAAAGCTTTGATAATTTTTTCATAACCGTTTTTGCTTCGAACAGTGTCTGTATCCATACGGCTAATTTTGGCGTTAGGAAGTAGTAATGATAAGTCTTGCTCTATTTTTTCTGTGCCAAATCCGGTTGTGGCTATTCTTGTCGATCCGCAAGCATGGCACTCTTTGGCTACTTCTTCTCTATATCCACAGTAGTGACAGCGTAGGTTGTTGGAGTGCATGTGGTAGGTAAGGCTGACGTCGCAATTGGTACACTTAAAGACATGCGCACACTCTTCGCACGTCAAGTAGGGCGAGAAACCTCGACGGTTTCGGAAGATAATAGCCTGCTCTTTATTTTTTAAGCACTCTTCTAGTGCCCCTAAAACCATAGGAGAAAAATCGTTGTGCATCTCCTTGAACTTTTTAGCCCTTCTGGTATCAGAAATAATGATTTCAGGAAGCGGGGTGTCTCCAAACCGTTTGTTTAGGGTCACCAGTCCACGGCGTCCGGTGAGGCATAGATGGTAAGATTCTATAGATGGGGTAGCTGACGCTAATAAAGTTTTGGCTCCATGCATTTTGGCTAGGACTAAAGCTGTGTCCCGTGCATGGTATCTTGGGGCAGGTTCTTGTTGTTTGTATGAAGTTTCGTGCTCCTCGTCTACTATGATTAATCCTAAATTGTCAAAAGGAAGAAATATTGAAGATCGCACGCCTATTACAAATGAAAAACGACCACTGATGATCCCTTTCCATGTTTCAACCCTTTCATTGACCGAAAACTTTGAATGGTATATGCCCATTTTGTCCCCAAATACTTTTTTTAGTCTTACAACCATTTGGGTAGTCAGTGCGATTTCTGGTAGCAAATACAGCACTTGCATGCCACTTTGCAATGCTTGAGTTATAAGGTGTATGAAAATTTCCGTTTTGCCACTGCCTGTTATGCCATGCAATAAAACGGTTTCTTGGTTTTGAAAAAGCTTCATGATCTCCTGTCTCGCGGATTCCTGATGCTCTGATAAAACGGGAAGATCCTGTTTTTCTTTACTTATTTTGCCAAACCTGGACACAACCTCCTCAAATTCTTCAAATATTTCTTTTTTTACCAGGGTGCGTATGGTGGAGTCCGCGCCTGTTACTTCCACTAGTCTTTTCTTTTCGAGTCCTTCAGAGTTTTTCTGAATTGGCACTTGTTTAAGGTAATGAAGAAGAACGTCAGTCTGCTGAGGCTTTTTTTCTAAGGTTAGAAATAAGTTTTGCAGGTTTTTCTGATCTTCGTATAGCGGTGAAAGTTTTATTTTTTTGATGGTTTTGGGCGTAAACTTTTCCTTTACTTCCTCAAAAACAACGATTTTTTCTTTTGCCAACAAAGACTTTATGTGTGGGAAAATATTTTTGATACCGGCCATTTTCGCCAATTCATCAAAAGTGATCTCAAGCTTTATTTGAAGAATGCCTATAATATTTTCTTCAGTGTCTGAAAAAGGGTAGTCTCCACTATAAGAACTGTTTAGTTGAATCCATGATTGGCTGTGTACTTTGAGTCCAGAAGGCAGCGCTGCATTTAACACTTCACCTGGTGTGCTCAGGTAATAGTCTTGCATCCAATGTAGCATGCGCAGCTGAAAAGAATTCATGGTGGGCTCATCATCTAAAACCTCCATTATATCTTTCGTCTCATATACTTGAGGAGGGTTGTTGTGTATATGCGCTACAACAGCAGTTACAATTTTCTTTTTTCCAAACCTCACTATGACCCTAAATCCTGGGTGTACCAATCCTTTTAGATGATCTGGAATACTATAGGTATATAAATTAGGTACGGGAGCCGGTACTATTAAATCCGCATATAACTCTGCTTCTTTCTGTTGCAGCGGGTTGCTCATGTTTTTTAAACTGTTTTATAAAACCCTCAATCAATATAAGTGCTAGGGTGGCAAGGGATATAAAATCACCGCATCTGGATTGCAACTATGCTAGAGTTGAAAAACAGGTGAAGCGACTGATTTGAAGTTGTTTTGCCACATTAAAAAAGGCCTACTAGTTTAATTGGGCTTTAAGGTAACAATAAAAAGTAATTTATCATTAAAAAAAACCTAAACAAAAAGCCTCCTTCGGGAGTGCTTTATAAATAAAGAATCTATTTGGAAAAGAAGTTACCAACGATTTTAAAGAACATCAACAATTATGTATGGCCAAGGTTATAATAATATAGTGCTTATAGAGGAAATACCCTCTTGTGGGGTGAAAGAATACATAACATACAGACAGTAAGAGAGAAGAGATATGGAAAAGGGATATAATGATATTACTGTGTTGGCAATTGATGATATTAATTCTACGCTTGCAATTATAGAATATACATTAAATAAGAAGTATAATGTAAAAACCATGGGTACTGGAACAGAGGCCTTGGAGTGGATGAACGAAGGAAACCTGCCAGACCTTATCATTTGTGACCTTCACATGCCCGAAATGGAAGGGGTAGATTTCATAAAGCACATCAGAGCAAGTGGTTTTTTTAAAGACATTCCTTTGTTGGTTCTTTCGAGCAATGAACTAAGCTCGGTAAGAATTAAATGTTTGAAAGCGGGGGCTGATGATTTTATGGTGAAGCCTTTTAATCCGGAAGAACTTGAAGCAAGGGTTGATAACCTGTTAAGAAGAACAATTAAAGTCTGATGAGGTATGAAAAAGTCAACATATACTGATAGTAAAGTAGATGTTGGGCAGGGTTCTTTAAGAAGAAGCCTGCCTGACCATAAAATAGCCCTTATTGATAATGATCAAAAAAGGGTGGAGAACTTTTTGAAGAAGACCTCAGAAAGTTTTGAGGTCTTTGTGTTTGATAACGGCTTTAAACTATACAATTGGATACAAAAGGGTGGAGTGGTAAATGCAGTGGTTTCGTCTGGCAAATTTAACAGCCCTAATGGGATGTCGCTTTTGCAACACCTGCGAAATGCCCCAGAGTCTGCGCACTTGCCGTTTGTTTTCCTTGTTCCGGATATCGATAACGAGAGAAGGTTAAAACTGCTCAAAGCGCGCGTAAATGAAATCTTTACGTATGATTTTTCAGGCGAAGACTTTAAGCTGAGGGTTAGTTTCCTTATAAAAAATGCCTTATCAGATAAAAAGAAGCGTGCGGCACTCAATGGGTTACAGGAGTACAAAATGCCTTTTGTAAAACGTGCTTTCGATGTGGTGTTTGCTTCTGTGGCTTTACTTTTCTTGTCTCCTTTTTTCTTTTTACTAGGGGTTGCTATAAAGCTGGAAAGTAGAGGGCCAATCTTTTATGCAGCTAAAAGGGCTGGTACTGGTTATAAAATCTTTGACTTTTATAAGTTTAGGTCTATGCGCAAAGATGCTGATGCCTTGCTAAAGGATATGTCGCACCTAAACCAATATAAAAAGTCTAATGCTTCAGCACCTGTTTACGAAGATGGCGGGAAACCGGCTGTGATCCCAAACACTGTTATGGAGAACCCTGTTGATTCGAAATTTGCCAAAGTAAGTAATTATATACAGAACCAGTATAACACCATGGATGCCAAAGGTCAGTCTTTGCCTGCCCTGTGTGATGAATGTCGGGAGCGTGGGGTGGCCTGTCGTAGCGTGCTGATGTTGGACGACAAAATTGTATGTGAAAAGCTCCACCTAAAGGAGAAAAAAGAACGTGCCGCAGGAGAAACTTTCCTCAAAATCAAGGACGACCCAAGGGTTACCAAGATTGGTAAGTTTATCAGAAATACCAGTATTGATGAACTGCCTCAGTTATTTAATGTACTCAAAGGCGATATGTCCATAGTGGGCAACAGGCCTTTGCCTTTGTATGAAGCAGAAAAAATTACTGTAGACCAATTTACCCTTAGGTTTATGGCTCCTGCTGGAATTACAGGCTTGTGGCAGGTAACTAAAAGAGGAACTTCTGAAATGTCTGAGGAGGAAAGAATGCAATTGGATAACGACTATGCCAAAAACTACAGTTTTTGGAGAGACATAAAAATAATACTTAAAACTATTCCGGCACTCTTGCAGAAAGAGAATGTCTAAAGGGAAAATTTATACTTATGCCATATATGAAATTTTTATTTAGCAATAAGCAACTTTTAGGATTGGCAGCTGCCTGTTTTATGGCTTTTTTGTCTGAAGAGGCTATAGGGCAGGACGAGCCACAAACAGAAGACGAACTTGATATATTACGGTCTCCTATGGGACAAGACCTTGAAGAGGAATTGATCCCACTAGGAGATATTATTGGAATAGCTATGGAAAACTCGCCTTTTCTAACATTTGAAGAGGCGCAAATAAGAAGCCATAAAGAACAAGTAACCATTGCCAAAAGGGACTTTCATAGAAATTTAGCATTAATGGGTAATTATGCTACTGGTAACCAAAGGTTCATTATTGATGGTGCACAAGGTGCCGGTATGCAAAGTAACCTTTTGGACGGTTATAGGATAAGCCTTAACCTGCAAATTCCTTTAAGTGATTTCACAACCAGGAAACAGCAGATTAGGGTTAGTCAAGCTGAATTGGATGCGGCCAGGTCCAGAATGGGACAGGCAGAGATTGAGCTTAAAAGGCAGGTGGTAGAGGAGTACAATGCGCTCCTTTCCGCCCAAAAAGTACTGCGGATTGTCAGCACGAACAAAGAGAATTCCAGTATTATGCAGGAAATGGCTGAACGTCAGTTTAGGGACGGGGTTATTACTGTAGAAGAACTGGCCAGGGTAAATGAAATTGCAACGAATGCTGAAATTAACTTTGAAGAAATGAAAAGGAATTTCAATACCCTGTACATGCAGTTCGAAAATTTAGTTGGTGTACCAATAACTACTTTAATGAGAGAGCGATGAATCTGAAGGATGTTATAAGGATAATTAGAAGGAATCTCTGGATGCTTATCTTGTTTCCGGTTATGCTGGCGGTGTTGGTTAACCATTTCACCAAACAGCAACCTAGGGAATATACTTCCAGTGTTCTTATCTATACAGGTGTAGGTAGTGGGTTTAAAATAACAACTGACGATAAACCGCACTTTGACCATAATGCGGTCAACAACACTTTTGACAATTTGGTAGTGACCTTGCATTCAAGGGAAACCATAGAAGAGGTGGCGTTGAGGTTGTTGGCTACGCATTTGATGCTTAATGAACCTGACCCTTTTTATATTTCAAATGACAATTTCGAGCGCTTGCAGGAGATTTTTCCGGAAGACGAGCGGAAAAAAATTGTTGTTGAAAATTCCAGGGAGAAAACGCTTGCTAATCTGCGGAGTAACTTCCATAGCACGAAGGATAACAAGGTAAAAGCTGTGCTCGATTCTGATGACGAAATTTATAGCATAGATTACCTAAAGGAAATTATTGAGTCGGAAAGAAAAGAGTTCAGCGATATGTTGGACATATGGATTACTACTAACGATCCAGGAGTTAGCTATACGACTTTAAATATATTGACAGACATATTCCTTGATAAGTATCAAGACCTAAAGCTTAAAGAAATAAGAAATGTGGTCTCATACTTTACGGACCAGGTGGAAATTAAGAAAAACCGCCTTAAGTATGCCGAGGATAAATTAAGAAAATTTGGGGTCGACAATAAAATAGTGAACTATGAGGAGCAGGCTAAATCTGTCTCCGCTGCCAGAGAAGAGCTGAATGCAGCTATTCAGAAGGAAGAAATGGTTTACTCTTCTGCAGAGGCGTCAGTTAAAAAGCTTGATGAAAAAATAGATCTTAGAAAGGGGCTGCTGGAAACTAATGAAAAAATTTCAACCAAGCGAAAAGAGCTTTCTGAGGTCAATTATCAAATAGCCAATTCAGGTTTGTATAATGATGATGATGAAAAGAAATCCAACTTGGATAAGAAGGCTAAAAAGCTGAAAAATGAAATCCAAGGCTTGGTAAACGACCTATATGTGCTTAACAACAGTCAAGAAGGATTGCCTAAAGATGGTATGCTGGAGCAATGGCTAGAGCAAATACTCATCATGGACGAAAGTAAGGCCAGGCTTCTTGTGCTGAACAAGAAAATCAAGGAGTATGATGACCGCTTAAACGCTCTAGCTCCTTTAAAGGCTACGCTTAATGGACTGGAGCGGGAGGTAGATATCGCTGAGGAAGATTATCTGCAGGCCCTGAAAGCTTTGAATACAAACAAAGAGAGGCAGCAGAATATAGAGATGGCTACAAATGCCAGGGTGGTAGACAAAGCTTATTTTCCGGTAAAGCCCGACTCTTCTAAAAGGATGATGGTCGTATTGGCTTCTTTCTTTGGAGGTATAACTTTGATAGGGTCTGTTTTGGTAGGGCGAGAACTGCTGGACAACCGCATTATTACCCCAAGAAAAGCTGAGAAACAGACAGGTCTGACTTTGGCTGGTGTGGTGCCTTTTCTGCCTAGTAACAGAAAATCTCAATACCTGTCTTATGCCGAGGAAAGCCTCATGGATCAGACTTTGAGCTCGGTTATGTTGGGTTTACAGGAAACTGCCCCTGATAAAGCACAAAAAACAATTATGATATGCAGTACCCGGGCTGGTGAAGGAAAAACCAGGAGTACACTTAAGTTTGCTAATAAGCTTTCAGAAATAGATGGACCTGTTTTGTTACTGCATCCTGAAGAAGAGGATGGTGAAGGGGACTTGATGAATGAAAACCGTCAAGTGGACATTACGACCCTTGACCTGAGAACATACAAACAGGGTAAAGATTTTATAAGGAGTGCTGACCCAGCCGCTTACGCAGGTGTCAATAAAGAGGACAGGGAAAAGTATCGCTATTTAATTATAGAGGTACCTCCATTGGTAGAAAATCAATTGCCTTTGTCCATTATAAAAGGTGCAGATCTGACCTTGCTTGTAGTGGATGCAAGTAGAGAATGGACAGATACGGACAATTATATCAATGGACTGTTGAAAAAAGCGTCTGGTAAAGATCCGATGCTTCTTTTAAACAAAGTTCCAGCTGAACGCCTGGAAGAAATTCTTGGAGGAATTCCTCGCAGGCACAGAAAGACTAAAAAAGTGAAGAAAATCAAGCCTGGGAAGAACGAAGAAGTAAGAAAGGAGAGACTATGATCAAAGGTGAATCTTTTATTTGTCTGGCCCTAAATACTTGGGATAGCGATCATATGAACACGCTCGTTCAGATCATGGGGCCGATGAGTAAATATAATAAAGTGTTGTATGTTGACTATCAGTTTACTATAAAAGACCTTGTTGTCGCTATGTACGGCAACAAGGGTATTCCAGTAAGGAAAATAGCAGGTTGGGATGACCGGTTGTCGGTCGTTAAGACTAAATATGGGTCTGAAGTGTATGTGCTTAATGTACCACCAGTGCTGCCGGTCAACTGGTTGAAGAACTATAGTATTCATGATCAGATGCTGAGGGTAAATGCGGAAATCGTTCGTAGAAGTGTGGTTAAGGCTTCTGAAAGGCTAGGCATCAATGACCCAATAGTGGTTTCTGGTTATAATCCTTTTTACGGGCTCGCAACTGCGGGAAGCTTTAATGAAAAGCTGAATGTGTATTACTGTTATGACGAAATAAAAGGTGACCAAAGATATAAATATCATGGCACTAGGATTGAAGAGCAGTATTTGTCAAAAGCCGACCTGGTGGTGACTACATCTGATGCTTTGTATCAATCGAAAGCAAGTTGCTGTAAGTCCTGTTATGTAATAAAAAACGGGGTGGATTTTGAGCTTTTTCATAAAGCTTCCGGTGGAGTAAATCATGGAAGTGAGCGTAAAGTTGTGGCATATACGGGCAGCATAGATGAGCGATTCCATACAGAGGTCATGGTGCATGCTATTGAGCATATGCCTGATGTCGATTTTACTTTTGTAGGCAGGATCACAAACTTTTCGGCAGCGGCAGCTATGTCTCGATATCCTAATGTTAATATTTTAGGTAGCCGTGCGCCAGAAGAAGTCCCTACTTTTCTGAAAAAGGCGGATGTTGGGGTTATCCCGTACCTGAAAAATGAAGTCACTAGCGGTGTTTACCCTCTCAAGATCAATGAATATTTGGCCGCTGGGAAACCTGTGGTAATGACAAAGTTTGCCGAATTGAATGAATTTGAGGGCTTGGTGAGTTTTGTCGAAAGCAAAGAAGAGTTCTTGCGTGCTTTAAAATTTGAACTAGAGAGCGATAACAACGAAAAACAAGCGCAGAGGATAGATACTGCCAGGAAAAACTCCTGGGAACATAGGGTGGAAGAGTTTTCCACTGTTCTGATTGAAACTTTGACTGAAAAAGAAAAATTGACAACTAGGGAAGGAAATCTGCTCAGCAGGTGAAAAAAGAGCGCTTATGGTTAGGGATTTGCTGAACAAGGTTTTTCAGAACAACAATTTCTTGTCGCTTCTGGGAAATGCTTCTGCAGCTTTGTTGGGATTTATCAGCTTTGGTGTACTGGCTCGAAGTTTGGATAAAGGGGACTTTGGTAATTGGGTACTTTTTATAACCATTGCCACTTTGTTTGAATTGCTGAGGACCGGCTTTGTGCAAACACCTTTGATTAAGTTTTCCTCTGGTACCGAGGAAAGCAAAAAGAATGTGGTGCACGGAACATCTTGGCTGTTTGGTACTATTGTTACATTTTTACTAGGAGCTGTTACTTTACTTGTTTGGGCGCTCTTTGGGTCTTTTATTGATAATCAAGGAGTGATTTTCTTTCTACAGTGGTTTTGGTTGTTGAATATTGTAACGCTTCCTTACAACCTTGCTACGTGGGTCTTGCAGGTAGAGATGAGGTTTAACCGGATCTTGTATATTCGGTTGATGGTGCTAAGTGTATTTTTGGTACTGTTGGGTGTCAATGCATATTACGAGTATGGTTTGTACTTTGTCCTTTATAGTTACCTGACGGCGCATGGACTTACCAGTGTCATATGCCTGGCGCTTGGTTGGACAAACATCAGTTCGGTTCGGTTTTTCTCCAAGAGTTTACTTAAAGAACTTTTTCATTTTGGGAAGTTTAGTATGGGTACAATGTTGGGGGCAAATCTGCTGAGAAGTTCAGATACTTTACTCATTGGTGCTTTCCTTGGCCCTTCGGCTGTTGCTATTTATAGTATACCGCTTCGGCTAATGGAGGTTATGGAAATTCCTCTACGTAGCTTTATGGCAACTGCTTTGCCTACCTTGTCTGCCCATATCAATAATAATGACCGAAAGGGGTTTAGGAAATATTTTGAGAAAAGCGCTGGCATGCTGACAGTTTCTTTCATTCCACTTGGGCTTGCATGTGTATTGTTTGCAGAGCCTATGGTGTGGTTGCTGGGAGGTGAGCAGTATCTTGAATCTGCAACTATTTTACGCGTATTTGGACTATTTGCCTTTATCATGCCACTAGATAAGTATAGCGGTGTGTCGCTTGATGTATTGAACAAGCCCGTGCTGAACTTTTGGAAAGTGGTCGTTATGCTTTCTGTAAATATCATTGGTGATGTATTGGCTATCATGTTTCTAGGAAAGCTTTGGGCTGTAGCGGCGGTTTCATTCCTTACCTTTTTTAGTGGGCTGGTTTTTGGGGTAATCTTCCTCAAAAAACTTCAAGAGTTTTCTATTAGAGACGCTGTTGTTACTGGTTTTAATGAATGTAAAAGTTTACCGGCAAAACTAATTTCTAAATTTAAAACTGTGCCTGATGGATCTTAAACTAAACAATAGTAGGCTTGGGGTTGGCATTAAACGGTTGATCGTGTTTTCGTTCATGGTGGCAGCAACTGTTGCGGCAGCTTATATGGTCACCGAAGGTGGCATAATGGCAGCCGGCGCATTATTTGCGCTGCCTCTAGGGGCACTCCTTGTTTTGTCTATTTTCCTTAAACCTGCTGTTGGTATGGTTTTGGTCATGCTGTTAGGGATATATATCATCGGTCCTACAAGGTATATATCTGGTGTGCCTTTAGGTTTGAGTATTGATGTCATGTTGTTGTTGACATTTTTAGCCACTATTTTTAAAGTTCAACAGGAAGATAAAAAGTGGCTGAACAATAGCTTGTTTATACTGCTTGTGATTTGGGTGGTATATATAATTTTTCAGGTTATGAATCCTGAGGCTGTTAGTTATGCGGCTTGGTTTTATGCCTCTCGATCCTTGGCATTGTATTGGGTTTTGGTCGTTGCCCTTACATTTTTGATGTTTAGGGAAGAAAAGCATTTCAATACTTTCATTACCGTGTGGATGTGGGGAGGTATCATCAGTGGGCTATATGGGGCTAAACAATTACACTTGGGATTGGACTCGGCAGAGCTTGCTTGGCTGGAAGCCGGTGCTGATGAGACACACTTGCTTTTTGGTAAGCTTAGGGTGTTTTCGTTCTTTTCAGATGCAGGTCAGTTTGGTGCTTTTCAGGCTTATACCATGGTCGTTGCCGCTATCTTGGCATTGAAAACTGATAAATTTTGGCGTAGGATATTGTTTTGGGCCACCGCCGGTATATGCTTTTACGGTATGCTGATTTCTGGTACAAGAGGGGCTAACTTTGTGTTGATGATAGGCTTTTTGGTCTATGTTCTTATGACTAAAAAATTTAAGATACTTACGGTGGGGCTTATCCTGTTAGGTGCTTTTTTCTGCATGTTGAAATTTACTTACATAGGGCAGGGTAACTATAATATACAGCGGATGAGAAGCTCCCTAGACCCAGACGACCCTTCTTTTCAGGTGCGTCTTGAGAACCAAAGAAAACTTAAAGCTTATATGGAATCGAGGCCTTTTGGCGGAGGTGTTGGTACTGCGGGCTATTGGGGTTTGAGGTTTAGCCCAGGTACATTGTTGGCAGAAACTCCAACAGATAGTTTTTATGTACGTGTTTGGGTTGAAACGGGTGTGGTAGGCCTTGTCTTGCTGTTAGGAATTTTAATTTTCGTATTCATACTTACTTTTATTAAAGCTTGGAATATCCGAGACCCCATTATACGGCAAAAGATGATGGCTATATATGCAGGAGCTCTTGGGGTGGCGGTGGCTAGCTATGGAAACCAAGTCATCGGACAGATTCCTACGCTTGTGTTTTTCTTCATGAGCTTGTCATATTTGTATATAATGCCTGATTGGGAGAAAAAAAAGCAGAAAATAGGGAAGTCTGATAAACTGTAAGGCTATTCAACAGTTGATTATATATAAGGAGAATGAAAAGATGGAGATGGAAAAGTATGTTGAATTCCCTAAAGTGTCAATCATTACGATCAATTTTAACGGGGCTTCCGTTACATGCGATCTGATTGAATCGTTGAGAAATGTTACTTATCCTAATTTTGAAGTAATTGTTGTAGATAATGCTTCTCAGGAAAATCCAGATATAATTAAAGAAAGATACCCTGAAGTGGTATTGATCAAAAATAAAGAAAACCTGGGTTTTGCCGGAGGAAACAATGCAGGTTTCCGTGCTGCAAGTGGGAAGTATTTTATGCTTCTGAACAATGATACAGAGGTTCATCCTGAATTTCTTCATCCACTTGTTGCCCGTTTGGAATCTGACCCTTTGGCAGGGGCTGTTAGCTCTAAGCTTATTTATCATAACACTGATGGCATTATTCAATATGCTGGAAGTAGTATGATAAACCCTTACACGGGACGCAGTAGTTTTCTTGGCCAAAAGGAAAAAGACCAAGGACAGTATGATGTGTGTTGTCAAACACATTATGCTCATGGTGCCGCTATGATGGTTCCGCGGAGGGTGGTCGAGGAGGTTGGTCTCATGGCTGACTTGTATTTTCTATATTATGAGGAGCTTGATTTTTGCGAGAGAATCAAGGAGGCAGGGTACGCTATTTGGTACATAGGTACCTCTGTGGTTTATCATAAAGAATCTATGTCTGTAGGCAAGCAAAATCCAATTAAGACATATTATATGACCAGGAACAGGCTTGTGTACATGCGTAGAAATGTTAGGGGCATTAAACTGTTTATAAGTATGCTATACTTTACAGTTATAGCCATGCCTAAGCATACCTTGTCTCATTTGGCTGCACGGAGAAAAGATTTGCTTAAAGCATTTTATAGAGGTGTAGCATGGAATTTGACAAATCATAAGATTTTTGGTAATCCAAAAATATAAATAAGGAAGAGGAGAGAGATGGTGGTTGATATATTGTTGAATTTAATGTTTGCCTGGCTGGGCGTTATGGTTGTATATGGTTTAGTGTATTCAATAGCCGGCCGGGCTCGGGAGTTTCCTGAAATTTCCAAAGCTACATACAATAGGAAGTTTGCGGTCTTCATTCCTTCTTACAAAGAGGATGAGGTGATTTTAAGTTCTGCCGAACATGCGTTGAAACAAAGCTATCCGGCAGAAGACTATGATGTGGTAGTCATTGCTGACAGTCTCAAGCCAGAGACCGTAGGAAAGCTCAAGAATATGCCTATAAAGGTCATAGAAGTTAGCTTTGATTTGAGCACTAAAGCACGGTCTTTGAATAAGGCGCTAGCTGACCTACCTGAGGTTTATGACTATGCCTTGGTACTTGATGCTGACAACTTGATGGAAAGGGATTTTCTGGTAAAGTTTAATAATGCCTTCTGTCATACCAATGCAATGGCTATCCAAGGGCATCGAGTGGCGAAAAACTTGAATACCAATTTCGCTATTTTGGATGCAGTTAGTGAGGAGGTTAATAATCATATTTATAGAAAAGGTCACCGGGCTTTGGGGCTTTCATCTGGACTGATCGGATCTGGTATGGCATTTGACTATGCTTATTTTAAGCAGGTAATGAAGTCTATAGATGCCATAGGTGGGTTTGACAAAGAACTGGAGGTGCTTTTGAACAGAGACAGGGTCAAGATTCATTATCTGGAATCTGCCTTGGTGTATGATGAAAAAGTTGAAAACCCTGAGGTGTTTAAGAACCAACGAAGAAGATGGATGTCTGCTCAGATTATCTTCTTGAAGAAGTATTTTCTTGAGGGGGTTAGACATTTATTCTCAAAAGGTAATATTGACTTCTTTGACAAAGTATTTCAATTTACCTTGTTGCCGAGGGTCATGTTGTTGTTTTCAGTTATCGGCTTAAGTGTGGTAGCTTTCTTTCTGAATATATTTATTGGCTACAGCATGGCACCCGGTACTTTGTTTTGGCTTGGGTTGGCCGGATTAAATGTTCTGAGTATTTTCTTGGCCATACCGGACAAGTTTTATAACAAGCAGACCTTCAGGGCTGCACTGCATGTGCCTAAAGCGGTAGTACTTATGTTTATGAACTTGTTTAAACTTAAAGGAGCAGATAAAAAGTTCATTCATACACCGCATTCGGGTAGTGCTGATAATAATGTATAAAATTACAGGAATATAATAGTAAAAGCCAGGGTATTGAATGCTCTGGCTTTTTGCTTTTAACTTAAATTCTGCATTAGAAAGTTCTAATACATATTTCAGGTTAAAAGTATAAAGGATGTAAGCTAGTGCCATGACGGTTAAACTGAATGGCAGGGAAAGGGATTTTGATAACCTTTAGCGGGTAAGCCAATACCTTTAGCCATTTTTTTCTGGTTTTGACATGTTCTAAGTCAAAATCCAGAGAAAGGAAGTATTGTCGGTAAGGATTAAAACCGACTGCTTGACTTTCGTAAATTGTCCCATATTGCATTTCGGTTCCACTATACCCGAGCGATAGGTTAAGCCATGCTGGAAATATATTGCCTTCAGGTAAAAAAGAGTGGATATTAATCGAAAGCCAATAGGTTTGGCCATTATAATCTTTCAATGCCTGCTCTGCTAAAGTGCCTCCTAACGCTTCTGGTCTTGTGGCTGCAAATGGCGTACGGTGAAAAGAAAATTTCATCTGTATTCTAGGTTCATCCCACAGTAAATACTGACCTAACAATAATGCAGACCCACTGGCATTGGCCACCATATCTCCCCATGAGGCGCCATAATTGGGAGAAAAACCATCAAATATTTCAATAGGGGTGAGTAAAATCAAGCCTGATAGACCGCCATACCAGATCGCTTTCTTTTTCTCTACCCCAGACCACATCAATGACTTGACTGCAAATTGGCTTATGTGAAAAGCTGAATAAGCATGGCCAACCTTGTCCATTTGTAACCAATGATGGTTGTCATTGTAAAAGTGAAAGGAGGAATAGCTGTCATACCATGTTGAACTTAACCATGCCATACTGCCCGCATATGCTAGACCTGTGCCTGTTACTAGGGGAATAAACCTCTTTTTGTTCAGCACAGTGGTGTCAGACAACGGTTCCGCTGATAAATGAATATTAACGAGTAGAAGTATGGAGGTTATTAAGGTTAAAAAGCGTTTCACACCCTAAAGTTAAATTTCTTTTGCTTAAAATTTCAACTTTCGGATGGGCAAAATATTGCCTATGGGCAAACTTTAACAGTTTGTGTCTCTAAAGGTATATAAAATGACATAATTAAGAATAGGCGTGATGCCCAGTCGTGAAAAGCAAAATTGAACTAATTATAATGACAATGATCCATGAAATCAAAAAGGTTTTGAAAGCGAGCGATGGTACAGGTTTCTTTCCTGTGTACCAAAATATTACCATCATTATGGTTGTGATGACCACAGGAGATAATATTTGGCTAAAAAAAGGATTTAAGAAAGTAAGAAGTCTTAAGTCTGCATCAGAAATCTTTACTTGGGCCAAAGATATGATGGCAGTCAAAACGATTAAAACTATGTAGTGGTTATAATAGCCTTTTAACATAATTGTTCCGGTTACTTTATATATAAATAATGTAACCGGAACTAAAATGTTTGAAATAACAAAGCTAGCAGCTAGATGTATTCTCAGTCCCTAGAGGGTGATTTTTAACGCTGCTCTGCGTGATGTAAGCTTGGTAAGGCTTTGCTGTTATGATGCTTTGACTTTTTCAGCAACAGGCTTAAAAAGTTTGATCGAGAAAATACCTCCTATATAGGTATAGGAAAAATCTTCTGATGTGATAAAGCTTTCAGGAACACGTACGGTTCTTAAAAAAGTTACTTTATCTGTCGATGAATTTTTCCTTGAGGTAATAGTGAGCTTTTTGTCATTTAATGACACACTGACTTCTTGATTTTTAAAGGCTGGCGCAGGAATATCAATCCTATAGCAGTTTTTCAATTCAAGTAGGTTGGCGGCAGGAAAAGCAAAAGCTATATCCTGAGATTGACTTACATCTTTCATAATTTACTGGTTAGTTTAATTTCAAGTATTTAAGCAGGCTATTAACTGGTATCGATAATATAATGTTTGAAAAAACATTTATTTATTCTAAAGCTTTTTTCTGACCCAAACCACTTTTGTGTCAGCATGTCTTGAACGCTTTCCGCTGCGCAATAGAAATGGATATTTCAGGTTTAACTTTTTGGAATATACAGCATAGCACAGGCACTTTGTCAGCACCAGTGATTGGGGAGGGCATAGCTAAGGTTATTTGCTTCTTTTAACGGAATTTCGTGTCTATAGGTTACATTTGTCTGGGAGTTTCATATTTCTGATTATCAACTAGTTTTTTCTATTAGCTCTTTTTCTTAAAAGTTTTTCCTTAAGTTTCAATGCAACTTTATTGCATTTAATTAACTGCTGATGTAGCTTTGTAGTCCTATTTGGAAGAGAATTGAATGTCTATATATATAAAGCAGAAGCTTAAGGATACTAGTAAATGGCCGGTTGTATTTTTAAGCATTTTGTTATTGTCTATAAGTGGGCTTAGTGCACAGGAGAAAGTTGATTGCGTTCACTCCTTGAGTGGGCAGATTTCAGATGGAGAAACGGGACTTCCTCTGGCATATGCTGAGGTGATTTTGGAGAACGCTGTGATTGAGTCAGCCTATACAGATGATAATGGAACTTATGAATTCAAGAAGCTATGCCCTGGTACTACTTATTTAGTAAAAGTATCTTTTTTAGGCTATAAGCCTATAGAGGTGTCGGTAACCATTGACGATGATCAGGAGCGGAATTTTATCCTTCATGAAGAGGTGTGCGAATTGCCCTCTGTGGTGGTAGAAGGTTCTAAAGCTCCTAATATAGAGCCATTACCGGAAGTGTCTTTGTCTGGTAAGGAGCTGAGGGAAACCCGGGGTAAGTCGCTAGGGGAGGCGGTTAGCCGTATACCTGGGGTTTATGCTATGCAAACAGGGCCGACTATATTTAAACCTGTTGTACAAGGTTTGCATAGTAACAGGATTTTGATCCTCAACAATGGGGTGAGGCAGGAAGGGCAGCAGTGGGGGTATGAGCATGCACCTGAAATAGATCCTTATGTAGCCTCGCGGATTACTGTGATAAAAGGGGCTAACAGTGTAAGATATGGATCTGATGCAATTGGAGGTGTGATTTTGGTCGAACCTCCACCTTTGCGTAAAGAACCTGGTGTGTCGGGAGAGGTAAACTTAGCAGGGTTTAGCAATAATAGAATGGGGGCAGCCTCTGCTACTTTAGACTTTGCGCCTGCTTTTATTAAAGGATTGAGCGGGAGGGTTCAAGGGACTATAAGGAATGCAGGAAATGTACGGGCGCCTGATTACTATATTGATAATACAGGGTTAAGGGAGTATAGTTACTCATGGGCGGCAGAATATCAAAAGAAAAGGTTTGGAGTAGAGGCTTATTATAGCAGGTATAAAACTACGCTAGGGGTGTATAGGGGAGCGCATATAGGCAACCTCACAGACCTGAATCACGCCATTGCCAGTGATGTGCCTTTGGTTACGGCTGGATTTACTCGTGAAATTCAGAGGCCTTATCAGGATATTGACCATGAGCTGTTTAAGGCGTCTGCTTGGGTAAATACCTTTGCAGGTAAACTGTTGTTTGATTACGGTAGGCAATTTAATGACAGATCGGAGTTTGATACGCATATTTTAAGTTTAGGACCTGAAGTACCGCAACTTAGATTTAAAATAACAACCCATACTTCTAACTTGGTGCTTGAACACAAGCCGTTGGGCAGAATTAAGGGACAAATTGGTTTTAGTGGTATTGCTCAGGAAAATACGTGGAGAGGGAGTTTTTTTATTCCGAATTTTAAAAGCTATGCGGGCGGGCTGTTTATCATTGAAAGGTGGAAAAGTAAAAGGTTGGAATTGGAAGCAGGGGCGCGGTATGATATGAAAACAATGACTGTTTTCTTGAGGGAAAGGGAGGATATTGTTACTGATGACTTCCTGTTCGGGAATTTTTCAGGGAATATAGGAGCCATTTACAGGCTTTCTGCCAACTGGAAACTCAGGGGAAACTTTGGGACGGCGTTTAGACCGCCAGCGGTCAATGAACTATATAGTGATGGGGTGCATCATGGTACTGCTTCTTATGAAATAGGCGATAAGAACCTGAGGCCGGAAATGGCTTATAATGCCACGGTTTCTGCTAAGTTTGCCTACGAGAGGGTATATGGAGAGGTAAGTGTGTTTAATAATTTTATGCATAATTTTATCTATCTCTCTCCATCAGAACGACCTACAGTGACGATTAGAGGGGCTTTCCCTACTTTTCATTACAGACAGGTCAATGCCATGTTTACAGGAACGGATATTGCCATCAATGATTCTATTGGGAGCAACTTTGTTGTGAGCTCTAGGTTCTCTTTCGTTCGTGGATATAACTTAACGGAGGACGACTACTTGATCTGGATCCCTCCTGTTAGATGGGAGAATGGAATTAGGTATTGGTTTAAAACGGGGCTGGGTTGGTTAAGGAATAGTTATGCAGAAGTAAGACATGTAGCTGTGGCCAGGCAGTTTATGGCGCCAGAAGACGGAGACTATGCGCCGCCTCCACCTGGGTATATGTTGGTGAATTTGGATATAGGTGGTACGGTTGTTTTGGGCAATACTCCAACGGAGGTTTCGCTAGGAGTTTACAACTTGTTTAACACAAGCTACAGGGACTATATGGATCGGTTTAGGTACTATGTAGATGCGATGGGAAGGAATGTGATGTTGAGGGTACGGGTACCCCTTAATTTTTAATGGTAAATAATTTAATGTACTTATATTTATTTAACACGAGAAAAATGGAAAAACTTTTAAGAAAGTCTGTTCTTTTGCTATTGTCTGGTGCCGTGCTTTTTACCAGTTGCCGCAAAGATGATGATGATGTTCATGAGCCAGGTCATAGCCATGACCACCACCATGTGACCACCTTGAAAATGCGCTTTACTGCCGAAGGGTCTTCTGAAACACTGGAGTTTGTTTATGACGATTCAGGAAACTATCATGGAGGTCACGGACATGACGATCATGATGATCATGATGATCATGATGACCACCACCATGACGACCATGACGACCACCATAATGGGCACGACCATAGAGTACAGCATGGTGATCACGATCATGACCATGACCATGATCATGGCCCTAAGCACAAAGATCATATTAAGCTTCAGGCAGGAGTGAAGTATCACTGCGAAATTCAGGTACTAGATAAATCAAATCCTGATAAAGTAGAAGATCATACTGCTGAGATTAAAAAAGAAGGGGCAGAGCACAAGTTTTTCTTTAAGATATCAGATGGTTTAAAGCTTAGCCATACTTATAATGACGAGGATAAAAATGGCGAACCGATTGGTCTTAAAAATATTTTTAATACTGGAGACGCCAGCACTGGAACCCTTAAGGTGGTGTTGAAAGAGTACCATCATACCCACGATAAAGGTGATATTACTAAAGGTGAAACTGAAATAGAAGTTAGCTTCCCAGTTGAAATTAAGTAATGGTGAATTAGTGATTCAGATAAAAAAAGGTCAGGGTTTTAATAACTCTGACCTTTTTTAATAGAGTAAAGTTTGGATGTGTCTCGTTTTTACTTAGAGTCTGCAGAAAGAAGTAATAAAGATAAACAGCTTCAATATTGCGTACACAAGAAAAAGAGGTGATTGAACACTTCTTTTCCTTACCCTTATAAACATGCACAAGTATAAGTGCCTCCTACTTTTCTTTTAATAGCTTAACAAACATTCGGCTATTACCAAATCATCAGGCGTTGTGATTTTTAAATTTAGGTAAGAGCCTTCTATAAGGTGTATTCTATTACTGGCGTGTTCCGCTACACTTGCATCATCAGTAAAGTGAGGTAACTCTGTGGTTTGATAAGAATCTCTAATAAGTGAAAGCTTAAATGTTTGTGGCGTTTGTATAAGCCTGTACATGCTCCTATCTACAGCTTCATTACTGTTTTTCTCTTTGATAAGCCTTATAGAGTCTTTTAAAGGAACAGAAGTTATTGCGCTTCCATAAATAGCGGCGTGTTCATAACTCCGTTCAATGGTTTCAGGTGATATGCATGGCCTTACACCATCATGAATGGCTACCAGTGCCTCTTCCTCTTCTATTACTTTAAGCCCGTTTTTAACAGAGGCAAAACGCGACCTGCCACCTTCTGCAATTTGTACTTGGTGTTTAAACTGGTGTTTTTTTACCAGGCTTTTCCACGTTGCTATTTCCTGGAGTGGAAGTACAAGTACAATAGTTGTTTGAGGGTCAGTTTCTATGAACTTCTCTATGGTATGCATGAGAATAGGTTTTCCAGCAACCTTAAGAAACTGCTTTGGCACAGACGAGTTCATCCGTGTTCCACTTCCACCGGCAACAATAATGGCATATCTGTTCAGTATTTCCATAAAAAAAGCTTCAGACGTTTAACCCGGATTGTTGAAAAAAGTTTTTCATGCAATAGAAGTTTCCTTGCATATTTCCGGATTTAAATATCTGAAGCTTTTGCCTAAAAAAGAAATACTTTCTTTATAGAATCAACATACAGTCACCATAACTGTAGAACCTATATTTTTCTTCAATGGCTTTTCTATACGCTTCTTGTATGAGCTCATACCCTCCAAAAGCTGCTGCTAGCATATACAATGTAGACTCTGGCATATGGAAGTTGGTAAGCAGTGTATTTGCTATTTTGAAGTCGTAAGGCGGGAAGATGAATTTATCTGTCCACCCTTCATTAGGCTTTAATCTAGAGTTTGCTGAAGTTGAAGATTCTAACGCCCTTACCGACGTAGTGCCAATCGCACAGACCCGCTTTTTCTCATCGATGGCGGTGTTTACTTTATTGGCTGTTTCTTCAGGAATCAGATAGTTCTCCGAATCCATTTTATGTTTGGTCAAATCTTCTACATCTACAGGCCTAAAGGTGCCAAGTCCCACATGTAAGGTAATTGGGGCAATGTCAATACCTTTTATTTCAAGGCGCTTCATTACCTGTTTTGTAAAGTGCAACCCTGCGGTAGGGGCAGCTACAGCACCAGTATGTTCTGCATAAATGGTTTGATACCTTTCCCTGTCTTCTGGCTCAGCCTTTCGCTTTATGTATTTAGGCAAAGGTGTTTCGCCCAACGATTCAATGGTTTTGTAAAACTCTTCGTCGGTGCCGTCAAATAAAAATCTTATGGTACGTCCTCTTGAAGTTGTATTGTCAATTACTTCAGCTTCAAGTTCTCCGTCACCAAAAAATAATTTGTTCCCTACCCTTATCTTCCTTGCAGGATCTACCAGTACATCCCACAGGTGAGATTCATTGTTTAGCTCACGAAGTAGGAAAACTTCGATTTTAGCGCCTGTTTTGTCTTTTTTACCAAATAGGCGTGCTGGAAATACTTTGGTATTGTTGACGACCATTACGTCGCCATCATCAAAATAATCAAGGATATCTTTGAAAACTTTGTGCTCAATGGTGCCGTTAGCTCTGTTGACAACCATCATCCTTGCTTCGTCCCGGTTTTCTGAAGGATAAAGGGCCAGTAATTCAGGAGGAAGCGAAAAACGAAATTCTGAAAGTTTCATATTTGATTTAGTAGTATTACGGTACTAGATTAACTGTATTCCCCAAAGGGGGGAATTTTAAGGTCTGCAAAAGTAATAACTGTTTTATTTAAAAGGGTATAACATGTAATAAATAAGCTCAAAAAAAGCAGTCTTTGATCTCTTGCATAAGTAAAGGAGGCATTTTATCAACAATTGCTCATAAAATACCTCCTTATTATAGTTTACCTGCCAAATGTCAGAAGTTTTTCTTGGGCTGCCTTTTTATATATAATACGAAAAAAGTTGCTGATTTATTTTACTTCTTCGGCTTCTGGGGCTTCTTTTTCTGCCGGTGCTATTTCTCCTTTTACTTTTGCGCGGATTTTGGCTTCGACCTCTTCTGTCAACTCTGGATTGTCTAACAAGATCTGACGTACAGTGTCACGTCCCTGACCAAGCTTGCTACCTTCATACGAGAACCAAGAGCCAGACTTTTGGATAACGTTCAGCTCAACGCCAAGGTCTATTATTTCGCCTACTTTAGAAATACCTTCACCATACATAATGTCAAACTCTACAACTTTAAACGGAGGAGCAACTTTGTTCTTTACAACCTTTACTTTCGTTCTGTTACCAGTAATATTGTCAGGACTTTCTTTGATTTGCCCTATTCTCCTGATATCAAGACGTACGGAAGAGTAGAATTTTAAAGCATTACCACCGGTAGTAGTTTCCGGGTTGCCAAACATTACGCCTATTTTGTCACGCAACTGGTTAATAAATATACAGCAACAACCTGTTTTGTTGATGGTACCGGTCAGCTTTCTCAATGCTTGAGACATTAGCCTTGCCTGAAGACCCATTTTACTGTCTCCCATTTCTCCTTCTAATTCGCCCTTAGGTACAAGTGCAGCTACTGAATCTATAACGATAATGTCAAGTGCGCCAGACCTGATCAGGTGTTCTGCTATCTCTAAAGCTTGTTCTCCATTGTCAGGTTGGGATATAAGGAGGTTTTCTGTGTCAATGCCCAACTTCTCTGCATAGCTTTTGTCAAAGGCATGTTCTGCATCTATAATAGCAGCAAGCCCTCCCGATTTTTGGGCTTCTGCTATGCAGTGCATGGCAAGTGTGGTTTTACCTGATGATTCAGGGCCATATACCTCAACTATTCTACCTCTAGGCAAACCGCCTATTCCTAACGCTAAATCCAGACCCAGAGAACCTGTAGGGATAGCTGGCACGTCTACAACCCGTTCGTCGCTGAGTTTCATTACAGTACCTTTTCCATAGGCTTTTTCCAGCTTGTCTATAGTCAGTTGCAGGGCCTTTAGTTTTTCTGAGTTGCTGTTCATATTTGTAGAGTTGTTTTTTATTGTGAAAATAATATTTATACCCGGATTATGCAATAGGGACTTTTATGTGTGGCAAAAGTACAAAATTTAACCCGCTTTTAATTTTGCTATTGGTTTTAAGTTGTTTTTGCAAGACAAATAAGACCCTCGATAGCTTAGTTTGCTGTTTGTTGAATAACCGTCCACTTTTCTTTTAAGCAAATCTTCTATGCTTATCGCTACCGTCCTGTTTCTTTAATAATTTATTCAAAGGTACGGAGCCATCACGCAGCCTATCTGCGTTGCGTTTTTTTTTGGCTTGTTTTTTGTTTTTTATTTGTAAATGATTTTTTAGTAAGGTAAAAAAGAGGAAAGAAGCATAAGCTTAAAATAATAGATTCAGTTCTTTTACTGGACAGGGAACGTTTTTCCTTTTGCTTTTTGTTTAAAATTGACAATAACAGGACCGTGATAAAAAAGATCGTTAAAGTTTTGCTCCTGCTGGTAGTTGTACTATTGGCTGTTTTTTATGAATCTGTATGGTATGGACTGAACCAGGCCAGGGGGCAGATGAATATTCTGTTCAGTGCTAAACCTATAGAGGAGTTCCTTTCCGACGAGCATTATCCTGATTCACTCAAAAACAAGATATTGCTTGTCCAAGAGCTTAGGGAATTTTCTTTCGATTCTTTGGGGTTAAAACGAAATGCTAATTATACCACACTGTTTGACCAGCAAGGAAAACCTATTTTATGGATCGTTACTGCCAGTGAACCTTATGAACTTAAAGCGAAGGAATGGTGCTTCCCTATACTTGGGTGCTTTTCATATAAAGGGTTCTTTGAATATGAAAAAGCCGTGAAAGAGGCCGATAAGCTTAAGGCGAAAGGAATGGATGTGTCAATAGATGAAGTAGAAGGCTGGTCGACCTTAGGTTGGTTTAAAGACCCTATATTAAGCAATATGCTTAACCGCTCTGTTGGAAACCTGGCCAACCTGATTATTCACGAGCTTACACATGGCACCCTTTACGTAAAGAATAACGTAGAATATAATGAAAACTTAGCAAGTTTTGTAGGCGACCAGGGTGCATTGATTTTCCTTGAACAGAAATATGGCGTGGACAGCAAAGAGTATGAGCAGTACCTGAATGGCAAGGAGATGCATGAGGCTTATTCCCAACGGGTACTAAGGAATGGCGAGCGGTTGGATAGTTTGTATAACTCTTTTTCGGCAGACTTGGAAATAGGGGAAAAAGAACGTTTGAAGCAAGCGCTCCTGAAAGACATTAGAGGTGACCTACAAGAGTTTTTTGATAGCTATAAAAAAGTTAACCCTAGGTTTTACGCCAAGGTTGAAAAGTTAAACAATACTTATTTTCTTGATTATCGTAGATATAGGCAAAAGCAGGACATGTTCGAACAAGAGTTTCGTGAAAAATTTGATTCGGATTTTAAACGCTATATGGAATACTTAAAGGATACATATCCTTCGTTATAAGCAAAAAAGTTTCCTTTTGCCTTAGGTTAGATATGAAAAACAATTAGTATGAAAAGACTGTTTTTGCTTCCGGGACTTTTGTTCATTCTTATGTCATTTACAGTAACTTCAGACCTGCCTGAAAATACTTTTGACTATCAAGATGTAGAGCAAAAGAATTTTGCTCAGGGGGAGGTGCTTAAGTATAAAGTGCATTATGGTATTATAAAGGCCGGAGAGGCCACTATGGAACTCTCTCCTAAACTTTATAAAGTCAACGACAGGGTTTGCTACAAAGCCACAGTTTTTGGGAGGTCTACCGGTGCTTTTGATCTCATGTTGCGCATTAGAGATACCTGGGGCTCTTATATCGATTCAGACGCTTTGGTTCCACAGCGGTCTTTTAGAAATATTGAAGAAGGAAAGTATCGCTACAAAGAAACTGTAAATTATGACCATGCGGGTAAGCGTGTTGAGATAGAGGCGGATAAAAAAGGAACTATTGTACATGATACGCTGGAAATTAAACCTAGTGTCCAGGATATGGTCAGTGGGTATTACTATTTAAGGACGCTGGATTTTGACAGTTATGAAACCGGTGACACTTTGACTGTAGATGCTTTTTTTGAGGATAAGCTTTACGACTTTAAACTGAAATATATGGGCAAAGGCGAAGTGTCTACTAAGTTTGGAAAGGTAGATGGTATTTTGCTAACACCTATTATGCCGGACAACGACCTGTTTAAGGGCGGGGAAAGTATCAAGTTTTGGGTTACCGATGATAAGAACAGGATTCCGATTAAAATTGAAGCTGAATTGTTTTTGGGTTCCGTGGCTATGGACCTGGAAAAATATGAAGGACTCCGCCACCCGGTAAATTTCAGAAAAAAATAACCCTTCTACCCAGAGGCGGTCAATAAATGCATTCTATCAGCTAGTCACTTTTCGTTCAGTGAATGGATTACGGTTAGCTGATATTTTTTTACCCTCTATTGCTTGTTTCTTTTATGAAACCATACGCTTATATTTAATAAATTTACTGCAATCTCTTTTCTTCTAAATCGTTTTTATCAGGTAACTTTGTGTACGGTTAAACCTGAAATGTACAATAGGGCTTTGTATTACGTAGCAAAACAACTTCAAATCAATCGCTTTGCTCACATTTGTGTCTTGACCATAGCTTTTGCTATGCTGGAATTGCGTTGTTAATGCCTTCTGTCCAGATGTCACAAGTGTTATTGTATAATTCGGGTAGAGAAGATTATGCTTTTTTTTAGTTTATTTACTAAAAAATAAAGAAGGTGCTTGTGGGGACTTTATTATAGTGTCATAAATTTACAGTGAATTAGAAAATCTTATTACTTTTACCATATGAGTTTCATTGATCTTAAAAGGACATTAGCTGTTATTGCCTTTTTTGTTTTGCCGACGGTTGTTTTGGCTAAAGGAATAACAATTGAAGGAAGTTTCAAAAATGTAGGTAGTGCTTCTTTTATTTACCTTTATCAATATGTTGGGCCGGAAATCTTGAAAAAAGATTCCGTTGCGCACAAAGCCGGTAGTTTCAAATTTAAAATCAAAGAAGGATTAGACCGCGGGTTATATAGAATAGGTGTGTCTGAAGAGAAATCCTTGACTTTGGTCATGGGGAGTGAATCATTTTCTTTGATCGCAGATTTGGAAAACTTGTCTCAGTCCCCAGAAATTTCCGGCTCTAAAGAAAATCAAGCTTTTTATGAGTACAGGGAGTTTAATGAATTTTACAACCAGCAGGTACAGGAGCTTCAGGATAGGGCGCAGGAGCTTAGTGGCGCAAAATCTTCCGATCCTGATACATATAATGCTGAAATGTCTAAGTTGCAGGTAAAGTTAGACTCGCTTAACAGTGCCCAAAGAAGCGAATATCAACGCTTGGTCAATGATAACAAAGATTTACTTATAGGGAAAATCATCGGTCTTTTTGTTCAAGACCCTAATGTGACAAAAGATAACTTTTTTACAAAGTCTTTCTTTGAAGATCCTGAGTTAGCCAGAGGGGATATGATTCTTTCAAAGGTGTCTAACTACTTACAGCGGTTTTCAGACCCTAAACTTGATGCGTGGAAAAGATCTTTTTCCGAACTACTAAACATAGCCCCTAAAGATTCACCAGGTCGAGAAGCCTTATACATCTCATTGGTTAGGTTAGTATTGCCTTACGATCAAGGCTATGCCCGTCAATTGGCTGAGGGATATGCCAAAGAATACCCTTCTTCTTTAGTTGCGCCAACCCTGTTGGCTTCTATTCCTTCAGGGCCTCCTGCTAAAGGAGATATAGCTCCTGACATCGTGTTGGACGATCCTGATGGCAATACCCTAAAACTTTCCCAACTAAAGGGGCAGGTAGTCTTACTGGACTTTTGGGCTTCTTGGTGTGGACCATGCAGAATGGAAAACCCTAATGTTGTCAAGGCGTACAATAAATATAAGAATAAAGGTTTTACAGTGTTCAGCGTATCTCTTGATACAGATAAGCAAAAGTGGCTTAAAGCTATAGAGAAAGATAACTTAAGCTGGGATACTCATGTATCTGATCTTCAGGGATGGCAATCTGAACCTGCCAAACTTTACCAAGTTAAAGGTATTCCTGCTACTTACCTTATTGGAAGAGATGGGAAGATTGAGGCTGTAAACCTGAGAGGGGAGAGCCTTGAGAAAATGTTAGAGGAAATGTTAAACTAAGACTATGGGTAATTCGCAGCAAAAGATTCTAATTGTTGATGATGAACCTGATATTGTAGAGCTGCTTCAATACAACCTCAATAAGGAAGGCTATGATGTAAAATCCGCTTCAAACGGGGTGGATGCCATTAAGCTCGCCAAAGAGTTTCAGCCTAACCTTATCCTAATGGACATAATGATGCCGCAGATGGACGGCATTAGCACGGTATCTCAAATGAGGGATCTAGAAGTACTCAAGGACACTTATATCATTTTCCTTACTTCCCGCTCTGAAGAATATTCCGAAATTGCCGCTTTTGAGGCAGGAGCTAATGATTTCATTACAAAACCCATTAAACCTCGTGCGTTGATGAGTCGAATATCTGCTTATTTTAAAAGAGATAGCCAGGTTGTTAAGGATAACAATGTAGTATCTGAAGGAGATTTGACTATTGACAGGGGGAGTTACACTGTAATGAAAGGTGATCAAAAAGTGGTGCTGCCCAAAAAGGAATTTGAATTGTTGTTTTTTTTAGCCTCTAACCCCGGTACCGTTTACTCCCGCGATGAACTTCTCAAAAAAATTTGGGGCGCTGACGTTTATGTGGTAGCCAGGACCGTAGATGTACATATTAGAAAAGTCCGCGAAAAGCTGGGAGATAATTGCATTCACACAGTCAAGGGTATTGGATATAAATTTTCACCTGACTTCTGAATATGTTTTTTAACTCCAAAGTGTTGGCTTTTCTAATCGCCTTGGGTGCAACACTAAGTTTTATTTTTTTCCTTTCTATTTTCCCCGGCCTGCTCCAAGAGTCTGTATGGCTACTTGTCGTTACATTTCTGCTTTCTTTTATTTCTGCTTTCCTGGTGCTTAAATATGTTATTTTTAGAGAAATTGAAAAAATTCATTCCCTGCTCGAAAACATTCAAAGGAAAGAATATGATCTTGATATAGGGGCTAATATTAAAGACGATAACCCTTTAGGCTTGTTAAAGAAAGAAATTGCAGAGTTTGCCGAGACAAAACAGAAAGAAATAAATGAACTCAAAAAATTAGAGACTTTCCGTAGAGAGTTTTTGGCAGACGTTTCCCATGAGTTGAAAACACCTATATTTGCAGCACAAGGTTTTGTCCATACCTTGTTGGACGGAGCTGTCGAAGATTTAAGTGTTAGGGACAACTTTTTGAACAAAGCCGTACGCAGTCTAGATGGGCTGAACATTTTGGTAGAGGATCTAATAACTATATCCCAATTGGAAAGTGGGGATATTAAAATGAATTTCACGCATTTTGATATCCATAAGCTAACAGAAGAGGTTTATGATCAATTGGAGGACACTGCCATGAAGCGGGGAACGAAACTTAAGTTCTACAAGTTCTCGCCTAAATCTTGTTACGTATATGCAGATAAGAACAGAATCAGGCAGGTGCTCACCAATCTCATTGTGAATGCCGTAAAATATGGGAAAGACAAAGGTACCGTATCGGTTTCTTTTGCTGTGGAGAATAAAAATGTGTATACGTCCGTAAAGGACAATGGCCCGGGTATTGAACAATATCATTTGAACAGAATTTTCGAGCGCTTCTACAGGGTAGACAAAAGTCGCTCCAGAGAAAAAGGTGGAACAGGATTGGGGTTGGCCATTGTAAAACACATTTTGGAAGCTCATGATTCTAGAATCTATGTGTCCAGCAAAGTGGGCGAAGGGTCTATTTTCTCATTTAAACTCAAAAAAGGTAAAGTAATAAATCAAGAAAGGGATGAAGATGACGAAAAGGATTAATTTTAAAGATATTATTCTTTTTGAGAACGAAGATTATATAGTAGTTAACAAGCCCCCATTTATTTCTACACTCGACGACCGTGGGCTGGGTACACAAAATATATTAAGTCTGGCCAAAGAGTATCACGCCGACAGTCAAGTTTGTCACCGTATTGACAAAGAGACATCAGGTATTTTGGTAATTGCCAAAAATGCTGAGGCTTACCGTAATCTTGCCATGCAGTTTGAACACAGACAGGTAGAAAAAGTATACCATGCGGTAGTAAATGGAGTACATGATTTTAAGGGTATTCTCGTAGACCTACCTATTTATACCTTGTCAAGGGGAGTGGTTAAGATAGACCGCTTGAGGGGCAAAGAAGCCCAAACCATCTTCAATACCATACGTGCGTTTAAAAAACATACGCTGGTAGAATGTGTGCCAGTAACAGGTAGGATGCACCAAATCAGAGTCCATTTAGCGCAGTTGGAAGCTTCTATTGCCGGAGATGAACAATATGGGGGAGAGCCTGTTTATTTATCGTCGCTTAAAAAGCATTTTAACTTAAAGAAAGATACAGAAGAGCGTCCGGTGGCCAACCGCTTTGCTTTACATGCTTGGTCTATTGAGTTCAGGCTGCCTAATGGGGACATACTTTATTATGAAGCCCCTTATCCCAAAGATTTTGAAGTACTGGTTCGCCAGTTGGGAAAGTACAGCTGACCAATTCTGTAAGGTGTGAAAAATGAACTTAAATTTTTAAAGGATAATTAATAAAAAATATTTATTTTTGCACCTTGAAAAAAATGTAGCTGAAAATAGTATGGCTTCGGTTGCATTTTTATTGTCAAAGGATTATCTTTGTGTCCCTTTTCAGAGAGGGGAATGCAGAGTTATTTTATACTGATAAAATTAACCAAATAAATGGACAGCGTAAGTTTTAAGACTGTTTCCGTCAACAAAGAGACAGCAAACAAAGAGTGGGTAGTAGTAGATGCAAAATCTGCTGTACTGGGAAGGTTGGCTAGTCGCGTGGCCGCCATTATAAGAGGTAAAAACAAGCCTTCTTATACGCCAAACGTCGATTGTGGTGATAATGTGATCGTTATCAATGCTGACAAAATCAAACTGACCGGAAAAAAATGGACAGACAAGGTTTATGTTAGGCACACAACTTATCCTGGTGGACAGAGATTTACAACCCCAAGACAGTTAAAGCAAAAGTCTTCAACATTAATTATTGAAAAAGCTGTAAAAGGTATGCTTCCTAAGAACAGACTGGGCAGAGCTTTATTTAATAACCTTTATGTATACGAAGGCGCAGAGCATCCACATGCAGCCCAAACACCAAAAGAAATAAAATTATAATTCTTTATTAATGGAAATAGTAAACACTATAGGAAGAAGAAAAACGGCTGTTGCCAGGGTATATCTTAAACCAGGTAGCGGTAAAGTTTTGGTAAATGATAGAGATATCAAGGAATATTTTGCTTCTGATATTCTAAACACAATTGTAAACCAGCCATTTGCAGTACTTTCAGAAGACGGAAAGTATGATGTACATGTAAATGTTAAAGGCGGCGGCGTAGGCGGCCAGGCTGAAGCTATTAGGATGGCTATATCAAGAGCCCTTGTTGAAGTTGACGCTTCAAACAGACCTGCTTTGAAAAAAGAAGGGTTCCTGACCAGAGATCCAAGAATGGTAGAAAGGAAGAAGTACGGTAGAAGAAAAGCTAGAAGGAAATTCCAGTTCAGCAAACGTTAACATTTATATATACTATTTAGAATGGCAAATATAGAATATAAAGACTTATTAAATGCAGGTGTACACTTTGGACACTTGACTAGAAAGTGGGATCCGCGTATGGCTCCATATATCTTCATGGAGAAGAATGGAATTCATATCATAGATCTTAATAAAACTATTGCTTCTCTTGACGAAGCTTCCGCTGCTATTAAAAACATTGTTCGCTCGGGAAGAAAAGTCCTTTTTGTTGCGACCAAAAAACAAGCTAAGGAAATCGTTGCTGAAGAAGCAAGAAGGTTGAAAATGCCTTACGCTACTGAAAGATGGTTAGGTGGTATGCTTACCAACTTTGCTACAGTTAGAAAATCTCTGAAAAAAATGTCGTCAATCGATAAGCTTATGAAAGATGAAGCTTATAAGAACTTGGCTAAAAGAGAAAGACTTACTATTACCCGTGAAAGAGAAAAGCTTGACAGGGTACTAGGTGGTATTTCTGATCTTACAAGATTGCCGGCTGCTTTGTTTATTGTAGATGCTAAAAAAGAGCATATTGCTGTAAAAGAAGCTAAAAAACTTAATATCCCTGTTTTCGCTATCGTTGATACAAACAGTGACCCTACTAGTATTGACTTCCCAATACCTGGTAATGATGATGCTTACAAATCAGTAGCTATCCTTACTCAGGCTATCGGTAAAGCAATCGAAGAAGGTCTTGCTGAAAGAAAGAAAGAGAAGGACGAAAAGGCGCTTCAGGAAGAAGAATCTCGTAAAAAAGAAGTTGACTCTAAAGGCGCTCAATCTTGATTGATTGTTGAAGAGTAAACATTAATATAAATGAACAATGACTACTCTAAAATCATTGTTCATTTTTTTTTAAACCAGTATAAGCAATAGAACTCCTATAGGGGAAATAATGGAGCTTTAATTAAAGCTTTTTTACCTAAAGGTTTTTAAAAACCTATGGTCGTTGACAAGCAAGAATGTCACGCCGCTTATAAAGGTTCTATTGTTTGTTAGTTTTAAATACATCGTATTAATTTATTCACCCTATGCATGTAGTGGGATTTATTAATTGATAGGTGTATTGCATTACTGTTTTTCACGAATCTCAACTTTTAAATTTATTATAAATAACTGATAACTATGGCCATTACTGCACAAGACGTTAACAAACTCAGGCAAATGACTGGCGCGGGTATGATGGACTGTAAAAAAGCCCTTACCGAAGCCAACGGAGATTTTGAAGCTGCTATTGACATCCTTAGAAAAAAAGGTCAGAAAGTTTCTGCAGCACGTTCTGACAAGGAAGCTTCTGAAGGTTCCGTGTTTGTAAAAACCAACGAAGACAGTACTGAAGGTGTAATCGTTGCTCTTAACTGCGAAACTGATTTCGTAGCTAAAAACGAAGAATTCCAAAACCTTGGAAATGCACTTGTTGAAAAAGCGTTTTCTGAAAAGCCTGCTAACGTTGAAGAGCTTCTTACAATTTCTGTAGATGGAAGACCTCTGAAAGACCATATTACTGACTTGATCGGTAAAATTGGTGAAAAAGTAGAGGTGAGTGCTTATGAGCGCTTAAGCGGTGACAAAGTGGTTCCTTATATCCACTATGGCTCTAAACTTGGAGTACTTGTTTCTCTTAAAGGTGTTAACGGTGCTGATGTTACTGAAGTAGGTAAAGATGTGGCTATGCAAATCGCTGCGATGAAACCTATTGCTGTAGACAAAGATGATGTAGATACTGAAGTGGTAAACCGTGAAATTGAAATAGGTAAAGACCAAGCAAGAGCAGAAGGTAAGCCTGAAGCTATGCTTGAAAAAATTGCTCTTGGTAAACTGAACAAGTTCTACAAAGAAAATACCTTGCTAAATCAGCAATTTGTTAAAGATAATTCTAAAACTATCGCTCAAGTACTTAGTGAAGTTACTAAGGGGCTTACAGTTAAAGAATTTAAAAGAATTGCTATTGGCAGTTAATTTTGCTTTGAGCTTAAGAATAAAAAAATCCCGTATTAACTGCGGGATTTTTTTTGCCTTTTACCTTCTTATTACTCTTTGGGGCTTTTACTCAAAATATATTGTTGTGTTCGGAAGCAAGTTTATAATTTTTTCCTGCTCTTTTTTAGGGATATCATTTCCTACCAGTGTCAGTGTTCTAAGGTTTTTAAGGTTAGCAATTTCCACTGGTAACTTTTCTAACTGGTTTAATGCCAAATCTAGGTTTTCTAATGAAGATAGCATAGCTATCGTTCTTGGTAAGTCAGTTAACCCGTTTTGGCGCAAGTTTAATGTTTTCAAGTGTTTTAAATTACCAAATTCAGCTGGTAGCGATTTGATCCTGTTTTTGTTCAGGCTCAACTCTCTTAGGTTTGCTAATTCGCCAATGACTGGGGTTATGTTCTCTAATTTGTTTTTGCTTAAATCTAAAGAAACCAAGTTTGGCAACTTGCCAAAGTTGTCAGAAAGTGTCGTAATGTTGTTGTCGTTTATGTCAAGCTTTACGAGAAATACCAATTTTTCTGCTCCTTCAGGCAAATCGCTTAGCTCTTTTTCTGAAAAGTCAGCGCAGTATACATTTTCAGGATCTTTTAATGCAGTACTTAAAGGGTAGCATTCTCCCATACATGCACGTTCTAGCTTTGCTGCAGACTCTAGTTTGCCTAAACGTAGGGCTTCTACAAAGTCTGCACATAATTCTGTGCTCATAAAACCCATTTTTTTCCCTAATAGGTCTTTAGCATAGGCCCTATGGTAGTAGGCTTCTGCAAAGTCGGGTTTTAGGCTTATGGCATTGGTAAACTCACCAATGGCTGACATATAATCTTTTTTGTTCAAACTCGCTATACCGTTTTCATAGAAAGTCTGCGGGTCAGGTTGGGTGAAACCTGACGTGACTATGAATAAGCACGTTAGTAGAATGGTAAAACAGCTACGCATAACATTAAGTTAATTTTTTGCTATTCTTTAAATCCGGGATTTTTATTGTGCAAAATATGCTCATTTTATCCGGCTACATAGCTTATAATACGTATTGGAAAAGCTCAGGTTGTTCGTTGGAAGGCTATATGTAAGGTTTTACTTGCAATTCTGTTGAAGTTTATTTTCTGGGACTAGCATGTTTTCTTCTAAAGTATTGTGTCTCTTAGAAGAAGTTTTAGCCGGCGGATAGTGGTGATTTACCTCGAAAATTAAAAATATAAAAGTTAATGTACTATTAGATCAAACCCCCGGGACTCAAAAGGGGAGTCCCAGGAATTAATTGCTTCAAAAAGTCAGTCTGTTCAGCAAGAGCAATTATTGGTTCATCAAGCTTTCTATTTCTTCAATTTCGATCGGGATGTTTTTCATTAAGTTTACAGGACCATCTTTGGTAATGAGGATATCATTCTCCAAACGTATGCCTATACCTTCTTCTCTAATATAGATGCCTGGTTCGCAAGTGAATACCATGCCAGATTCGAAAGGCCTGTTTCTTGCTCCCACATCGTGTACGTCTAAGCCTAAATAATGAGAGGTTCCGTGCATAAAGTATTTCTTATACAGCGGTTTATTTGGATCTTGTTTGGCTATATCTTCTTTGTTCAAAAGGCCCAGCCCGATGAGTTCTGACTCCATTAGTTTCCCCACCTCTTTATGGTAGTCTATTAGGTTGTTGCCTACCTCTAACATAGAAGTTGCTTTTTTCAACACCCTGAGCACGGCCTCATAAACTTCTTTTTGTCTTGGAGAGAATTTACCGTTTACAGGAATGGTGCGGGTTAAGTCTGAAGCATAATTGGCGTATTCTGCACCTATATCCATGAGTATAAGCTCACCGTCTTTACAGGTGCCTGAATTTTCTGTGTAGTGGAGAATACAGGCGTTTTTCCCAGAAGCAATAATAGGCGCATACGCAGGTCCTCTGGAGCGGTTTCTGATAAACTCATGAAGGATTTCTGCTTCAATTTCGTATTCAGCTACGTTGGGTTTAACAAATTCCAGTACTCTTTTAAACGCCTTCTCTGTAATATTACAAGCTTTTTGAATCAGTGCGATTTCAAGCGGCGATTTTACTGCCCTAAGTTTATGCATAATTGGTGCCGAACGCTCATAATTGTGGAGCGGAAAATTCTTTTTGCACCACTCTATAAATTTATCTTGTTTGGTGTCCAGTGTTTTTGATGCCCTACTATGTTCATTGGCATTTAAATATATGTTTTTGCACTCTGGAATTATAACAGATACTATGCTCTCAAATTCCGAAGTCCAATAAACAGAAGAAATCCCAGATCTTTCTGAAACTTCCTTTTTGGTAAGTTTGTTTCCTTCCCATACTGCTATATGTTCATTGGTTTCTTTAACAAATAGCATTTCTTGGTAGTTGTGATTATAATAATCAGGACAAACCACAAGAGTGGTTTCTTCTTGGTCTATCCCACTAAGGTAAAAAAGGTCACTGTTTTGCTTAAAAGGCATAGTGCCGTCAGCATTGGTGGGGAAAATATCATTGGAAACGAATATTGCTATAGATTCGGGTTTTAGAAATTCGGCATAGTTTTTTCTGTTACTTTTGAAAAGGTCTGAATTTATAATTTCGTATTTCATAGAATGTCAGGAAAGTTTATATATTGCATTAAATTCTAATTTATGAAAAAAGTTATTCTGCTGTATAGTTTAATACTATGTTTTTATTCCTCCTCTGCTTTTTCACAGGATAAATTCTGGATTGAATTCAAAGATAAAAATATAGAAAGTAAAGATTATAGGAAATATATTAGTGAAAAGACTGCCGAAAACCGCCGAAAAGCAGGGTTGCCGGTGTTTCAATACTCTGATGTGCCTGTAAACACTGCTTACCTTGACAGTTTGTCAGTATATGATATTCCTGTTCACGCCAAGTCTAAGTGGTTGAATTCCGTATCTTCTACACTTACCGCTGAGCAGTTAGAGCAGGTTAAGGGTTTTTCTTTTGTCGACACAATCTATGGAATTTCTTCTGACATTAAAATCGCTTCAACAAACCTTGATGCAGATCCAGCTTCCTATGCCATTGCCATGGAGCAGATGAATGCGGAAGCTTTTAGAAACAAAGGCCTGACCGGTAAAGGTGTAGACATTGGGGTAATTGATGCAGGTTTTTATAGAGCATATTCTGACAAGTCTTTGCTACATATAATGAATGAGGAGAAAATAGTAGCTCAAAGAGACTTTATCGACCCATCGAGAACGGATATTGTGACTCAGGCAGCTACAGATGCCGATTATCACGGCGCGATGGTTTTGAAGATGATAGCTGGTTATGATGAAAAAAATAATTTCCAGAGCGGTATGGCCATCAATGCCAATTATTATCTGGCTCGTACAGAAGACGGGGACAGAGAACATAGGGGAGAAGAGGACCAATGGATTCAAGCAATGGAGTGGATGGACAGCCTAGGGGTTAAGTTGATCAACACTTCTTTGGGTTATTCTACCAAAATGGATGATCCTGATGATAATTATAAACAAGAGGAAATGGACGGTAAGACCGCAAGAATCACCAGGGCTGCGCAAATTGCAGCTATGGAAAAAGGTGTTTTCCTTGTAGTTTCTGCCGGAAATGAAGGCAATGCAGACTGGAGAATCATTTCGGCCCCGGCTGATGCAGAGGGGGTGCTTTCTGTAGGTGCTACTAAAAAGACTGTTTGGGGCAGGATCGGATATAGCAGTATCGGACCTGATTTTTTGCCTTACATGAAACCTAATGTTTCTTGTTTCTCACCAAATGGAACTTCTTTTTCTGCGCCGGCCATTACGGGTTTTGTTGCCTGCCTTATGGAAGAAGCACCGGACATGAGCAGTCAGGACTTGAAAAAAATTGTTGAAAAAAGTGCGCACCTTTATCCTTATGGCAATAATCACATCGGGTATGGAGTGCCTCTTGCTGATAGGGCGCTAACTTTACTGGAAAGTGATGATCATGACTTCGGTACTGTATCTGAAAAGTTTCTAAATGGAAAAGATAAGTACAAAATTAAAGCTAAGCGTAAGTATCTTAAGGACGCACTGGTATTCCATAAAAGCAATGGTCATGTGGTGGTAAAAGAGAAAATGCTCAAAGGCGGGAATAAGAAGAAAATGAGCGAGGCTGAAGAAATATACATAGAGCTTGGCCTTATCTCCGAAGATGACAGTAAAGAAACAGAAGGGATGAATGAGCGTCAGAAGCGTAGGTACGAAAGAAAGAAGAAGCGTAAAGCCAACCGCACTAAAAAAGTGATGCTTGATAAACCAGAAGGTGTGGAAAGAAGCACCATCGTTATAGATAATCAGGTAATAGAAGTCTTCTGGGACCAAAAAAAGAACACGAAGTAACATAATGAAAATAGCATTTGATGCCAAAAGGGCATTTAATAATGTTACCGGCTTGGGAAACTACAGCCGGTACATTATTAATGCCCTTCTTGAGTTTTATCCTCAGAAAGAATATTTGTTTTTTACACCCTCTCAAGGAATTAGTAAAGAAAGTGTCATTCGGCATCAGGGAAATTACAAGGTTTGCGGCCCTGAATCTTTTTTGCATAAGCAGGTCCCTGGTTTATGGAGGGCTTCCTTTGTCGTGGAGGACTTGAAGGAGTGTGAACCTGATATTTTTCACGGCTTGAGCAACGAGCTCCCCATAGGTATCAACAAGGTAAAGTTGGGCAAGGTGGTTACCGTGCATGATCTGATATTCTTGAGGTTTCCTTCACTCTACAATAGCATTGATAGGTATATTTACCGAAAAAAATTCTTCAGCGCTTGCAAGGTTTCTGACAAGATTATAGCCATTAGCCAGCAAACGAAAGAGGACCTAGTAGACTTTTTTCGCATTGGTGAAGAAAAGATTGAAATCAATTATCAGGATTGCTTAGCTGTTTTTCATGAAACTGTCGCACCGGAACAAATAGCTGAGGTTAAAAAAAAGTTTAACCTTCCTGAAAACTATGTGCTTTCAGTAGGAACCTTGGAGCCTCGAAAAAACCACCTGAACATATTGAAAGCTTTAAGTATCTTAAAGGAGGCAGATCGCCCTTATGTGGTCATTGCCGGAAAGGCAACTGATTATAAAAAGGAACTTGAATCTTATATAGCAGCGCACAACCTTGGAGACTATGTAAATATCGTTGAGTATGTGTCTTTTCGTTTTTTGCCTGCCCTTTACCAAGGTGCATCCTTATTTATTTACCCTTCCATTTTTGAGGGTTTTGGCATACCTTTACTGGAAGCATTGAACAGCAGGGTGCCTGTTATCAGTAGCAAAGGCTCATGCTTTTCCGAAGCAGGAGGGCCTGACTCTGTTTATACAGACCCTCAAAGCCCTGAAGAGTTGGCGGTTGCTATTCAAAATATCTTGACAGATGAAGGGAAGCAGCAGAAAATGAAAGAAAACGGGTATGCTCATGCATTAAAATTTCGAAAGGAAAATACAATTCCTCAATTAGTAAAAATATATCAAAATCTACTTTAAGCGGAGATAGAAGGATGGAGTATGACATTGTGGAGCTCGGAAACGGGATCCGTATTGTGCACAGACAGGTTACACATACTAAGATTGCGCATTGTGGTTTTATCTTGGACGTAGGAAGCCGGGATGAATTAGAAGGGGAAGAAGGCCTTGCCCACTTTTGGGAACACATGGTTTTTAAAGGTACTGTTAAACGCAAAGCTCATCATATTATAAACAGGTTGGAAATTGTTGGGGGCGAATTAAATGCTTATACAACTAAAGAAAAAATCTGTTTCTATGCCTCTGTATTGGACAACCACTATGAAAAAGCCCTTGAGTTATTAAAAGATATAACTTTTGACTCGGTTTTTCCGGCCAAAGAGATAGAAAAGGAAAAAGGGGTGATTTTGGAAGAAATGGCTATGTATCTTGATACACCAGAGGATGCTATTTTGGATGAATATGAAAGTTTACTTTTTGGTGGACATCCTTTAGGGGTAAATATTTTAGGCACGGAAGAGTCCGTCAAGTCTTTTAAGCAAGAGGATTTTCATAAGTTCGTTAAGCGAAACCTTAATACCAATAGGATTATTTTTTCCTCAGTGGGCAATTTTCCTATTTCCAAGGTTAAACGGATGGCGGAGAAGTACCTGAAAGACATCCCTGAATTTTCGGGTGTTCCTCAACGGAAAAAATTTGACCACTATAAACCTGGGCATGTGCAGGTGAACAAACCTTTGGCACAGGCACATTGTATGATCGGCAATATTGCTTATGCCTTGCAGGACGAACGTCGATTGCCTTTTTTTATGCTTATCAATATTCTTGGCGGCCCAGGCATGAACGCCCGATTGAATATGTCTTTGAGGGAAAAGTATGGGTATGTATATAATATTGAGGCCTCATATACCCCCTTTACTGATACAGGCTTTTTTGGAATTTATTTTGGGACAGAGCCCAAGCAACTTCAAAAAAGTATTGACCTTACTCTGAAAGAACTACGAAAAATGCGGGAGAAGCCATTAGGAAGGCTACAGTTGCATAACTTTAAAGAACAACTAATGGGACAGCTAGCCATGGCCGAGGAAAGCAATATCAGTTTTATGCAAATGATGGGTAAGAGCTTGCTTGACCTAGGACATATAGAAAGTTTGGAAAATATCTTCAATAGAATAAGAAATGTGTCCGCTACCGACCTTCAAGAGCTGGCCAATGATGTTTTTGACCCTGATAAGCTTTCCATGCTTACTTACAAACCTACTTCGTAGCCATAAGACATAATTTGTCGTTACTGAGAACTGAACTGAATTCTTTTGGATGCTTGGGTAGCAAAAGGAGAGGCAAGTTATTTTTCTGTAAAAATGTCCCCCTTTGTTATAAAATTTGTGATTTTTATAGATCAGTTTGGGCAACTTTTTCAATTAGTATTCAGTACATAATAACTATAGAGAAAAATAGATGGTGGTAAATTTAGATAAATATAAATATTATCTGTTTTTTTATTATTTTTATAGCATTTTTGAATCTGGAAAGTGGTATATTTTGGTAAAGCTTCTTACGTTCAGATGTAGCGGGACGATTGGTGGAAATTGTATATCAGGAACATTCACTGAGGTTTCACCTAACGGAGTTTAATGTTACTTGTGTTTTGGTTATAAGAGTTTTTTAGATGCTTGATTTTGAGAAATATATAAAGGAGCATTCTTCAGGAGAACCTGAAGTTCTACAAAAGCTATCACGTGAGACATATGCAGATGTGCTTATGCCTAATATGCTTTCGGGGCATGTACAAGGTAGATTCTTGTCGCTTATATCGCATATGATCCAGCCGGAAAGAATTCTTGAAATTGGGACTTTTACAGGATATTCTGCCATATGTATGGCCGAAGGCTTAAAAGCCGGCGGGAAGCTTATTACCATAGACATCAATGAAGAACTAGAAGATCTGGTTCGGAGGTATGTTAAGGAAGCTAACATGGAAAACCAGATTGAACTGGTTTATGGACGTGCGGCTGAGGTTATTCCCAACCTTGATGAAGTTTTTGATATAGTTTTTATAGATGCAGATAAAGCAGGATATTCTTTATATTTTGATTTGGTTATTGACAAAGTGAGGAAGGGTGGCTTTATAATTGCTGATAATGTATTATGGAAAGGCAAAGTGTTAGATCCTGAAGCAAAGGACAAAGATACCCGGGCATTGGCTTCATTTAACGATAAAGTTCAAAATGATCAAAGGGTGGACAATACAATAATCAATATAAGAGACGGTTTAATGATTATCAGAAAAAAATAGATCGATGAAATATATTTTACTTCTCACCTTATTAGTTTGCTCCTTTTTAGGCTATGGCCAAGAGGTGTATATTCCTGAGCGAATGACATTTGCTAATATGGAGCTTACGCTGACCAGTCAGGTAAGAAAGGTATTAAAGTCAGAGGTAGAGGCGATCACACGGAATCCGAAGTATTTTAATATTAAAGTTGAGCGGGCAAATTTATATTTTCCGATCATTGAAAAGGTTTTCAAAGACGAAGATTTTCCTGATGATTTCAAATACCTTGCTTTGCAGGAAAGCAGCTTGATTTCTGATGCCGTTTCTTCTTCAAACGCAGTAGGCTATTGGCAATTTAAGAAAGAGGCTGCTCGGGAGGTTGGCCTAAGGATTGACAATGAGGTGGATGAGCGTATTAATATTGTATCTGCTACTAGAGGGGCTGCAAGGTATCTTAGGAAAAACAATTCTATACTCGATAACTGGATTTATGCACTCCTTTCCTATAACCTAGGGCCAGGTGGCGTGAGATCGCATGTGGACAATAAGTATGTGGGGGCGCGGAAAATGACTATTGATAAAAACATGCACTGGTATGTTGTACGTTTTCTTGCGCATAAAATTGCTTATGAAAATGAAGTTGGAAAGGCTGAGCACCCAGAGCTAAAGCTCGTAAAGTATACTAAAGGCGCGAATATGAGCCTTAAGGAAATTGCCAAAGAAACCAATGTTGCTTTGGAAGATTTGGAAATGTACAACAAATGGATTCTGAAGTCTAAAGTTCCTGATGATAAAGTTTATGCAGTAATTTTACCTGTAAAAAGGGATCCTTCAGACCTGCTTGCCTATCAGTCTGATGACGATGTTCATGAAGATGTAGTCATTGAGGATCCGGAGCATCAAATTCACCAACCTAAGGAAAGGGGCGGCTTTTTTCGCAGGCTTTTTTCTCGAAACCCTAAGCCTGAAAATGAGCACCAAACCATTGTCAATAACCTTAAAGCCATCAAAGCCAAAGAAGGGGAGTCTTTTGAACAACTTGCCGAAAGGGGTGGGGTTGGCTTAATAGACATAATAAAATACAATGAATTGAGAAAAAGGGATGAGCCTGTTCCTGGCGAGTACTATTATCTGCAGCCTAAAAGAGGTAAAGCTTTAGTAATAATGCATACTGTAGAGAAGGGGGAAACTATATGGGATGTGGCGCATAAATATGGAATAAGGACCAGGGCTATTAGGAAAAAGAACCGGATGGACAAATATGAGCCGCTTAAGCCTGGTAGGGTGCTGTGGTTAAGAAATAAAATGCCAAAAGATGCCCCTATACAGTTTGTTGATGAAAAGAAGAATTATCCAAATGGACAGGATAAGCAACAGCGTGCACCTGAGGGCAATACCTATAAAGATGCACCATCTTATAATAGTCAGGTCAATAAGGTGCCTGAAGAGGTAGAAGAACCTTATATGGATGAAGCGTATGAAGAAGAAATAGTAGACTACTATGATGACGAAGATGGATATGCACAAGATGGTTCTTCTTTTGTTGAAGGGTCTTATAAATATCATTTAGTTGAGCCTGGCCAAACTGTTTATGCCTTGTCAAGAAAGTATAATGTGCCTGTAGATAGTATTATAGTCTGGAATGAGCTTGTTAATACAACCTTGAAAAGTGGGCAAAAGGTTATTGTCGGTAAGGTACTTGATATGGATGACGATGGCCCTATTACCAAAGTACATGTTGCGGAGCCTGGGGATACTATTTATAAAATTTCACGTTTATATGGTGTCTCTGTAACCGAAATACTTGAGTGGAACAATAAAGAAGATTTTAGTATTTCTGTGGGGGAAAAGATTACAATCAAAAAGTAATTACCTCATTGGGTAATTTTTTTACAGGTCCGGTATTTTTTTTTTTGAAATTGAAAAAGAGAATTAAATATGGATTTTTTAGGTATCAGAACCATGCTAGAAGAGCTGATAGAGGATGTTGGCTTTCCTGTAGTTGTTACAGGTAAACAGCTACAGATTCTGATAGCTAATAAATCTGCAGAAAATGCGTTCCCGGTACTAAAAGATTTGTATGAGCGACCAATAGCATCTCTTTTTCAGGGCTTGGGAATAAAGGTGGAAAACCTGACCCAACTTATAGATAAACCTGAACTTCTGGATATTGGGATTGAAAATTACTTTATTAAAGTCAGCCCTTTTCACTCTCAAGACTTTATAGGATATTTAATTAAGTTTAAGCCTTCTGTTCCAAAAGTCCATGGTAAGTACAAAAAGCTGTTTGAGAATATCCGCGAAGGTATTGTAATTTTTGATGAAACTGGAAGGATTAAGGAGGCCAACCCTTCTGCATGTGAAATATATAATGCCTCAGCAGATTATCTTTCTACAATAAATGTTAAAAGCTTATTTCCCCACAAATCATCTAAAGAGGCTGATCAGATATGGGGGGAGTTTATGCGTACGGGCTTTTTAAGTGGCTTGTACAAATTTAAACCTATAGGCAGGGAAAAGCCGATTTATATAGAATTTGACGCTAGAACCAATTTTATTCCTGGTTTACACCTGGGTGTGTTTTCTGAGGTTACCGGGCAGAAACTTACAGAAAAAGCCCTGAAAGCATCTGAAGCTAACCTTAAAGCTGTCCTTAACAATAACAACCAGTCACTGTTTTTACTTTCAGTCCACGGGTCCATTATTACCTTCAACAAAAGGGCTGATGAAGTATTTCGTGAGCAGAGGGGGAGAGGGCTTGCTATAGGGGAATCTGTCTTTGAAGGCATGAACGCTGAAACTATCAGTTATATCAAGCCTTTGTTCGACGAGGTGGTAAAAGGCAATGTTATGCAGCATGAGTTCCATGCCACCTGGATTAATCCTGATCTTTGGATTGAAGTGTATGCCAACCCTGTTTATGATGCCTATGGCAATGTTGACAAAATCTGCTTGACTGCTAATGATATCAGTTACAGGAAACGGTCTGAGATAAGCTTGAAAGAAAGTGAAGCGCGTTTTCGCTCTTTGGTGCAAAACTCCTCCGATGTCATCCTGGTTTTAGAAGAGTCCAGCCAGGTCACATACTGTAGTGAATCTGTGCAGAATGTCCTTGGGTTTGCTGAAGATCAGATCTTGGGCAAAAAGTTTACAAGTTTCGTTCATGCTTCAGATAAAAAAGGGTTGGAGGATATTATTTCCCATACCTTAAAGACTGAAAATAAAATTTTTATTAGTGAGTTTCGCTTTTTGAGCAATGAAGGTCATTATCTTTATCTTGAGGCCACTTTTAATAACCAGTTTAATAATGAATTTATCAATGGCATTGTCATAAATGTTAGAGATGTCTCTTTTAAAAAAGCGCAAGAAGAGAATTTGCTATTGCTGGAACGGGCTATAGATAGTAGTAACAATGGTATTGTTATAACTGACCCCAATCTGCCAGACAATCCCATTGTTTATGCCAATAAGGCTTTTGAAAAAATCACTGGGTACAGATATCAAGAGGTTGTAGGTAAAAACTGCCGCTTCCTTCAAAATAAAGAACGGAACCAGTTGGGGTTAGATGTTTTGCGTAAGGCTGTTGCTGAGCAAAAGCAGGTTACGGTCATATTGAAGAACTATCGTAAAGATGGGACACTTTTTTGGAATGAACTGAGCGTATCGCCAGTAATCAATAGGAAGGGCGAGCTGGTTAATTTTATTGGAGTGCTGAATGATATTAGTGAAAGAAAAATAGCCGAAGACTCTTTGCTTGAAATTACAAAAGGTGTTTCAGGAAAAGATTTTTATGTTTTCTTGGCCGAACATTTGTCTGTAGTTCTTGATGTTCAGTCTGTTTTTATTGGCGAGTATTCCCAAAGTAAAATCCGTTCCAAGGTGTTGTTTCGCAATGGGGAAGTCCTTACAAATTTTGTACTGCCAGTAAACCACTCTTTGGGGCTCAAAGTACTCGAAGAGAACAGTGACTTATATTTGGAAGGAGTATCCGATCCGGTTCCGGAGTTAGAATTGCCTGAAGAAGATACCTTATATTATATGGGGGTTCCCTTGTCTGATTCGTCGGGTAAAAAAATCGGGGTATTGGAAATTCGGAATGCTACTCCATTTAGAAATTTATCTTTAGCAAAAAGCCTTTTAAATATCTTCTCAGTACGCGTTTCTGCTGAACTCGAAAGGGATGTATATATACATGCCTTGAAAAACAGCGAAAAAAAGTTCAGGATATTATCAGAAAATTCCCCTGACCTTATTTTTATAGTAGACCTGTCCGAGAAGAAACCGCTTTATTTTAATAAGAGTACTTTTCTCGGGCATCCAGTCAACTGGTTTGAACTTAATAAAGACAAATATAACCTGATACATCCTTCTGATAAAGAAAGAGTCCTGAAGCATTGGAGCATTTTTGTGAAACAGGAGATCGCTGACAGTTCTTCTATCGAATATAGAGTCAAAAATCAAGAAGGTGGCTATGAATGGGTCGATAACCGACATTCTGTTATTAATGATGTAGAGGGACACCACAAAGTTATTTTGGTTACATTGGCTGTCAATACAGAACGTAAGAAAATGGAGGAGAACCTCCGAGAGAGCGAAGCCCGGTTAACGGCTTTGGTAGAGAATACCTCTGACATGATATGGTCTGTTGATAAAAGCTTGAACTTTACCACATTGAACTCGGCTTTCCGTTTGTTTTTGAAGGTGCATTATAAGAAAGAGGTAAGCGTCGGCGATAACCTCAATGATGTTTTCCCGGAAGGTGTGAAAAGGGAGTGGCTAGCCATGCATTTTAAAGCATTAAGAGGAGAGCGGTTCTCTACGGAGTTTGTGAGTTTTCCTGGACAAAGCAATGAAACCTCTTATGAAATTTCATACAACCCTATCTCAAGCCCAGGGGGAAGTGTGTCAGGGATCAGTGTTTTTGCTAGAGATATAACATTAAGGAAGTCTTCTGAAAAAGCTATTATTAAAACCAATTTTGAACTCGATAGTTTTGTTTACCGTGCATCTCACGATCTTAGGGCGCCTTTGCGTTCGATGCTGGGGTTGTCCAATTTGGTGAAGAATGAGGAGGATGCAGGGCAAAGAAACAACTACTTGGACCTCATTAATAAAAGCATAGAAAAATTAGATAATTTTATTGCAGACCTTACAAACTATTCCCGCAATAGTCGTCTGGATCTTTCATGTGAAGAAATTGATTTTAAAAGAATTTATGAGGAGTGTGTAGAAGAACTAAAGTTTATGGACAATATGGGAGATGTGCATATGGAGTTCTCTCAAGAGGGAACAGTTCCTTTTTATTCTGATAAAATGCGTATTTCCATTATTTTTCATAATATTTTATCTAATGCTATTAAATATAAAAACCGGTATATATCGGATTCATTTTGTAAAGTACATGTAAAAGTGTCCGAAGCTTTTGCAGATATTACTATAAAAGACAATGGTATAGGTATTAAAGAAGATTACTTGTCCCGGGTTTTTGATATGTTTTTTAGGGCCTCGCACAGCTCTTATGGCTCAGGGCTTGGCTTGTATATCACAAAACAAGTAGTGGAAAAACTAAATGGAAATATATCCGTAGAGTCTTCTCAAGGGGCAGGAACTAGCTTTTACATTAGGGTTCCTAACAATATAGCCAACAAGAAGGAAGTGGAACAGTAGAAAAACTGTTTATTGCTTTACTAATAGGGTTTTATTGCTTCTCTGGGTAATGCTGGCTTTGAAAACTAGAGAGAGGAACAGTCGCTTACCAGCTACCCGATCATATTGCACTTATAAACATGAATGGCTATATATATTTCTCCTTTATAACTTTATTGCTATTGGGTATAGGAGGTTGGCTCGTCTTTCGCACCAAGAATATTCGGAGTGTGATCGCTGCTTTTTTTGATGATTCTAATGACCCTCTTATTATTCTTGATGGAGCAAAAATCTTTTATGTCAACAAGCAGGCTGCGGATTTCTTGGGTGTCGCTAACCATGCTAAGCTTCACGGGCTTGCTATAAATAGCATCTTATCAAAGAAATCAGTCGAAACTCTAAACCGAAATGCAAATTCTCCGGCTAACTTCAAATTAGAGTATCTAAAAAATAATGGAAAGGGTTTGAAAGAAAACACTACCTACATCAGTCAATGTACATACGGTAGCCGGCAATATAGGGTATTAAGAATCAAACTGGTGGAAGATTGCCTAGCTGATCATAAAGACATGCTAAAGCAGGTGATTAACTTGGTGCCCCATCAGATTTACCTGAAAGACCATCAAGGTAAGTTTGTGTTTGTGAACCATGCTTTTGCTGAGAACTTTGCATTGACAGCAGAAGAGATGCCAGGAAAAACTGCTTTTGATATTTACCCCAACGAGCAGGCCCAGAAAATAGCCGACGTTGAAATGGACGTGATGAAGCGGGGAAGGTTAAAATTTATTACTGAAGCCTTTCAGGAAAAAATGCCTGAAAATATTACTCATATACATTCTGTAAAAGTTCCTTTTCTTTTTCAAGAGGAAAACCAGATAGGTATTCTAAATGTAAGTATTGATGTCTCTGACTTTAAAGCGGCAGAACAAAGCATTCGGTCTAGTGAACTTAAGTATAAAATGCTCATGGAGCAGGCATCTGATGGTATTTATTTGTATGATGTAGAGGGTAATATCCTTGACGCAAACGCTAAGGCTTGTGAAATTTTTGGTTATGAACTAGCTGAATTTACAAAACTGACTATTCTGCAACTTGCTAGCGTCAGCGCTCGATCAGGTGATACCGTATCAGCAGAATCTTTAACAAAAGCGCAGCCGGTTGTCAAAGAATGCATGTGCCGTCGGAAAGATGGTAGTGATGTTGTAGTCGAAATTAGTTCCAGCTTACTGGACGATGGACGGTACCAGGCCATAGTGCGGGACATTACCCAGAGAAAGAAGTTGGAAAAGGTATTGAAGGATAATGAGTATAAGTTTAGGATGCTGATCGAAAACTCTTCTGATCTCGTTGCTATACTTTCCGAAGATTTACGGATCAAGTTTGTAGGAGACTCTTGTCAGAGAATTCTTGGTTACAAAGCTGATAGTATGTTAGGAAAAGTGGCCTTTGAGTTTGTCCATCCCAATGATATAGACATGGTGTCAAAGTCACTGGCCGATGTGCTGGCCAATCCGGGCGAGAACCAAGTATTAGATGGTGTGCGGCTGCGCAATAATAAAGGTTTATATCATTCCTTTGAAGTGGTAGGGGTGAACTTGTTGAAGGATGAAGTGGTGAATGGTATAATAGTTAATTGCCATGACATTACTAAGCGGGTGGAAAGTGAAAGGGAGTTGCTAACCATTAATCATGAATTAGATAGCTTTGTCTATAAAGCATCCCATGACTTAAAGGCTCCACTCAGATCGCTCACAGGCTTGGTGAAATTAGCACGACTTGAATCTTCTGAGCCTATATTAGATAAATACTTCGACATGATGCAGAATAGCATAGATGGACTTTCTGCATTTATAAAAGAATTAATTGAGTTTTCCCGGAACAGCAGGCCAGGTTTAGAGAGGGTGGAAATAAATTTTGAAAAAATGGTCGGTGAAGCTCTTAATAATCTTAAATTTGCCGAAAATGCTGAGAAGGTAAAAGTTCATAAGGATGTTAAAGTAAAAGGAAAATTCTACTCTGACGATATGCGTATTAGTTCAGTAATTAGTAATTTGCTTTCTAATGCTTACAAATACCATAGATATGAAGACAATAATCCTTATATTAACATTCGAATTACAGCAGATGAAAATCGCGCTGAAATAATTATCGAAGATAACGGTCAAGGTATTGAAGTGATTTACCAAGACCGTGTGTTTGACATGTTTTTCCGTGCTTCTGAAGATAGTGATGGTTCAGGCCTTGGACTGTATATTGTAAAAAATAATGTTGCAAAACTTGGCGGAGAATTAGCACTTGAATCTATTGCCGGAAAAGGCAGTAAATTTATAGTACATATTCCTAATCTGATAAAAGACTTACAAAGTAAAAATGAGTGAAAGTAAAGTAGTCGAAAGCGTTATGCTTGTGGATGATAACGATACTGATAATTTTATCCATAAGCGTGTGATTGAACTAACAGGGTTTTCGAATAATATTATTGTTAAGAATTCAGGGAAAAGTGCTTTGGAATATATAGACCAACACAAAGACGACCTTAGTAAAATTCCAGCAGTGATTTTTCTGGATATCAATATGCCTATTGTAGACGGATTTGTCTTTCTTTTTGAATACGAAAACTTCCCCCAGGAGATCAAAGAAAAATGTCGCATTGTCATCCTTTCCAGTTCAGATAGTAAAAGGGATATCGATAGAATTGTCGACAATGAATACGTGATTAATTTCATTACCAAACCGCTTTCTGAAGAAGCTTTAGATGAACTTAAAGGTATGTTGTAATAGGTGGTATCTATAGAAATTGTGGCTTTTGTATCTTTCCAGTATCAATCTTTGTAAATAGTAATATTTTATATTATCGGTCTTTATTAGATGAATAAGTACCATTCCCTTGTTTTAGTTTTGTTGATTGTATTGTCTTCTATACCTTCCTATGGACAAGAAGATATTTTACCAGACCTTCCTGACCCAGTAGAACCTGCCACACCTCCAAGCCCTAGTTCCCCTGGTATTGAAATTCCAGAGCCTCCCACTGGCGAAGATACCGTAAAATACTGGCACTTTGGAGGGAACTCTTCTCTTACTTTTGCCCAAGTAGGATTAAGAAATTGGATAGGGGGAGGGCAAAGCTCTATAGCATTAAATACCATACAAACTCTTTTTCTAAATTATGAACGTGAAAGGTTCATGTGGAACAATAACCTTGAGCTGGGCTTTGGCCTTATCAGGCAAGGTCAGGGAGAGGAAAGAACAGGTTTGCGAAAAAGTGATGACCGGTTGATTTTTATATCCAAATTTAGCCGTAGGGCCACTGGAAATTGGATGTTTACTGGATTGCTAGATTTCAGGACCCAAATGGCTGCTGGATACAATTATGCAATGGTAGATGGACAAGAAACCAGAACCATGATATCGGATTTCCTTGCTCCCGGCTTTATTATTACCTCTCTAGGGTGGGAATACCGTAGAAGTCAAAACTTTTTTGTAGTGTTAGCCCCTGTAACCACCAAACAGACTTTGGTAATACATGATAGGTTTGCAGAAGAAGGTAGGTTTGGGGTAGATCCTGGGCAGAATTTTAGAATTGAATATGGAGCGCTCTTTAATGCTAGGTTTAAAAGAGAAATTTTTGAGAACGTTACTGTTGATACCCGAATTAACCTTTTCGGAAACTATCAAAATATTACCAGTATTGATGTTAATTGGGAATTTTTGCTTCTTATGAAGATCAACGAGTATTTGGCTGCTAGCTTTTCTACCCACCTCCTTTATGATGACGACATTGATATCCCTAGAGAAGACGGCACCGTAGGACCCGCCACACAATTAAGAACAGTGTTAAATATTGGTCTTACGTATAAGTTTGATAGAAATTAAGATTTAGTAGGCTACATAGCTGTACCCCCGCACCTGGTGATTGTAGAGCCGATTTCCTATCGGCTAAACGTATTCCTGTAGTGGCGATTTTTTATGGGCATGGGTAAATTTTCGAATAAAAGATAATCCCCAAAACTAACAGCAAGTTTTATTTCACCTCCAAGTGTTTAACAAACCTTGGAGGTGTTCAACAGCGGCAATCTGTTTGCGGTAAGCTGTGTCTGTTGATTGTTTGTGGGGGAATGATACTAGACCTGACGATGAGATTGCATCGTTGACTTATTAAATAACCGCATCATCAATATATCTTTAATAAACTTAATGAGCTAAAGTCACCTAAAGCTCAATCTCCACTTTTTCTTACCTTTTTTGCTTGTCCAAAAAAGGTAACCAAAAAAAGACACTATGGCTGAAAGGCATATTGCCACGCACTAAACGCACAGTCCCTCCCTGCCAGAAAAATGCCTTAACTGACGATTCATTGTCAAAGGCAGTGTTGTATGGCGGCATTTTTAAAAATCCGGCACCCCACAAGCCGCAATATGCCCACACCAGCCATAGAGTCCCCGCCCGCCCTTAGTAGCTACCGGACTGCTGATTATGGAGTTATTCTTTTAGTCTACTTTTCGGCTTTTACCAGATTGGAGGTTACCGCTGGCTTTGGATCTAAATTTTTAGGATGGTGTTTTAAACTCTAAAATAAACACTATAGCTGTCTCCCCGCACCTGTTGCGGGGTCTGTTTGGGGTAAAGCAGGAATGTGAATTGCCAAATATTAGGCAGGTGCCAGTAAGCAGTGTAGGTTGATTGTTAGGGTGTCAAATACCAGACCTAACGACTAGATTGCTTCGTCGTTCCTCCTCGCAATGACGTTGGGGTAATTTGGTGATTGTGGGGGTGTTATTATCTTATAGGTTGTAATAACATCTATCCCTTAATCCTGTCTATCCTTTCATCCTGCGAATCCCGGTTCAGACAGTTTAGTGCCAGTGTCTAACAGATTCCTCCTGCGTCGGAATGACAGGTTATATATCATTGCATCATCATATCATCCTTAAGTTTCCTATGAAAAAATGCCGCGGCAATCTGTTGGTGGTAAGCTGTGTTGGTTGATATGTTTGTGGGGGAATAATACCAAACCTGACGATGAGATTGCTTCGTCGTGCCTCCTCACAATGACGTGGAGGGGTGAGTTGTAATAGAGGGTGTTATTATCTGGTTGATTGTAGAAACATCTTTCCTTTAATCCTGTATATCCTTTCATCCTGCGAATCCCGGTTCAGACAGTATAATACTAGACCTGACGATGAGATTGCATCGTTGACTTATTAAATAACCGCATCATCAATATATCTTTAATAAACTTAATGAGCTAAAGTCACCTAAAGCTCAATCTCCACTTTTTCTTACCTTTTTTGCTTGTCCAAAAAAGGTAACCAAAAAAAGACACTATGGCTGAAAGGCATATTGCCACGCACTAAACGCACAGTCCCTCCCTGCCAGAAAAATGCCTTAACTGACGATTCATTGTCAAAGGCAGTGTTGTATGGCGGCATTTTTAAAAATCCGGCACCCCACAAGCCGCAATATGCCCACACCAGCCATAGAGTCCCCGCCCGCCCTTAGTAGCTACCGGACTGCTGATTATGGAGTTATTCTTTTAGTCTACTTTTTGGATCTTACCAGATTGGAGGTTACCGCTGGCTTTGGGTGTTAGTTTTTTGGGATGGTGTTTTAAACGCTAAAAGCAAACACTAGCTGCCTCCCCGCACCTGTTGCGGGGGCTGTTGGGGTAAAGCAGGAATGTGAATTGCCAAATATTAGGCAGGTGCCAGCGTCTAACCTTAAGGTTTTAATTAGCAGATAAGCAAAAATTAACCGTCATTGCGAGGCACAAGGTAATGGTTGATAAAGATCTATGGATTGAAGTTATAAGCCATTAGTTTTCTTATGAAAAAATGCCGCGGCAATCTGTTTGGGTAAGCTGTGTTGGTTGATTGTTAGGGTGTTAATGTTAAACCTGACGAGATTGCTTCGTCGTTCCTCCTCGCAATGACGTTGGGGTAATTTGGTGATTGTGGGGGTGTTATTATCTTATAGGTTGTAATAACATCTATCCCTTAATCCTGTCTATCCTTTCATCCTGCGAATCCCGGTTCAGACAGTTTAGTGCCAGTGCCTAACAGATTCCTCCTGCGTCGGAATGACAGGTTATATATCATTGCATCATCATATCATCCTTAAGTTTCCTATGAAAAAATGCCGCGGCAATCTGTTGGTGGTAAGCTGTGTTGGTTGATATGTTTGTGGGGGAATAATACCAAACCTGACGATGAGATTGCTTCGTCGTGCCTCCTCACAATGACGTGGAGGGGTGAGTTGTAATAGAGGGTGTTATTATCTGGTTGATTGTAGAAACATCTTTCCTTTAATCCTGTATATCCTTTCATCCTGCGAATCCCGGTTCAGACAGTATAATACTAGACCTGACGATGAGATTGCATCGTTGACTTATTAAATAACCGCATCATCAATATATCTTTAATAAACTTAATGAGCTAAAGTCACCTAAAGCTCAATCTCCACTTTTTCTTACCTTTTTTGCTTGTCCAAAAAAGGTAACCAAAAAAAGACACTATGGCTGAAAGGCATATTGCCACGCACTAAACGCACAGTCCCTCCCTGCCAGAAAAATGCCTTAACTGACGATTCATTGTCAAAGGCAGTGTTGTATGGCGGCATTTTTAAAAATCCGGCAGCCCACAAGCCGCAATATGCCCACACCAGCCATAGAGTCCCCGCCCGCCCTTAGTAGCTACCGGGCTGCTGGTTATGGAATTATTCTTTTCCTCTACTTTTCGGCTCTTACCAGTTTGGAGATTATCGCTGGCTTTGGATCTAAATTTTTAGGATGGTGTTTTAAACTCTAAAATAAACACTATAGCTGTCTCCCCGCACCTGTTGCGGGGTCTGTTTGGGGTATGGTAGGATGTAACTTACCAAATATTATACGGTGCCAGTAAGCAGTGTAGGTTGATTGTTAGGGTGTCAAATACCAGACCTAACGACTAGATTGCTTCGTCGTTCCTCCTCGCAATGACGTTGGGGTAATTTGGTGATTGTGGGGGTGTTATTATCTTATAGGTTGTAATAACATCTATCCCTTAATCCTGTCTATCCTTTCATCCTGCGAATCCCGGTTCAGACAGTTTAGTGCCAGTGCCTAACAGATTCCTCCTGCGTCGGAATGACAGGTTATATATCATTGCATCATCATATCATCCTTAAGTTTCCTATGAAAAAATGCCGCGGCAATCTGTTGGTGGTAAGCTGTGTTGGTTGATATGTTTGTGGGGGAATAATACCAAACCTGACGATGAGATTGCTTCGTCGTGCCTCCTCACAATGACGTGGAGGGGTGAGTTGTAATAGAGGGTGTTATTATCTGGTTGATTGTAGAAACATCTTTCCTTTAATCCTGTATATCCTTTCATCCTGCGAATCCCGGTTCAGACAGTATAATACTAGACCTGACGATGAGATTGCATCGTTGACTTATTAAATAACCGCATCATCAATATATCTTTAATAAACTTAATGAGCTAAAGTCACCTAAAGCTCAATCTCCACTTTTTCTTACCTTTTTTGCTTGTCCAAAAAAGGTAACCAAAAAAAGACACTATGGCTGAAAGGCATATTGCCACGCACTAAACGCACAGTCCCTCCCTGCCAGAAAAATGCCTTAACTGACGATTCATTGTCAAAGGCAGTGTTGTATGGCGGCATTTTTAAAAATCCGGCAGCCCACAAGCCGCAATATGCCCACACCAGCCATAGAGTCCCCGCCCGCCCTTAGTAGCTACCGGGCTGCTGGTTAAGGAGTTAATCTTTTTGTCTACTTTTCGGCTCTTACCAGATTGGAGGTTATAGCTGGCTTTGGGTGTAGTTTTTTAGGATGGTGTTTTAACGCTAAAAGCAAACACTATAGCTGTACCCCCGCACCTGTTGCGGGGTCTGTTTGGGTATGGTAGGATGTAACTTACCAAATATTATACGGTGCCAGTAAGCAGTGTAGGTTGATTGTTAGGGTGTCAAATACCAGACCTAACGACTAGATTGCTTCGTCGTTCCTCCTACCGATGACGTATCTTTCAAACTTCCTCACAAACAGTAAGTTGGTATCCTAGGTTCTTTGCCGTTTTCATCAACCACTTTTCTCGCTGAATTTTCATTAGTTCTTCATATTTCTTTATTCCCCTTTCTGTATAGTCAAGCCCTTTAACCATTAACCGCCAATATAGAACAGCAAGTTTTCTAGCTGTTGCTTTCACAGCTACGCCAGGGCCTCGTTTGGCTTTTATTCTTCTGCCAAATGCGCCTAGTGCAATTTTTTTGCTCTCAATCAAACTTTGTGCAATCTGCCTGAAAATTTGCCCTGCTTTTGGCCTAAATTTCTTTTTTGCATTTTTTTTCATTTTCCCGGAATCATTCTGTCCGGGGGACAACCCTAGCCAAGATGTAAACTGTTTTTCCGAAGGCCACTTTTCTAGATCATACCCTACTTCAGCATAGAGTTGTAGCCATGTATAGTCCGTTATGCCAGGTAGGTCTGTAGCGTCTCTACCTGTAAATATTTTAATTAAATGGCCTCCCAGGTTATCTACCTGAGGTTTGTTGTGCCTGATCGGCTTACGGCCTTTTACTGACTCTATTTCGTCTTTGGCGTCTTTGTCCTGGTGGTACCTGTTACTTCTTTCCATCGCTTGCTGTATTTTTTTATCGCATTGGGAGATTTGCCCTTGGTAAAAAAGATACGCTTCGTAAGCTTGCTGTAAAGCAAATAGCCCAGCTTCTGTATAATGTCCCTCTAAAGCCTTCAATACCAAGTACCCTTTTTTTTCCTTGATACTTTTATGGCAAAGGCTTAATAGTTTGTGCTTGTCCCTTTCTCCTTCTATGATTGCTTCTATGACTCTCAGGCCACTCGCTCCCTGTATTTGGTTTATAACCTCTTTGAGGCGGATATTCATTTCGGTTAAAGCTTTTTGCATATGGTTGATGTGCATCGATGCTGTTCTGATATGGTCCTCCCGCAACCTCTGATATCTCCTGATTTCTTTAACTTGCTCATCAGGCACAAAACACCGGTTCAACAGTCCGTAACTATGCAACTGCTGTATCCACTGACAGTCTTTAACATCTGTTTTTCGGCCGGGAACCTGTCTGGTCTGTCTTCCATCCACCAACCATACATCTAAACCGGCCTTTTCTAGTATCTCATATAAGATAACCCAGTAAACACCGGTAGCTTCCATCGCTACCGATTCGACGCCCTTTGACACCAGGTAATCACAGGCCAAACGAAATTCTTCTGTAAATGTACCAAAGGAGCGCACTTGCTCTCCTCCAACTGAGACAAAGATCTTCTTTGCCCCAATGTCTACTCCAGCAGCATTAGCTCTTAATTTTTCCATCGATCATATTAACTTTTAGTGATAAAATCCTGTACAGGAAGGAGATATCGCATGAAAGACTACCGAACGGACATTTCCAATTAAAAGAAAGTACCAAAATTTGTGACTCCATCCTTCCCAACCATACTCGCAAGCAGGCAATAGCACTAAATGTAACGCGGCCATGGGTACAGGTTCTACAAAAATAAAAATAATACACGTCATCTTATTTTGTGTGTTTGGCAGAGCCAAAAATTAGGTCTCGCAATGACGTTGGGGTAATTTGGTGATTGTGGGGGTGTTATTATCTTATAGGTTGTAATAACATCTATCCCTTAATCCTGTCTATCCTTTCATCCTGCGAATCCCGGTTCAGACAGTTTAGTGCCAGTGTCTAACAGATTCCTCCTGCGTCGGAATGACAGGTTATATATCATTGCATCATCATATCATCCTTAAGTTTCCTATGAAAAAATGCCGCGGCAATCTGTTGGTGGTAAGCTGTGTTGGTTGATATGTTTGTGGGGGAATAATACCAAACCTGACGATGAGATTGCTTCGTCGTGCCTCCTCACAATGACGTGGAGGGGTGAGTTGTAATAGAGGGTGTTATTATCTGGTTGATTGTAGAAACATCTTTCCTTTAATCCTGTATATCCTTTCATCCTGCGAATCCCGGTTCAGACAGTATAATACTAGACCTGACGATGAGATTGCATCGTTGACTTATTAAATAACCGCATCATCAATATATCTTTAATAAACTTAATGAGCTAAAGTCACCTAAAGCTCAATCTCCACTTTTTCTTACCTTTTTTGCTTGTCCAAAAAAGGTAACCAAAAAAAGACACTATGGCTGAAAGGCATATTGCCACGCACTAAACGCACAGTCCCTCCCTGCCAGAAAAATGCCTTAACTGACGATTCATTGTCAAAGGCAGTGTTGTATGGCGGCATTTTTAAAAATCCGGCAGCCCACAAGCCGCAATATGCCCACACCAGCCATAGAGTCCCCGCCCGCCCTTAGTAGCTACCGGACTGCTGATTATTGAGTTGTTCTTTTTGTCTACTTTTCGGCTCTTACCAGTTTGGAGGTTATCGCTGTCTTTAGTTGTTAGTTTTTGAGCTCAATTAATAAAACTTTAGTAAGGTAGTTTTAAGCTCTAAAAATAAACACTATAGCTGTCTCCCCGCACCTGTTGCGGGGTCTGTTTGGGTATGGTAGGATGTAACTTGCCAAATATTATACGGTGCCAGTAAGCAGTGTAGGTTGATTGTTAGGGTGTCAAATACCAGACCTAACGACTAGATTGCTTCGTCGTTCCTCCTCGCAATGACGTTGGGGTAATTTGGTGATTGTGGGGGTGTTATTATCTTATAGGTTGTAATAACATCTATCCCTTAATCCTGTCTATCCTTTCATCCTGCGAATCCCGGTTCAGACAGTTTAGTGCCAGTGCCTAACAGATTCCTCCTGCGTCGGAATGACAGGTTATATATCATTGCATCATCATATCATCCTTAAGTTTCCTATGAAAAAATGCCGCGGCAATCTGTTGGTGGTAAGCTGTGTTGGTTGATATGTTTGTGGGGGAATAATACCAAACCTGACGATGAGATTGCTTCGTCGTGCCTCCTCACAATGACGTGGAGGGGTGAGTTGTAATAGAGGGTGTTATTATCTGGTTGATTGTAGAAACATCTTTCCTTTAATCCTGTATATCCTTTCATCCTGCGAATCCCGGTTCAGACAGTATAATACTAGACCTGACGATGAGATTGCATCGTTGACTTATTAAATAACCGCATCATCAATATATCTTTAATAAACTTAATGAGCTAAAGTCACCTAAAGCTCAATCTCCACTTTTTCTTACCTTTTTTGCTTGTCCAAAAAAGGTAACCAAAAAAAGACACTATGGCTGAAAGGCATATTGCCACGCACTAAACGCACAGTCCCTCCCTGCCAGAAAAATGCCTTAACTGACGATTCATTGTCAAAGGCAGTGTTGTATGGCGGCATTTTTAAAAATCCGGCAGCCCACAAGCCACAATATGCCCACACCAGCCATAGAGTCCCCGCCCGCCCTTAGTAGCTATCGGACTGCTGATTATGGAATTATTCTTTTTGTCTACTTTTCGGCTCTTACCAGTTTGGAGGTTATCGCTGTCTTTAGTTGTTAGTTTTTGAGCTCAATTAATAAAACTTTAGTAAGGTAGTTTTAAGCTCTAAAAATAAACACTATAGCTGTCTCCCCGCACCTGTTGCGGGGTCTGTTTGGGTATGGTAGGATGTAACTTGCCAAATATTATACGGTGCCAGTAAGCAGTGTAGGTTGATTGTTAGGGTGTCAAATACCAGACCTAACGACTAGATTGCTTCGTCGTTCCTCCTCGCAATGACGTTGGGGTAATTTGGTGATTGTGGGGGTGTTATTATCTTATAGGTTGTAATAACATCTATCCCTTAATCCTGTCTATCCTTTCATCCTGCGAATCCCGGTTCAGACAGTTTAGTGCCAGTGTCTGACATATCCCTCGTGCCTCGGAATGACAGGTTATTATGAAGGTTGTAATTAGCAGATAACCAAAAATTAACCGTCATTGCGAGGCACAAGGTAATGGTTGATAAAGATCTATGGATTGAAGTTATAAGCCATTAGTTTTCTTATGAAAAAATGCCGCGGCAATCTGTTTGGGGTAATTTGTGTTGGTTGATTGTTCGGTGGAATGATACTAAACCTGACGATGAGATTGCTTACTCGTTCCTCTTCGCAATGACGTGGTGGGTAGTAGGCTTGCCGAAAGGAAATCGGCTTTACATTTAAAACTTTCTTTAGCCGATAAAAAATCGGCTTTACATGATCATATAATAACAAAAAAGGCCACCTGAAACTGATGGCCTTTTTTTATATTTGATGCGTTTATGATTAGAACTTCTCTAAAATAGCATTTAAAGTAGCACTTGGACGCATTGCTTTTTCTGTCTTTTCAGCATCTGGACGGAAGTATCCTCCCATATCAATGCTTTTGCCTTGTGCTGAATTTAGTTCGCTGACAATTTTTTCTTCATTGTCAGTCAACTCTTTTGCAAGGCTAGTGAACTTGTCCTTAAGCTCTGCATTTTTTGACTGCTCGGCAAGTGCTTGTGCCCAGTATAGTGCTAGATAGAAGTGGCTTCCACGGTTGTCCAGTTCGCCTACTTTACGAGAAGGAGACTTGTCATTGTCCAAGAATTTGGCATTTGCCTGATTTAAGCCTTCTGCAAGCGCTTGAGCTTTTTCATTCTTAGACTTCATTGCCAAGTCTTCGAGAGAAACTGCAAGAGCAAGGAATTCACCTAAAGAATCCCATCTTAAATGGTTTTCTTGAACGAACTGCTGAACATGTTTTGGCGCAGAACCACCAGCACCTGTTTCAAACAATCCTCCACCTGCAAGAAGTGGTACAATAGAAAGCATTTTTGCACTTGTACCTAATTCTAAGATAGGGAATAAGTCTGTCAAATAATCCCTAAGTACATTTCCTGTAACAGAGATAGTGTCTTTTCCGGCTTTTACCCTTTCACAAGAAAAGCGCATAGCATCTACAGGTGCAAGTATCTGTATGTCTAGCCCATTGGTATCATGATTTTTTAGGTATTGGTTTACCTTTTTGATTAGGTTGGCATCATGAGCTCTGTTTTTGTCTAACCAGAAGATAGCAGGGGTGTTGGTAACTCTTGCTCTGGTAACAGCCAATTTTACCCAGTCCTTAACAGGAAGGTCTTTTGTTTGGCACATTCTGAATATGTCACCCTCTTCTACTTTTTGCTCAAGAACCACATTGCCGGAATCATCTACAACCTTTACCGTGCCTTCTGTAGCTATTTGGAAGGTTTTGTCATGCGATCCATATTCTTCTGCTTTTTGGGCCATTAGTCCAATGTTGGAAACACTGCCCATGGTGCTGACGTCAAAAGCACCGTTTTCTTTACAGAAGCTGATTATTTCTTGATAAATTCTCGCATAAGATCTGTCAGGGATGATGGCTTTTGTATCATGCAGCTTGCCATCAGGGCCCCACATTTTGCCTGAAGAACGAATGGCAGCAGGCATAGAAGCATCTATAATCACGTCACTTGGAACATGAAGGTTCGTGATTCCTTTGTCAGAGTCTACCATAGCAAGCTCTGGACGGTTTTTGTATACTTCTTTAATGTCTGCTTCTATAGCAGCTTGTTGGTCAGATGGTAGGTTTTTAATTTTTGCGTATACATCGCCTAAACCGTTGTTAGGGTCTACACCAATGCTTTTGAAAGTATCAGCATGCTTGTCAAACACATCCTTAAAGAACACAGTAACAGCATGGCCAAACATGATTGGATCTGAGACCTTCATCATAGTTGCCTTAAGGTGTAAGCTCAGCAATACACCTGCACTCTTTGCATCTTCTATTTCTTTCTCCAAGAAAGAGCGAAGAGCTTTTTTGCTCATTACAGCGGCATCTATTACTTCTCCTTCTTGAAGAGGGAATTTATCTTTAAGAAGGGTAGTGTTGCCGGAAGCGTCAGTAAATTCAATTTTGACATTACCAGCTTTTTCCATAATAGCCGACTTTTCACTTCCGTAAAAATCTCCAGAAGACATATGAGCAACGTGAGATTTTGAGTCTGCCGACCATGCACCCATGGAGTGTGGGTTTTTCTTTGCGTATTCCTTTACAGCAGCAGCCACCCTTCTGTCGGAATTACCTTCTCTTAAAACAGGGTTTACAGCACTACCCAATACTTTAGCGTAACGAGCTTTAATTTCTTTCTCCTCATTATTTTTTGGCTCTTGAGGATAGTCAGGTACTTTATATCCTTGCGCCTGGAGTTCCTTTATGGCAGCTACCAGTTGAGGGATTGAAGCACTGATGTTTGGAAGCTTGATAATATTAGCCTCAGGGGTTTTTGCCAGCTCACCTAGCTCAGCCAAGTGGTCACTTATCTTTTGGTCTTCAGTAAGCTGCTCAGGGAAATTCGCAATAATCCTTCCGGCAAGCGATATGTCCTTGGTTACTACGTCTACACCAGCAGCTTTGGTGAATTTTTTAACAATAGGCAATAACGAAAAAGTCGCCAGTGCAGGGGCTTCATCTGTTATTGTGTAATTGATTCTTGATGTGTTTGTCATTTGCTCATTAATTAAAGGAGAACTTGTCTCTTAGAATTGGATATTGTCTAAATATTTTTGTTAGTAATTAATAAAAGTTAACATTATATGTTGTACAAAAACTGGTCATGTCGAACTTGATCTCTTACAACCATACTTGTTCTAATTTAGTCAATGATATCTTAATGAGTTGGTTGACCCTAAGTGTTTTTGCCACCTAATTAAAACCACACTCATATACCTGAGCTAAATTGTCGGGCAAATATATGTAATTCTTGCAAAGACAACAATGCTATTGCACATTTGATGTTTAGGTAAATTTCCAGTGAAAGGTAGGAGTTGTTAATTTGATCACCTTATTAATAAAACTTAATGAGCTAATGTCACCTAAAGCTCAATCTCCACTTTTTCTTACCTTTTTTGCTTGTCCAAAAAAGGTAACCAAAAAAAGACACTATGGCTGAAAGGCATATTGCCACGCACTAAACGCACAGTCCCTCCCTGCCAAAAAAATGCCTTAACTGACGATTCATTGTCAAATGCAGTATTTTATGGCTGCATTTTTAAAAATCCGGCACCCCACAAGCCGCAATATGCCCACACCAGCCATAGAGTCCCCGCCCGCCCTTAGTAGCTACCGGACTGCTGATTATGGAGTTATTCTTTTAGTCTACTTTTCGGGTCTTACCAGATTGGAGGTTACCGCTGGCTTTGGATCTAAATTTTTAGGATGGTGTTTTAACGCTAAAAGCAAACACTATAGCTGTACCCCCGCACCTGTTGCGGGGTCTGTTTGGGTAAAGCAGGAATGTGAATTGCAAAATATTAGGCAGGTGCCAGCGTCTGACATTAAGGTTCTAATTAGCAGAAAACCAAAATTTAACCGTCACTACGAGGCGCAAGGTAATGGTGGATAAAGATCTTTGGATTGAATTTTAAGCCTTTAGTTTCTTATGAAACAATGCCGCGGCAATCTTTTTGCGGTAAGCGGTGTAGGTTGATTGTTTGTGGGGAATGATATTAGACCTTACGATTAGATTGTTTCGTCGTTCCTCCTCGCAATGACGTTGGTGTAGTGAGTTGTAGTAGTGGAGGTTATATACCAGACCTGACGATTAGAGCATCATCAAATCATTAAATTGATCCTTTATTAATAAACCTAATGAGCTAATGTTACCTAAGGCTCATTCTCCATTTCTTCTTACCTTTTTTGCTTGTCCAAAAAAGGTAACCAAAAAAAGACACTATGGCTGAAAGGCATATTGCCACGCACTAAACGCACAGTCCCTCCCTGCCAGAAAAATGCCTTAACTGACGATTCATAGTCAAAGGCAGTATTTTATGGCGGCATTTTTAAAAGTCCGGCACCCCGCAAGCCGCAATATGCCCACACCAGCCATAGAGTCCCCGCCCGCCCTTAGTAGCTACCGGACTGCTGATTATGGAGTTATTCTTTTAGTCTACTTTTCGGCTCTTACCAGATTGGGGGTTACCGCTGGCTTTGGGTGTAGCTTTTGGGGATGGTGTTTTTAAGCTTTAAAATCAACACTATAGCTGTCTCCCCGCACCTGTTGCGGGGGCTGTTGGGGTAAAGCAGGAATGTGAATTGCTAAATATTAGGCAGGTGCCAGCGTCTAACATTAAGGTTTTAATTAGCAGAAAATCAAAACTTAACCGTCATTGCGAGGCGCAAGATAGTGGTGGGTAAAGTTCTATGGATTGAAGTTATAAGCCATTAGTTTTCTTATGAAAAAATGCCGCGGCAATCTGTTTGGGGTAATTTGTGTTGGTTGATATGTTTGTGGGGGAATAATACCAAACCTGACGATGAGATTGCTTCGTCGTGCCTCCTCACAATGACGTGGAGGGGTGAGTTGTAATAGTGGGTGTTATTATCTGGTTGATTGTAGAAACATCTTTCCTTTAATCCTGTCTATCCTTTCATCCTGCGAATCCCGGTTCAGACAGTATAATACCAGACCTGACGATTAGTGTATTATCAAATCATTACATTGATCGCCTTATTAATAAACTTAATGAGCTAATGTTACCTAAAGCTCATTCTCCATTTTTTCTTACCTTTTTTGCTTGTCCAAAAAAGGTAACCAAAAAAAGACACTATGGCTGAAAGGCATATTGCCACGCGCTAAACGCACAATCCCTCCCTGCCAAAAAAATGCCTTAACTGACGATTCATTGTCAAAGGCAGTATTTTATGGCGGCATTTTTAAAAGTCCGGCACCCCACAAGCCGCAATATGCCCACACCAGCCATAGAGTCCCCGCCCGCCCTTAGTAGCTACCGGACTGCTGATTATGGAGTTATTCTTTTAGTCTACTTTTCGGCTCTTACCAGATTGGGGGTTACCGCTGGCTTTGGGTGTAGCTTTTGGGGATGGTGTTTTTAAGCTTTAAAATCAACACTATAGCTGTCTCCCCGCACCTGTTGCGGGGGCTGTTGGGGTAAAGCAGGAATGTGAATTGCCAAATATTAGGCAGGTGCCAGCGTCTAACATTAAGGTTCTAATTAGCAGAAAACCAAAATTTAACCGTCACTACGAGGCGCAAGGTAATGGTGGATAAAGATCTTTGGATTGAATTTTAAGCCTTTAGTTTCTTATGAAACAATGCCGCGGCAATCTTTTTGAGATAAGCAGTGTAGGTTGATTGTTTGTGGGGGAGTGATACCAGACCTGACGATTAGAGCATCATCAAATCATTAAATTGATCCTTTATTAATAAACCTAATGAGCTAATGTTACCTAAGGCTCATTCTCCATTTCTTCTTACCTTTTTTGCTTGTCCAAAAAAGGTAACCAAAAAAAGACACTATGGCTGAAAGGCATATTGCCACGCACTAAACGCACAGTCCCTCCCTGCCAGAAAAATGCCTTAACTGACGATTCATTGTCAAGGGCAGTATTTTATGGCGGCATTTTTAAAAATCCGGCACCCCACAAGCCGCAATATGCCCACACCAGCCATAGAGTCCCTGCCCGCCCTTAGTAGCTACCGGACTGCTGATTATTGAGTTGTTCTTTTTGTCTACTTTTCGGCTCTTACCAGTTTGGAGGTTACCGCTTGTTTTAGCTGTTAATTTTAGGGATGGTGTTTTAAACTCTAAAAGTAAACACTATAGCTGTCTCCCCGCACCTGTTGCGGGGTCTGTTTGGGTATGGTAGGATGTATTTCTTCGAATTATCAAATCATTAAGTTGATCACCTTGTTAATAAACTTAATGAGCTAATGTCTCCTAAAGCTCATTGTCCATTTTTTCTTACCTTTTTTGCTTGTCCAAAAAAGGTAACCAAAAAAAGACACTATGGCTGAAAGGCATATTGCCACGCACTAAACGCACAACCCTCCCTGCCAGAAAAATGCCTTAACTGACGATTCATTGTCAAAGGCAGTATTTTATGGCGGCATTTTTAAAAATCCGGCACCCCACAAGCCGCAATATGCCCACACCAGCCATAGAGTCCCCGCCCGCCCTTAGTAGCTACCGGACTGCTGATTATTGAGTTGTTCTTTTTGTCTACTTTTCGGCTCTTACCAGTTTGGAGGTTATCGCAGGTTTTGGTTGTTATTTTTTGGGGTGGTGTTTAAGACTCAAAAACAAACACTATAGCTGTCTCCCCGCACCTGTTGCGGGGTCTGTTTGGGTATGGTAGGATGTATTTCTTCGAATTATCAAATCATTACATTGATCGCTTTATTATAAACCTAATGAGCTAATGTTACCTAAAGCTCATTGTCCATTTTTTCTTACCTTTTTTGCTTGTCCAAAAAAGGTAACCAAAAAAAGACACTATTGGAATTGCAACAAAAAACCGTACAAATAATTAAGCCCTTTTTTTGATTAATTAATGCCTGCCGCAGGGCTCCTCAAATCCTCCTATGATTTAGAAGAAAAATCATAGGAGGATTTCGAGGTTTATGCTTCTTTTACGCAGCACTTTTTCTATGAATATTATAAAATTCTTCAGGAGAAAGATATCCAAGAGAGGAATGTCTTCTGGTCCTGTTGTACCATATCTCAATGTATTCAAACAATCCCTTTTTTGCCTGCTTTATTGATTCATATTTCCGGTAACCAGTTTCAGATTTCAGGGTTTTGAAGAAGCTTTCAGCCACTGCATTGTCCCAGCAATTCCCTTTTCTGCTCATGCTCTGAGTAACATTTAGCTTACCAAGCTCATCCCTGAACTCTTTGCATGCATACTGCACGCCTCTGTCTGAATGAAAAACCAGCTCTTGAAAAACAGGTCTGTTTATCAGTGCCATCCTCCATGCAGGCACTACTGTTTCATATGCATGCATCGAAGTGGACATAGACCATCCTATTATTTTCCTATCATATAAGTCCATAATCATGGTCAGGTATAACCATGCCTCATTTGTCCGGATATAAGTTATGTCTGATACCCATGATTTTGAAGGGCTTTCAGGTTTAAAAGATCTATCAAGAACGTTAGGACTGATGCTAAATCCATGGTTTGAATCAGTTGTGCAGACTTTAAATTTTTTACTTACAACACTCCTGATTCCGTGGTCTTTCATGATCCTGGCAACCCTTGGCCTGGATACTGCAAAACCCTTTTTTCTAAGATCTAATGTAATTCTAGGACTTCCATAGGTACCATTGCTTAACTCATGCACTGTTTTGATTTCCTTTAGCAATATCGCTCTTTGTTGAGCCAGTTTGAGTTGTTTCTCCTTCTTCCACTCATAAAAGCTGTTCCTGGCAACATTAAATGTCCTACACATCTTTTCAACAGCATACTCTTTTCTATGATCCATTATGAATTGGTATATTTGCTGTCTCCCCTGGAAAAGATGCTTACCGCCTTTTTTAGGATTTCCCTTTCAAGCTCAGATTCCTTTAAGGCTTTCCTCAAGGCATGAATTTCTTTTTGTTCTTCTGAAAGGTTCTGTTTCCCATTTCCTGGAAAACTGGCAGCGCCATTCGTCTTCATTTCACGTGACCATCTCCTTACTAAATCAGGACCAATGCCTAATTCTTTCCCAACAGCGGTACTGGTCTTCCCGCTTAAATGCAGCTCTACAGCCATTGTTTTAAATTCGTGGTCATATGACCTTCTTTCTCTTTTACTCATCGTTCCAAATTTAAGAAAAAGAGCTTAACTTACTGTCCTATCAAATATATACATTCCATATGGCTGAAAGGTATATTGCCACGCGCTAAACGCACAACCCTCCCTGCCAGAAAAATGCCTTAACTGACGATTCATTGTCAAGGGCAGTATTTTATGGCGGCATTTTTAAAAATCCGGCACCCCACAAGCCGCAATATGCCCACACCAGCCATAGAGTCCCCGCCCGCCCTTAGTAGCTACCGGACTGCTGATTATTGAGTTGTTCTTTTTGTCTACTTTTCGGCTCTTACCAGTTTGGAGGTTATCGCAGGTTTTGGTTGTTATTTTTTGGGGTGGTGTTTAAGACTCAAAAACAAACACTATAGCTGTCTCCCCGCACCTGTTGCGGGGTCTGTTTGGGTATGGTAGGATGTATTTCTTCGAATTATCAAATCATTACATTGATCGCTTTATTATAAACCTAATGAGCTAATGTTACCTAAAGCTCATTGTCCATTTTTTCTTACCTTTTTTGCTTGTCCAAAAAAGGTAACCAAAAAAAGACACTATGGCTGAAAGGCATATTGCCACGCACTAAACGCACAGTCCCTCCCTGCCAGAAAAATGCCTTAACTGACGATTCATTGTCAAAGGCAGTTCTTAATGGCGGCATTTTTAAAAATCCGGCACCCCACAAGCCGCAATATGCCCACGCCAGCCATAGAGTCCCCACCCGCCCTTAGTAGCTACCGGGTTGCTGATTATGGAGTTATTCTTTTAGTCTACTTTTCGGGTCTTACCAGATTGGGGGTTACCGCTGGCTTTGGGTGTAGCTTTTGGGGATGGTGTTTTTAAGCTTTAAAATCAACACTATAGCTGTCTCCCCGCACCTGTTGCGGGGGCTGTTGGGGTAAAGCAGGAATGTGAATTGCTAAATATTAGGCAGGTGCCAGCGTCTAACATTAAGGTTTTAATTAGCAGAAAATCAAAACTTAACCGTCATTGCGAGGCGCAAGATAGTGGTGGGTAAAGTTCTATGGATTGAAGTTATAAGCCATTAGTTTTCTTATGAAAAAATGCCGCGGCAATCTGTTTGGGGTAATTTGTGTTGGTTGATATGTTTGTGGGGGAATAATACCAAACCTGACGATGAGATTGCTTCGTCGTGCCTCCTCACAATGACGTGGAGGGGTGAGTTGTAATAGTGGGTGTTATTATCTGGTTGATTGTAGAAACATCTTTCCTTTAATCCTGTCTATCCTTTCATCCTGCGAATCCCGGTTCAGACAGTATAATACCAGACCTGACGATTATAGCATTATCAAATCATTAAGGTGATCACCTTGTTAATAAACCTAATGAGCTAATGTCACCTAAAGCCCATTCTCCATTTTTTCTTACCTTTTTTGCTTGTCCAAAAAAGGTAACCAAAAAAAGACACTATGGCTGAAAGGCATATTGCCACGCACTAAACGCACAGTCCCTCCCTGCCAGAAAAATGCCTTAACTGACGATTCATTGTCAAGGGCAGTATTTTATGGCGGCATTTTTAAAAATCCGGCACCCCACAAGCCGCAATATGCCCACACCAGCCATAGAGTCCCCGCCCGCCCTTAGTAGCTACCGGACTGCTGATTATGGAGTTATTCTTTTAGTCTACTTTTCGGCTCTTACCAGTTTGGGGGTTATCGCAGGTTTTGGTTGTTATTTTTTGGGGTGGTGTTTAAGACTCAAAAACAAACACTATAGCTGTCTCCCCGCACCTGTTGCGGGGGGCTGTTGGGGTAAAGCAGGAATGTGAATTGCCAAATATTAGGCAGGTGCCAGCGTCTAACATTAAGGTTCTAATTAGCAGAAAACCAGAATTTAACCGTCACTACGAGGCGCAAGGTAATGGTGGATAAAGATCTTTGGATTGAATTTTAAGCCTTTAGTTTCTTATGAAACAATGCCGCGGCAATCTTTTTGAGATAAGCAGTGTTGGTTGATTGTTAGGGTGTCAAATACCAGACCTGACGATTAGTGTATTATCAAATCATTACATTGATCGCCTTATTAATAAACTTAATGAGCTAATGTTACCTAAAGCTCATTCTCCATTTTTTCTTACCTTTTTTGCTTGTCCAAAAAAGGTAACCAAAAAAAGACACTATGGCTGAAAGGCATATTGCCACGCGCTAAACGCACAATCCCTCCCTGCCAAAAAAATGCCTTAACTGACGATTCATTGTCAAAGGCAGTATTTTATGGCGGCATTTTTAAAAGTCCGGCACCCCACAAGCCGCAATATGCCCACACCAGCCATAGAGTCCCCGCCCGCCCTTAGTAGCTACCGGACTGCTGATTATGGAGTTATTCTTTTAGTCTACTTTTCGGCTCTTACCAGATTGGGGGTTACCGCTGGCTTTGGGTGTAGCTTTTGGGGATGGTGTTTTTAAGCTTTAAAATCAACACTATAGCTGTCTCCCCGCACCTGTTGCGGGGGCTGTTGGGGTAAAGCAGGAATGTGAATTGCTAAATATTAGGCAGGTGCCAGCGTCTAACATTAAGGTTTTAATTAGCAGAAAATCAAAACTTAACCGTCATTGCGAGGCGCAAGATAGTGGTGGGTAAAGTTCTATGGATTGAAGTTATAAGCCATTAGTTTTCTTATGAAAAAATGCCGCGGCAATCTGTTTGGGGTAATTTGTGTTGGTTGATATGTTTGTGGGGGAATAATACCAAACCTGACGATGAGATTGCTTCGTCGTGCCTCCTCACAATGACGTGGAGGGGTGAGTTGTAATAGTGGGTGTTATTATCTGGTTGATTGTAGAAACATCTTTCCTTTAATCCTGTCTATCCTTTCATCCTGCGAATCCCGGTTCAGACAGTATAATACCAGACCTGACGATTAGAGCATCATCAAATCATTAAATTGATTCTTTATTAATAAACCTAATGAGCTAATGTTGCCTAAGGCTCATTCTCCATTTCTTCTTACCTTTTTTGCTTGTCCAAAAAAGGTAACCAAAAAAAGACACTATGGCTGAAAGGCATATTGCCACGCACTAAACGCACAGTCCCTCCCTGCCAGAAAAATGCCTTAACTGACGATTCATTGTCAAAGGCAGTTTTTAATGGCGGCATTTTTAAAAATCCGGCACCCCACAAGCCGCAATATGCCCACACCAGCCATAGAGTCCCCGCCCGCCCTTAGTAGCTACCGGGTTGCTGATTATGGAGTTATTCTTTTAGTCTACTTTTCGGGTCTTACCAGATTGGAGGTTACCGCTGGCTTTGGGTGTAGCTTTTGGGGATGGTGTTTTTAAGCTTTAAAATCAACACTATAGCTGTCTCCCCGCACCTGTTGCGGGGGCTGTTGGGGTAAAGCAGGAATGTGAATTGCTAAATATTAGGCAGGTGCCAGCGTCTAACATTAAGGTTTTAATTAGCAGAAAATCAAAACTTAACCGTCATTGCGAGGCGCAAGATAGTGGTGGGTAAAGTTCTATGGATTGAAGTTATAAGCCATTAGTTTTCTTATGAAAAAATGCCGCGGCAATCTGTTTGGGGTAATTTGTGTTGGTTGATATGTTTGTGGGGGAATAATACCAAACCTGACGATGAGATTGCTTCGTCGTGCCTCCTCACAATGACGTGGAGGGGTGAGTTGTAATAGTGGGTGTTATTATCTGGTTGATTGTAGAAACATCTTTCCTTTAATCCTGTCTATCCTTTCATCCTGCGAATCCCGGTTCAGACAGTATAATACCAGACCTGACGATTATAGCATTATCAAATCATTAAGGTGATCACCTTGTTAATAAACCTAATGAGCTAATGTCACCTAAAGCCCATTCTCCATTTTTGGTTACCTTTTTTGCTTGTCCAAAAAAGGTAACCAAAAAAAGACACTATGGCTGAAAGGCATATTGCCACGCACTAAACGCACAGTCCCTCCCTGCCAAAAAAATGCCTTAACTGACGATTCATTGTCAAGGGCAGTATTTTATGGCGGCATTTTTAAAAATCCGGCACCCCACAAGCCGCAATATGCCCACACCAGCCATAGAGTCCCTGCCCGCCCTTAGTAGCTACCGGACTGCTGATTATTGAGTTGTTCTTTTTGTCTACTTTTCGGCTCTTACCAGTTTGGAGGTTACCGCTTGTTTTAGCTGTTAATTTTAGGGATGGTGTTTTAAACTCTAAAAGTAAACACTATAGCTGTCTCCCCGCACCTGTTGCGGGGGCTGTTGGGGTAAAGCAGGAATGTGAATTGCTAAATATTAGGCAGGTGCCAGCGTCTAACATTAAGGTTTTAATTAGCAGAAAATCAAAACTTAACCGTCATTGCGAGGCGCAAGATAGTGGTGGGTAAAGTTCTATGGATTGAAGTTATAAGCCATTAGTTTTCTTATGAAAAAATGCCGCGGCAATCTGTTTGGGGTAAGCGGTGTAGGTTGATTGTTTGTGGGGAATGATATTAGACCTTACGATTAGATTGCTTCGTCGTTCCTCCTCGCAATGACGTTGGTGTAGTGAGTTGTAGTAGTGGAGGTTATATACCAGACCTGACGATTAGAGCATCATCAAATCATTAAATTGATCCTTTATTAATAAACCTAATGAGCTAATGTCTCCTAAAGCTCATTGTCCATTTTTTCTTACCTTTTTTGCTTGTCCAAAAAAGGTAACCAAAAAAAGACACTATGGCTGAAAGGCATATTGCCACGCACTAAACGCACAGTCCCTCCCTGCCAGAAAAATGCCTTAACTGACGATTCATTGTCAAGGGCAGTATTTTATGGCGGCATTTTTAAAAATCCGGCACCCCACAAGCCGCAATATGCCCACACCAGCCATAGAGTCCCCGCCCGCCCTTAGTAGCTACCGGACTGCTGATTATTGAGTTGTTCTTTTTGTCTACTTTTCGGCTCTTACCAGTTTGGAGGTTATCGCAGGTTTTGGTTGTTATTTTTTGGGGTGGTGTTTAAGACTCAAAAACAAACACTATAGCTGTCTCCCCGCACCTGTTGCGGGGTCTGTTTGGGTATGGTAGGATGTATTTCTTCGAATTATCAAATCATTACATTGATCGCTTTATTATAAACCTAATGAGCTAATGTCACCTAAAGCCCATTCTCCATTTTTGGTTACCTTTTTTGCTTGTCCAAAAAAGGTAACCAAAAAAAGACACTATGGCTGAAAGGCATATTGCCACGCACTAAACGCACAACCCTCCCTGCCAAAAAAATGCCTTAACTGACGATTCATTGTCAAGGGCAGTATTTTATGGCGGCATTTTTAAAAATCCGGCACCCCACAAGCCGCAATATGCCCACACCAGCCATAGAGTCCCCGCCCGCCCTTAGTAGCTACCGGACTGCTGATTATGGAGTTATTCTTTTAGTCTACTTTTCGGGTCTTACCAGATTGGAGGTTACCGCTGGCTTTGGGTGTTGGTTTTTTGATAGGTTGTAATAACATCTATCCTTAAATCCTGTCTATCCTTTCATCCTGCGAATCCCGGTTCAGACAGTATAATACTAAACCTGACGATGAGATTGCTTCGTCGTCCTCCTCGCAATGACGGAGAGAGCTATAGTGTTGGTATATAGATTGTTTACCTGTCAGCGTCCTTTGGTCCTGACAGCGTAAGTGTTAAACAACCTGACGATGAGATTTATTTTGTCGTTCCGCCTGCTGATGACGTGGTGGGGATGTAGTCATGCCGATAAAAAATCGGCTCTACATATATATGAGGTGACTGGTTATTACTAATTGTAGTAATGATAAACAATGCTTTATCGCCCTCTGTCCGTTTGGGGATAAACAAAAAAAGCCTGCTAATGTTAGCAAGCTTGATCTAATAGGTAAGTTTAAGTCTTTTAACCTGGATTATGCATTAGATTTTGCCTCGCATATTTCAGGTTTAATTGTGGAGCCGCAGGGAGTCGAACCCTGGTCCAGGCAAGGAAATCATTAAGCTTTCTACATGCTTAGTTACCAATTAATTGTCGGGAAGGAACTGGCTGGTAACAAACCGTATTCCTACCTTAGGTACTTAATCTCACTGTACTGTCATACCAAGCAGCACAGCCAGCTTTGCGGTCGATGTTCCGAGTTGCAAACCCGGCAAAGCAAAGGGTTCGCGGAACACATGCTACAAAATTACTTTAATTAAGCAGCAAGGGCGTAGTTTTCTTCGCCATTTATTGGTTTGAAAGTTTGTTATCAGGTAATACTTACAACACCCGGCATGCTTACTTACGACTACTCATGCTGTCAAAACCAGTCGGCCCCATATGTGAAAGAACTTGTATAAGTTACTGCAAATTTACATTTAATTTCCTTATACTCCAATTATAACTGTAAAACAATGCTTGAAGTTCATTCTTTAGCATGCAAAGAATGTTCGAAAATCATTTTTCCTGTTTTTAGCAATGTAGTTTGAAAAATCTTCGTTAACTTTAGCGACAGATCAGAATCAATTATAGCTGCACTGATGGATAATTTTGTTGTTTCAGCACGTAAATACAGACCCGCAACCTTTGATACCGTTGTAGGACAGTCACATATTACTACTACGCTTAAAAATGCCATAAAAAACAATCATTTGGCACAGGCTTTCCTCTTTTGTGGCCCAAGAGGGGTAGGAAAGACTACCAATGCCAGGATTTTGGCTAAAACCATCAACTGTCAAAACATTACGGAAGATGTAGAAGCGTGTAATGAATGTGAATCATGTACCAGCTTTAACAAAAGCGCCTCGTTTAATATCCATGAGCTTGACGCAGCTTCAAACAACTCTGTAGACGATATCAGAAACTTGGTTGACCAGGTGCGTTACCCGCCTCACTCAGGAAAATATAAAATATATATTATAGATGAGGTGCACATGCTGTCAAATGCAGCTTTTAATGCATTCCTGAAAACATTGGAAGAACCGCCTTCTTATGCCATTTTTATTCTGGCTACTACAGAAAAGCATAAAATTATCCCTACCATCCTGTCAAGGTGTCAAATTTTTGACTTTAACAGGATTCAGGTAAAAGATATTTCTGGACACCTCGAAAAAATTGCTGAAAAAGAAGGTATCAAAGCCGAACCGGAAGCATTGCACCTGATAGCACAAAAAGCTGATGGCGCCTTAAGAGATGCGCTTTCTATCTTTGACCTTATTGTTACTTTTTCTTCTGATAGGAATGTTACCTACCAAACTACCATAGAAAACCTGCATATTCTGGACTATGACTACTATTTCAAAATGGTAGACTTAATGCATAGTGGCGATACAGCCAATATCCTTTTGACCTATGATGAAATTATTAGGGCAGGGTTCGATGGTCATAATTTTATTGTTGGGCTTGCAGGGCATTTACGTAACCTGATGGTCTGTAAAGATCCTGCCACCGTTAAGCTTCTCGAGGTTTCGGAAGAAGTACAAAGGAAATATGCTGGGCAGGCCTCCTCCCTGCCAGTTTCATGGCTTATGTCTTGTTTGAGCATTGCCTCTGCATGTGATATGCAATATAAAGGGAGCAAAAATCAACGCCTTCATGTTGAACTGGCACTGATGAAGATGGCTTATCTCGATTCAGCGCTTCAAATGGCTTCTCAGTCTTTGATCAATGGAGATGTAAAAAAAAAAATGACGACCTAAGCGAAAATGATGGAAAGGCTGCCATTTCGCCTTCGGTCAAGCAAAGGCCTGCTACAAGTGGCCTTAAAAGTACTTTAAAAATACCCTCTTTAAAGGATTTAAAAAAGGGGGTGCCCGCTCCAGTTACTGCTCAAGCTGAAGAAGAGCCGAAAGAACTTCCTGTAAACCCTTACCAACAGGAGAGTAAAGCTTTTTCTTTTGAGGATGTTAAGCGCCTTTGGGAACAGTATACCCAAGATTTCCGAAAAAAGGGAATGAAGAATGAAATAGTGGTGATGGACAGGGAATTCCGACTTGAAGAAACAAAAATAATCCTCCGATTAGATAATGTGCTTCAGCAGGATATTCTAAACAGCTTTAGAAGTGAGCTACTAGATTTCCTACGTAAAAATCTGTGCAACAGCAGTATTATGCTGGAACATTATATTGAACTTCCTCCTGAGAATGAGAAAAATATGCTGTATACCGATAAAGATAAATATCGGTATCTGGTTGAAAAATACCCTTTGCTGGATGAAATGAGGGTGAGGTTGGGACTGGATGTACAATTTTAAAGTTGTATTTGAGGATTGATCGGTAATAAATATTTTTAACAGAAGGTACTTTTTTGCGTTGTTAACAGAGGATCAAAATGCGTAAAGCTTTGGTATACATTATATCAGTATTCCTGCTTGCAGACTTTTTTATAGTCAATTACATTGTTAGCCCGGTATATTCTTTACCTGAAAGGTCTTTAGATGTACCTGTCGATATTGAGCGGATAAAAAATGATGTATATCTATTGACCAATACGCCTGAGCCTAGAAATTCTTTTAATATTCAATCATTAAACTTGGCAGCAGATTATATTAAGCAAGAGTTTTCGAATATTTCTGATCGGGTTGAAGAACAAGTTTATCAGGTAGAAAACAATGACTTCAGAAATATAATTTGCTCATTTGGACCAGAAGAGGGTGAACGTGTTATCGTGGGCGCACATTACGATGTATGCCATGAACAACCTGGTGCTGATGATAACGCCAGTGGGGTGGCTGGATTGCTTGAACTTGCACGGATACTGAAAGTAAGAAGTCCAGAACACAGAATAGATTTAGTTGCTTACTCTCTTGAAGAACCACCTTTCTTCAAAACGCCACATATGGGAAGTTATGTGCATGCAAAATATTTAAAGGATAATGAGATACCTGTAAAGGCAATGATTTCTCTTGAAATGATTGGGTATTTTTCAGAGGAAGAGGACTCCCAAGACTTCCCTTTCTCCCTGATGAAATTACTGTACCCGACTAAGGGGAATTTTATTGCAGTGGTTGGCAAAGTAGGGCAGAGGAGTCTGACGAAAAAAGTAAAGACTAGCATGATAAGTGCTTCAGCCATTCCTGTTAAATCTATTAATGCTCCAAAATTTGTTCAGGGAATTGATTTTTCAGACCACCTGAATTATTGGATTTTTGGATACCCTGCGATAATGATTACGAACACATCGTTCTACCGCAACAAAAATTACCACGAAAAAACTGACACGCCTGAAACCTTGGATTACGAAAAAATGGCAGAGGTTATTAAAGGCTGCTATAGGGCAATTGTTGAACTTTGAAGTAGTTTAAGCATTTATTACCGGGAACAGATTCCCTCCATTCACAGTTAAACCTGAATTATGCGATAGATTTGTCATGGGGCAAAATAACAATAAATCAGTGCATTTATGCGATCAAGCGGCTAATTTGAAGTTGTTTTGCTACTTAGTAAAAAAGTTCTAATGCATATTTTAGATTTAAGGATCATTGTTTCATATTTGTTGCTATCGTAAAATTTGACCTTTTTAGAAATCTTTTGGAATAATTTTTGGTTTCTCTGATGAAGTCAATCAAATTTGTTTTAAATCACAATAGTTTTCATTTCATGAAGCATCGCATATTTATTTTTATTCTTTTACTGGTTGGGGTATCCAGCACGCAGGTTTGGTCTCAAGAAGGAAAAAGTGCTAAGACTACAAGCCATACAGAAGATGGTTATACTTATGAAACAGTAGAGGACGACCCACTGAACGCTCGTATTTACACCTTGGACAATGGGCTGGAGGTTTATTTGTCAGATTATAAAGAAAGCCCCCGGATACAGACATATATTGCCGTGAGGGCTGGTAGTAAAAATGACCCGGCCGACGCTACTGGACTTGCCCATTATTTAGAGCACATTTTGTTCAAAGGTACGTCCAAGATTGGTACTATTAACTGGGGCGCTGAAAAGCCTGAACTCGATAAGATTGAGCAGCTTTTTGAAACCTATCGCCGGACTACTGATGAAGAAGCTCGTGCTGATATATACCATCAGATAGACAGTATATCGCTGGTGGCCGCATCTCATGCCATTGCCAATGAGTATGACAAAATGTTGAGCAACATCGGCGCTACGGGAACCAATGCCTATACTTTTGTTGAGCAAACGGTATATGTAAACAATATTCCGGCCAACCAAATTGAGAAGTGGGCTGAAATTGAGGGGGAAAGGTTCAGTGAAGTTGTCCCTAGGCTTTTCCATACAGAATTGGAAGCTGTGTATGAGGAGAAAAACAAAGGTCTTGACAATGATAGAAGGAAAACCTGGGAAGCTATGCTTTCTGGTTTGTTTAAAAACCACACTTATGGTACCCAAACTACGATTGGAACGGTAGAGCATTTGAAAAACCCTTCTATTACAGAAATTAAAAAGTATTTCGATGCTTACTATGTGCCTAACAATATAGCTATATGTATTAGTGGTGATATTGACTATACTGAGACTATTAAAACCATAGAGAAGAGTTTTGGGCATTTACAAGCCAAAGAGGTGCCAGAGTTTGAACCGGGAGTTGAAGAGGAAATCACGGAGCCGATAGTGAAAACGGTTTATGGACCAGATGCTGAAAACATAGCTTTGGCTTTCCGTTTTGGAGGTGTAAGCAATGATTATGGTAATGATGTTCCAGATCCAGCTTATGTCAAACTCATTTCTATGTTACTGTCTAATGGTCAGGCGGGACTGATTGACCTGAACCTGAACCAACAGCAAAAAATAATAGGTGGTTATTCTTACGAATTGACACTTAATGATTACTCTGCTCATATTTTGGGCGGAAGACCAAGAGACGGACAATCGCTGGAAGAAGTGCAGGAACATCTGCTAACCCAAATTGAAATGATCAAAGGGGGAGAGTTTGATGAATGGCTTATGGAAGCGGTAATCAATGACTATAAGATTACAAGAATGAAGCAGTTCGAAAGCAACAAGTCAAGGGCTGATGCTTTTGTTGATGCTTTCATTTCTAACCGTTCATGGGAGGCGTATTTGAAAGAAATAGAGACGCTTGAATCTATTGAAAAAGAAGACTTGATGGCATTTGCCAATGAACGCTATGGAGACAACTTTGTTTCCGTGCTTAAGAAAACCGGTAGGGACACGACCATACAAAAAGTGCCGAAGCCTAAAATAACTCCTGTGCCTGTAAATCGTGACACCTCATCTGTCTTTTACAGAGAGGTTATGGCCAAACCATCTGTTGCCATTGAGCCTGTTTTTCTTGACTATGATAAGGATATCAAAAAGTTAAAAACAAAGAATAAGATACCGGTAAACTATGTGCACAATGAGGAAAACGATCTGTTTACCCTGCATATGAAGTGGAATACTGGTAAAGACGCAGACCCTGCACTTTCAGTAGCGGCTGGTTTTATGAATTACTTGGGCACCTCGGAAAAGAGTGCGGAGGATATAAAGAAGGAGTTCTTTAAACTCGGTTGTTCTTACAATTTCTCTGTGTCTGACGATGAATTTCATATAGTCCTAAGTGGGCTTAACGAAAATTTTGGGGAAGCGCTAAAGCTACTTGATGAAATTGTCTCTGATGCAAAGCCGGACCAAGATGTTTTGAACAATAAAATTGCGGACATATTGAAGTCCAGAAGAGACAAGAAGCTTTCTAAAGATGCTATTTTAAGAAGTGCTATGCCTAGCTATGCTAAATATGGAACAGAGTCATCTTTTAAAAATGTGCTTTCTCAGGAAGAACTTATGGAGCTGAAGCCTGAAGAGCTTACCGAAAGGATCAGTAAGATGAAAGGGTATGACCATAAGGTGCTTTACTATGGGCCAAAGAAGCCTAAAAAACTAACTAAGTCCTTGGCGAAAAACTTTAAGTTGAAGTCCAAGCTTGAAGAACCACCTTCTGTAGAGCGTTTTGCTCATAAGCCTATAGATGAGAATGTGGTTTATTGGGTAGACTATGATATGGTACAAGCGGAAGTGCTGATGCTGTCAAAATGTGTACCATTTGATATCGAGCTGGTTCCTGTAAGTGCATTGTTCAATGAGTATTTCGGTGGAAGCATGGGATCGCTGGTGTTCCAGGAAATGAGGGAGTCAAAAGCGTTGGCCTATTCTGTAAGGTCTAGATATGAAAATGCTTCCCGTAAAGGCGAACCTAATTATATCGTTTCTTATATAGGAACCCAAGCAGATAAAATAGAAGAAGCTATTACTGGACTTGAAGATCTGCTGGACAATATGCCACATTCAAAATCTCACTTTAAGAATGCCAGACAGTCTTTAAGGGAAAGTATCACCTCTTCCAGAATTACCAAGGCTAGCAAGCTGTACAATTATGAAAGTGCGTTAAAACTAGGTTTGGAGCATGATGTTAGAAAGGACATGTTTAAAGCTATCGACAACTTGTCTTTAGAGGAAATAGGAGCTTTCCAAGAAAAGTATGTGAAAGGGCAACCTAAAGCAATATTGATAGTAGGTTCGAAAAATCATATTGACTTTGACGCACTCGATAAGTTTGGTAAAGTGCAACAACTTCAGTTAGATGATATTTTCGGGTATTAATTGATAATAAGTTGATTTAGCAAGACAGGCTGGGGGATATCCTTCAGCCTGTTTTTGTTTATAGGTTGATAAGGATAAGTTGCGCATTATCTTATAACCGAAAGTTGTAAATAGCAGAAAAACAGAATTTAACCGTCATTGCGAGGCGCAAGATAGTGGTGGGTAAAGTTCTATGGATTGAAGTTATAAGCCATTAGTTTTCTTATGAAAAAATGCCGCGGCAATCTGTTTGAGATAAGCAGTATAGGTTGATTGTTTGTGGGGTAATGAATATTAGACCTGACGATGAGATTGCTTCGTCGTTTCTCCTCGCAATGACGTTGGGGTGAGTTGTAATTGAGGGTGTTATGTACCAGACCTGACGATTAGAGCATCATCAAATCATTAAATTGGTCGCCTTATTAATACACCTAATGAGCTAATGTTACCTAAAGCTCATTCTCCATTTCTTCTTACCTTTTTTGCTTGTCCAAAAAAGGTAACCAAAAAAAGACACTATGGCTGAAAGGCATATTGCCACGCACTAAACGCACAGCCCCTCCCTGCCAGAAAAATGCCTTAACTGACGATTCATTGTCAAAGGCAGTATTTTATGGCGGCATTTTTAAAAATCCGGCACCCCACAAGCCGCAATATGCCCACACCAGCCATAGAGTCCCTGCCCGCCCTTAGTAGCTACCGGGTTGCTGATTATAAAGTTATTCTTTTAGTCTACTTTTCGGCTCTTACCAGTTTGGAGTTATCGCTGGCTTTAGTTGTTAGTTTTTTGATAGGTGGTAATAACATCTATTGTCCTTAAATCCTGTCTATCCTTTCATCCTGCGAATCCCGGTTCAGACAGTATAATACTAGACCTGACGATGAGATTGCTTCGTCGTTTCTCCTCGCAATGACGTTGGGGTGAGTTGTAATTGAGGGTGTTATGTACCAGACCTGACGATTAGAGCATCATCAAATCATTAAATTGGTCGCCTTATTAATACACCTAATGAGCTAATGTTACCTAAAGCTCATTCTCCATTTCTTCTTACCTTTTTTGCTTGTCCAAAAAAGGTAACCAAAAAAAGACACTATGGCTGAAAGGCATATTGCCACGCACTAAACGCACAGCCCCTCCCTGCCAGAAAAATGCCTTAACTGACGATTCATTGTCAAAGGCAGTATTTTATGGCGGCATTTTTAAAAATCCGGCACCCCACAAGCCGCAATATGCCCACACCAGCCATAGAGTCCCTGCCCGCCCTTAGTAGCTACCGGGTTGCTGATTATAAAGTTATTCTTTTAGTCTACTTTTCGGCTCTTACCAGTTTGGAGTTATCGCTGGCTTTAGTTGTTAGTTTTTTGATAGGTGGTAATAACATCTATTGTCCTTAAATCCTGTCTATCCTTTCATCCTGCGAATCCCGGTTCAGACAGTATAATACCCGACCTGACGATTAGATTGCTTCGCCGTTCCTCCTCGCAATGACGTTGGGGGTAATTTGGTGATTGTGGGGGTGTTATTATCTTATAGGTTGTAATAACATCTATCCCTTAATCCTGTCTATCCTTTCATCCTGCGAATCCCGGTTCAGACAGTATAATACCAAACCTGGCGACTAGATTGCTTCGTCGTTCCTCCTCGCAATGACGGTTGAGTGGGATGATATGTTGGTTAGCTGTCAGCGTCCCTTGTACCTGACAGCGTTAGAGGTAACAAGCTGTGCCGATAAAAAATCGGCACTACATTTCTCGTTCCTCGGGATGACAGGTTATTTTTAAGGTTTTAATTAGCAGAAAATTAAAAAAAAACTAACCGTCATTGCGAGGCATTAGGTAGTAGAGGCTAAAGCTCCTGGTTTGAAGTTTTAAGTCTTTAATTTCTTATGAAACAATGCCGCGGCAATCTGTTTGAGATAAGCTGTATAGGTTGATTTTTGTGGGTAATGATACTAAACCTGACGATGAGATTGCTTCGTCGTTCCTCCTCGCAATGGCGTTGGGGGTGCGTTGTAATAGGGGATGTTGTTATCTGGTAGATTGTAATAACGTCTTTCCTTTAATCCTGTCTATCCTTTCATCCTGCGAATCCCGGTTCAGACAGTATAATACTAAACCTGACGTTTAGATTGCTTCGTCGTTTCTCCTCGCAATGACGTGGTGGGGTGATGTAGTCTTTCCGATAAAAAATCGGCTTTACATTCATATCATCGCATCATTAAATCATCAATTCCTGGTTTGCCGGTAAAAACGGGCTTATAAGTACCTTTTTTCGTATGCCTAGAAGAACTGCCTACATTTAACTTATGTTTCTCTTATAAAATCGCGCATTTTTTTGTATATTCGTTATCTAAACTGCATAGTTATGAAAAGTCCAAGTCTGAAAGAGCTGCAAAACAGGATAAAACAGTCCAAACGAAAAGCCTTGGCACACCACTCTAAACTTAACCTTCCCATCGTTACCAGAGATCCTCAGGGTCAAATGATTTATGAATGGGCCAATGGTAAAACGGCGATTGTGGCTCAAACAAATATTGAAAGTATTTGTTTGAATACATAAAGCACATTAGTGAATTGAAACCTAAATTGATTCTCATCGCTGGCCCTAATGGTGCGGGAAAATCCTTTAACGCCCCTGATATAGTTCCTGAACTAGATCATTTTGACTTTGACGAGTTGAAACAGGCTTTTTATAAAGCTGATAAAGATCACGAATTTAGGGAGCAGTTTGCGCATGCCAAAGCTCAGAAGGCTTTTGAAGCAGCTAAAGAGAATGCCTTGAATAAAAAGGACTCCTTTGCATACGAAACAAATTTTTTCACTGAGACCTGCATGGATACGCCCAGACGATTTAAAAATGCAGGGTATGATATAGATCTTTATTTTGTTTATTTGCAAGATGTGGAGATATCCAAAGAGCGAGTAAACATACGTGTAAAGCTCGGAGGACACTACGTACCGGCTGAAGAGATAGAGCATAGGTTCAAGAATGGCCTTTGTAACGTAAAAAATAGCTATTCTGAGTTCGATAATTTTTACCTGATTGATGGCGAGACCTCCAAAGCAGTCCTTTGTTGCCAGAAAGGCCAGTTGGTCGAAAGCCCAGAAATATTGCCCGATTTTGTGAAAAATAACTTTGACTTGTCAGACCCTGTATCTTGATGTGTAAGGGGTTTACTTGTTGGTGAAAACACCAACAAGGGGGAAGGTTGTAATAACATCTATCCTTAAATCCTGCCTATCCTTCCATCCTGCGAATCCCGGTTCAGACAATATCATACCAAACCTGACGATTAGATCCTTCGTCGTTCCTCCTCGCAATGGCGCGGTGGGGTGATGTAGTTTGGCCGATAAAAAATCGGCTCTACATTTTAACGTCGTATAATCGCATCCTCAAATCATTAGATTTATTAATAATACGTAATCCTACACTTTGGGTGGTTTTTCTTGAATTTTTGAATTTCGTTTTTGTCGATTTTGGTATAGTAAACCTTTATTTCCTGTAAGGTATCGAACTTATGCAGCGGCCCTAAAGAGGCAAGAGGTGAGTTGTTGGCAATGAATGAACGGAGGTATTCAAAGTTTTTTATATCGGAAAGGTCTGTAATCGATGTTCCTGAAATGATCAGATCAGTAATAAACACATGGTTTTTGATAGGTTCTAGCGATGTTATTTTATTATGGCCGCAGTCAAGGTACATTAGTTTACGGTGGTTGCGGATTGGCTCAAGTGTTTCTATACCTGAATTAAAACAGTCTAAATAAACCAAATTGGTAAGGTTTCTTATTGGTTCTAAAGTTTTTATTTCAAGTTTTCGCATATCGAGCTTTTCCAGATTGGTCAAACCGGAAACTGGCTCTATATCTTTTAAAGAGTAATTAAGGGAAATATTTAATTTGAGAAGGTTTTTCAGACCCCTTAAAGCTTCAATGTCTTCAAGCTCATTTTCGGAAGCGTCCAGTTCGATAAGGTTTGTTAGTCTCTTTAAAGGGGCTAGACTGGTAAGTTTTTGTCCTTTGCAGATAAGTTCTTCAAGGTTTGTTAATGACTCGATGCCAGAGAGATCATTGATTTTCGTTTTGCTCATATCTAGCACTTTTAGGCTACTCATGCCCTTAATGTCCTCTAAGGTGGCAATAGAAGATCCTGTCAAGGTCAATTTCTTTACATTGTTGAAATGGCTCAAGCCACTAAAGTTCTTGAATTGGGCATCAGATAGATCTAGTTCGTATGTTCCGGTCACTTTTTGTATTTCATGGATAGCTGGAAATTCAGGGAGTCCTTGAGTTTTTCTAATGTAACTTTTCCATTCAGGGTCCATTTCAAGCCACCAGGTTTGCAAGCGGTGTAGTGGGTCTAGAGACGGTTCCCCGTCGGGATGGGTAATCGCCAATAGTTTAAACTCGCTGGAAGCATGTTCGGTTTTGACAAAGCGAATATAGAAAACAAGCGGAACGGTGATTGTATGGGTGACATTTTCCCTGGCAGGCATCAATATTCTTTGGGGAGCAAAATCTGCGGAGTCTCCACCGTCGGCAGTAAAGAACTCAGGTGCGTCCCAAACCTCTTGGAGCGTGTCTTTTAACTCTTTCCACTCAATGGTCTTAGTGGTTGTTATTTCCAAAAAGTGGTAATTTCTTAATTGATCATATTTGACAGGACTTAATTTAATGTTCTCTTTATCGGTGTTTACTTTAGCTTTTGGGTGCCAAGCATCTTTTAGCTGCATGGTATACGAAAAGAACCTTATATTGTCATCAGGAGCGGCAGAAGTGTCAATGTCGTTGTAAACTAACGTATTGGTGTGAACCATATATTTTTTCAAGAACTCCTGCGATATTTTCTTCCTTAGCGCTTCATTGTCTGTACGCATGACATTGGTCAATGCATTATAAGCGCCAACAATATGTAAGGCACCCTTTTTTTCTTCTGGGGTAGGTGCTGACAAGGTTTTGATTTGTCCAAAAGATGGTTGAAGGATCAGAAAAAGCGAAAAACTTAGCAAAAAACGGATCATAAACGGTAGTTAGACTTTTACAAGATTAAATATAATAAATTTTGTCATATCATATGAGAATTAATGAAAAATCTATTTGTTGTACCCTGCGAGAGCGTCATAGTTACTTGGGGAAGTACGCCGTCAGGTCTTATGGACGCTGACGGGTAACCCCCGCCCGCCCTTAGTAGCTACCGGACTGCTGATTATTGAGTTGTTCTTTTTGTCTACTTTTCGGCTCTTGCCAGTTTGAAGTTATCGCTGTCTTTAGTTGTTAATTTTTGAGACTCTGCTTTTCTCAATTTGTAGCCAATGCCGTATTACCCTCTGCCCTTGACACTTCTTCTTGTCATCCTGACGCAGGAAGGATCTGTTTGGTTAAAGGACTTGTGTTTGTTAATTGATCTATGTTCGCCTTTTGCTCTTTTATTGCCTTAGTGCCAGTGTCTGACATATCCCTCGTGCCTCGGAATGACAGGTTATTATGAAGGTTGTAATTAGCAGAAAATCAAAAATTAACCGTCATTGCGAGGCATTAGGTAGTAGTGGGTAAAGTTCTTGGTTGGAAATTTAAAGCCTTTAGTTTCTTATGAAACAATGCCGCGGCAATCTGTTAGCGGTGAGATGTATAGGTTGATTGTGGCGGATTAATACCAAACCTGACGATTAGATTGCTTCGTCGTTTCCTCCTCGCATTTATGTGGGGGGGAGTTGTAATCCTGTCTATCCTTTCATCCTGCAAATCCCAGTTCAGACAGTATCATACCAAACCTGACGACTAGATTGCTTCGTCGTTCCTCCTCGCAGACGTGGTGGGGTAATGTAGCTGTGCCGATAAAAAATCGGCTCTACATTTAAATCATCACATCATCATATCATGACACTTGTAATTGTTATATGTTTTATGATTTTTTTTATAATATAATTTGAGGGAAAATGTTTTGAATACTTTTATTTTTTCTTTAATAACCCTTGTGTATTCCATAGGAATAGGTTTTTGTTCTTGAAGGGAGGGTTTGTGTGGTATAGAATGAGGTTTGTTGTATTGTACTTTAGAAAAAAAAACTATATTTGCATTTAGATAAAAATGTTACTTGTTTAAACTTTAATTTAAAACTCGATGAAAAGATTACATTTCGGTCAGTTTGCTGCGGTTATTTTCGCTGCGTTTTTTGCATTAACTTCTTGTAAAAAAGAAGAGGAAACAAGCCCTTCTAGCTCTATCGGTACTGCTACCATTAATGGAACAGCTAAAATTGATGATGAAGACGCCAATATTTCAGAACTTGATGGTGCAAAAATATTTGCTGTAGTGGATAACTCTCAATTAATAGATGGAGACCTTGATGGTCGCCCGGCAGAAAGACTAATTGAAGGTAGGATCGATGCTGCTGGTAACTTTAGCTTTAGTGTACCTGCAAGAGCTTCTGGTAATACAATTTCTTTCAGGTTTGAGGAGCACCGTGCTGGAAACTATAGATATACTAAAACTTCCGGAGATAGTGGTGCCAGTGTATTTAGCGGGTCTACTGAGTATGTAGAAGTTACATATAGCAAAGCAGCTATCAATCCTGAAGATGAAGAAGATGACGCTTAATACTACTTTTACTTTCTTTGATTTAAGAACCAAAATACATTTAAAATGAAGTTGAAATTTTTCCTATCAATATTTTTATTGACTTTTTGCGCACCTTTGATTTCTAGTGCGCAAGAGTTTGAGGAGCCAGGCGAGGACAGGGGACAATGGGTATCTAAAAGAGGTGTCTATATCTTCCCTGAAGCTGGTGATTTTTCACTGGGTTTCTCTGCTAACCCTTTTCTTAACTATGTGGGTGGCTTCTTTAGTCTTGCCGGTGCCAATGCTCCTGTGATTGACGCACCTGCTGGGCTAGAAACAAGGCCATTGGGAAATATCCCGGCTGCCATTATGTTTAAATACATGCTCTCTGATGATGTTGCTTTTAGAGGTAGATTACAGTTAGATTTCTATAGGGAGTCAGAAGTTGACTTAGTTGCTGATCAAACGGTAGAGTTTCCTGACCCATTACAGCCTCAAATGGTTGAAAATGTTGAAACTGTAGGGTTTTCTAATGCGCTTCTTGCCGGTGGTTTAGAATTCAGAAGAGGGCAAGGCAGAGTAAAAGGTGTTTATGGAGGTGAGCTTCTTGTTGGTATGGCTTCTCAGTCTATTTCAAGAGACTTTGGAAACCCTTTGACGCCTGAAAGTCCAGGACCTAGAACTGTAGAAGAAAACCTTGGCATGAACTGGTTCTTCGGAGCTAGAGGTTTTGCTGGTATAGAATACTTCTTTGCCCCTAAAATTTCTTTAGGTGGTGAATTAGGTTATACTTTGGGCATGAGAACTGCCGGGACTCAGGTTAACACTATTGAGGCTTTCGATCCTAACACGAACGATGTTATTTCTTATGACGTGGAGTCTACTGCTAATGATGGTAGAAACTTTAGGTTTTTAGGTGCTGGATTAGACCAGATCAATGCTAATATTAACTTGTTCTTCTACTTTTAATTTGAATTACGTAATAGAAAATTCTATTGCATATTTCAGGTTTATTTAAGTTTAATTTTTTTTGAAAATGCTCCTTCGTTCTCGTTGGAGCATTTTTTTATGCCATTAAACGAGGTGTAATTAGGATAAATTTTAAAGCATTGCCCTGGTAATCTGATAATGAAAAGAACGTAAGCCATACCACAAAAAACTTTTTATAACGCCCCTTCAGGACTTGGTTTAATAATTCAACCAAATAACTATAATCATTTCACCTCGTCGGGATTCTTAGGTTTGCCCGTTCCCGGAACATATATTCTTTCGTCTTCCATCTAAATTTTGGAGCCTTAAATCATGCTACAAAATTATATTCTGGTTGCTAACCGTCAGGTTTCAAGGATACCTCAAAGACCCGAAAGGGGCGATATGACTATAGGGTAATTAATTCATTACCAATGAGTCCCGAAGGGGTGGCATAAAAAGTACCTAACCATATCATGGAACCCTATAACGCCCCTTCAGGGCTTGGTTTAATAATTCAACCAAATAACTGTAATCATTTCACCTCGTCGGGATTCTTAGGTTTGCCCGTTCCCGGAACATATATTCTTTCGTCTTCCATCTAAATTTTGGAGCCTTAAATCATGCTACAAAATTATATTCTGGTTGCTAACCGTCAGGTTTCAAGGATACCTCAAAGACCCGAAAGGGGCGATATGACTATAGGGTAATTAATTCATTACCAATGAGTCCCGAAGGGGTGGCATAAAAAGTACCTAACCATATCATGGAACCCTATAACGCCCCTTCAGGGCTTGGTTTAATAATTCAACCAAATAACTATAATCATTTCATCCCGTCGGGATTCTTAGGTTTGCCCGTTCCCGGAACATATATTCTTTCGTCTTCCATCTAAATTTTGGAGCCTTAAATCATGCTACAAAATTATATTCTGGTTGCTAACCGTCAGGTTTCAAGGATACCTCAAAGACCCGAAAGGGGCGATATGACTATAGGGTAATTAATTCATTACCAATGAGTCCCGAAGGGGTGGCATAAAAAGTACCTAACCATATCATGGAACCCTATAACGCCCCTTCAGGGCTTGGTTTAATAATTCAACCAAATAACTGTAATCATTTCACCTCGTCGGGGTTCTTAGGATTGCCCACTCCGCAACATATCTTCTTTCGACCCCCATCTGCGCTTTGAGACCTTTTATCATCCTATAAAACAAAACATTTGGTTGCTAACCTTCAGATTTCAGGGATACGCCAAAGCCCCGAAAGGGGCGATATGATTATAGAACAAACATTTCAATACCGATGAACCCCGAAGGGGTGACATAAAAAAGATGTAACCATAAAAAATACAATCATTTCATTGGAATTATTAGGGTTGCCCACTCCGCAGCGTACCTATTGATCATCAGATGAAGTGAAAGAAAGTATAAACAATATCAGCCCTGGAATAAACATTACTGCTCCTATGACTAATAGTATGGTTGCCAGTAGCCAATGTGCATCCCAATGTTGTGTGGCATAATAAAGCCCTACGCCCAAAAAAGGCAGACTGATGACAATCATAAAAATCCCCGACGTTTTTAGAAACTTCTTTTCCGCTTTGGATACCTCAGGGAATAACTTTTTTATTATAGAATATACCAACCCATATTTTGATAATTTAGTCATTGCTGTTATAGTTTATTTTTAAATGGCCACACTAGTAATACAATAGCAGGGACAAGAAAAACCAGTCCTATTATAAATAAAGAGGTGACAAGCAGCCAGTTTTCAGGCCAATGTTCTATTATGTTATAGATCCCGTATGCAAAAAATGGGGCACTGAGCAAGAACAATAATACCGCCAGCACAACCCTGACAGTCTTTTCTGTCCTTTTAAGACGCTTTCTTTTCTTGCCTTTGTCGTAATCCATTGTTTGCTATTTGTTTAATTCCAACCCTTCTCATAAATGAACCAGTTTTTGGCATAGTCGCCCTTGTATACTAAGCAGAAGAAGTGTGGATTTGTTAAGAAATGTAAGGTGTTAATGGGGGAGGGGAGACTTCACCCCTCCAAGGGTTGTAACCACTTGGAGGGGCAGCGCTTACCGATTGTTTTAGTTGTTAGTTTTTGAGACTCTGCTTTTCTCTATTAATAAAACTATAGTATGGTAGTTTTAAGCTCTAAAAATAAACACTATAGCTGCCTCCCCGCACCTGTTGCGGGGTCTGTTTGGGTATGGTAGGATGGTTGTGTTCGATTGATTCGTTATTTGCCTTTACAGGCTACAGTGAGCAGGGATAGCTTGGAAATTTTGTTATATCTTGAAATTATAATTAGCAGAAAGCCAGAATTTAACCGTCATGCGAGGCATGAGGTAATGATTGAAAAAGTTCTTTGGATTGAATTTTAAGTCTTTAGTTTCTTATGAAACAATGCCGCGGCAATCTGATTGCGATAAGCTGTACTGGTTGTTGGGAATGATACTAAACTTGACGATGAGATTGCTTCGTCGTTTCCTCCTCGCAATGATGTTAAGTGTGAGTTGTAATAGAGGGTGTTATGTACCAGACCTGACGATTAGTGTATTATCAAATCATTACATTGATCGCCTTATTAATAAACTTAATGAGCTAATGTTACCTAAAGCTCATTCTCCATTTTTTCTTACCTTTTTTGCTTGTCCAAAAAAGGTAACCAAAAAAAGACACTATGGCTGAAAGGCATATTGCCACGCGCTAAACGCACAATCCCTCCCTGCCAAAAAAATGCCTTAACTGACGATTCATTGTCAAAGGCAGTATTTTATGGCGGCATTTTTAAAAATCCGGCACCCCACAAGCCGCAATATGCCCACACCAGCCATAGAGCCCCCGCCCGCCCTTAGCAGCTACCGGACTGCTGATTATTGAGTTGTTCTTTTGTCTACTTTTCGGCTCTTACCAGTTTGGAGGTTATCGCAGGTTTTGGTTGTTATTTTTTGGGGTGGTGTTTAAGACTCAAAAACAAACACTATAGCTGCCTCCCCGCACCTGTTGCGGGGTCTGTTTGGGTATGGTAGGATGGTTGTGTTCGATTGATTCGTTATTTGCCTTTACAGGCTACAGTGAGCAGGGATAGCTTGGAAATTTTGTTATATCTTGAAATTATAATTAGCAGAAAGCCAGAATTTAACCGTCATGCGAGGCATGAGGTAATGATTGAAAAAGTTCTTTGGATTGAATTTTAAGTCTTTAGTTTCTTATGAAACAATGCCGCGGCAATCTGTTTGCGGTAAGCTGTGTTGGTTGATTGTTTATGAGTGCGTATTAAATACCCAAGTAGACTCTACCTGTCAGCGTCCTTTGTTCCTGACAGCGTAAGTATTAAAACAACCTGACGATGAGATTGCTTCGTCGTTGCCTCCTCGCAATGACGGCGAGGGGTGAATTGTAACCCTATCTATCCTTCCATCCTGCGAATCCCGGTTCAGACAGTAAAATACCTTACCTGACGATTAGAGCACCACCCCTCCATTCCCAAATATAACTATTTGAATATGAAAATGTATCTAAACTGTCTTAGAGTGAGTTTGTTTAAAAAAATATGGAATTTTTTTCCACATATTAAAATTTCCTTTGTTCCCTTCCGTTAAAATTGCATAAATTGTCGTTTTAAACTGTAGCAAATACACCATTCCAAATGCTAAGAAAAGTTTTCCCTTATTTATTGTTAGGGATTTTGATTTACTCCTGTGTCCCGCACAGAAACATCGTCTACTTACAGGACGGTGAACCTCCTAGGGATACCTTAGAACGGCAAAAGTTTGAATATAGGGTTCAGCCTGGCGATGTATTGTATATCAGTGTCAGCAGTTACAACAGCCAACTGACGGATTTCTTCAACGTAACGGCCGAACGCAATAGCTCCACGGCTTTCTTTTATACAGGCTATACCATTGACAACAACGGCTATATCCATGTGCCGGTGCTGGACAGCCTTCATGTGGCGGGCATGAGCGTGCAGAACATACAAAAAAAACTGCGGGACGAGATTGGGGAGTATGTGACGGGTCCTAATGTCATTGTGAAACTGGTAAACTTTAAAGTAACCATCCTTGGGGAGGTGCGTAGACCCGGACTGTATCCGGTGGAGGCCAATGAATATACCATCTTGGAGGCCATTGCTGATGCCGGGGATGTCATGGAGCTTGGGGATCGGCAGAATGTGCGCCTGGTGCGTAAGGAGGGTAGCAGGACTAGGATTGTGAACCTGGACCTGACCGACCGTGCGCTTATTGCCTCGCCCTACTTCTACCTGCAGCCCAATGATGTTCTTTATGTAGAGCCCCTGAAGCAGAAGTCTAAACGGGAAAATATCTCTGCAGTGGCCAGAGTGGTTGGTATTCTTTCTGGACTAGCAATTGTGGCCAGACTTGTGATACAAACATTTTAAAAGGATAAGGTGAAAAAGCATAGCAACAACATACAGGAAGGAACCATTGACTATAAGCAATTGGGCATGCGCTTTGCCAGCCGCTGGTATGTGTTCGTGATTTCCCTGGCCATCTCCTATGGGCTTTGTGAACTGTACCTGCGCTATCAGGAAAATGTTTACCAGGTCAATTCCAAATTGCTGATCAAGGACGATGGCAAAAATATGCGGGGACTGGGCGGTCTGGACATGTTCGGGGACCAAAAAAACCTGCACAATGAAATAGGCATCATACGGTCCTTTGACATGATGTACCGGGTCATGTCCGAACTGGATTTTGATATTTCTTATTACCATGAGGGCAAGATCTTGACCAATGAGCTCTACAAGGACGCCCCTTTCCGGGTGGTGCCGGACAGCGGCAGCCCACAGATCATCCAAGTACCTTTTTACATTACCATTCTTTCGGCCAATACTTTTGTCCTGGAGGCGGAAGCCCCCAATGGGGCCAGCCTCCACAACCTGGAAACCCAACAAAGCGAGGGACGCCTGGAGCCCTTTACCCTTAAAAAGAAGTGCACCTTTGGAGAGCCGGTATCCCTGGAAAATACCTCTTTTACGGTGTACTTGAAAAACCCCTATTACCAACAGGGCGACGGTAAGAACTATTTTTACATCAATGACCGCAACCGCTTGGCCCACCAATACAAAAACCGCCTACAGGTGGGGCCGGCCAGTAAGGAGTCTTCCATCATCAACCTTGCGGTCAGTGGCCCGGCCCTGAAAAAGGAGATCGATTTTGTGAACAAGGTGGCGGAGGTCTACCTGCAGAGCGGTTACGATGAAAAGGTGCAAATAGCAAGCAGTACCATCAGTTTTATAGACGACCAGATTACCCAGGTATCTGCAGCCCTGAAAAACGCCGAAGGGGAAATGGAGGATTTCCGGGCCAGCCATAGGGTCATGAACCTGGGGGCTACCGCCGAGGAGGCCTATGCCAAGCTGGAGCGTTTTGAAAATGAAAAATCCAATGTGCTCCTGGAGCTGAAGTACTATGATTACATACAGGACTATGTGCGCAGCAACAAGGACATGCGGGAGGTGGTGGTGCCCTCGGCCATAGGCATTGCCGATCCGGTGCTGAACAAGCTCATCGGGGAGCTGATACAATATAAAGCAGAAAGGACGCAGCTGGAAGAAACCTCCACGGAAAAAAACCCCTATCTGAGGGCCCTGGACCGTAAGATTGACTATACCATGAAGTCCTTGGAGGAAAGCATCAAAAACGTGATCAATGGCACCAGGGTCACCCTGAAAGATTTGAATACCCGGATTACCAGCATAGAGAGGACTGTGAACAGCTTGCCCAAGACGGAGCGCATGCTCTTGGACATTCAGCGTAGGTTTAACCTCAACGACCACCTCTACAATTTTCTCCTGGAGCGCAAGGCGGAGGCAGGCATTACCAAGGCCTCTACCCAAATAGACCATAAAATCCTGGAAAAGGCCAGCCTCCTCAATTCCTTTAAGATTGCCCCCAAGGAGGATTCCATTAAGATCGCCTTTTTCAGTCTGGCCTTTCTCCTTCCCATTATAGGCATTTTCCTGCGGGATTTCCTGAACGATAAGATACAGAGCCGGGAAGATATAGAAAACAATACGGAAATTCCCGTGCTGGGCACCGTGGGCCACAGCCGCAAGGACAGCCAATTGGTGGTGCATGAGCAGCCCAAGTCTGCCATTGCGGAAGCCTTCCGGTCCATACGGGTGAACATGCAGTACCTGGGCAAGGGCCAAAAGGTCATAGCCATTACTTCTACCATTTCCGGGGAGGGCAAAACCTTTACCTCCATGAACCTGGCCTCGGTCTTTGCCATTTCCGGAAAGAAGACGGTGCTGATCGGGGGGGACCTGAGGAAGCCTAGAATACACCAGGATTTCAAGCTTTCCAACGATATCGGGCTGAGCACCTTTTTGGCCGGAAAGGCAGCCTTGGAGGAAATTATACACCCTACCGGGGTGGATTGCCTGGACATTATCTGTTCCGGCCCTGTGCCGCCCAACCCTGGGGACCTGCTCCAGGTGCCGAGGATGGAGGGGCTGATAGAAGCTTTGAAAAAATCTTATGACCACATCATCATTGACACGCCCCCCGTGGGACTCGTGGCGGATGCCCTTCTACTGATGCGGTATTCGGATGTGAACCTATACATTGTCCGCCATAAATATACCGCCAAGAAAATGCTGGAAAAGGTCGATACCCTCCATGCGGAAGGCAAGCTGGACAATGTCAGCATCATCATCAACGATTTATGTGAGCGGGATGCCCGATATGGGTATGGGTATTCCTATGGGTATTATACGAACTATGGATATGATGCATCCGAAGAAAAGAAAAAGTTACGATTGAAAAAGCTCTTTCGCCGGAATAAAACACAAGTATAAACCTTTATTTTATGAAGTTTAGAGCGCAAGTGAAGTGGAAATGATAAATTTTTTGCTTGTCTAATAATAGCTAATTCTCCCTGTTATGCTTCTTTTAAAACAATTTTAGAGGGAACATCATAGCGTTTTAAGGTGAAGGTTGGGAAAAAGATATATCTATAAATACTAACATGTTATTGTTAAGAACCAAGTTTAAAAATGCGCTTGCCCCAATTTTAAAAAAAGGCTCTTTTGCACAAAATGTGACATTCACATTTTCAGGAGGTTTTTTTACAGCACTACTTAGTTTATTGCTAAGCCCTGTTATTACAAGATTGTATGCGCCTGATGCTTATGGAGTCTTTTCTCTTTTCTCTGCAATTGTCCTGAACCTTAGTATGCTGGGTACATTAAGATACACCCAAGCTTTTGTTTTGCCTAAAAACACTAAACAGTTTCGGCCACTTTTTCAACTGACAATTTTACTTGGACTGATTTATATCCTCTTGATTGGTTTTTCTTTATATAGCTTCAAAGCTTTAATTACAAAGACTTTTGGTCTGGAAGCTTTGGGAGGATGGTATTTTGTAATCCCTTTTGTAGTGTTATTGGTCATTACCAATGAGATTGTTAAAGCGTACTGTCTTAGAAAAAAATTGTTTAAGCTTAATGCAGGAGTAGAAGTATTTAGTAGCTTAAATGCAAAAGCAATTTCTGTTTTTTTTGGGTATTTTTTAGCTGGTAATTCATTTGGATTAATATTTAGTGATATTTTTTCCCGTACCACATTTTTTATTGCACGATTTTCCCTTTTTACATCTAATCGTTTTAAGCGACTTTTTAGGTCTTTTTCTTTAAAAAAGATAAAAAGCACTTTCTTTGAATACAGTTCGTACCCAAAGTATGTTTTGCCTGGTAATTATATCAACCTATTTTCCGAACAGTTGCCACTTTTTGTTTTAGGAGCGTATTTCTCTACTGCTTTTACCGGTGCTTATGGATTTGGGGGGGCTATGCTATCTATGCCTATGAGTTTATTGGCAAGATCATTTTCATCTGTTTTTTTACAGAAAGGAGCCGAGGTTTATCATTCTAACCCTGACCAATTGGCTGGTCTTACCCTAAAGCTTCATAATAGAATTTTTTATTTAGGATTGCTTCCAATAAGTTTTTTAATTGTGAATGCCGATTGGTTGTTTTCATTTGTTTTTAGTACGAACTGGGAATATGCAGGAGTTTTTGTTCAGCTTATGGCCGTTGTATCCTTGTTTAAGCTTTCTTCTACTTCCATTATTTCCGTTAGAAGGCTTTATGGAAAAGAACAGCATACTCTTTATATAAGCATTGTCTTAGTTGTTTTAAGAACTACTGGTTTAGCTGTAGGTGTATACATGAACGATCCTGTTTTAGTTGTTGCTGGATATTGTACAGGTAATTTAATTGGTTATTTGATTAATAATTATTTAATATTAAATTTATTAAAATTGAAAGCACTTTCTATAATTTTTAAGAAAGTGCTTTTGCTCGGAGCTGCCTGTAGCCTATTTTATGTGGTTAAAAACTTAATATCCCTGATGTTTTAAACAACACCAAGAACATTAAATACATCTTGCCACATTTTTCTTGTCAATTCTTTTTGTTCGTTTGACTTTTGTTTTAATTTTTTGATCAACATTTCTCGATGGTCTTTATCTGTTATTAAATCAATTTTTTCTTTAATGTTTTGTTCAGACGAAGATGGCGTTAGAATAAGTTCTTCACAGTCGTAATCTTTAAAGAGCATGTTGTATTTATGACTCCATCCAGAAGCTATTGCAGGTACTCCTTGGGATAAGGCGGCAACTAAACCATGAAACCTTGAACCAATTACGGCATCACAATTTTGTATAATTCCTTTTATATGTATAGGATTACTTTCTTTGACAATTTCAACTTCTAACTTTACAGCATTCTTGATTTTTTCTGCTAAAGCAAGGTCGGTACTAGTTTCATGAACTAGAAAGAATGGATTGTACCCTTTGGAAATGGTCAACTCTATACAAGTTGAAATAAATTTAATATAATTCTTACTTTCTTCTTTACTTGTTTTGTCCAACATTCTTTGGTTGGGTACGATGCATATGCTTTTTGTCTGTATATTGAAGTTTTCAGGAAGTAACCCTTCTGTTAGATTTGTAAAATCGGGTGCTATTTTGACTTTGCTTTGTTCCCCAGTAAGTTCTATGATGTTGTTATAAGATACTATATCTCTTGCAAATACTAAATCAGATGAATCGACTAGTATTTTAAGGTGTTTTTTCGTTTCCTGTTTTGTAAAAGGGCCAAAGGCCTGAGGTAAAAGGATAACTTTCTTTCCGGCTTTTTTTTCTTTTTGGTATTTTAATGCAAAGTTTTTAGTGAAAGATTCGGGAAATTGATCCGTATAGGCAAAACCGGAGGCATCTAAATAAGCAGATATTAATTTATCAGTTGTTAACCCTTGCTTTAGTAAAAAATTTTCCGGTACTAAATTTAAAATATTAAGCCAATTATTCCTAAAGCGTTTATAGACAGCTTTACTGTAAAGTTTGAGATCTGCTTTTTGTTCATAGGAGCCTTGGTATCCATGAACAGCTAACCGAACTTGGTCATGTAATGGCTGAAAAGTTTTAACAACAGATTGAAGCATAAGCTCCGCTCCTTTGTTATGAAAATTTGTTCCAGTAATTTCTATAGTTTTTTTATCCATTATTATGTTTATTTTTGTGAGACTAGCAATATATTATTATTTTTATACGTTTTTGCAATGTTAAATTTTTCCTTATGTCTAAAGATAAAGACTTAGTTTCAATTATTATTCCTTGTTACAATTGTGAAGCCTTTATAGAAGAAGCTGTTTTGTCATGCATTAAACAATCTTATGATAATATTGAAATTATATGCGTAGATAATAATTCTAAAGATAATACAAAATATAAAATAAAAGAACTGCAGTTAAGATATCCAAGTAAAGTTACTACTGCATTTGAGTCTAAAAACGGTGCCCCTGCTGCAAGGAACAAGGGGATAGAGTTGGCAAAAGGTGATTTTGTCCATTTTTTAGATTCTGATGATGCTTTATTTGAAGGTGCTATAGAAACGCTTGTTAATAATATTGGTGATTTTGATGGTGTATGTGGTAATGAATATTATTATCAAAATGATTTTTTGAATAAACCTTTTAAAGTAAAAAAACCAAACATTAATACAAGTGATCGTTTTGTTGGGATTTTGGATAATCACCCAAATACTAGTGCTGTTTTATTAAGAGCCGAGGTGTTCAATACTATTAGGTGGGAAATTGATTTAAAGTCTGGGCAGGAAAAATTTCTTTGGTTCTGCATTATATTGAACCAGTTTAAATTTCTCTATGTGGATGAAGATGTTTGCAAGATTAGGGTTCATTCTAGTGCGTTTAGAATTAGTAATCAAGGGAAAAAACAATTAGTTCAGAACACATTTGTAATGCTAGAGAAGGTAGATGAAATGTATAGTAAAAATCTTTTGTTGAGTAAGTCACGTAGATTAGCACTACATAAACATTATTTAATACAGTCCTATAAAGCAATTTGTGTTAGAAATTTTAAATATTCAAACATGTTTTATGAAAAAGTTGATAAGGGTTTAATACGTACAGATAGTGAGTTTTCTTATGTAAGTAGAGAAGGGGTTTCAATTATATTCAACCCTTACATAAGCTATTTTATCTTTAAAGTTAAGGAGTATGTTGTCTTATTAAAACATAGAATGTTCGGCTACTTAAAACTTTAGGGTGTCAAACACTATTTTATGTCAAAAAAAAATTCTATTTATAATAGTTATAATTACTTTTTTTCAACTTTATAAAATATTTAAAAACTAACTTAATAATGAAAAATATCTTTATTTTTACTCATATACCTAAGACTGCAGGAACATCATTTATAAATTCTATTCTATATAATAATTTTGATAAAATTAATTTATATAAGTATCAAGGGTTTAAAAATTTACTGTTAAAAGATAAAAAGAAAATCGATGTTTTTATGGGACACTTCCCTTATGGAGGACATCATTTTTTTCCAGGTAGTCCTAAATATTTTACATTTTTACGAGAACCCATTCAAAGAGCAATATCACACTATTATTGGGTTAAACAAACTAAGAGTAATAACTATGAACACCCTGAATGGAAGTTTTATGACAGCACGCCGTTAGTTGACTTGTTTTCTAAAACTAAAAAATCTTCATTTTATTTTTTTCCTCTAAAAGATAATTTGCAAACTCGATATTTAGCAGGATTAAGACATGGGTTTTGGCTAACTAATAAGGATCAAATGCTTGATGTTGCCAAAAAGAATTTAGAGAAATACCAGCTTTTGGGAATTCAAGAATATTATCAAGATTCCATAAATTTATTTGAGACTTATTTCGGTTGGTCGTTTGCGCCTACCCAAAGAGAAAAAAGCACTAGTAGTAAGCCTGTAAGTTTCGATAAGTCAGTTGTGCAAGTTCTAGAAGAAAACCATAGCTTAGATCAGGAGATTTATAAAATGGGTGTTGAAATATTTAATGATAAATTAAGTAGAAAGCCTTGTCTAAATTAAATATTGAGTAGAATTTATACCTTTAGCCAACTTTAATAAGGTGTTTTGACTTTTTTATTTAATGTTGAATTGACTACTTTGTGATATTTATATGAAAATTATATTCATATGCGGTTCTTTAGAACCAGGAAAAGATGGGGTGGGGGATTATACAAGAAGGCTGGCAGGAGAACTTGTTGATAATGGGATTGGTATAAGCATCCTTTCTATAAATGATAAAAATGTTGAAGGTATACTGTACGATGTCCAAGATATCAATAATGTCAAATTGAATGTGGTCAGGTTATCTTCTAATTTGAAATATAGTGATAAATTTAAAATAGCTAAACAATATATTGATGAATATAAACCTTCGTGGGTAAGTATTCAATTTGTTCCTTACTCTTTTCAAAGAAGGGGATTGCCTTTTTCCTTTATAAAAGAGCTAACTAAAGTTCGGGGTAGTCAAAAGTGGCACATTATGTTTCATGAACTTTGGTTAGGTATACATGGAAAAATTTCTTTTAAGGAATTGCTTATAGCTTATTTGCAGAAAAAAGCTATTTTTCAACTAGTTAAAAATACTTCTCCTAAATTAATAACCACTACTACAGAAATTTATAAAAGGAAACTTAGATGTGAGGGGGTTAAAATTCTTCCTCTTTTTGGAAATATACCTATAAGTGAAAGTAATAAAAGTTTTTGTGATAATAATCTAATTACAGCAGTTTATTTTGGTACTTTTTCAAATGATATCAAAGGTTTTGAAAGTCAAATTAAATTTATAAATCATATTTCTGAAGTACAAGGTAAAAAGTTTCACCTCATTGTAATAGGAAGGGGCGGGACTTATAAATATCAATCTTTAGAAGTCGTTGAAGAAATTGTTGGTAAAGGGTGTATAACAGATATGGGCGAACTATCACCATCAGATATTTCAAGGGCTCTGTTGAAGTCGGATATTGGAATTTCAAGAGCTGACGCTATTTTGTTTACTAAGAGTGGTACAACTACTGCTATGCTTGAACATGGCCTACCTGTAATTCTTAGAGGTAAGCGGCCTAATAATAGTGCTCTTTGTAATTCTTTTAGAAGTCAGATCTTATTTTATAATGATCTTATTACTTCATTGCCACAAAAAAATAAACCTATGGCTGGTGTCAATAAGTTTAGTCAAAAATTTTTAGATTTTTTACATGAAGTTTCTTTAACCACTGGGACTTCCCATTAATCAGTGTTATGAATTATTATTATCAAATAGAAGGGCATTTAAGAAACAATATTGGTGATGTTCTACAAGGAATGGTAGCTAAAAGATTTCTCCCTGGTAATGCACGTGTGGCTGATCGTGAGGCTTTGGCTGATCTTAATGATAAAGGTAAGCTGTTACTAATTGCTAATGGGTGGTATATGCATTCCTTTGACAAGTTCCCTCCTCCAGAGAATGTTTCTCCAGTTTATGCCTCTGTGCATATTGCTAACTCTGCTCTTCTTTTAAGTACTGAAGTGCGCGCACATTTTAAAAAACATAGTCCCATAGGATGCCGGGATAAAAAGACTTTAAAGCTTTTTTTAGGTTGGGGTATTCCTGCTTATTATTCAGGTTGCTTAACTACAACTTGTGTGCCTCGGACTTCAGTGATACCTACCACTGGGGATGTTTTACTTGTGGACAATGTTGATCATCCTATTCCTGAGGATGTTAGGATAAAGCTTGAAAGGCTTGCAGGTAAACCATTAACTAGTATTTCACACAATCCGCCTGATATATCAGGCACTATAGAAGAGTATGCGCAAAAAAGTGAACAGCATATGGAATCACTACTTACCAAATACTGTAATGCTGAACTGTTGATTACTACCAAAATTCATTGTGCCTTACCTTGTCTTGGTATGGGAGTTAAGGTATTATTTATTCACCCTAACCCTTTAGAGGAAAGGTTGGAGCCTCTTTCTCAATTTATAGAAATAATTTCTTATGAAGACGTTAAAAAGATGGACTCTTTAGAGGTTCCGGTAGTAAATCAGGATGTTTTAAATAGAAGGAAAAAATTTCTTTCTGATTTTGTTTCTAAAGCAATTGAAGTTGGGTATAATCCTTTGGCTAAACCTGATAGCTTTTCTTATGCTTTTATTAATTTAAAAAGCAGGGTTTTAGCTTTTTTATTCAGAAAAGGTGTTCTTTTTTTACAGATGTTTGGCATTGCCAACTCTAAAATTAATAGAGTTTTTAATAATTAGGATGCATTATCTGTTTTTAAACATAAATATTATTAAGTGTCAAAAGTTTTAGTGTTTACCACTCAGATTATGGAAACAGGAGGTATAGAGAGCCACCTGAACGAGTTTTGTTTGCATTTTTCTAAAGCTGGTTCATCCATCGATCTTGTAGTGTTAAATTCATGTATGTCCTTAGAAACAGAAAGTTTTCTGAGAAAAAGATGTCGAAAGGTATATGTTTGTAAAATTGGGAAGTCACATTTAAGAATTGCCTGGCTTTTTTTACTTGGCTTAAGACTTTTCTTTAATAAGTACAATGCTTTATACACTAATGGGCAAGGTAGTAGTATTGAATTAATTGCCTCTATGATTAGAAGGAGTGTTTGGGTTCATCACCACCATACATCAGGAGATGAAGCTGATCAGAATACTTGGTCATCAAGTTATAAAAGGTCATTGTTACGTGCCGATACAGTAGTTGCTTGTTCTAAAATTAATGCTACTGATATAACACTTGCTCTTGCACGGAATGTTAAAGTAGTTACCTGCTTTTCAAGAAAAGTAATAGTAGAAAAACCTTTAGTAACAAAATCCTCAAATATAGTTCGTTTTGGTTATTATGGAAGATTAATTCCTGAGAAAGGTATTTCTACTTTGTGCCAGTTAAGTTTAGAACCAGAGTTGGAAAATACTGAGTTCCATATTTGGGGGGCTGGTCCTGCATACCCTCCATCATATTTTCTAAATTACCCATCCGTCGGTTACCATGGAAGTTTTTACGGTTTGGAAGGCCTGCAAACTGTCGTGTCCTCAATAGATGCTTTTCTGTTGTTGTCGGTTCACCCTGAAGGCCTCCCTATTTGTCTGTTGGAGGCTATGAGTGCCGGGCTTCCCTGGCTTGCTACCAATAAAGGTGGTATTTCTGATATAGCATTTGACCCTATGGCAACAAGGGTTGTTGATGCTACAGCCGATTATCAAGAACTTAAGGAATATGTTGTTGACTTTGCAAATGATATTCGTGCTGGAAAGATGAACAAGCAATCGCAGGTGAATATGTATGATCTTCATTTTTCCTCAGATGCTTTAGTTAAGCAATGGAAACAAGTGTTGACTTTATCATAAATATAGAAAACATAAAATGATAGCTTTATCCCATCCCACAGGAAATGCCAATGTCAGAAACGCCGTAAATGGGTTGAAGGATGCAGATATGCTGTCGGACTTCTATACCTGCATAGCCGCTGTGCCAGGCAGTGTTCTCTATACTCTTGGTCATATAAAACCCCTTAAAGAAATACACCGTCGAAAATATGATGAAAGTTTAAAACCTTTTATCCGTATGTGGCCATGGGTTGAAATTGGCAGGATGATGGCTAATAAACTAGGAATGAAGGGGCTGGTTGAACATGAGCGGGGTGTTTTTAGTGTCGATGCCGTTTACCAGAATTTTGATGCGCGGGTGGCAAAGAAAATAGATAAAACAACTCAAAGCCCGATAGCTGGGATTTATGCTTATGAAGACGGTGCTTTGGCATCCTTTCAAGCAGCCAAAACCAAGAGTATACAATGTTTGTATGATCTTCCTATAGGGTATTGGCGGGCCATGCGTAAAATGCTGGAAGCCGAAAAGGAACGCTGGCCGGATTGGGCCTCCACCTTAGGAGGGTTTAGGGACTCAGAGGAAAAACTTGCTAGGAAAGAGGGTGAATTGCGTCTCGCCGATAAAATTTTTGTGGCCAGCAGTTTTACGGCCAAAACCTTAGAGGATTTTCCTGGGACACTTGCACCCATTGACATTATCCCTTATGGCTTTCCTCCTGTCGCCAAGGACAGAACTTATACCCCTTTAAGGGACAAAGGCCCCTTAAAGCTTCTCTTTGTTGGAGGCTTATCGCAGCGTAAAGGCATCGCCGATGTGTTTTCCGTAGCGGAGTCCTTGGGGGATGCGGTCACCTTGACGGTGGTGGGCCAGGGGAACATGGATTGTATCCCTTTGAGAAAAGCATTGGCCAAACATACCTATATCCCTTCCTTGCCGCACCAGGAGGTTTTAACACTCATGCGAAACCATGATGTTTTGTTATTTCCTTCGCTTTTCGAAGGTTTTGGCCTGGTCATTACCGAAGCCATGTCCCAGGGCACACCCGTCATTACCACAGATCGTACGGCGGGGCCAGATTTGATTACCCATGGGAAAGATGGGTGGTTGATAAGGGCCGGATCTACTGCAGCCTTGCTAGAAAGTATTGAGAATATTTTGCATAATCCTGGACTTGTCGCGAAAACTGGACAGGCAGCTATGGAAACAGCCAGAAAGCGGCCGTGGAAAGTTTATGGTATAGAGCTGTCGGAAGCAATTATCAGACAGTTAAACACGTTCAAGTAAATAATTAATTTTAAAAATTTTTACATCTGTAGTAATTGATGTTCAAAAAGTATAACATATATATATTACTTTTAACAGTTGTTAGCCTCCTTGCTGTAGGTCTTGAAGTGTTGCTAAGAGCCCAGTATGGACTTGGTAAGACATTGCTTTTTACCGATAGTAAAGAATATGAGTATATTGCGGCACCTAATCAGGATCTTGTTAGGTTTGGCAACAAGGTTTTGGTTAATGAATATGGAATGAGAAGTTTGAAGATAGAACCCTCTGATACTACGGTAATTCTTCTTATTGGTGATTCAGTTATTAATGGTGGTGTATTAACAGATCATGATAGTTTGGCTACTACTATTCTTGAAAAGGAATTGTCGCAAGAGTCTCAAAGAGAAGTAAGGGTATTAAATATTTCAGCAGGTTCATGGGGGCCTGATAACTGTTATGCATATTTGGAAAAACACGGTGTTTTTAATGCAGATATGGTTGTTTTAGTCGCTTCCTCTCATGATGCTCATGATAATATGGAATTTAAAAATATTGTTGGGGTTCATGCTTCTTATCCCACCGAACAGCCTATGAGTGCGGTTTCAGAATTTTTTAGCCGATATGTCTGGAGTAGATATGTTAAAAAAAATCGAAATAATGCTGGTCAAGGACAAACAATGATCAACAAGGAGGGCAAGAGTTTTAATACTGGTTTTGGAGACCTTAAACGCTTAACAGATAGCTTGAATATTCCATTTACGATATATCTCCATCCTGAAAGGAAAGAAGTTAAGAATGGAGCTTATAACCAACAAGGCAATGAGATTGTGTCTTTTGCTCATAGTAATAATATTCAAGTTTTAGAGGCTTTATCTTTTTGGAATGAACAGTATTACAGGGATCAGATACACCCAAATTGTCAAGGGCAGAGGCAAATAGCTGACTTACTTAAACCCCTTATACTGGAGAAACTTAATGAGTACTAGACTTCAAACAACGGCTCTTATATCAGATGACATGCAACAACAAATGGTCGATGAGTGTGCTACTATTAAGTTGTTAAAACGAGGTGTCTGGTTATATTTTTTCCTATTGATTTTGGAGGGTGCGCTTCGAAAATGGTTTCTACCAGGCTTGGCTAATCCATTGTTGATTGTAAGGGATCCTGTTGCGTTAGTATTGATAGGGATAAGTATTCATCGTAAAATTTTAGTTTTAAACCCTTATTTATTGTCAGCATTTTTTATAACCTTAATTGGTTTTTATACTGCTTTATTATTTGGGCATGGAAGTGTTGGAGTTGCTTTATATGGAGCGCGTATTTTTTTAATCCATTTTCCTGTTATGTTTATTATAGGCACAGTTTTTACACGAAGTGATGTTCAGAAAGTGGGAAACGTGGTTTTGTTTATGGCTATTCCGATGGCTATCTTAATTGCTTTACAGTTTACCAGCCCTCAGAATGCTTGGGTGAACCTTGGTGTAGGAGGGGATGAAGCCGGAGCTGGGTTTCCTGGAGCGTTAGGGTATTACCGCCCTTCCGGTACTTTTTCTTTTACAGATGGGAATACCTTGTTTTTTGCTTTTGTTGCATGCTTTGTAGGATATTTTTGGTTAAATCAAAAGGAATGTAATTTGCCAGTACTATGTTTAGCGTCTCTTTCCTTAATGATAGCTATTCCGCTTGCTATAAGCCGTTCTTTGTTGTTTCATACTGGAGTGAGCCTTATTTTTGCGTCATTAACAGTTTTGGGTAACCATAAAACTTTTGCAAAACTACTAAAATTTGCTTTTGTTGGTTTTATATTACTATTGGTGTTGGCTAGTACCCCTATTTTTCAAATAGGTATTGAAGTTTTTAGTCACCGTTTTGATTCAGCAAATAGAATTGAGGGTGGCATGGAGGGGGTTTTACTTGACCGTTATTTTGGCGGGATGATTAAAGCTTTATTTGGTTCTGCCGATACTCCTTTTTGGGGGCATGGTATGGGCATGGGGACAAATGTGGGTAGTATGTTGTTGTCAGGTGAAAGGAAGTTTTTAATTTCTGAAGGAGAGTGGGGGCGTCTTATAGGAGAAATGGGACCTATATTGGGTATTTTGCTTATTATCCTTCGCTTGTCCTTTAGTTTTAATGTAGCTAATAAAGGCTTTGTTAAAATGCTAAAAGGTGATACTTTACCATGGATGCTCTTAAGTTTTGGCCTTTTAGTAATACCTCAAAGCCAATGGGCAAAACCTACAGTTTTGGGCTTTAGTACCTTAATAGGAGGATTAATATTGGCATCTTTCAATGAACCACAAAAGAAAAGCAATAAATAGCCTTGAATATTATTTTTTTTGCTCATCCTTCATTTATGACATCCCAAAGCATGCCACGTTTTGCAGCCATGTTGTTGGAAGGGATGCGGGCAAAGGGACATAAAGTAGAGGTCTGGGCGCCGGAGCCGAAATTTTATAAGCTTCCCTTTCCTAAGATATTTAAAAAGTGGCTTGGCTATATAGATCAATATGTTATTTTTCCTGAATGGGTAAAAAAACAGGTAAAGAAACTGCCTGTAGATACACTTTTTGTATTTACAGATCATGCCCAGGGGCCTTGGGTGCCACTTGTAAGTAACCGACCTCATGTAATTCACTGCCACGACTTTCTGGCACAGCGTTCTGCCCTTGGAGAAATTCCTGAGAATCCTACAAGTTTTACAGGGCGTCTCTATCAGAAATTTATACGTAAGGGCTATTCAAAAGGCAAGAATTTTATTTCCGTTTCGGAAAAGACCCAGGAAGATCTGCACCGGTTTCTGAAGAGCAAAGTCTATGTGTCAGAAGTGGTGTATAATGGCTTGAACAGAAATTTTTATCCTCAAAATAGTGATGAAGCCCGTGAAGCTTTTGGAAAAGCGATAGCTAAGGATTTAAGCAAGGGGTATATTTTGCATGTAGGCGGTAATCAGTGGTATAAGCATCGGGCTGGTGTAATACAGATTTACGACTGTTGGAGAAATAATTTTGGAGGAGAAATACCACTTTTGCTCATAGGTGCTGAACCTACAGAGAAGTTGAGGCAAATAAGAGAAGGTTCCGCTTTCAAAAGGGATATTCACTTCCTGTCCGGAATAAGTGATGCACTGATCAACAGTGCGTATGCTGGGGCAAGTGTTTTTCTTTTCCCATCATTGGCAGAAGGTTTTGGCTGGCCCATTGCAGAGGCTATGGCCTGTGGTTGTCCTGTAATTACTACTGGAGAGGCACCTATGACCGAAGTGACGGGTGAGGCTGCTTTTTTTATTAAGAAAACTGTAGAAAACAGTGCCAAAACTCGTAATGCTGCTAATGTGCTTAATTCTGTAATTGCTTTACCTTTAGATGAAAGAGAAAAGTTAATCCAAAGGGGGATCAAAAATTCTAGACGTTTTGACAGTGAGGAGGCATTAAGTAAAATAGAAGAAATTTATAAGGTAATCCTGATTAGGTACAAATAAAAATATCTGGTAATGAATTTAGATAAAATACGTCATGTTAATATTGCCGTATGTGCAGACTTGAATATGGAAATAGGTCTTCATGTGGCATTATATTCCTGTTTGAAGTACATTAACCAAAATGCTTTTGTGATTTTCAATCTTTTTCTTAAGGATTATACCTCTCTTCATATTAACTCTTTACATACGTCTCTAAAGCCATTTTGTGACAGGTACAAGTTTAATGTTTTTGACGCCGATCAGATTGAAACTGGAAATGGAATAGGCCTTCATGGGAATAAGATGCCTTATTTAATAATAAATGTTCCTCACTATGTAGAATCCGATAAGGTTCTCTGTATAGATGCGGATATGGTGGTGAAAACTGACTTGTCTACTTTATTTGAGGAAGATTTAGAAAACTCAGTAGCCGGAGTTGTTCATGGAACAAAAGTTAATAGTTGCTGGAACAAAGAAAAGAACTTCCTTTTAAGTTTAGGTTTGTCGGGTGAGTCTGTTTATTTTAATACAGGTGTTGTGCTTATTAATATCAATGAGTGGAAAAAGAGGAGTGTTACAGAACGTTGCCTTAAACTGGCGTCGGAGTATCCAAATGATTTACATACAGCAGACCAGACCTTGCTTAATGCTGTAATCAATAATGAGGTTAAAATTATTTCATCTCATTATAATATTCATTGTTATCCATTGGGTAAAGCGCTAGAAACTGAGGCTGCTCCGGGTGTATATCATTTTTTGGGTAGTCCTAAACCATGGGAGATGGGTAGTGAATTTTTGCATCCTAATTATCAGTGGTTTAAGTCTTTTTTGGATCAGACTAGTAAGAAAGGGTATAAGTCATGGCATACACTTTCTTATCAAAAGTTAAAAAGGTTGTATAAAATTAAAGGGTCTTATTTTCGGATGGTTAAATCAAGATTTAAAACTAATAGAAGTTAATTCTGAATGAAACTACTTCGGGTTATAGCCAGTATGGATCCTGTCAGCGGAGGGCCTTGCCAGGGCATCAGAAATTCCATTCCTGAACAGGAGAAGTTGGGAGTTCATAACGAAGTGCTTTGTCTTGATGGTCCTTCTGCCTCTTATTTGGGTAAGGATAATTTTCCCATCCAGACCCTAGGGCCTGCGGAAAATCCCTGGAGGTACACTAAAGAATTTGTCCCTTGGCTGGTAAACAATCTTGCTCAGTATGATGCGGTTATTGTTCATGGGCTCTGGCTGTTTCATGGCTTTGCAGTTCTAAAAGCCTTGAAAATTTTAAGAAAAAAGTCGCCCAATAAGCTCCCCAGGTTTTTTGTTATGCCTCACGGCATGCTGGATCCATATTTTCAAAAAGCAGAAGGCCGGAAGCTAAAGGCGCTTAGAAATGTACTGTATTGGAAGTTTATAGAAAGTGAAGTCGTCAATGGTGCTGATGGGGTTTTGTTTACCTGCGAACAGGAACTGCTCCTGGCCAGGAAGCCTTTTAAGCCTTATCGACCTAAAAGGGAATTAAATATCGGTTATGGCGTCCCTGCGCCACCGGGAAAATCCGAAGCGCAAATAAAAGCTTTTCAAAATATTTGTCCAGGATTAAATGGGGCTTCATATATACTATTCCTCAGTAGAGTGCATGAGAAAAAAGGTGTGGATTTTCTAATCCAGGCTTATTTAAATACTAAAGCTCAGCATCCGGATTTGCCAATTCCAAAGCTGGTTGTTGCCGGCCCAGGCATGGATACGGAATATGGGGGGCAGTTAGAAAAAGTTGCTGCTGGGGATCCTGACATACTTTTTCCTGGGATGTTGAGTGGTGATGCGAAATGGGGCGCATTTTATGGCTGTGAGGCCTTTGTTTTGCCCAGTCACCAGGAGAATTTTGGCATTGCCGTGGCGGAGGCCCTGGCCTGTGGCAAGCCGGTGCTTATTTCGGACCAGGTGAATATTTGGCGGGAGATCAAAGAGGGTGGCGGTGGTATGGTAGCGCCGGATACTTTGGAGGGTACGGAACGTTTGTTGATGGCGTGGTTTGAAATGGAAGCGGAGGGTAAAAAGGATATGGGTTTAAATGCGCGGAAGGTTTTTGAGGGGAAGTTTTCGATAGGGCCTGCGGCGCAGAGGATGGTGGAGGTGATTGGTGATGTTATTTAAGTTGTTTGTTAGGTTCAGTGACGGTTGGTTATTGGAGATATTTATGTTAGACCTGACGATTAGATTGCTTCGTCGTTCCTCCTCGCAATGACGGTGGGGGACTGCGCAGTGACGGCTTTAACAACGTACGTCATTGCGAGGCACGAGATGGTTATAAGGTAAGCGGTGAAGGTGGTAATTATAGCAGTTGGTGCGCTAAAGTAATGCCGCGGCAATCTGTTTGTTAAGGCAGTGACGGTTGATTAATGGGGATATTGTGTTAGACCTGATGATTAGATTGCTTCGTCGTTCCTCCTCGCAATGACGGTGGGGGGCTGCGCAGTGACGGCTTTAACAACGTACGTCATTGCGAGGCACGAGATGGTTATAAGGTAAGGGGTGAAGTGATAGATTATAGCAGTTGGTGCGTTAAAGTAATGCCGCGGCAATCTGTTTGTTAGGTGCCGTGACGGTTGGTTAATGGGGGTATTTATGTTAGACCTGACGATTAGATTGCTTCGTCGTTCCTCCTCGCAATGACGTTGGGGGTGAGGTTGTTAATTGTGGGTAATGATATTAGACCTGACGGTGAGATTGCCTTTGCCGTCCCTCCTGGCAATGACCTTTGTTAGTGCTTCATCTTTGTAAGAGCGTGGTTGATGAATAGTATGAAATATAAATTAACAAATCTACAGATCTTTTCAAGCAATTTTATAATTTCGTGCTTGTTTTACCGTATTTAAAAGGTGTAAAGAATTAGTTACTAATGCATAATCAAAATACCCATACGGGGCCATCATTCTCTTTGAAAAACCGTTTGATGCGTGTGGTATGGGGAATTGTCTATATCTTGTTTTTTCGCTTTTCCCCAAGGCCTTTACATGCTTGGCGGGCTTTTTTGCTTAGCTTGTTCGGGGCGAAGGTGGGGAAGGGGGTGCATGTGTACCCTGGTGTAAACATTTGGGCGCCATGGAATTTGGAATTAGGGGATCATTGCGGTATTGCCAGTGATACAACATTGTATTCCCAGGGCAAAATCAGTATCGGCGCTTATGCTGTCATATCTCAGGGGGCGCATTTGTGTGCTGGTACCCATGATTATAACCAGCCAGGGTTTCCTTTGGTAACGAAACCCATTCATATTGGCGCTCATGCTTGGATAGCCGCAGAGGCTTTTGTCCATCCTGGGGTTACGGTCGGAGAAGGATGTGTGGTAGGTGCCAGGTCGGTGGTGACCAAAGACATGCCAGAATGGATGGTTTGTGCAGGGTTTGCCTGTAAGCCTTTGAAGGAAAGAGAATATATACTAAAAGATAACAAACCTGCTGTAGATGCTTGACCTTACCATTGCCATACCTGTAAAAAATGAAGAAAAACTTTTGCCGGGTTGTCTAGCGTCCATTGGGAAAGATTTTGTAAAAAAAATTGTAGTCATCGATTCTGGCAGCACAGACAAAACTTGTCAGATTGCCTGTACGTATGGGGTAGAGGTAGTTGATTTCAAATGGAATGGAAAGTTTCCTAAAAAACGGAATTGGTATTTGAGAAACCACACACCTGATACCACGTGGGTTTTGTTTTTGGATGCTGACGAATATTTAACAGACAGTTTTAAGCAAGAATTAAAAACAGCTTTGTCTGAGAAACATAAAGTTGGATTCTGGCTGAGTTATACTATTTACTTTCTTGGTAAGGAACTGAAGGGAGGATATCCTTTGCGCAAACTGGCTTTGTTTAAGGTCGGAGCTGGTGAATATGAAAAGATAGAAGAGGATAACTGGAGCAGGTTGGATATGGAGATTCACGAGCACCCGGTATTGAATGGAGAAGTCGGGACGATTAAGAGCAAGATTGACCATAGGGACTTCAGGGATATTTCACATTATATTGCAAAGCATAATGATTATTCAGACTGGGAGGCGTTTCGTTTCATAAAAAGTGCGGTAAACAAGTCTGGCTGGACTTGGAAACAACGTGTGAAATACCGTTTGATGAATAGTCCTTTTATTGGCCCTGCATATTTCTTTGGTAGTTTCTTTTTGATGGGGGGATTTAAAGATGGGGCACGTGGTCTGGCGTTTGCTATTATGAAGATGGCGTATTTTACGCAGATTTATTGTAAGATTAAGGAGAAGGTTGTACGATGATATGATGATGTGATGATGCGATTGTGGGGTGTGGGGTAATGATACTAGACCTGACGGTGAGATTGCTTCGTCGTCACCTCCTCGCAATGACGTTGGGGGTGATGATGTGAATAATGTTTACGGTGGGTTTTTATTATACTAGTCAAATATTTTAACTTGCAGGAAGCCAGAATTTAACCGTCATTGCGAGGCATTAGGTAGCGGTGGATAAAGTACTTGGTTTGTGATTTATAGCCTTTAGTTGCTTATGGAACAATGCCGCGGCAATCTGTTTGTGGTAAGCTGTGTTGGTTGATTGTTTGGGGGGTTGATATTAGACCTGACGATGAGATTGCTTCGTCGTTTCCTCCTCGCAATGACGTGGAGGGTAATGAGATTGTTCGTTGTTGGTTTGACGTTTATTATGTTTCGTTGTGGGTCTTCGTTAATATTAACCGTCATTGCGAGGCGTAAGATAGCGTAGGATAAAGTGCTTGGTTTGAAATTTTGGGCTTTTAGTTTCTTATGAAATAATGCCGCGGCAATCTGTTTGAGGTAAGCTGTGTTGGTTGATTGTTTGGGGGTTTGATACTAGACCTGACGATTAGATTGCTTCTTCGCATCTCTTCGCAGTGACGTGGAGGGTAAAGAGATTGCTTCTTCGCATCCCTTCTCAATGACGGTTGGGGGTGTTATTAATATTTTTTTAGCATGGAAAAAGGTGGTTCTGTTTATATTCTGACGAATAAAAGCCGTACTACGCTGTATATAGGTGTTACAGCAGATTTAGTTGCGAGAGTACAAGAGCATAGATATAAACTGTATCCAAATAGTTTTACTGCCCGTTATAATCTTACTGTACTTGTTTATTATGAAAATTTTCACAGTATAGAAGAGGCTATTGCAAGGGAGAAGCAGTTGAAAGGTGGGTCAAGGAAGAAGAAGGTTGAATTAATTGATAAGTTTAATCCTGAATGGAAGGACTTATATGAGGATGTTATGGATTGGTAAATGGCAGGATACTAGACCTGACGATGGATTGCTTCGTCGTTGCCTCCTCGCAATGACGTTGGGGTGGGGGTTATTAATTGTAGGTAATAATATTAGACCTGACGATGAGATTGCTTCGTCATTCTTCCTCGCAATGACGTTTGGGGGTGGGTGGTTGTTAATTGTGGGTAATGATATTAGACCTGACAATTAGATTGCTTCGTCGTTGCCTCCTCGCAATGACGTGGAGGTAGGTGGTTGTTGATTGTGGGGTATGATACTAGACCTGACGATGAGATTGCTTCGTCGTTCCTCCTCGCAATGACGTAGGGGTGGGTGTTTGTTAATTGTGGGTAATGATACTAGACCTGACGGTTAGATTGCTTCGTCGTACCTCCTCGCAATAACGTTGGGGGGGGTAATGATGTGATGAATAATGTTTACGGTGGGTTTTTATTATACTAGTCAAAGATTTTAATTTGCAGGAAGCCAGAATTTAACCGTCATTGCGAGGCGAGAGGTAGCGGTGGATAAAGTGCTTGGTTTGAAATTTAAAGGCTTTTAGTTTCTTATGAAAGAATGCCGCGGCAATCTGTTTGGGGTAAGCTGTGTCGGTTGATTGTTTGGGGGTAATACTAAACCTGACGGTGAGATTGCTTCGTCGTTGCCTCCTCGCAATGACGTGGAGGTAGGTGGTTGTTGATTGTGGGGTATGATACTAGACCTGACGATGAGATTGCTTCGTCGTTCCTCCTCGCAATGACGTAGGGGTGGGTGTTTGTTAATTGTGGGTAATGATACTAGACCTGACGGTTAGATTGCTTCGTCGTACCTCCTCGCAATAACGTTGGGGGGGGTAATGATGTGATGAATAATGTTTACGGTGGGTTTTTATTATACTAGTCAAAGATTTTAATTTGCAGGAAGCCAGAATTTAACCGTCATTGCGAGGCGAGAGGTAGCGGTGGATAAAGTGCTTGGTTTGAAATTTAAAGGCTTTTAGTTTCTTATGAAAGAATGCCGCGGCAATCTGTTTGGGGTAAGCTGTGTCGGTTGATTGTTTGGGGGTAATACTAAACCTGACGGTGAGATTGCTTCGTCGTTGCCTCCTCGCAATGACGTGGAGGTAGGTGGTTGTTGATTGTGGGGTATGATACTAGACCTGACGATGAGATTGCTTCGTCGTTCCTCCTCGCAATGACGTAGGGGTGGGTGTTTGTTAATTGTGGGTAATGATACTAGACCTGACGGTTAGATTGCTTCGTCGTACCTCCTCGCAATGACGTGGGGGTAGGTGGTTGTTAATTGTGGGGTATGATACTAGACCTGACGATAGATTGCTTCGTCGTTCCTCCTCGCAATGACGTTGTTGGTTTGACGTTTATTTTGTTTCGTTGTTCTTCTTCGTTATTTATTAACCGTCATTGCGAGGCATTAGGTAGCGGTGGATAAAGTGCTTAGTTTGAAATTTAGGGCTTTTAGTTTCTTATGAAACAATGCCGCGGCAATCTGTTTGGTCTTTGTCGTTTCGGTGCTTATTTGTGGAGTTTAATATTAGACCTGACGATTAGATTGTTTCGTCGTCACCTCCTCGCAATGACGTTTGGGGTAATGTGATGAATAATGTTTACGGTGGGTTTTTATTATACTAGTCAAAGATTTTAATTTGCAGGAATCCAGAATTTAACCGTCATTGCGAGGCGAGAGGTAGCGGTGGATAAAGTGCTTGGTTTGAAATTTAAAGGCTTTTAGTTTCTTATGAAAGAATGCCGCGGCAATCTGTTTGGGGTAAGCTGTGTCGGTTGATTGTTTGGGGGTAATACTAAACCTGACGGTGAGATTGCTTCGTCGTTGCCTCCTCGCAATGACGTGGAGGTAGGTGGTTGTTGATTGTGGGGTATGATACTAGACCTGACGATGAGATTGCTTCGTCGTTCCTCCTCGCAATGACGTAGGGGTGGGTGTTTGTTAATTGTGGGTAATGATACTAGACCTGACGGTTAGATTGCTTCGTCGTACCTCCTCGCAATGACGTGGGGGTAGGTGGTTGTTAATTGTGGGGTATGATACTAGACCTGACGATAGATTGCTTCGTCGTTCCTCCTCGCAATGACGTTGTTGGTTTGACGTTTATTTTGTTTCGTTGTTCTTCTTCGTTATTTATTAACCGTCATTGCGAGGCATTAGGTAGCGGTGGATAAAGTGCTTAGTTTGAAATTTAGGGCTTTTAGTTTCTTATGAAACAATGCCGCGGCAATCTGTTTGGTCTTTGTCGTTTCGGTGCTTATTTGTGGAGTTTAATATTAGACCTGACGATTAGATTGTTTCGTCGTCACCTCCTCGCAATGACGTTTGGGGTAATGTGATGAATAATGTTTACGGTGGGTTTTTATTATACTAGTCAAAGATTTTAATTTGCAGGAATCCAGAATTTAACCGTCATTGCGAGGCGAGAGGTAGCGGTGGATAAAGTGCTTGGTTTGAAATTTAAAGGCTTTTAGTTTCTTATGAAAGAATGCCGCGGCAATCTGTTTGGGGTAAGCTGTGTCGGTTGATTGTTTGGGGGTAATACTAAACCTGACGGTGAGATTGCTTCGTCGTTGCCTCCTCGCAATGACGTGGAGGTAGGTGGTTGTTGATTGTGGGGTATGATACTAGACCTGACGATGAGATTGCTTCGTCGTTCCTCCTCGCAATGACGTAGGGGTGGGTGTTTGTTAATTGTGGGTAATGATACTAGACCTGACGGTTAGATTGCTTCGTCGTACCTCCTCGCAATGACGTGGGGGTAGGTGGTTGTTAATTGTGGGGTATGATACTAGACCTGACGATTAGATTGCTTCGTCGTTGCCTCCTCGCAATGACGTTGAGGGGTGACGGTTAGGTTGTTCGTTGTTGGTTTGACGTTTATTTTGTTTCGTTGTTCCTCTTCGTTATTTATTAACCGTCATTGCGAGGCGCGAGGTTTTGATGGATTAAGGGGGGAAGTTTTTAGTTTTTAGCAGGTGGTGGGTTAAGTAATGCCGCGGCAATCTGTGTGGGTAAGCAGTGTCGGTTGATTGTTTGGGGGGTTGATATTAGACCTGACGATAGATTGCTTCGTCGTTTCCTCCTCGCAATGACGTTGGGGTGGGTGGTTGTTAATAGTGGGGTATGATACTAGACCTGACGATAGATTGCTTCGTCGTTCCTCCTCGCAATGACGTTTGGGGGTAATGAGATTGCTTCGTCGTTTCCTCCTCGCAATGACGTTGGGGTGGGTGGTTGTTAATTGTGGGGTAATGATACTAGACCTGACGATAGATTGCTTCGTCGTTACCTCCTCGCAATGACGTTTGGGGGATGAGATTGCTTCGTCGTTGCCTCCTCGCAATGACGGTTATTGATGATTCGATGATGTGATTAGGTAGCTTGGATTGTCGACTTTGGTGGTTAATTTATATTATAATTTATATTCCTGAGATACTGTGTATCGCATACTGATTTTACTTCTTTTATTTTCTTCATCAGGTTTGGCTCAGCCCTTCAATGTTCCTTTGAACCGGCATGTACACCAGGCGTATGAACCTTTTATTCACCAGGATGGGGAGATAAAGATGCATACTTCTATGCGGCCTTTTTTGCAGCCGCAGGCTGATACTGTTTTACAAGAAGATCCTTTATATGATTTTAAGCCTTATAAGATCAGTAGAAAAAGGTTTTTCGGACGGGCGCTTGATAATTTCTTGAACCATCATTTCATCAAAGTAGACACGGGAGATTTTTACCTAACCATAGATCCTTTGTTTGACTTTCAAAGGGGGATGGATATCAATAGGCGTCAACATACTTGGGTAAATACTCGCGGCGTTTGGGTAAGGGGGGCGATAGGCAAAAACTTTTCCTTTGAGTCTTCTTTTTATGAAAATCAGGCGGCTTTCCCCCACTATTTGGATTCATGGGTGCGGGAATATGACGTGGTACCTGGGCAAGGGCAACAGAAACCTTTTAAAGGACAGTTTTTTGACTACAATATGGCCATGGGGCATATTTCGTGGACGCCTTCCAAATACTTTAATGTCCGTGCAGGACATGGAAAACATTTTATAGGAGACGGTTACCGCTCGCTTTTGTTGTCAGACAATGCATTTGCTTATCCTTATATACAGTTGACCACCACCATCTGGAAGTTTCAATATACCAATATGTTTACCGAATTCTTGAACCTTGCCGAGGACAGGAATGTCACACACCCCAAAAAGTATTCCGCTTTTCACTACCTCAGTACCACCATTGGTAAACGGCTACAGGTCGGTTTGTTTGAAAATGTGATGTGGCATAGTGGCGATTCCATATCCAGAGGTTTTGATGTCAATTACCTGAACCCGGTCATTATGTACCGTCCCTTGGAGTTTGCACTCGGTTCAGAAGACAGGGCATTGATAGGGATTAACCTCAAATACCTTATTGGAGATAGGTTTTGGGTCTATGGACAAGGGGTAATAGATGATTTGAGACTTTCTGAGTTTAGAAACCCCACACATTACCGCCAAAAGTGGGGCTTTCAGACAGGTTTTGTATGGTTGGACGCCTTCAAGGTGGAAAACCTGAGGCTGCAAAGCGAATATAATCAAGTAAGTCCTTATACCTATACCCATCGTCTAGCCTCACAGACCTATACCCACTACAATCAGGCATTGGCGCATCCTTTAGGAGCTAATTTTAGAGAGAATGTGAATTTTATTAGCTATCGCTATAAGCGTTTTTTTATAGAAGGCAGATATTCTTATGCAATGTTTGGTGCTGATACGGGGAATGTTGCTTGGGGACAGAATGTTCTTTTAACAGAATCAGACATTAATATTCGTTCTAACCAGATTCCAGGAGAGATCGGCCAAGGTGTCACTACCCATCTGCACTGGTTCGGGTGTTTGTTTGCCTACATTATAAATCCGCATACCAATATGCGTTTTGAGGTAAACTTCATGCGCCGCTATCAACATTCTGAACTGGGACAGCAGGGAATGAATTTTGTTTCCGTAGGCTTAAGCACGAATCTACGAAACAAGTATTATGATTTTTAGTCAAAGTTCTTTTTCGGTTAAAGAAATTTTGTAGTAAGAAAGAAAAATATTTTTATTAAATTTGATGCTGAGGTACAAACAGTTCGGGTGTAACTTGGGTTGTACAAAGGTTTCTTATATTTTTACAGCTATGCGCAATATTCTACTATCTACTCTTGTACTATTTTTGTCGTTTCAGGCAAGCAGCCAAACTTTTATAGGGTTGCGGTCAGAGCCTGGGTTTGCCAACTTGCTTTTCTGGGACAAGCCTTCTTGGGGCTTTCAGTCGGAGTATCAGGAAATCCGTTCTAGGTTTGCCCATTCCGGTGGGGTAGAGTTTACCCACTACTTTAAAGAAGGAATCGGTATCCGTACAGGTTTGTTTTTGCTTAGCAACGGCTACAAAACCTACTACTCCAGGCAGCCTAATAATTACCCGGTGAGGGCAGATAGGATGTATTGTTATTACCTGTCCCTACCTGCGGAGATGATTATTTCCCAGGGCAACTTTTACCTTGCTTTTGGTCCTAATGTAAACTATCTCATTGCCAATCGTAGAACTTTCTCAGACGGACAAGCTGATTTTGAGTATAATGATATCCCCGCCCTTGCATTTGGATTAAAAATTGAGCCAGGTGTTCAGTTTTACATAGCCGACAAAATCCGCGGTTTCGCTGGTGTTTTTCTTCGTACTATGTATAATGCAAAAGGGAATATTAACTATGGTTTTACCGGAGGTGTTGCCTATCGTTTAGCTAGGTGATGTAGGTTTGTTAAAACAAACAATATAGCTGGCTTCCCGCACCTGTTGCGGGGGCTGTTTGGGGTTAAGGCAGGATGTATTCTTTTGAAATCATTAAATTGATCGCCTTATTAATAAACCTAATGAGCTAATGTCACCTAAAGCTCATTGTCCATTTTTCTTACCTTTTTTGCTTGTCCAAAAAAGGTAACCAAAAAAGGACACTATGGCTGAAAGGCATATTGCCACGCACTAAACGCACAACCTTTTCTTGACAGTGTAAGTGTTTAATACTAAACCTGACGATGAGATTGCTTCGTCGTTTCCTCCTACCGATGACGTATCTTTCAAACTTCCTCACAAACAGTAAGTTGGTATCCTAGGTTCTTTGCCGTTTTCATCAACCACTTTTCTCGCTGAATTTTCATTAGTTCTTCATATTTCTTTATTCCCCTTTCTGTATAGTCAAGCCCTTTAACCATTAACCGCCAATATAGAACAGCAAGTTTTCTAGCTGTTGCTTTCACAGCTACGCCAGGGCCTCGTTTGGCTTTTATTCTTCTGCCAAATGCGCCTAGTGCAATTTTTTTGCTCTCAATCAAACTTTGTGCAATCTGCCTGAAAATTTGCCCTGCTTTTGGCCTAAATTTCTTTTTTGCATTTTTTTTCATTTTCCCGGAATCATTCTGTCCGGGGGACAACCCTAGCCAAGATGTAAACTGTTTTTCCGAAGGCCACTTTTCTAGATCATACCCTACTTCAGCATAGAGTTGTAGCCATGTATAGTCCGTTATGCCAGGTAGGTCTGTAGCGTCTCTACCTGTAAATATTTTAATTAAATGGCCTCCCAGGTTATCTACCTGAGGTTTGTTGTGCCTGATCGGCTTACGGCCTTTTACTGACTCTATTTCGTCTTTGGCGTCTTTGTCCTGGTGGTACCTGTTACTTCTTTCCATCGCTTGCTGTATTTTTTTATCGCATTGGGAGATTTGCCCTTGGTAAAAAAGATACGCTTCGTAAGCTTGCTGTAAAGCAAATAGCCCAGCTTCTGTATAATGTCCCTCTAAAGCCTTCAATACCAAGTCCCCTTTTTTTTCCTTGATACTTTTATGGCAAAGGCTTAATAGTTTGTGCTTGTCCCTTTCTCCTTCTATGATTGCTTCTATGACTCTCAGGCCACTCGCTCCCTGTATTTGGTTTATAACCTCTTTGAGGCGGATATTCATTTCGGTTAAAGCTTTTTGCATATGGTTGATGTGCATCGATGCTGTTCTGATATGGTCCTCCCGCAACCTCTGATATCTCCTGATTTCTTTAACTTGCTCATCAGGCACAAAACACCGGTTCAACAGTCCGTAACTATGCAACTGCTGTATCCACTGACAGTCTTTAACATCTGTTTTTCGGCCGGGAACCTGTCTGGTCTGTCTTCCATCCACCAACCATACATCTAAACCGGCCTTTTCTAGTATCTCATATAAGATAACCCAGTAAACACCGGTAGCTTCCATCGCTACCGATTCGACGCCCTTTGACACCAGGTAATCACAGGCCAAACGAAATTCTTCTGTAAATGTACCAAAGGAGCGCACTTGCTCTCCTCCAACTGAGACAAAGATCTTCTTTGCCCCAATGTCTACTCCAGCAGCATTAGCTCTTAATTTTTCCATCGATCATATTAACTTTTAGTGATAAAATCCTGTACAGGAAGGAGATATCGCATGAAAGACTACCGAACGGACATTTCCAATTAAAAGAAAGTACCAAAATTTGTGACTCCATCCTTCCCAACCATACTCGCAAGCAGGCAATAGCACTAAATGTAACGCGGCCATGGGTACAGGTTCTACAAAAATAAAAATAATACACGTCATCTTATTTTGTGTGTTTGGCAGAGCCAAAAATTAGGTCTCGCAATGACGTTGGGGTAATGGGGTAATGTAAATGAATAGTGGGGCGGCATTTTTAAAAATCCGGCACCCCACAAGCCGCAATATGCCCACGCCAGCCATAGAGTCCCCGCCCGCCCTTAGTAGCTACCGGTCTGCTGATTATGAAGTTGTTTTTTTGGTCTACTTTTTGGCTCTTACCAGTTTGGAGGTTACCGCTGGCTTTGGGTGCTAGTTTTTTTAATAGATTGTAAAAACATCTTTTCCCTTTAATCCTGTCTATCCTTTCATCCTGAAAATCCCGGTTCAGACAGTATATTACTAGACCTGACGGTGAGATTGCTTCGTCGTTCCTCCTCGCAATGACGTTGGGGTAAAAGGTCTAAAACAAACAATATAGTTCATGCCGATAAAAAATCGGCACTACATTCAAATCTTTACACCATCAAAGCAAATGCCAGCGTCTGACAGATCCTTCTTGCCTCCATACGCCGTCAGGTCTTTGGACGCTGACGGGTAAGCCCACCCGCCCTTAGTAGCTACCGGACTGCTGATTATTGTGTTAATCTATTTGTCTACTTTTCGGCCCTTGCCAGTTTGGAGGTTATTACAAGCTTCGGGTGTTAGTTTTTTTGATAGATTGTAAAAACATCTTCCCTTTAATCCTGTCTATCCTTTCATCCTGAAAATCCCGGTTCAGACAGTTGTTTTAAACGCTAAAAATAAACAATATAGCTGTCTCCCCGCACCTGTTGCGGGGTCTGTTGGGGTAAGGTAGGATGTGACTTTCCAAATATTAAACTATGTCAATAAGCTGTGTTGGTTGATTGTTTGCGGGAGCGTATTAAATACCCAAGTTGATTACTACCTGTCAGCGTCCTTTGGTCCTGACAGCGTAAGTGTTAAACAACCTGACGATGAGATTGCTTCGTCGTTCCTCCTCGCAATGACGTTGGGGTAAAAGGTCTAAAACAAACAATATAGTTCATGCCGATAAAAAATCGGCACTACATTCAAATCTTTACACCATCAAAGCAAATGCCAGCGTCTGACAGATCCTTCTTGCCTCCATACGCCGTCAGGTCTTTGGACGCTGACGGGTAAGCCCACCCGCCCTTAGTAGCTACCGGACTGCTGATTATTGTGTTAATCTATTTGTCTACTTTTCGGCCCTTGCCAGTTTGGAGGTTATTACAAGCTTCGGGTGTTAGTTTTTTTGATAGATTGTAAAAACATCTTCCCTTTAATCCTGTCTATCCTTTAATCCTGAAAATCCCGGTTCAGACAGTTGTTTTAAACGCTAAAAATAAACAATATAGCTGTCTCCCCGCACCTGTTGCGGGGTCTGTTTGGGTTAAGGACTTGTGGTTGTTTAATTGATCAGTAACGATACCAATTATGAGTGAAGGTTTTAATTAGCAGAAAAACCAGAATGTAACCGTCATTGCGAGGCACGAGGTAATAGTGGGTAAAGTTCTTTGGGTTGAATTTTAAGTCTTTAAGTTTCTTATGAAAAAATGCCGCGGCAATCTGTTTGCGGTAAGCTGTGCTGGTTGATTCTTTGTGGGGAATAGTACTAGACCTGACGATTATAGCATTATCAAATTATTAAGGTGATCACCTTGTTAATAAACCTAATGAGCTAATGTTACCTAAAGCTCATTCTCCATTTTTTCTTACCTTTTTTGCTTGTCCAAAAAAGGTAACCAAAAAAGGACACTATGGCTGAAAGGCATATTGCCACGCACTAAACGCACAACCTTTTCTTGACAGTGTAAGTGTTTAATACTAAACCTGACGATGAGATTGCTTCGTCGTTTCCTCCTCGCAATGACGTTGGGGTAATGGGGTAATGTAAATGAATAGTGGGGCGGCATTTTTAAAAATCCGGCACCCCACAAGCCGCAATATGCCCACGCCAGCCATAGAATCCCCACCCGCCCTTAGTAGCTACCGGACTGCTGATTATTGTGTTAATCTATTTGTCTACTTTTCGGCCCTTGCCAGTTTGGAGGTTATTACAAGCTTCGGGTGTTAGTTTTTTTGATAGATTGTAAAAACATCTTCCCTTTAATCCTGTCTATCCTTTCATCCTGAAAATCCCGGTTTAGACAGTTGTTTTAAACGCTAAAAATAAACAATATAGCTGTCTCCCCGCACCTGTTGCGGGGTCTGTTTGGGTTAAGGACTTGTGGTTGTTTAATTGACCAGTAACGATACCAAAGTTATATTCCCTCTTCCCTGGACACTTCTTTATGTCATCCTGACGCAGGAAGGATCTGTTTGGGGGGAGCTGTGTTGGTTGATTGTTTGTGGAAGCGTATTAAATACCCAAGTTGATTACTACCTGTCAGCGTCCTTTGGTCCTGACAGCGTAAGTGTTAAATAACCTGACGGTGAGATTGCTTCGTCGTTCCTCCTCGCAATGACGTTGGGGTAAAAGGTCTAAAACAAACAATATAGTTCATGCTGATAAAAAATCGGCACTACAATCAAATCTTTACACCATCAAAGCAAATGCCAGCGTCTGACAGATCCTTCTTGCCTCCATACGCCGTCAGGTCTTTGGACGCTGACGGGTAAGCCCACCCGCCCTTAGTAGCTACCGGGCTGCTGATTATTGTGTTAATCTATTTGTCTACTTTTCGGCTCTTGCCAGTTTGGAGGTTATTACAAGCTTCGGGTGTTAGTTTTTTTGATAGATTGTAAAAACATCTTCCCTTTAATCCTGTCTATCCTTTCATCCTGAAAATCCCGGTTCAGACAGTTGTTTTAAACGCTAAAATAAACAATATAGCTGCCTCCCCGCACCTGTTGCGGGGTCTGTTGGGGTAAGGTAGGATGTGACTTTCCAAATATTAAACTATGTCAATAAGCTGTGTTGGTTGATTGTTTGCGGGAGCGTATTAAATATCCAAGTGATTATTACCTGTCAGCGTCCTTTGGTCCTGACAGCGTAAGTGTTAAATAACCTGACGATAGATTTCTTCGTCGTTCCTCCTACCGATGATGTGGTGGGGGTATCCTGACGAAAGATTGTAAACTTTAGCGGTTAACAGTTTTTTTAGAAAAATGTTCACGGTTTCTTTATTTTTTAGATACTATATATATCATCTTTTATAAAATCTCGTTTTAAATATGTAATTTTGACAAGGTGTTGATTTTAACCTTTAAAAAACGTAGTACATTTAATTCATATTAATGAACATGTGTTTCTTCAATACAAGGATTGCTGTTTTATTTCTTGTAGTTTTTCAATTGTTGTTTATAGCTGATCATTCTTATGGTCAGCAAAACCTGTCTGCTAGGGACTTGCAGAATATCAATGTCGATGAGCTTTCTGATGATCAGATTAGAAACTTTATTAAGCAGGCTGAAAAGAGTGGGTATAGTGAACAGGAGTTGGAAATGGCAGCGCGTGCTAAAGGTATGAAGGCTGATCAAATTGCTAAACTTAGAGAAAGGGTAAACCAACTGTCAATGCAGCAGGACTCTGCTATGGCAGAAGCAGATAATAAAGAAGTCATAGAAGATGCTGATGATGACCATGATGTTTCTTTAGCTAAGATAAAGGAACAAACTTTGAAAGCAGCTCAAGAAGATAGTGTATTGAGGGACAGCAATAGGGTTTACGGGTTTAACCTTTTTAATACCAAAAACCTTACTTTTGAACCGAGCATTAACATTCCTACACCCAAAAACTACCAGCTTGGTGCGGGAGATGAGTTGGTTATCGATATATGGGGAGCTTCGCAACAGAACTATCGTCAAACCATCAGTCGCGAAGGTACTATTAATATTGTTGGTATAGGGCCGGTATATGTAAATGGCCTCAATGTAGATCAAGCATCTAATAGGATTATCAACCGTTTGTCATCTATATATAGTGGCCTTAAAACAAGTGGGGGACGAGCTGCCAATACCTATGCCCAAGTAAGTCTTGGTCGGGTGAGAAGTATTAAGGTCAGTCTTGTAGGCGAGGTAGAAACACCAGGGACATATACCTTGTCATCCTTGTCTACTGTATTTAACGCTTTGTATGTTTCAGGCGGCCCCTCTGAAAACGGGTCTTTCCGAAATATTGAAGTTTGGAGGGAGAATAAAAAGATAGCTGTATTAGATGTATATGACTTTTTGGTGCAAGGAGACCAGCAAAATAACATCAGATTGCAAGATCAGGATATTATCCGCATAAGGCCTTATGATCAACGTGTTAGAATAGAGGGAGAGGTTAAACGAGAAGGTTTCTTTGAAATGAAAAAAGGAGAAACTGTAGAGGATCTTTTGGAGTTCGCCGGAGGGTTTTCTGATCGTGCTTATACAAATAGAGTAAAGATTAAGAGGAACACAGGCAAAGAACGGAGGATGTTGGATATACTTATGGCGGATGCTCGAAACCTTATATTAGATAATGGAGATGTTGTTTATGTGGACCCTATCTTGGATAGGTTTGAAAATCGTGTAGAAATAGTAGGAGCAGTGTTCCGTGAAGGGGATTTTGAGCTATCGGAAGGTATGACTGTAAAAGGACTTATTGACAAAGCCGATGGACTTCGTGGGGATGCTTACCTTCACCGTGCCGCAATATATAGAACCCGTGATGACTTTACCATTGAAGTATTGCCAATCGACTTGACAAAGATCATGAATGGTGAAAGTGAGGATATTGAGCTTGTAAGGGAAGACCTTATTAGGGTGTCTTCAATTTATGAATTAAGGGACAAGTTTAGCGTCTCTATTTCGGGGGATGTGCATAAAGAGGGAGATTTTCCTTATATGGAAAACCTGACATTGAAGGACTTTATTTTACAAGCTGGCGGGTTCAAAGAGTCTGCATCTATAGAAAGGATAGAGGTGGCCAGACGTGTGCGTAATGCAGACCCGACTTCAGCTAAGAGTAAAATTGCAGAAGTGTACCACTTTGATGTTGATGAGAACCTAAGCTTGAGTGATAAAGATTCAGAGTTTGTGCTAAGTCCATTCGACCATGTTTATGTCAGGAGAGCACCGGGATATGAAGTGCAACATAATGTAGAAATTGAAGGAGAGGTCTTGTATCCTGGACGTTATGCTATACAGGATAAAGATGAGCGAATTTCTGATTTACTGGCAAGATCAGGAGGCTTAACTGCATCTGCCTACCCAAGGGGTGCCAGATTGGAACGGAAGTTAGCCAATACTGGGACAGTAGATATAGATTTGCACAAAATTATGGAGAAGCCCAAAGGAGACGAAGATTTAATATTAATGGAGGGTGATGTGCTAAAGATTCCTTTAAAACTTCAAACAGTAAAAGTTAAAGGAGAAGTGCTATTTCCTAGAAGTGTGCGGTATGAAGAAAACAGAAGCTTCAAAAACTACGTATCTCAGGTAGGGGGATTCAATAAACAAGCCTTGAGAAGGAAAACCTACGTGGTTTATGCCAATGGAGAAGTGGCACGGACAAGGAATTATCTGCTTTTTAAAGATTACCCAAAGGTAGAACGTGGAGCAGAGATTATTGTTCCAGAGAAACCAGAAAGAAGAAAAATGACTACTCAGGAAGCGCTAGGATTGGGTACTGGGTTTGCTTCGCTCGGTATGGTTATTGTTACCCTGATTAATATGCTTAATTAATGTCGGTTAAGAATGAAAGAAGCGGAAACTAAAGATACAGTTTTTGAAGGAAAAGAAGTTTTGACTAATCTCCCAGAAGATGACAATGATTCTAATCTTCTAGAAACTTTCAAGATTCTTTGGGATGGCAGATCCTTGATTTTGAAGTCATGCCTAATAGGGGCAGTTTTAGGTATTTTGTATGGTTTCGTAAGTCAAGAAGAGTATGAGACCAGAGTCAAGCTTTTACCTGAAATTAATTCCGGAAAAGGGAATGGTATGCTTAACAAGTTAGGAGGGCTTGCTGCTCTCGGTGGGCTAAATTTAGAAGGGATGGGTGGATCAGATGCTGTAAGGCCAGATTTGTACCCAGACATTGTTAATAGCATGGCTTTTGGTGCTTTTTTAATGAAAGAAAATGTTTATCTGGTTGATTCAGACACAAGTGTTCAGGTTTACGATTATTTAATTGCTAAAAGTGGTAGAAGCCCTTTTTCTTATGTCAAGAAATACACTTTAGGTTTGCCAGGATTGTTGTTTCACAAAGAGGATAATGATTCATTAAATTCGGTTGTTAAACAGGAATTTATTACTTTGAAGTTTAGTAAAGAGGAAAGTGCTATTGTAGAAAATATCCAAAAGAGAGTGTCGGCAGAAATAGATAAAAAATCTGGAATTATTACTATAACTGCAAAAATGCCTGATCCATATGTAGCTGCTTTCGTCGCTGATAAGTCAGTTAGGTACCTTACAAGTTATGTAGCGGATTATCGTTTGGAAAAGGCCAAGTTAAACCTTGATTTTATACAAGAAAGACACAAAGAAGCTGAAGCGAAATATAGGAAGTCTCAAAAAGCTTTGGCAAAATTTCGAGATCAAAATAGGAATATTATATCTGCATCAGTCAGGACAGATGAAGAGTTCTTGCAGTCAGAGTTTAACCTTGCCTATAATATTTACAACAGTCTTGCTCAGCAGCTGGAACAAGCGCAGATTACTGTTCAGGAGGAAACTCCTGTTTTTAAGGTTCTAGAGCCTGTAAGTGTACCTGTTTATAAGAGTGAGCCCAAACGCGGGTTAATATTAATAGGATTTTTGTTTTTAGGTTTAGTATTTGCTTGTTTTGTTGTCTATATAAAAGGACAATATGCAAAGACAAATAGCTTTCACTTTCTATTTAAATAGGTAATTTGAATAGGCGTGGATGTAGGAGTTGAATATTAGTGTTAATACCCATCTACTTTTCTGACTGGCAGTAACATTAATAGGATTACTTTTTGGGCATCTTGAAAGTTTGAAGCTTTTATTTGTGTTATTATATGTTATAGCCTCTAAGTCCTAGATGGAAGTGTATGTGCAAATGTTAGGAAATAAACAAGGTCTTTCCGTGAGGCAGAAGCTGCTAAACGAGTATTGGTAGGCTGTTTTTTTTAGAAATAACATTGATTAAATAAATGGGAAACCCAAAATATTATTATAAGATAACATAGATTTTTCATGAATACACCAAAAGTTATAGCAGAAATAGGCTGCAACCACAAAGGCGATATTGAAATAGCCAAAGAGCTAGTGAAGGTTGCCAAGATATTTTGTAAAGCTGATGTTGTTAAATTTCAGAAGCGTAACAACAGGGAACTATTAACCCCTGAACAGTATGATGCACCGCATCCTAATCCTGCAAATTCCTATGGCAGTACTTATGGGGAACATCGTGAGTATCTTGAATTTACTGCAGAGCAGCATGCAGAGTTGAAAAGATACTGTGATGAGTTTGAAATAGTATATTCTACTTCAGTATGGGATCTGACATCTGCCAAAGAAATAGCAGCACTTAACCCGGAACTTATAAAAATACCTTCTGCCTGCAATAACCACTATGAAATGCTCGGATGGCTGTGCCAGAACTATAAAGGCGAGATACATGTGTCAACCGGAATGACTACAAAAGATGAAATAGAGGAATTAATTAACTTTTTTGTAGAAAAAGGTCGTAACAAGGATCTGGTAGTTTATAACTGCACCTCAGGTTATCCTGTTCCGTTTGAAGATATCTGTCTTTTAGATATTCTGACGCTGAAGGAGAAATATGGAGATAAAGTTAAAGCTATAGGTTTCTCTGGTCATCATTTGGGAATAGCCGTTGATGTAGCAGCCTGTACACTGGGTGCGGAATGGATAGAAAGGCATTATACACTTGACAGGACGTGGAAAGGGACAGATCACTCCGCATCCTTAGAACCTGATGGACTTAGAAGACTTGTAAGAGACCTGAATGTTGTTAAGAAAGCTTTGACACATAAACATAAAGATGTACTTGATATTGAAGAAGTGCAGCGTGTGAAACTAAAGTACAGAAAGCCTGTCAACTAATAATTAATACATAAACTTAAGCGTAAAAGCTATTTGTCATAAGATAGCTTTTATTTTTTATTATGAAATCAGTAGCGATAATTCCGCTTCGTAAGGGTTCTAAAGGTATTCCAGGTAAGAATACAAAGAAGCTTTTAGGGCGGTCATTATATCAATGGGTTCTCTCTGAAGCTATATTTAGCGACCTTGATGAAATTTACATATTTTCTGATGACCCCGAACTTAAAGCGAGAGTTGAAAAGGATTATCTCTGGACAGATAAAGTCAAATTTTGGGAACGTAGTAAATGCTCTGCTACCGATACAGCAAGCACCGAAGCGGGGATGCTGGAATTAGCAGAAAGCTTAAACTATGATTTTGATATCTTTTGTCTTCTTCAGGCTACATCCCCTTTTACTAAATCTGAAGATATAAACGCAGTCCTGAATAAGCTTAAGAATAAAGAGGCTGATTCAGTGTTGACAGTGGTAAACTCTAAAAGATTTATCTGGTCCGAAGATGGAGAAAGCCTGAATTATAAATATATGGAAAGGCCCAGAAGACAGGACTTCCAAGGTCTTTTTATAGAAAATGGAGCCGTCTATGCTATTAAAAAAGATGTTTATCTTGAAACTAAAAACAGGCTAGGAGGGAATATTGCTTTGGTTGAAATGTCTGAAGAAACCTTTACTGAAATTGACGAGCCTTCTGACTGGACAGTAGTTGAGCAGTTGCTTCATAACCGTCTTATACAAGGTAAAAATCTTCAAAGTAAAACAAAGGCTTTAGTTTTGGATGTGGATGGGGTTTTTACAGGAGGAAATGTTTTGACAGGACCTGATGGAGAACTTGCCAAATCGTTTAGTCTTAGGGATGGAATGGGTTTTGAAATTGCGCGTGAAAATCAGTTAATGCTTATAGTGATTACTTCTGAAGACAGTCCCATTGTTGATAGGAGAATGGAAAAGCTCAAAATAGAAAATTACTATAAAGGAGTTAAAGATAAATATGCCTTGCTGGATCAAATCTGCAAAATCAATAATATAAGAAGGTGTGAAATAGCTTATGTTGGGGATGATATTAATGATTTAGCTAATATGTTGAGTGTAAATTGGAGTTTGACTCCTAATAATGCTGTAGAAAAAATAAAATTTTCTGCAGATTTTGTCCTTCAGTCCCAAGGGGGAGATAAAGCTATCAGAGAAGCAATTGAGATGATTTTGAAAATAAATAACCGGCTAAAATAATAATGAATACACCAAAAGTCATAGCAGAAATAGGCTGCAACCACAAGGGCGATATGGAAATAGCCAAAGAGCTAGTGAAAGTTGCCAAAATATTTTGTAAAGCCGATGTTGTTAAATTTCAGAAACGCAATAACAAAGAGCTTTTAACTCCCGAGCAATATGCTGCCCCACACCCCAACCCAGCTAATTCATATGGAGATACATATGGAGAGCATAGGGAATTTTTGGAATTTACGGCTGATCAACATGCAGAACTGAAGCGTTATTGCGAAGAACTTGACATCACATATTCCACTTCTGTCTGGGACCTAACCTCTGCCAAGGAAATTGCGGCTCTAAAGCCTTCTTTGATAAAGATACCTTCAGCATGCAACAATCATTATGAAATGTTGGGGTGGCTTTGTGATCATTATGAAGGTGAATTACATGTATCTACAGGTATGACCACTAAACAGGAAATTGATGACCTGATCAGGTTTTTTGTAGAGAGAGGGCGTAATAAAGATTTGGTTGTTTATAATTGCACATCGGGTTATCCGGTGCCATTCGAAGATATTTGCCTTTTAGATATAGTTACATTAAAGGAAAAGTATGGAGACAAGGTGAAAGCTATAGGTTTCTCCGGTCACCATTTGGGTATTGCTGTAGATGTGGCCGCTTATACATTGGGTGCAGAATGGATTGAACGGCATTATACACTTGACCGTACATGGAAGGGCACAGATCACTCAGCATCTTTAGAGCCTGACGGCCTGCGGAGGATCGTCCGTGACTTGCATGCTGTACAGAAAGCATTGACATTTAAGCCAAAAGATGTACTTGATATAGAAGAGGTACAGCGAAAAAAATTGAAGTTTAGGGTAAGTTAAAAACTTTAATTTTATTTGGTATATTAGTATGTTAAGAAGGTAGTCTGACGACCTTTGTTAGGAAATATTTATAAGTTATGTTACAAAATACATGTGATCTTGATCATGAATTGAGGGGGATAGAGGTGCCATCTGAAGATTTCTGTATAGTAGGCGGAGCTGCTTTAAGTATGTTGGGAATAAGAGAGCATAATGATATAGATATTGTATTGAACAGGTCTAAGTACAGGGATTCTCCTTCAGACATTACATCTCAGCTCCCTGAAAATGTTGATGTAAAAGTAGGATGGGGAATGCCTTTCGTAAAAGATGATAAACTTATTCATTCTGACAAATACTATCTAAGGGTTAATGGCTATAAAATAGCTCGCCCGGAAGTAATTTTAGGCAGGTTAATACGAAAACATAAGAAGGAACAGCTTAAGGATATTAAGCTCCTTGAGGAATACGCTACTTCGTCAGAGCATTGGGACTGGAACCTTGTTAAAGAGTTCGCATTTTCTAAAAAGCAAGTAAAGAAAAATAAACCTAAGTTGTTAAAGAGGCTCTCAGGTGTATGGGATGGGGGAATAAATAAGTTTCGAGGATTTCTTTATAGGAGTCGGAATGACAGTGCCTTTGTTTTCAGATTTTTACTGGCGAAGGTCAATCAGAAACTTTCAGGAATATCTCCAAACTTGCAAGCTCAGATGATGCAGAAAGTTCCTGTAGGAGCTATTCTTGGAAGACAGTTTATTGGGAATGAATTTGCTAGGTATGATGTTTTGTTAAGATATCTTACAGCACGTTCTATAGATCTTGGTGACCATAGGTTAAAGCCTGTATACAAGCAAATGCAGAAAGCTAGGGTTAACCGGGACACTTATATGAACATGGTTATTCTTGTAAAAAGTGTTAAGAGAGCTGGGTTCAACGCAAGCTTTCCTCTTCCTTTGACGCAGGAAGGACGTGTTATAGATGGAGCCCACCGTCTAGCAACTGCACTATATTTTAAAATAGCAGAATTGCCAGTTGATGTTAAACCAGTGCGTCAGGTCGTTGACTATCGCAGATCTGTTTTGTCTGGTTACGGCATAGAAGAGCCAATTCTTCAGGCCTTAGATAAGGTTAGGGATGAGCTTTTTGAACGCGAAGGGGTCTGGTTTCCTCTTATTGTATGGCCTCCTGCCCAAGAATTTTTAGCTGACATTGTTAGTTATGTTAAAAAAAGATATCGTGTTCCTAAAGTTGTTGAAATTGATCTTAGCAATAGGTTAGAAGATTTTGTAAGAAAGGTAAATGTGTTAGACAACACAGAGCTTTGGAAAGTGGAGTTGGGAATTAATGATATGTTGAAGTTTTTACCGAAAGTTAGCATACTTGCAGTGGAAATTCCTGAACCGACTTTTAGTCTAAAGAATGTTTGTTTGGAAAGTGAAAAGCTTAAATCGGATATCCATAACAACTTTAAATGTAAAATGGATAATTATTTTGATTTTATTTTTTCTATGGGAAAGAACCATGAACAAAACAAACGCCTTTTGGAATTAGTGCGGGTTTATGAAGCCGAATATAATATATGATGCAAGACCCTGCTACTAAACAAGCGGATGATACCAGCTTGGTTCGGAAGGATATTAATCCGAAGAAAAAAGGTTCAGCAACAGGCCAATTTGCTCAGAAATCAGCAGTATATATAGTTGGAAATCTTCTGGAAAAAGCATCTCTGCTTCTTTTGATTCCTCTATTCACCAGGATGATGAGTACAGAAGAATATGGTTTTTACGGTGCTGCGGTGGCTTTATGTGGGGTTGTTATCCCGCTGGTTGACTTAGGGCTGAGTGCTTCTTTGGCTAGGTTCATACATGATTACTTTGACGATAAAGCTAGATTGTTAGGATATTTAAAATCTAGCTTTTGGTTAAGAATTTACTCTTCTTTAGTTTCTTCACTTTTCTGTGGCATAATTCTTTATGTTAGCTGGAACTGGCTTTTCGCTGAAAATCCAGTAGGAAAAGGTATTGTTTTGTGGATTGTTCTATTTGCCCTAGGTACTACGTTGGTTAATTTTGCTTGTTCTTACTTTAGGACGACATATCAAGCATTTAACTTTGCTATCTGTAGGATTGGACAAACTTTCTTGCAATTCGCTTTTGTGCTGTATGTTCTTTTTAATGTTGAAAGTAGTGCAGAGGCTATTCTTAATGCTCAGGCAGTGGGGGCGATTTCGGCAGGTTTATTGGTCATGGGGATATTTTATTTCAAAAATTTTTTCCGTGTATCCGATATGAAGCTTTCTCCTTTGGATGCAAAAGATAATTTAAGGTTTGGTGTTCCTCTTATTCCTCATCAGCTAGGAAACTGGCTTCGGTCTGCCTCAGATAGGGTTATATTAGGAAGGTTTGTGTCTTTATCTAATGTTGGTTTGTATCAGTTAAGTGTCAATATCGGTAATGTAATGAGTATCTTTGTTTCCTGTATTGATATGGCCTACAGCCCTTTGTTTTACAGAACTCGAAAAGTCAAAGGTAAGGATGCTGTTTTTATGTATAGATCATTTAATAATTGCTATTTAATTATAATGGGCATATTGACACTGTCTGTAGCTCTTTTTGCTAGGGAGATAGTTTTTTTACTGGCACCAGAAGATTATGCACAAGCTGCTCTTATAACCCCTCTAATTGTTTATGCTATTTATTTTCAAGGGCAGTATACATTGGTTATAAAACCGTTGTTCTTTCATAAAAAGACAAAGATAGTTCCCGTTCTTACCTTGTTTCCAGGTTTGGCCGGAGTCGCAGCTAATATAATTCTACTCCCTGTTTTTGGTTTTATGACAGTGGTGTGGGTCAATCTTTTAGTTTACTTTATAACTTTTATTGTGGTTTATGTTAGAAGTAACAGTATTGAGGATTCTGGATACCCTATCAAACTCGGTTTTTTGACTAACACCTTAGTTGGAGTGCTGTGTATATATCTTACCTATAATACCTTTGTTCCATGGGAAATAAACTCTTTAGTTTTACGTATAATCTTTATAATGGGGCTAACGATGTTAGGGTGGTTTTACGTTATAAAAAAAGAAATTCCTTTCCTAAAAGAAAACCTTCAATTCAGGTAGTTGATTATTAAGTTGTTGTTTATATAGATGAGAGCAGATATTAAAGGTACATCAATTTCAGAATCTTCTAAAATTAGAGCGCTTTGTGAGCAGTTCTGGGAAATAGAGCGTCAGTTTGACCTTTTTAACAAAAAAATAGACAATATAGATTTCTGGATACTGTTAAGGGTGTCGCTCTTTTCAGCCATTTGTGAGCAAAAAGGTGTTTATGGGTCTGCTCAAGATAATCTCAGTAGTAAATCTATTGTTGATAAATTACTTATCGTTTCCGGTGCAATAAAAAATTTTTTCTTAAACAAGCCGTTTAACACCAGTTCTAAAAAGTTCTTTTTTGTAGGTCATCCCCGTAGAAAGTATATCGATGGCTTATGGTGGGATCTATATGTTGATCCTATTTTGGATAAAATGGAAATGGATTATTATTTTCTTGAACATCCTTATTTAGGCAGGCATTTTACACCGGCAAAATCATCCGATATCAAATTTATAGACCTACAAGATACTTTTATTAGGTGGAAGTCTAGTCGGTCAAGGGTAAAGCTGACACGTGAAGATGAAAGTTTTATCCAACAAATTGAAGATGCTGTTAACAGTCGTTTTGGTGTTTGCTGTGATATTGAGAAAATGGTGCATAAGCGAGTTCCTCTGCATAAAATGTACGAAAAATTCTACTTCAGACTATTATCAAAGGTGCGTCCATCTATAATGTTTTTAGTGGTAAATTACCTGCCTTCCTCTTTTGCCCTTACTAGCGTGTGTAAAAGGTTAGGTATACCGGTTGTCGAACTTCAGCATGGGACTATTTTTAAAAATCATATGGGATATAGTTTTCCTGACTTGAATATTAAATGCAAGTATCATCCAGACTATATATTTACTTTTGGAGATTTTTGGAAAAATGGGATTCAATTTCCTATTCCTTCTGATAAGGTTTTAACCATGGGATACCCTTTCTTCTCAGAAAGAGTGAGTAAGTTGAGAGCAGATGCGCAAAATAAGAATGTTATAACTTTTATTTCACAAGGAACCATAGGAAAGGAGCTTGCAAAGATAGCGCTTAGGTTGAGAAACAAACTTTCTTCAGATTATACCATAAACTATAAGCTACATTCATCCGAGTATAGCTCTTGGAGGAAAAGTTATGAAGGGCTAGACTCTTCGCCTGGGATAAATGTTATTGAAAATGACAAGCAGGATCTGTATGAAACTATGGTTGGGTCAGAGCTTATTGTAGGGGTTTACTCTACAGCTCTTTATGAAGCAATAGCGCTAGGAGTCCCTGTTGTTTTAATTGACCTTCCTGGAATAGATAGCATGGAAACTTTAATAGATTTATGCCCAGAAATAGTTATAAATGGTGAAGATGACATTGTTCAACTGTCAAAGGAAGGATTTAAGAATGCCTCTAAAATAGATAAAGAGTTTATTTTTGAGACTGCTTGGATGGAGAATTTATCCGTTAATGTTGATAGAATATTAAAAAGGAACTCGTCTTCATAAAATGAGTAAATTGGGAACAGACAGCTTTAAATATAGGAAACTCCTTTTTTTTGTTTTTGTCTTGACATTTCTAATTGGTGGCTCACTTCAGGTGGTTGGCCTGATTTCAAATACAGTCATGACAGTTGGAATCGCATTCCTTTTGTTTTTGGTTTACATTAAAGAGAAGCTACAGTCGGTGAAGGATGCTTTGCCAACCAAGTTTTTCCTAGTACTAATGGCATTAATTGCCGTTTCGGGCTATTCCAATAAAACACCTGTCTTTCTTATTTTGCTCTATATGCTTCTTTTTGCGGTAATTCCCGCACTTGTTTCGTATATTATTATAAATAATTTACGAGGGAAACTACATTTGCTTACCAAGTTCTTGTTTGTTGTAGGCTCATTACAGCTTCCTGTGATTTTTATTCAACAGACGTTTTTCTCAAGTATACTTTCAGTAAGTGCACGTTCTGTTTCTGAAACTGATATAGGTTTTGGGACATTCTTTGTTGCCAACGATCACGGTCTTGGTTTTTTCTTATTATGCCTTATTGTTTATTTGCTGTTTTACAAGACAGGTCTACGAAATGGGACTAGGTTGTTTTTAATTTTCTGGTTTTCTCTTACCATCCTTTTTGCTAATTCTTATATCTCTTTACTATTATTGGCAATTGTATTTCTTTATTTTACCGTTGTAAACCTAAATTTAAGAATCGTTATTGTCTCATTCTGTAGTATCGGTCTATTTTTTATGTTTCTAGCTTTTTCTGGTTATCAGGAAGTAGTTGAGGAAAAATATATGTTTATTTATAAGAAAATTTTTGAAAAAGATTATGAATCTACAGCTGTCGATATAGTTTCTCAAGCAAAATATGCTGAGAGGGGGGATATATTGTTGTATTTTTTAGAACAAACTTTTGAGGTAATAGGTAGCGGGCCTTATAGTTATTTTGATCCTATAAATAAGGAGTTTACTTTATTCCCAAATTTTAGCCAACTTCTATGGTTTTATAATGACATTGGGTTTATTGGAGTGATTTTAGTAATTATTATTTTTACAAGAGTTTACTTTAAATATAATTCGCTTTGGAGTCCTGCAATTCTTTACTTGGGAATGATTCTTGTTTTCTCTTTCTTTTCAAATACATTGAGTGACTTGGCTTTTAACATTGTATTTTATCTTTTTGTAGTCAATGGGTCAGATGTATTGTTAAAGGATAAAAAGGGGAAGGTTGAGAAAAAGGTTTGTTCTACAAATAATTAATAAGAATTTTACTATTAAAAATATATGAATTTAGTTTGTATACCTTATCATGATTGGCGTAAAATAGAGATGGAAGGTGCCCGGACGAGGGATTCGCATATCATACATCACTTGACCCAAAGTGAAAGGATAGACAAAATTGTAATTGTCAACCGGCCGATTACTCTTGTAGAGATGATTCTGAAAAAGAAAAAAAGAAAGATCAATGGCCAGGTTGTGTTTAAGTATAAAAACTCTTCTTTATATAAAGTAGACGAGAAAACATATGTCTTTGACTATTTATCAGGAGATGTATTAGGCCCTATCTTGAAAAAGAAAAAATGGTTTTTAGATAGTTTTGGGTCTGAAAACTTTATACATTGTTTTAATAAAAGCTTGGCATACATTAATTTCAGCCCAGATGTGTTTTTTACACAAAATATTTTTTCTGTTAACTTCCTGAAAGGGCTCGGTCGTCAATGTGTGTTTGACGCATGGGATAACTTTTTGCTGTTTCCAGAAAATAAAGTAATTGAGCAAGATTTAAAAAGTTCATATCAGGAGTTTGCCCATAATGGAAGTGTTTGGGTTACAAATTCAAAAAAGAACTTGGCTTACTATGATAAATTTTATAAACCCCAAAAGTGCTATTTAGTAAAAAATGGGGTCGATGTTGAGGTTTTTAATCAAAAATATACTGTTCCTGAACATCTCAACAAACTGCCCCGACCATTAATTGGATTTGGAGGTAAAATAACACACCTGTTTGATTATGATTTGTTCAACTATGTTGTGTCGAAACACCCTGATAAAAGTTTTGTTATTTTAGGTCAGGTTATTGATAAACAAGTTTTTTCAAAAATTAAGCAAGCACCAAATGTTTTTTACCTTGGAGATATCCATTATTCTCTTTACCCATCATATGTAACCAACTTTGATTTGGGCATCGTTCCTTATGTAACGAATCAACTTGAGCATGGAGCGGATAGTATCAAAGTTTATGAATATATTGCTGCGGGTTTGGGGGTGGTTGGAACTCAAGGTGCTGGCATGAATGAAATGTCAAAGTATATATATGTTGCTGATAATAAAAATAGTTTTTCTAATTTTATTAATGAAGCTTTAACGAATAGAAAAAAAGAATGTCTTGATCATTTTCATACGTGGGCTAGTAAGACAGAAAGCATTATCAATATATTTGATAGTGTAATCAAGGGAACCAAAATTGTTTAGACTATTGGTTTTATGAATCTTAAACAACAATACTATATTTTTCTTATCCCAATTGTCTTGATTTTTTTACTTTCTTTTTTTTACAAAGAAAAACCTGCAAATGAAGATGTGTCAATAACTGTTTCTTTAGATAATAAAGATGATGCATATAGTTTTACGTCATTAATTGGGGGGAATATCGCTCATAGTGGAGAGAAAATGGGTGTTTGGCCTGACTCGGTTTTTAGGGTATTAAAACATACCGGAATTAGACATTTTCGGTTGCACGACACCAAAAGTTTAGACTGGGACATTATTTTCCCAGATTGGGATGCGGATCCACATTTGCCAGAAAATTATTCATTTGAAGATAGTGATAGAATCATTTCCTATATGGTCGAAAATGGATTTGTTCCATTTATTCGATTGGGCGTTAGTGTAAGTGCTAAAAGAAACAACAGAGAAGTAGGACTTTGTCCTCCTGATCCTAAAAAGTGGACTATAATTGTAACAAAAATTATGGAGCACTATATGGAGGGGTGGGCAGATGGGTACCACTATCCTATAGAATATGTTGAGATTTGGAATGAGCCAGATCTTGGATTTTGGACTGGGTCTCCAGATGAATTTTATGAATTAAGCTACTCAGCACTTACTAATTTAAAGGAAAAGTTTCCTGAGTTAAAGGTTGGTTTGTGTGGCATCTCCAATATTAGAAAGAACAAAACGTTTGCAGAAGGGCTTCTTTCTTATCTGTCAGATCCTAACCAAAACGGTAAAGACGAAGATAAGGTTGAAATAGACTTTTTTTCATGGCATGTCTATGAAATAAAAAGAGGGGTTTCTATTTTTAAGGAATTTACATTGTTAGTTCAAGATCTCCTTGATAAGTATGGGTATGGAGATGTCGAAAGTATATGTACAGAATGGAACGCTGATTTGCCGTCAGAATATATCAATAGTAAAGCGGCTGCCGTTGATGTTGGGATGACATTGCTGTGGGCTGAGGAGTTTGGACTTGACGGCTTGTTCTTTTACCCTTTAATAGACGACTGGGGAATGTTTGTGCCTAATAAATCAAAGTCATCAGACAATGTTACTTACCTTTCACATACACATGTGGCTGATGTTCATAAAATGTTTGATAACTTTAAGCTTGTTACTTCTTACTTGTTAAAAAGTTCAGTGAAGACGAGTGGAGATAATGTACAGATATTGGCAGCGGTATCTGAAGATAATGATGTTTTGCAAACAATGGTTGCTCACCAGTTTGATCAAGTACGCCCTTTGAAATTGAAAGTAGAGAGTTGTACTAAAAAAAAAGCAAAATATACTATATTAGATGTTGATAATGGTGCTGAAAAGGTTAGAGAGGAGGGAATTGTTGATGTTTTAGCTAATGGAATTGTCAGGCTTGAAATAGATATGCATTCACAAGATGTGTTTGTTGTAAAGCTTGAGTTTTTTTAATCATTAGTTGTGCAGTAGGGATTGAGTTTTATGTTTAAGTTTGTTGGAAATTTGATAAAATGCGTATTGCTATATTTGGTACAAGGGGAATACCTAACTATTATGGTGGGTTTGAACAGTTTGCACAGTATTTGTCTGAGTACCTTGTAAAAAAAGGACATGAGGTTTGGGTTTATAACGGGCATGACCACCCATATAAAGAACCTAAATGGAATGGAGTAAATATAATCCATGCATTTAATCCAGAAGTTTGGGTAGGTACTCCTGGCCAGTTCATATATGACTTGAACTGTGTCTTGGATACACGGAAAAGGCAGTTTGATATTATTCTTCAACTGGGGTATACAAGTAGTTCTGTTTGGAATTGGCTGTTTCCTAAAAGCTCATTTCTTTTGACTAATATGGATGGTCTTGAGTGGAAGAGAAGTAAATACTCTAAACCTGTGCAAAGGTTTTTACGGTATGCAGAAAAACTGGCTACCAAATTTTCAGACTGCCTAGTCGCCGATTCTATAGGTATAAAGACATATTTAAAAAAGAAGTATAATCAAGACTCTGTTTATATACCTTATGGTGCCCATGTATTTGAAAGTCCTGATGAAGTGGTACTTGAAAAGTATCAACTTTATAAAAACGACTACTCTATTCTTGTAGCAAGGTTTGAACCTGAGAATAATATTGAAACTATTTTAGATGGATATCTAAAGTCGAACGTTGATAAACTTTTGGTAGTTATCGGTAACGACCAAACGAAGTACGGTGTATATCTAAAAGAGAAGTTTACTAATGATAAAATAAGGTTTTTAGGAACAATTTATGATTTACAAATTCTAAACAACTTAAGGTATTATTCATATGTTTATTTCCATGGGCATAGTGTGGGAGGCACAAATCCTTCTCTGTTAGAAGCAATGGCTTCTTGGGCGTTTATTTTTGCGCATGATAATATCTTTAATAGAAGTATTTTAGATAACGATGCTATTTATTTTGACTCATCAGATTCCCTTTCTCAGCTACTGAACCAATTTGATAAAAATGAGAAATCTTATGAAATGGTGAAAAGTAACATAGAAAAAATAAAACAAGTGTATTCATGGGACAATGTTAATTATCAATATGAATGTCTTATGAAGAAAAGTTTAACGGATTTATGTTAAAAGAATTTGTTTCATTTAATGACTTTTAGTTTAATGTATTTTTTTTGTAATTAAGTTAGCTCTATGTGTTATAAGTGAAAAAAGGGATGATTAGCTAATTATAACTTACATGTGTTTACGATTTATAGGACTTAGAATAAAACATGAAAATCCTCGTCTACGGTATCAACTACTATCCAGAACTAACAGGGATAGGTAAATATACCGGTGAAATGTGTGAATGGTTGGCTGCAAAAGGTCATCAGGTTGAGGTGATCACGGCCATGCCTTATTATCCTGAATGGAAAATCCGTGCCGATTATGCAGGGAAAAAGCATTTTACAGAGATAATTAAAGGGGTTAAAGTGCGGCGGACGCCTTTATATGTGCCCACTGAAATAACGGGAAAATCCAGGATCAGGCAAGAGATTTCTTTTATTTTCAAGTCTCTCCCCCATTGGATACCGGCTATGTTTAGGTCTTATGATGTGGTCATTGGTATCTGTCCTCCCTTGCAGACAGGCGTTTTCCCGCTTTTATATAAGTTTTTCAGGAGAAAGCCCTTGGTTTTTCATGTGCAGGACCTGCAGGTAGATGCCGCCAGAGATTTGGGTATGTTGAAGAACAAGTTTTTTCTGAACCTGCTTTTGGGCATAGAAAAATACATTATTAAAAAGGCCTCCGGTGTTTCCAGTATCAGCCCCGGGATGAAAAGGAAGATTTTGGCAAAGGGCGGGCTCGAGAACAATTATATAGACCTACCCAACTGGAGCGATACTGAATTTGTGCGGCCAATTTCCAAAGAATGTTCTATGCGCAAGGAGTTTGGGTATGGTAAGGAGGACAAGGTGATTTTGTACTCCGGAAACATGGGCAGCAAGCAAGGACTGGAAGTGGTGCTGGAAGTCGCAGAGCAATTTTCTGGACGTAAAGATGTACACTTTCTCATGGCCGGGGAAGGGGCAGGAAAGAAAGCCTTGAAGGAAGCTGCGGCCCGCAAGGGACTGCAGAACATGCAGTTTGTCGGACTGCAACCTTATGAAAAACTGCCGGAATTTTTGGCTGTGGCAGACCTTCACTTGGTGGTGCAGAAAAAGGCTGCATCAGACCTTGTTCTCCCTTCCAAATTGATGAGTATCCTCTCAGCGGGAGGAGTGCCGGTGGTGACCGCCCTGCCCGGGACGAGCCTCTATGATTTGGTACGTGACAGGTCTCTAGGGTTTATCGCAGAACCGGAAAGTGAAACAGCCTTGTTTGAGGCGGTTTCCAAGGCTTTGGAAGAAGACCTTTCCGTTTACCGTAAAAATGCCCGCAGATATGCAGAAGAAGAGTTACATATCAGCAAAATTTTATCTAATTTTGAGCGTACTTTAAAAGACACTTTTTACGTTAAATAAGGGAGAAAGTACACTTGCCCTGATTTTAGGAGATTAGTTCAAATGACCGATAAAAAGCACCCTATTCCTCTCAAAAGGGGGTATTCACGCTTTATAAATTTTATACATTTTTCTGGGGACCTGACCCTCTTGAATTTTGCATTTTTTATTACTTACCTTAACTACATTGGTGAGGATCTGTTGAGGCCTGTCAATGATCATTATGTATTCCTGCATTTGGCTTTTAACTTGGTTTGGGGTTTACTCGTCATGTTGATTAACCTCTATGACATCAAGCGTGTTATACGGATAGAGCGTGTAGTGTGGGACCTGATCAAAGCTACTATACTTCATGCACTGGTTATTTCTGCTTTTATTTTCTTTATTCAAGGTTATTACTATAGCCGGGTGCAGATTTATGTTACTTATGCTGTCTTTGCTTTTCTTATTTTGGTATGGCGGCTTTTGTTTCTTTGGTTTCTGCAGTACTACCGAAAAACCGGTTCGAATTTTAAAAACGTAGTTATCGTAGGGGCAGGCGGTGCTGGTAATCAAATTTATCAGTTCTTTAAGAAAAATGAAGCTACAGGGTACAGGTTTGTAGGTTTTTTTGACGATAAGCCTGAAAAGTCAATTTATAAAGATCAGATTGTGGGTCGGGTTTCAGACCTTTTAAACTTCTCAAAAAAAACACATATAGATGAAATTTTCTGTGCACTGCCACTGACTGAAACAAAAAAAATCAGGGAACTGATGACTTTTGCCGATAACCATTTGATTCGTTTAAGGCTTGTTCCTGATTTTAGAGGGTTTTATAACAAGAAGGTAAATATTGAGTTTTACGACCAGGTACCTGTGCTTTCCCTTAGGCCAGAGCCATTGGAAAGTTTATTGAACCGCTTTGTCAAAAGAAGCTTCGATATTCTTTTTTCTGGGTTGGTCATTGTTTTAGTCTTTCCATGGCTGTTCCCTATTTTATTTGTTATGATAAAACTGTCCTCTCCTGGTCCTGTGTTTTTTAAGCAAAAGAGAAGTGGAAGGGATAATTCAGAGTTTTACCTATATAAGTTTCGTTCTATGCAGGTAAACAGAGACTCTGACTCTAAACAGGCAACCGCCGGGGATCCTAGGGTAACTAGAGTTGGTAAATTTCTCCGGAAGTCTAACTTTGATGAGCTGCCACAGTTTTTTAATGTTTTGATGGGCAATATGTCTATCGTCGGCCCTCGGCCACACATGCTGAAGCATACGGTAGAGTACTCAAGGATCATTGACAAATTTATGGTAAGACACTTGGTGAAACCTGGCATCACAGGCTGGGCTCAAGTGAACGGCTTTAGAGGTGCTACCACTGATCCGCGCTATATGTTAAAAAGGGTACGGTATGATTTGTGGTACATAGAAAACTGGAGTTTTCTTCTTGATCTTAAGATTATTTTCCTTACGGTTTATAATATGTTTAAAGGTGAGAAGAATGCGGTTTAACGCCTCTCCGCACCTGTTTCGGAGCTTGTTTGGGTAAAGGACTTTTGGTTGTTTAATTGCCCCGTAACGATACCAATGTTAATATTATCCTCTGTCCCTTAATACTCTTAATTGTCATCCTGACGAAGGAAGGACCTGTTTGTGGTAAGCTGTGTTGGTTGTTTGTTGGGGAATGTTACCAAACCTGACGATAAGAGCATCATCGACTCATTAAATAACCGCATCATCAATATATCTTTAATAATCCTAATGAGCTAATGTCACCTAAAGCCCATTCTCCATTTTTCTTACCTTTTTTGCTTGTCCAAAAAAGGTAACCCAAAAAGGACACTATGGCTGAAAGGCATATTGCCACGCGCTAAACGCACAGCCTTTTCTTGACAGCGTAAGTGTTTAATACCAGACCTGACGATGAGATTGCTTCGTCGTGCCTCCTCGCAATGACGTTGGGGTAATGGGTAATATAATGAGTAGTGAGGCGGCATTTTTAAAAATCCGGCAGCCCACAAGCCGCAATATGCCCACGCCAGCCATAGAGTCCCCGCCCGCCCTTAGTAGCTACCGGACTGCTGATTATGGAGTTATTCTTTTTGTCTACTTTTCGGATCTTACCAGTTAGGAGGTTATCGCAAATTTTGACTGTTAGTTTTTTGGGATGGTGTTTTAATGGTGGTAAGCTGTTTTGGTTGATTATTTGTGGGAGAACAATATTAGACCTGACGATGAGATTGCTTCCTCGTTCCTCCTCGTAATGAGTGGAGGGGTGAGTTGTAATAGAGGGTGTTATTATCTGGTTGATTGTAGAAACATCTTTCCTTTAATCCTGTCTATCCTTTCATCCTGCGAATCCCGGTTCAGACAGTATAATACCAAACCTGACGATGAGAGCATCATCGACTCATTAAATAACCGCATCATCAATATATCTTTAATAATCCTAATGAGCTAATGTCACCTAAAGCCCATTCTCCATTTTGGTTACCTTTTTTGCTTGTCCAAAAAAGGTAACCAAAAAAGGACACTATGGCTGAAAGGCATATTGCCACGCGCTAAACGCACAGCCTTTTCTTGACAGCGTAAGTGTTTAATACCAGACCTGACGATGAGATTGCTTCGTCGTGCCTCCTCGCAATGACGTTGGGGTAATGGGTAATATAATGAGTAGTGAGGCGGCATTTTTAAAAATCCGGCAGCCCACAAGCCGCAATATGCCCACGCCAGCCATAGAGTCCCCGCCCGCCCTTAGTAGCTACCGGTCTGCTGATTATGGAGTTATTCTTTTTGTCTACTTTTCGGATCTTACCAGTTAGGAGGTTATCGCAAATTTTGACTGTTAGTTTTTTGGGATGGTGTTTTAAACGCTAAAAATAAACAATATAGCTGTCTCCCCGCACCTGTTGCGGGGTCTGTTTGGGTAAAGCAGGAATGTGAATTGCAAAATATTAGGCAGGTGCCAGCGTCTGACAGATTCCTCCTGCGTCGGAATGACAGGTTATATATCATTGCATCATCATATCATCGAATCATCCTTTTGTTTCTTATGAAACAATGCCGCGGCAATCTGTTTGCCGTGAGCTGTTTTGGTTGATTATTTGTGGGAGAACAATATTAGATCTGACGATGAGATTGCTTCCTCGTTCCTCCTCGTAATGAGTGGAGGGGTGAGTTGTAATAGAGGGTGTTATTATCTGGTTGATTGTAGAAACATCTTTCCTTTAATCCTGTATATCCTTTCATCCTGCGAATCCCGGTTCAGACAGTATAATACCAAACCTGACGATGAGAGCATCATCGACTCATTAAATAACCGCATCATCAATATATCTTTAATAATCCTAATGAGCTAATGTCACCTAAAGCCCATTCTCCATTTCTCTTACCTTTTTTGCTTGTCCAAAAAAGGTAACCAAAAAAGGACTCTATGGCTGAAAGGCATATTGCCACGCACTAAACGCACAGCCTTTTCTTGACAGCGTAAGTGTTTAATACCAGACCTGACGATGAGATTGCTTCGTCGTGCCTCCTCGCAATGACGTTGGGGTAATGGGTAATATAATGAGTAGTGAGGCGGCATTTTTAAAAATCCGGCAGCCCACAAGCCGCAATATGCCCACGCCAGCCATAGAGTCCCCGCCCGCCCTTAGTAGCTACCGGTCTGCTGATTATGGAGTTATTCTTTTTGTCTACTTTTCGGATCTTACCAGTTAGGAGGTTATCGCAAATTTTGACTGTTAGTTTTTTGGGATGGTGTTTTAAACGCTAAAAATAAACAATATAGCTGTCTCCCCGCACCTGTTGCGGGGTCTGTTTGGGTAAAGCAGGAATGTGAATTGCAAAATATTAGGCAGGTGCCAGCGTCTGACAGATTCCTCCTGCGTCGGAATGACAGGTTATATATCATTGCATCATCATATCATCGAATCATCCTTTAGCTTCTTATGAAAAAATGCCGCGGCAATCTGTTGGAGGTAAGCTGTGTCGGTTGATTGTGGAAGCGTATTAAATATTCAAGTTGATTACTACCTGTCAGCGTCCTTGGATCCTGACAGCGTAAGTATGGCTCACACGTAAAAGTTGGGGAGTTTTGGTTTGATTTGTTAATTTTAAGGCAAGATGAAAGAAAACATTATTGCCCCTTTTTTGCCGGAAGGCATACTAGATTTTTTTGAAATAGAAGCTGTAATAGAGCTATGTGACCTGAACAGCAAAAGATCCTTTTATAAAATCAACCTCATTGAGCAGAACCGGCTATTAGGAAAACATAATCCTGAAGAGTACGAGTCTAAAGGTTTTTATGAACCTAAAATTGTGCAAGATTTCCCTATAAGGGGAAAAGCCGTTTATCTTGAATTTAAGCGACGAAGGTGGAGGCATAAAACATGCAAGAACAAAATAGTTTACAATGACTATTCATTTGTAGCTGAAGGCTCTAAAATCACTCAAGAGCTTTCAGATTTTTTAAAAGGTACAGGTCGAGACCCGCGAAGATACCATTGGTAACATTGGCAGCTATTATGAGGTCAAAGGGGATTTGTTGAGGAGGCACTATAAGAAGAAAAGCAGTGGGTTTAAGCAGTGGGAACAAAAAGAGCATGCAGAGGACTATTTGGTCTTTCCGGACAATATCGGAGAGCATCTCAGTATAGACGAAGTTGCACTGTCAAAAGGAGAGTTGTACACTTTTGTTACCAATAAAAACGGGAGAGGCAAAAGAGGCTCTTTGGTAGCTTCTGTAAAAGGCACATTGTCGGCAAATATCATACAAGTTCTGGAGAAAATCCCTCTGGAACAAAGGAATAAAGTAAAGGAAGTAACCCTTGACATGGCAAAAAACATGGAGTCATCCGCAAGAACATGTTTCCCCATGGCAAATTTGGTTACAGACCGCTTTCATGTAGTAAGGCTGGCCCTGGAGGCTCTACAACATATAAGGGTCAATCAAAGATGGGTTGAACTAGATATGGAAAACAAGGCTATCGAAGCTGCCAAAAAGAATGGCGTTAGGTATAAAGCACCCTTATTGCCCAATGGGGACACCCCAAAGCAACTTTTGGCCCGCTGCAGGTATGTCTTTGCCAAAAAGAAAGCTGATTGGACTCAAAGCCAAGAGCAGAGAGCCAACATAGCTTTTGAAAATTATCCAGACCTCAAAAAAGCTTATGACCATGTTCTTGAGTTTAGGCTAATATATGAAAGCAACACAAAAATTTCCGCTGAAAAAAAGTTTAATGAATGGATCAATAAAACTCATGAGATGGAAATTAAAGAATTTTTAACGGTAGCAAATACAGTAAGCAACCATATGAGCAATATTCTAAACTTCTTTGACAATAGATCTACCAATGCAAATGCGGAATCTTTTAATTCAAAAATAAAGCTCTTCAGGGCAAACTTAAGAGGCGTTGTAGATACCAGGTTTTTCTTGTTCAGGCTCTCTAAGCTTTTTGCTTAAATCCCCAGAAAAATACGGTGACCCGTAAGTATTAAACAACCTGACGATGAGATTGCTTCCTCGTTCCTCCTCGTAATGAGTGGAGGGGTGAGTTGTAATAGAGGGTGTTATTATCTGGTTGATTGTAGAAACATCTTTCCTTTAATCCTGTATATCCTTTCATCCTGCGAATCCCGGTTCAGACAGTATAATACCAAACCTGACGATGAGAGCATCATCGACTCATTAAATAACCGCATCATCAATATATCTTTAATAATCCTAATGAGCTAATGTCACCTAAAGCCCATTCTCCATTTTTCTTACCTTTTTTGCTTGTCCAAAAAAGGTAACCAAAAAAAGACACTATGGCTGCAAGGCATAGTGCCACGCACTAAACGCACAGCCTTTTCTTGACAGCGTAAGTGTTTAATACCAGACCTGACGATGAGATTGCTTCGTCGTGCCTCCTCGCAATGACGTTGGGGTAATGGGTAATATAATGAGTAGTGAGGCGGCATTTTTAAAAATCCGGCACCCCACAAGCCGCAATATGCCCACGCCAGCCATAGAGTCCCCGCCCGCCCTTAGTAGCTATCGGACTGCTGATTATGGAGTTATTCTTTTTGTCTACTTTTCGGATCTTACCAGTTAGGAGGTTATCGCAAATTTTGACTGTTAGTTTTTTGGGATGGTGTTTTAAACGCTAAAAATAAACAATATAGCTGTCTCCCCGCACCTGTTGCGGGGTCTGTTTGGGTAAAGCAGGAATGTGAATTGCAAAATATTAGGCAGGTGCCAGCGTCTGACAGATTCCTCCTGCGTCGGAATGACAGGTTATATATCATTGCATCATCATATCATCGAATCATCCTTAAGCTTCTTATAAAACAATGCCGCGGCAATCTGATTGCTGTAAGCTGTGTTGGTTGATTGTTAGGGTGTTAATACTAAACCTGACGATGAGATTGCTTCGTCGTTCCTCCTCGCAATGACGTTGGGGTAAAAGGTAGATAACAGACACTATAGTTCATGCCGATAAAAAATCGGCTCTACATTTTAGTGTGGCATCATCGAATCATCCTATCATTAAATGATCGTTAGACCAAGCCTAAAGTTTACGCCTTAAACCTGGAGGTCTGGTGCCGTAAGTGCTTAATTGTCTTACAAAAGTGTATCTTATCTTAGCTTGTAGTAAGAAGTAACCGTCGTTTCTGTCTGGGTTTCCTCTTTGGCCGTTCTCTGGGTTGTAATTGTCTTTATATCTATGAGCAATATTTCTGGCTAGTGGATCTGAAAAAGACTCTATAGGCCTATGCTCTACAGAGCTAACATCGTCTAGGTGGTCCGTAAATGTAACCCTGTAGGCGCCTTCTAGCATAAACTCAAAGTTCCTGTTGATTGTAAACCTTACTCCGCCACCAAAAGGAATGATTGGGGTGGCAATACTGTATCTTTCTCCTTCTGTTTCCAGTGGACGTAGGTTGAACCAGCGGCCATTATATTGTGCTTGCGGGTTATAAAAGGCAACGCCGAAGCCTGCAAAGAGGTAGGGAGAGACCACATTTCTTAACCTTATATTTTTTTGGTAAGCAAAAAGGTCAAACATGACAGAGGTGTATAACTCAACATTATCAGACCGAAAACCTAAATTTCGGCTTTCATGGGTGTCGTCTGAATACAGCCTGAAATAGTTAGCTTCTGTTTTACTGGAGAAGTGGTTTGTTATTCTAAAAATAGCTCCTATCCCAGCATTGGGTCTTAGCTGCATGCAGTCGAAACTTTCGCATACGTCGCCAAAATATGCACTGAGCCCAAGACTTCCGAGTACGCTCAATCTTTCATCCCTTTGGATATTTCGCCAGGTATCTCTGAGTGTTTGTGCGGATGAACTGAAAGAAAGCAGAAATACTCCGGTAAACAATGTTGCAATTTGTAAGCTCTTTTTCATAAAAGCCTTATGTATATCTCCGATTATAAATTTAAAATTAACTTATATTTAGTTAATTACCAATTATAGGTTTGACAAGAATGAATATTTTACAGATAAATAATACTATGACTTCATTGGAGTATAATTTTTTGCATGTATAATATGAAAAAAATAATTTGGCGTTTACTCAACCCGTAAGGTTATTGTTCTTGGCTTGTCTACCGTTTTATTTTTTGGGGCGCCCAGTCCTTCTGCTTTTAAGCGCAAAGGCTGAACACCTTTCTTGGTCAGATAGGTTTCTATCAAATTTGCCTCTCTCTGTGTACGGTCATTATGGTATATGGTTTGTATAATAAACTCTTTTTTTTCTATTATGTCGTCTTCACTTTCTTGGGGGAGTATCTTTTCTAGGGTATCGTGTTTTACTTCAGTAAGTTCTTCATGGTGAATTGTATCAGAAATAATTTCTGGATATGCGATTGAAATATAGAATTTTTTTTCTGGAAGGTCTTTGATCAAGCGCGCCAAACGGTTTAACTGATGGGTTGAATGTCCTGTAAACTCTTTTGATGCCGTTGTAAAGTCTATGTCTTTTAGATCTACAGTAAATCCTGAAACTACTTTCTCTAAAGTAATGTTTTTGACCACCTCTTTGTATGTATCTAAAGAGTCTGTGTTGACTGGTGTGGAATACCAGAAGTAACCTGTTTCATTGGCTTGGATAGCAAAATCTAGTGACTTGTTTTTGGGAAGACATAATAAGTAACTCCCATCAGGTCCATTGTTGAAGATGGTCATATCTTCGGTATTGAGGTCTGTTAGGATTAGACGTGCATTTAATTTATTTCCGTCTGAATCAGAGATGTTGCCAAACTGAAGCATTACAGGGTCTGGTTGCAGGTGTTCAGGTATCATGGTCATGGCAATTCCTCTTTCATCATTTTTTATAGCTGAAAAGTATACCAATTTTCCAGAAGCAGGTATGGTAATGTATAAATCGTCTTCCTCGGTGTTTACCGGCTCAAAAGGTTTAGGTTCGGACCACTCCCCATTGCTGCCCATCTGGGTGATATACTGGTCAAACCCGCCTTTTCCACCATCTCTCACAGAGGCAAATGTCATTGTTCTTCCATCAGATAAAAGTCTAGGGTTGCACTCACAGCCTTTATTGATTGGTGCAGGTAATGGGGCTGGTTCTTCCCACATATTTCGCCCTTTCATTTTGGACACCATGATTGTTCCGCAAGGCAAGCCTGATGGCGATTTTTGTCCATTATATTTTACAAAATATAAGCTTCGGCCATCTGGTGATAATGCAGGGTCGCCTTCGCCTTCTGAAGAGTTAATAGGCTTTCCAAAGTTTTGTGGCGCTGTCCACCCTCCAGATGCTGTTTTTTCTACATACCATAAATCTTTATCTCCCAATCCGCCATAGCGGTTTGAAGTGAATACAATAGTGTTCCCGTCTGCTGACAAGTGGTGTTGGCTGGTAAAAACTTTACCTCTTGTGTTTATTCCTGGAACAGGTTGTGGCCTGCTCCATCTCCCAGATTTTTGGTGGCTGATTACTATTTCTTCTTCATTGTCTTCGCCGCTATCTGCACGGTAAACCATAGTTCGCCCATTGGCACTCAAACATGGTTGTGTCTCAGAAATCAGGTGCTGGTTTAATGGAGAGGGTAGGGTGTATATCTTTTGTGCAAAACTTTGAATAGGGGCAACTGCTGCAAAGGTTACTGTTATAATTATTGCGTATATTTGTTTTTTCATAATAATTAAATCTAAAGAACCTTTAATATACATAAAATCCTTTTGAAAAGATATTTGAGCAAGAAAACTTATTGTAATTTTTTTGTGTTTGAAGAGAAGGAAGTTAATTTTTAATGGAACCTATACTTAAAGAAATCCAGGCTAAGCATGATATCCGTCACGCGATGGCAATAGACCGAACGGTTATGGCCAATGAACGGACTTTGCTTTCCTATGCTAATACTTCTTTGGCGCTGTTGGTACCTGGTGTTTCATTTCTTCATTTTACGGATTCAGTTATACTAGGTATGATAGGGGTACTCTTTATTCCTTTGAGCCTTATGGTGTTCTTCTGGGGCTTTGTAAGGTACCGAAAGAAAAAGAAAGTGATCAATGAAGAGCGGAAAATGCTACAACAGATGCTGCAATCTGAATATTGCAGTACTAATGTTGAGCAGATAGATGGTTGATAATCAATAAGCTGCTTATCTAGCTTGGAGTCTTTTAGTTTTCTTGACAGCTCAAGGTATAAATAAAAGGCTGCTTAAATTATTTGAAACTGCTCACTGTTCAGGAAATATAGTTCTTTTCGACATACCTTTGTAAGAGATTATAATAGGTGTTTATAATCAATGCTTTGTGTGTTTTTTAGCATGCACTAATGTGTGCACTATATTTTTTTCAGAAGCGCCCTTACTGGTGCGCCATCAGCTTCTGCTATTTTTATTGGCAGGCAAACCATTTCATAGTTTCCAGGAGAAACATTCCTAAGGTCTAGTCCCTCAATAAGCCATATTTCTTTTTCAAGTAGTATGCGGTGTAGCTCAGGGCCATTTTGCATGCCTCCTACAGAAAGGTAGTCAATGCCAATGGTACGTATCCCTTTCTCCACCATATACAGGCCAGCTTCCGTGCTAATGTATACAAAGCCTTCATTGAAAGGCTTCCTTGTCCAATCCGTCTCTGAGTTTGCTGTCTTAAAAAGTATTCTTTCGCCAGGTCTTAGGTTATGTTTTGTGAGTTCTTCCTGGGTTATTGATGTTTTATTTGATATAGGGATAACTTTTACCGGACCTATTAAAGCATCAAAAGGTAAGTGATCCAATGTTTTTCCTTGGTTGATGAAATGTTTTGGGGCATCCATGTGCGTGCCGGTATGCGCGCTCATAGAAACTTTTGTTACATTGGCTTCATTACCTTTGTCCATGTCAGATAATTTGTCTACCTGTACATCTACGTCGCCAGGCCAATGTGCCATGCCATTGGTAATAGGGTAGGTAATATCTATCCATTCGTTTGAATTGGTCATTATTGCTGAAAATTATGGTAGTTTACTAACTATTAAGAATGTAAAAAGTTTTAGAGAAGGGGCAAAAAAAAATGGACGTTTTTAAGATCCAAAAGAAGCAGTTGGGTCAAACTTTACTAGTTTACTGTCCATGGAAAAACATACAAGATTTGAACTATATCTTTCACAAATACTTAAAATAGAACTTTCTTGGGGGAGACAGTATGGTTAAGTAAAGTGAGATGGTTGTATAAACTATCTCACTTTACGATGTTTTAAAATGTTTTTAAAGATTTTCCTCGTTCAGCAGTTGCTGTTTTTTTAAAGGTTTGACCATATAACCTTTTACATTAGGATACTTAGTAGAACGTTCCATATCGGAAAGGTCTTCAGAAGAGCTTACAATTAAAAATTTTGTTTTTTTGACAATATCTTCTGGGAGGTCATTGAACTTATCGAGAAATTCAAAGCCTGTGATACCAGGCATGCAAATATCTAGAAAGACAATATCTGGAAGTTTTTCTTGGTCTTTTCCTGGGTTTATCTCTTTGAAATAGTCAAGGGCCTCTTCTGCCTGCTGAAATATGGTGAGTTTTTCAGTATAGTTAATAGACTCAAAAATCATCTTTATCAGCAGTATGTCCATCTGACTATCATCAATAACAATAACATGTTTATGCTTAGGAGTACCGCTCATAGTTGGATTCAATTTAAAAGATTTTTCAAAAATATTTAAAGTGGGCGTAACATTAAAAATATACGTCCTTATTTGGATAACCGCACGTTCTGGCCAGACGGATGTTGTTTTATTTCTTACAATTCCTGTGCCATTATATGTTTTAACCTATAAACTTAGTCGATGTTAAAGCTCCCTTACCCTTAACAGTTGTTAAAGCGATATTTCGTTATGAGGAGTAAAATATCAATAAATCAGCATTTTTGGGTCAGCAAAATATAATCCTCGCTATGGTTAAGAAATCAATGTGGGTGAATCAACTGATTTTGATTCGTTCTTCTATATATAATAAAGTTCTATTGTATGTTTCAGGTCAAAATACATGGCTTTTATATTCATGTTTGCTTGATTTTATATGGTGATGACGAACCTTATGGCAAGATTGAGGTTAAAATTATAAGTGTTAAAAAGTGAGAATGATATGGAGCGTATTTGGAATGTGATGTTGGTAAAAACTTTATGTCTTGTTTTGTGCTTGTCTGCCTATGCTCAACAGGATATGGAGGAAGACGAAACCCAGGATAGAATAGAGCAAGCAGACAATTGGGTAATGAAAATTGATGGGAATGTGGTGGTGTCAGAAGATGGAACCAGCCGTGTTCTTCAGGAAGAAACAGAGCTTGAAGACGGTACTACTGTTCTACCTGATGGTCATGTTACTTTTCCCGATGGTAATACATTAATGTTGAGAGACGGCCAGGTATTGTTTGAGGATGGTGAAATAGCTCACGCTGATGAGTCGTCTTTGATTCAGCAACGCTACAACTTAATGAGTCGTGACTTTGGCATGATGGAAGATATACAAATGGATACCTATGAAAAAGTTTCATTTGTAAACCGGAAGCTGGAGTTAACCAATAGAAAAGCAGACTTGATGGATGAAAAACTTACCCATACAAGCAGGATCGTTTTTTGTCCTGATAAAGTGAGTCGTAGGGACAGAGCTGAAGCTAGTCATCGAATTGCTGAAATTGATGAAGAAATTGAAGAAATTGATGAGGAAATTTCCCAGATCAATGCAATGATGGAAGAGCGGGAGTTAAGTATAGAGGATCAGGATTTTGAAATAGAGGAAGACTCTTAATATTTCTATACATATTTGTAATCGTGCCCAGGGTTTTGGATTAGCTCTGGGCTTTTTTTTTAGCATTAGTTGGGTAAAGTTTTAGGTTGTAATGATTGGCGTTTTGCAGAAAGCTAGATGTTAACCGTCATTGCGAGGCGCAAGATAGTAGTGGGTAAAGTTCTTTGGATTGAATTTTAAGTCTTTAAGTTTCTTATGAAACAATGCCGCGGCAATCTGATTGCGGTAAGGTGTGTTGGTTGATTGTTAGGGTGTTAATACTAAACCTGACGATGAGATTGCTTCGTCGTGCCTCCTCGCAATGACGGTGGGGATAAAGTGTTGGTATGTAGATTGTTTACCTGTCAGCGTCCTTTGCGACCTGACAGCGTAAGTATTAAACAACCTGACGATGAGATTGCTTCCTCGTTCCTCCTCGTAATGAGTGGAGGGGTGAGTTGTAATAGAGGGTGTTATTATCTGGTTGATTGTAGAAACATCTTTCCTTTAATCCTGTCTATCCTTTCATCCTGCGAATCCCGGTTCAGACAGTATAATACTAGACCTGACGATGAGAGCATCATCGACTCATTAAATAACCGCATCATCAATATATCTTTAATAATCCTAATGAGCTAATGTCACCTAAAGCCCATTCTCCATTTTTCTTACCTTTTTTGCTTGTCCAAAAAAGGTAACCAAAAAAGGACACTATGGCTGAAAGGCATATTGCCACGCGCTAAACGCACAATCCCTCCCTGCCAGAAAAATGCCTTAACTGACGATTCATTGTCAAAGGCAGTTCTTAATGGCGGCATTTTTAAAAATCCGGCAGCCCACAAGCCGCAATATGCCCACGCCAGCCATAGAGTCCCCACCCGCCCTTAGTAGCTACCGGACTGCTGATTATGGAGTTATTCTTTTTGTCTACTTTTCGGATCTTACCAGTTAGGAGGTTATCGCAAATTTTGACTGTTAGTTTTTTGGGATGGTGTTTTAAACGCTAAAAATAAACAATATAGCTGTCTCCCCGCACCTGTTGCGGGGTCTGTTTGGGTAAAGCAGGAATGTGAATTGCAAAATATTAGGCAGGTGCCAGCGTCTGACAGATTCCTCCTGCGTCGGAATGACAGGTTATATATCATTGCATCATCATATCATCGAATCATCCTTAAGCTTCTTATAAAACAATGCCGCGGCAATCTGTTGGCGGTAAGCTGTTTTGGTTGATTATTTGTGGGAGAACAATATTAGACCTGACGATGAGATTGCTTCGTCGTGCCTCCTCGCAATGACGGTGGGGATAAAGTGTTGGTATGTAGATTGTTTACCTGTCAGCGTCCTTTGCGACCTGACAGCGTAAGTATTAAACAACCTGACGATGAGATTGCTTCCTCGTTCCTCCTCGTAATGAGTGGAGGGGTGAGTTGTAATAGAGGGTGTTATTATCTGGTTGATTGTAGAAACATCTTTCCTTTAATCCTGTCTATCCTTTCATCCTGCGAATCCCGGTTCAGACAGTATAATACCAAACCTGACGATGAGAGCATCATCGACTCATTAAATAACCGCATCATCAATATATCTTTAATAATCCTAATGAGCTAATGTCACCTAAAGCTCATTGTCCATTTTTCTTACTTTTTTTGCTTGTCCAAAAAAGGTAACCAAAAAAGGACACTATGGCTGAAAGGCATATTGCCACGCGCTAAACGCACAATCTTTTCTTGACAGCGTAAGTGTTTAATACCAGACCTGACGATGAGATTGCTTCGTCGTGCCTCCTCGCAATGACGTTGGGGTAATGGGTAATATAATGAGTAGTGAGGCGGCATTTTTAAAAATCCGGCAGCCCACAAGCCGCAATATGCCCACGCCAGCCATAGAGTCCCCGCCCGCCCTTAGTAGCTATCGGACTGCTGATTATGGAGTTATTCTTTTTGTCTACTTTTTGGCGCTTACCAGTTAGGAGGTTATTGCTGGCTTTGGCTGTTATTTTTTGGGATGGTGTTTTAAGCTCCAAAAACAAACACTATATCTGTCTCCCCGCACTTGTTGCGGGGGGTGTTTGGGTAAAGCAGGAATGTGAATTGCAAAATATTAGGCAGGTGCCAGCGTCTGACAGATTCCTCCTGCGTCGGAATGACAGGTTATATATCATTGCATCATCATATCATCAAATCATCCTTTTGCTTCTTATAAAACAATGCCGCGGCAATCTGTTTGCCGTGAGCTGTAAAGGTTGGTTGTGGGGGAGTGATATTAGACCTGACGATGAGATTGCTTCCTCGTTCCTCCTCGTAATGAGTGGAGGGGTGAGTTGTAATAGAGGGTGTTATTATCTGGTTGATTGTAGAAACATCTTTCCTTTAATCCTGTCTATCCTTTCATCCTGCGAATCCCGGTTCAGACAGTATAATACCAAACCTGACGATGAGAGCATCATCGACTCATTAAATAACCGCATCATCAATATATCTTTAATAATCCTAATGAGCTAATGTCACCTAAAGCTCATTGTCCATTTTTCTTACCTTTTTTGCTTGTCCAAAAAAGGTAACCAAAAAAGGACACTATGGCTGAAAGGCATATTGCCACGCACTAAACGCACAATCCCTCCCTGTCAGAAAAATGCCTTAACTGACGATTCATTGTCAAAGGCAGTTCTTAATGGCGGCATTTTTAAAAATCCGGCACCCCACAAGCCGCAATATGCCCACGCCAGCCATAGAGTCCCCGCCCGCCCTTAGTAGCTATCGGACTGCTGATTATGGAGTTATTCTTTTTGTCTACTTTTCGGATCTTACCAGTTAGGAGGTTATCGCAAATTTTGACTGTTAGTTTTTTGGGATGGTGTTTTAAACGCTAAAAATAAACAATATAGCTGTCTCCCCGCACCTGTTGCGGGGTCTGTTTGGGTAAAGCAGGAATGTGAATTGCAAAATATTAGGCAGGTGCTAGCGTCTGACAGATTCCTCCTGCGTCGGAATGACAGGTTATATATCATTGCATCATCATATCATCGAATCATCCTTTAGCTTCTTATGAAAAAATGCCGCGGCAATCTGTTGGAGGTAAGCTGTTTTGGTTGATTATTTGTGGGAGAACAATATTAGACCTGACGATGAGATTGCTTCCTCGTTCCTCCTCGCAATGACGTTGGAGTAAAATGTAGAAAACAAATAATATAGTTCATGCCGATAAAAAATCGGCACCACATTCATGCCTCGCATCATCGATCCCCGCCCGCCTTTAGTAGCTACCGGACTGCTGATTATGGAGTTTTTCTTTTTGTCTACTGTTCGGCTCTTGCCAGATTGGAGGTTACCGCTGGCTTTGGGTGTAGTTATTTAGGATGGTGTTTTAAGCTCTAAAAGTAAACACTATATCTGCCTCCCCGCACCTGTTGCGGGGTCTGTTTGGGTAAAGCAGGAATGTGAATTGCAAAATATTAGGCAGGTGCCAGCGTCTGACAGATTCCTCCTGCGTCGGAATGACAGGTTATATATCATTGCATCATCATATCATCGAATCATCCTTTTGTTTCTTATGAAACAATGCCGCGGCAATCTGTTGGTGGTAAGCTGTGTCGGTTGATTGTGGAAGCGTATTAAATATTCAAGTTGATTACTACCTGTCAGCGTCCTTGGATCCTGACAGCGTAAGTATTAAACAACCTGACGATGAGATTGCTTCGTCGTTCCTCCTCGCAATGACGTTGGAGTAAAATGTAGAAAACAAATAATATAGTTCATGCCGATAAAAAATCGGCACCACATTCATGCCTCGCATCATCGACCCCCGCCCGCCTTTAGTAGCTACCGGACTGCTGATTATGGAGTTTTTCTTTTTGTCTACTGTTCGGCTCTTGCCAGATTGGAGGTTACCGCTGGCTTTGGGTGTAGTTATTTAGGATGGTGTTTTAAGCTCTAAAAGTAAACACTATATCTGCCTCCCCGCACCTGTTGCGGGGGCTGTTGGAGTAAGGCAGGATGTAAATTGGCAAATATTAGCCGGTGCTAGCGTCTATTAGGATTATTACCTGTCAGCGTCCTTTGCGACCTGACAGCGTAAGTGTTAAATACTAGACCTGACGGCGAGATTGCTTCGTCATTCCTCCTCGCAATGAGGCTGGTGGGGTGATGTAGTCTGGATAGGCAATCGGCTCTGCGTTCAAATTATCGCACCATCGTATAAACTCCATTCCATCATTTACCACCACAAATGCTCCTATATATATAGTCTTTGAATGAATGTTGATTTCTTTTATAAGAGTTGTGAAACATCTGTTCTTATGGTAGGTTATATTATTAAGAATTGGTATTAGAAAGTGAGAAAGGATGGATATGGAAGAGAAGTTTACGCAGAATAGTGCGTTGAGAAAGAATACCAGGATTGTACAGGCAAACAGCGAATATCGCGTTATGACTGAAAACGCAGTTATTCTAAGCGTTTTAGGTTTAATATGGTTGGTTTCAGGTTTATCTGGAATGTCAAAGTATCCAGAAATTGCCATTTTAGTGTTTTTTACCGGATTGTGCATGCTTAATCCGATAACTTCATATACCAGAAAAAGTCTCGACATCAAAAACAGTAACCCATTGAAGGCGATGGTTTCGTGTATTATTTTAGGGGTTCCAGCAGGCTTGATCCTCGGTTTTTTCCCTTTTTACGATAATATTAACTATTTCTTTCCAGCCTTTATGGTTCTGTTTGCTTTTATATTTGCTTTAAATTATTTCGCATTTAAGTTGAAGATGCATATTGCACTGGCTGTAATGCTTTTGTCGGGTGCGATTTATATGGGATTATACTACCCAAACAACTTTTGGATGTCTGGATTATTTACTGCTAGTACGCTGCTTGGCTTTGCCTTGGTCAGTAAGATATATGGAAGATACAAGTCCTGAACAAATCCTGACGATTTTAAAACTTAGTTTGATAATGCCCTAGACCTTGAGGCCTAGGGTATTTTAATGATATGGTATCTGGATTGTGGTAATGAGGCACGATCGGATATAAAATAGTTTGAAGGTCTCTTTTCCCTAAATTGTGGCATTATTGGTTTTAAGCCCTCTCGCTGAGCTCTAACCACCTGTCTGTTTTCTTTTCAAGGTCCTTAATAAGCTTTTCTACTTCTTCTGAAGTCGCTGTTAAGTCTTCGTGAGACAAAGTCCCGCTGTTCATTTTATTCACTAACTGTTCTTTTTTTTCTTCCAACAGCTCTATGTCTTTTTCTAGGGTTTCGTATTCTTTCTTTTCTTTAAAAGTTAATTTGTCGGAAGAAGATTTTGTCTTGCTGGGAACTTGCTTTTCTACTTGGACTTGCGCTTTTTCTTCTTTTTTTTCTTGCTGCTGTTGTTGGTCAAGCCATAAACGGTAATCAGTATAGTTGCCAGGAAATGACCGGATTTTTCCATCGCCTTCGAAAATGAACAACTCATTTACCAAACGGTCCATAAAGTATCTGTCGTGGGATACAATGAGCAAGCAGCCACCGTAAGATTCTAGAAAATCTTCCAGTACATTTAATGAGTTAAGGTCAAGGTCATTGGTTGGCTCGTCTAGGATAAGAAAATTAGGATTTTTCATAAGGATACGCATGAGCATCAGCCTTTTCTTTTCTCCTCCACTAAGTTTATACACAGGGGTATACTGTTTTTCTGGGGGGAAAAGAAAACGGGTAAGCAGTGCAGAAGCGGACAAGGTGCTTCCGTTGTTCATGGTGATCACTTCGGCTACTTCTGTTACATTTTCAATAACCCTTAAATCTTCTTTTAATTCTGTTATTTCCTGTGTGTAGTACCCATAAATGATGGTCTCTCCTGTGGTGATTTTGCCACTGTCTGGCTGTACTTGCCCCGTAATCATATTTAGGAAGGTGCTTTTTCCTGTGCCGTTTTTACCGACAATACCCACCCTTGCTTTTCTGGGAAAAGTATAAGAAAAATTGTCTGCCACCTTTTTATCGCCAAATGATTTACTAATATTTTCTAGCTCAAGTACTTTGTTGCCTAAGCGAGTTACTTTCATGTCCAGTTGAAGGTTGTCTTCTTCCTGTACTGGGCGAGCTTTGTCCTGTAGGTCGTAAAAGGCATCTACACGATATTTTGCCTTTGTTCCCCTGGCTTTGGGTTGCCTGCGCATCCAGTCCAGCTCTTTTTTTAAAAGGTTGGCTGCTTTGTCGGCTACAGATTGTTCATTGGCTATTCTTTCTGCTTTTTTTTCCAGAAAGTAACTGTAGTTTCCTTTGTATTTATAAAGATCCTGGTCTAGCTCAATGATTTCATTGCATACTTTGTCCAGAAAATACCTGTCGTGGGTGACAAGTAGGAGAGTGGTGGCACTGGCGGACAATAGCTGCTCCAGCCACTCAATACTGTCTAAGTCGAGGTGGTTGGTAGGTTCGTCCATTATTAGTAGGTCTGGTTCTTGTAAAAGTACCTTGGCCAAAGCTACCCGTTTTTTCTGGCCACCTGACAGGGTTTCCACAGGTTGAAGGATATCTGTAATACCTAATTTGGAAAGCACTTCGCTGGTTTTCCTTTCGTAGTCCCAGGCGTTGAGTGCGTCCATTTTTTCCATAATATGTTGCAGCTTGTCTGATTCAGAGGGATTTTGTAGACAAGCCTCATATTCTTTGATCGTATCAGCTACTTCGGTATTGCCTGAATATATGGCGTCTGAAACAGTTACGGCGTTTCCAAAATCAGGATTCTGGTCAAGGTGTGCAGTTCTAATGTCTTTTCTTATGACTACTTGACCACTATCTGGTGGAATTTTTCCTGATAAAATTTTTAGCAAAGTGCTTTTGCCAGATCCGTTCCGACCTGTAAGCGCAACCTTTTCTCCTTTACTTATCCCTAAGGTAATGTTTTGAAAAAGAGGTTTGTCAGCAAATGATTTTGATATAGCGTCAGCAGAAATGTAATTCATATGTAAATGTTAAACTAAACCTGAAAGTGGTTAATAAAGAAACAAAATTTCTCAATCAGGGTCCTATGTCTGGCAAATTTATTTAAATTTAATTTATAATTTGAGCGGAGGGTAAGAATAAGATCCTTCATGAGTAATAAAAGGTCATAAATGAGGGCGTAATACTGGTGTGTGTCATTATGTGATGTATTTTAGTATTCCTTTAAACTTTCGTTTATGGTTTGGGTTTTACAACCTTATTGGAAAAACTAATGTTACAGAGTAAAAACAATAGTATTATGAAACTTAAAGAGTATTTAAATGTAGGACCTGTTTTTAGTTACTTGATTCGTGTTTTTAAGAAAAAGGATCCATCTACTGGTTTTAACTTAAAGGTAATGCATGGAATTAATAAGGTGTCTATTGTTATGTTTCTGATTGCGTTGGTGGTAATGGTTAGCCGTGCTTTCTTAAGGTAGATGAAAAAAGAAATTATTCATTCTATTTTAGCACTTGGAGATTCGTATACCATTGGTGAAGGAGTAGGGCCGCAGGAGCGATTTCCTAATCAGTTTGCTGAAAGGCTTGAGGATAATTCTGGTCAAAAGCTTAAAGTGGACATCGTTGCCAAAACCGGTTGGACTACAGGTGAATTGATAGAAGGTGTTAGCCAAGCTTATTTGCAGCCTCCGTATGACTTGGTTTTCTTGCTTATTGGCGTGAACAATCAATACCGCAGGTTGCCGCTAAGTGACTACCGACATGAGTTTAAAGAACTTCTTATCACTGCTAGGGATTTTTGCAGCCATGAGAAAGGGGTATGGGTGCTGTCGGTACCAGATTGGGGAGAAACGCCTTTTGGTAAGGAGTCAGGTAGGGCGGATATTGCAGAGAAAATAGATTCCTTTAATGCTGTCAACAAAGAAGAAGCAACAAAGCAAGGGTATTGCTATGTTGATATTACTTCTATCACACGCAACATCTCTGGAAAACCTGATTTGCTCGCTGAAGATAAACTGCATTATTCAGGGCGTATGTATGAATTATGGGCAGAAGAGCTGGTTAAGTTGGTTGAGTAGAGGTAAAGAGGAAAGTGATGATACGATGATGGGATGATGCAATAGTTCGATTTTTGTAAGGTTGTTAAAAGGTTCGAAGTGTACATTATAGCTGCCTTTCCGCACCTGTTGCGGGGTCTGTTTGGGTAAGGACTTGTGGTTGTTTAATGGATCAGTAACGATACCAAAGTTATATTACCCTCTTTCCTTAACACTTCTACCTGTCATCCTGACGAAGGAAGGATCTGTTTGGGGTAAGCTGTGTTGGTTGTTTGTTGGGTAATAATACCAGACCTGACGACTAGATTGCTTCGTCGTTCCTCCTCGCAATGACGTGGTTGGGTGAGTTGTAATAGTGGGTGTTATATACCAGAACTGACGATAACATCATTATATGATTACATTGATCTCCTTATTAATAAACTTAATGAGCTAATGTTACCTAAAGCTCATTCTCCATTTTTTCTTACCTTTTTTGCTTGTCCAAAAAAGGTAACCAAAAAAAGACACTATGGCTGAAAGGCATATTGCCACGCACTAAACGCACAGTCCCTCCCTGCCAGAAAAATGCCTTAACTGACGATTCATTGTCAAAGGCAGTTTTTAATGGCGGCATTTTTAAAAATCCGGCACCCCACAAGCCGCAATATGCCCACGCCAGCCATAGAGTCCCCGCCCGCCCTTAGTAGCTACCGGTCTGCTGATTATGGAGTTATCCTTTTTGTCTATTTTTCGGCGCTTACCAGTTTGGAGGGTATCGCTAGCTTTGGGTGTAGTTTTTTGGGATGGTGTTTTAAACTCCAAAAATAAACACTATATATGCCTCCCCGCACCTGTTGCGGGGTCTGTTTGGGTAAGGACTTGTGGTTGTTTAATGGATCAGTAACGATACCAAAGTTATATTACCCTCTTTCCTTAACACTTCTACCTGTCATCCTGACGAAGGAAGGATCTGTTTGGGTAACAGCAGGGTGTCTTTATCTGCTCTTTTTACGAAGGTAGGTGCTAATGTCCGGCAGATTCCTCGTTCCTCGGAATGACAGGTTACTATTAAGGTTCTAATTAGCAGAAAACCAAAAATTAACCGTCATTGCGAGGCACAAGGTAATAGTGGGTAAAGTTCTTTGGATGAATTTTAAGTCTTTAAGTTTCTTATGAAAAAATGCCGCGGCAATCTGATTGCGGTGAACTGTGCTGGTTGATGCTTGTGGGGGAATAATACCAAACCTGACGATGAGATTGCTTCGTCGTTCCTCCTCACAATGACGTTGAGGGTGAGTTGTAATCCTGTCTATCCTTTCATCCTGCGAATCCCGGTTCAGACAGTTTACCGCCAGCGTCCGGCAGATCCCTCGTTTCTCGGGATGTAGGTTGTTATTAAGGTTGTAATTAGCAGAAAACCAAAAAATAACCGTCATTGCGAGGCGCAAGATAGTAGTGGGTAAAGTTCTTTGGGTTGAATTTTAAGTCTTTAAGTTTCTTATGAAAAAATGCCGCGGCAATCTGTTTGCGGTAAGCTGTGCTGGTTGATTCTTTGTGGGGAATAGTACTAGACCTGACGATTATAGCATTATCAAATCATTAAGGTGATCACCTTGTTAATAAACCTAATGAGCTAATGTTACCTAAAGCTCATTCTCCATTTTTTCTTACCTTTTTTGCTTGTCCAAAAAAGGTAACCAAAAAAAGACACTATGGCTGAAAGGCATATTGCCACGCACTAAACGCACAGTCCCTCCCTGCCAGAAAAATGCCTTAACTGACGATTCATTGTCAAAGGCAGTTCTGAATGGCGGCATTTTTTAAAATCCGGCACCCCACAAGCCGCGATATGCCCACACCAGCCATAGAGTCCCCGCCCGCCCTTAGTAGCTACCGGATTGCTGATTATGGAGTTATCCTATTTGTCTACTTTTCGGCTCTTATCAGTTTGGAGGTATCGTAAGTTTTGGTTGTTAGTACCAAAATAAACACTATAGATTCATCCCCGCACCTGTTGCGGGGTCTGTTAGGGTAAGGGCTTGTGGTTTTTTAATTGACCAGTAATGATACCAATGCTAATATTACCCTCTTCCCTTAACAACTTCTATCTGTCATCCTGACGAAGGAAGGATCTGTTTGGGGTAACAGTGTGAGTGTCTTTACAATGGTAGGTGCTAGCGGCTGACAGATTCCTCGTTCCTCGGAATGACAGGTTACTATTAAGGTTCTAATTAGCAGAAAACCAAAAATTAACCGTCATTGCGAGGCACAAGGTAATAGTGGGTAAAGTTCTTTGGATGAATTTTAAGTCTTTAAGTTTCTTATGAAAAAATGCCGCGGCAATCTGATTGCGGTGAACTGTGCTGGTTGATGCTTGTGGGGGAATAATACCAAACCTGACGATGAGATTGCTTCGTCGTTCCTCCTCACAATGACGTTGAGGGTGAGTTGTAATCCTGTCTATCCTTTCATCCTGCGAATCCCGGTTCAGACAGTTTACCGCCAGCGTCCGGCAGATCCCTCGTTTCTCGGGATGTAGGTTGTTATTAAGGTTGTAATTAGCAGAAAACCAAAAAATAACCGTCATTGCGAGGCGCAAGATAGTAGTGGGTAAAGTTCTTTGGGTTGAATTTTAAGTCTTTAAGTTTCTTATGAAAAAATGCCGCGGCAATCTGTTTGCGGTAAGCTGTGCTGGTTGATTCTTTGTGGGGAATAGTACTAGACCTGACGATTATAGCATTATCAAATCATTAAGGTGATCACCTTGTTAATAAACCTAATGAGCTAATGTTACCTAAAGCTCATTCTCCATTTTTTCTTACCTTTTTTGCTTGTCCAAAAAAGGTAACCAAAAAAAGACACTATGGCTGAAAGGCATATTGCCACGCACTAAACGCACAGTCCCTCCCTGCCAGAAAAATGCCTTAACTGACGATTCATTGTCAAAGGCAGTTCTGAATGGCGGCATTTTTAAAAAACCGGCAGCCCACAAGCCGCAATATGCCCACGCCAGCCATAGAGTCCCCACCCGCCCTTAGTAGCTACCGGGGTGCTGACTATGGAGTTATCCTTTTTGTCTATTTTTCGGCGCTTACCAGTTTGGAGGGTATCGCTAGCTTTGGGTGTAGTTTTTTGGGATGGTGTTTTAAGCTCCAAAAATAAACACTATATATGCCTCCCCGCACCTGTTGCGGGGTCTGTTAGGGTAAGGGCTTGTGGTTTTTTAATTGACCAGTAATGATACCAATGCTAATATTACCCTCTTCCCTTAACAACTTCTATCTGTCATCCTGACGAAGGAAGGATCTGTTTGGGGTAACAGTGTGAGTGTCTTTACAATGGTAGGTGCTAGCGTCTGACAGATTCCTCCTGCGTCGGAATGACAGGTTATATATCATTGCATCATCATATCATCGAATCATCCTTTTGTTTCTTATGAAAAAATGCCGCGGCAATCTGATTGCGGTGAACTGTGCTGGTTGATGCTTGTGGGGGAATAATACCAAACCTGACGATGAGATTGCTTCGTCGTTCCTCCTCACAATGACGTTGAGGGTGAGTTGTAATCCTGTCTATCCTTTCATCCTGCGAATCCCGGTTCAGACAGTTTACCGCCAGCGTCCGGCAGATCCCTCGTTTCTCGGGATGTAGGTTGTTATTAAGGTTGTAATTAGCAGAAAACCAAAAAATAACCGTCATTGCGAGGCGCAAGATAGTAGTGGGTAAAGTTCTTTGGGTTGAATTTTAAGTCTTTAAGTTTCTTATGAAAAAATGCCGCGGCAATCTGTTTGCGGTAAGCTGTGCTGGTTGATTCTTTGTGGGGAATAGTACTAGACCTGACGATTATAGCATTATCAAATCATTAAGGTGATCACCTTGTTAATAAACCTAATGAGCTAATGTTACCTAAAGCTCATTCTCCATTTTTTCTTACCTTTTTTGCTTGTCCAAAAAAGGTAACCAAAAAAAGACACTATGGCTGAAAGGCATATTGCCACGCACTAAACGCACAGTCCCTCCCTGCCAGAAAAATGCCTTAACTGACGATTCATTGTCAAAGGCAGTTCTGAATGGCGGCATTTTTAAAAACCCGGCAGCCCACAAGCCGCAATATGCCCACGCCAGCCATAGAGTCCCCTCCCGCCCTTAGTAGCTACCGGATTGCTGATTATGGAGTTATCCTATTTGTCTACTTTTCGGCTCTTACCAGTTTGGAGGTATCGTAAGTTTTGGTTGTTAGTACCAAAATAAACACTATAGATTCATCCCCGCACCTGTTGCGGGGTCTGTTAGGGTAAGGGCTTGTGGTTTTTTAATTGACCAGTAATGATACCAATGTTAATATTATACCTCTTCCCTTAATATTTTTAATTGTCATCCTGACGAAGGAAGGATCTGTTTGGGTAACATCATGAGTGTCTTTGCAATGGTAGGTGCTAGCGTCTGACAGATTCCTCCTGCGTCGGAATGACAGGTTATATATCATTGAATCATCATATCATCGAATCATCCTTTTGTTTCTTATGAAACAATGCCGCGGCAATCTGTTTGCCGTGAGCTGTAAAGGTTGGTTGTGGGGGAGTGATATTAGACCTGACGATGAGATTGCTTCCTCGTTCCTCCTCGTAATTAGTGGAGGGGTGAGTTGTAATAGAGGGTGTTATTATCTGGTTGATTGTAGAAACATCTTTCCTTTAATCCTGTCTATCCTTTCATCCTGCGAATCCCGGTTCAGACAGTATAATACTAGACCTGACGATGAGAGCATCATCGACTCATTAAATAACCGCATCATCAATATATCTTTAATAATCCTAATGAGCTAATGTCTCCTAAAGCTCATTGTCATTTTTTCTTACCTTTTTTGCTTGTCCAAAAAAGGTAACCAAAAAAAGACACTATGGCTGAAAGGCATATTGCCACGCACTAAACGCACAGTCCCTCCCTGTCAGAAAAATGCCTTAACTGACGATTCATTGTCAAAGGCAGTTCTTAATGGCGGCATTTTTAAAATCCGGCAGCCCACAAGCCGCAATATGCCCACGCCAGCCATAGAGTCCCCACCCGCCCTTAGTAGCTACCGGGGTGCTGACTATGGAGTTATCCTTTTTGTCTATTTTTCGGCGCTTACCAGTTTGGAGGGTATCGCTAGCTTTGGGTGTAGTTTTTTGGGATGGTGTTTTAAGCTCCAAAAATAAACACTATATATGCCTCCCCGCACCTGTTGCGGGGTCTGTTTGGGTAAGGACTTGTGGTTGTTTAATGGATCAGTAACGATACCAAAGTTATATTACCCTCTTTCCTTAACACTTCTACCTGTCATCCTGACGAAGGAAGGATCTGTTTGGGGTATCAGTATGAATATCTTTATCTGCTCCTACTACAATGGTAGGTGCTAGCGGCTGACAGATTCCTCGTTCCTCGGAATGACAGGTTATTAATTAATGACAGGTTATATATCATTGCATCATCATATCATCGAATCATCCTTTAGTTTCTTATGAAACAATGCCGCGGCAATTTGATTGCGGTGAACTGTGCTGGTTGATGCTTGTGGGGGAATAATACCAAACCTGACGATGAGATTGCTTCGTCGTTCCTCCTCACAATGACGTTGAGGGTGAGTTGTAATCCTGTCTATCCTTTCATCCTGCGAATCCCGGTTCAGACAGTTTACCGCCAGCGTCCGGCAGATCCCTCGTTTCTCGGGATGTAGGTTGTTATTAAGGTTGTAATTAGCAGAAAACCAAAAAATAACCGTCATTGCGAGGCGCAAGATAGTAGTGGGTAAAGTTCTTTGGGTTGAATTTTAAGTCTTTAAGTTTCTTATGAAAAAATGCCGCGGCAATCTGTTTGCGGTAAGCTGTGTTGGGATTGCTTCATCAAATTGATCGCCTTATTAATAAACTTAATGAGCTAATGTTACCTAAAGCTCATTCTCCATTTTTTCTTACCTTTTTTGCTTGTCCAAAAAAGGTAACCAAAAAAAGACACTATGGCTGAAAGGCATATTGCCACGCACTAAACGCACAGTCCCTCCCTGTCAGAAAAATGCCTTAACTGACGATTCATTGTCAAAGGCAGTTTTTAATGGCGGCATTTTTAAAAATCCGGCACCCCACAAGCCGCAATATGCCCACACCAGCCATAGAGTCCCCGCCCGCCCTTAGTAGCTACCGGGCTGCTGACTATGGAGTTATCCTTTTTGTCTATTTTTCGGCTCTTACCAGTTTGGAGGTATCGTAAGTTTTGGTTGTTAGTACCAAAATAAACACTATAGATTCATCCCCGCACCTGTTGCGGGGTCTGTTTGGGTAAGGACTTGTGGTTGTTTAATGGATCAGTAACGATACCAAAGTTATATTACCCTCTTCCTTGGACACTTCTTCATGTCATCCTGGCGAAGGAAGGATCTGTTTGGGGTATCAGTATGAATATCTTTATCTGCTCCTACTACAATGGTAGGTGCCAGCGTCTGACAGATCCCTCGTTCCTCGGGATGACTGGTTATTATGAAGGTTCTTAATTAGCAGAAAACCAGAATTTAACCGTCATTGCGAGGCATTAGGGTAGTAGTGGATAAAGCTCTTGGTTTGAATTTTTAAGTCTTTAGTTTCTTATGAAACAATGCCGCGGCAATCTGTTGGCGGTAAGCTCTAAATGCTGTTGTTAGGTTTGCAAATACCAAACCTGACGATGAGATTGCTTCGTCGTTCCTCCTCACAATGACGTTGAGGGGTGAGTTGTAAGTGGGTGTTATAAAAAAACGGCTCTTCAAACAAATCATCGTATCAGTAGCCACAGGCTACAGTGAGCAGGAATAGTTTTGCTGGGAGGTATTATCTGATAAATTGTAAAAACATCTTTCCTTTATCCTGTCTATCCTTTCATCCTGCAAATCCCGGTTCAGACAGTTTAATACCAGACCTGACGATGAGATTGCTTCGTCGTTCCTCCTCGCAATGACGTGGTGGGGTGGGGTGTAATAGTGGGGTTATATAGTGATTACGGGATATTTATGTTAAACTTGTTAAAGGTTATAATTGGCAGAAAACCAGTATTTAACCGTCATTGCGAGGCATTAGGGTAGTAGTGGATAAAGCTCTTGGTTTGAATTTTTAAGTCTTTTGTTTCTTATGAAAAAATGCCGCGGCAATCTGATTGCGGTGAACTGTGCTGGTTGATGCTTGTGGGGGAATAATACCAAACCTGACGATGAGATTGCTTCGTCGTTCCTCCTCACAATGACGTGTGGGGTGAGTTATAATAGTGGGTGTTATTGTCTGATAGATTGTAAAAACCTCTTTCCTTAAATCCTGTCTATCCTTTCATCCTGCGAATCCCGGTTCAGACAGTATAATACCAGACCTGACGATTAGGAGCATCATCACATTTTTTTATTATCGCATCATCAATCATTCACTTAGCTTTGCCGATAAAAAGTCGGTTTTACTATAATTTCGTTTAGCCGATAGGAAATCGGCTTCACAATTTTACATGTTTCTGGAAATAATTCAAGTAAATCCTTAATATATGAAACTTGCTTGTTGAAGGCTTCGTAAAAGATTTATATGGAAAAAAATATGGAAACTGTTTCTCATGTACTACTTGTAGATGATGATAAAGATTGCAATGCTGCGAATGAAGAAGTATTTCGCAAAGCAAACTTTAGTAGAATTAAATCGACCTTAAATGGTGGACATGCTTTGGTGTATTTACATCAAATGAGTGCTATGATCAAAACCTCTAAATTGCTGGTTTTACTTGATTTGGAAATGCCTATTATGGACGGTTTGGAGTTTTTGAAAAACTTTAACCAAACACCTGAATTCCATAAAGAAAATATCCTTATTGTTGTACAGGCTAATCATATAGATGATGATGTCAAAGAGGAGCTTGAGCTTTTAGGTGTTGATTATACAGTATCTAAACCAGTAAATTTTGAAGAGGTTAACTGCATTGTTAAAAAGTATTTTAGTTTAGAAGAGCAGCATGATGAAGTAGAGGATATTGACGTTGCTGGAGCTGTTGTTGAAAACGAAGAACCTGTAAAATTAGATAGCAGGAACCTGAAAAGGAAAAGAGCAAGGGCAGCGGCAAGGAGATAACCAAACGCTACCCTTAATCCATTTAAATTACAAGGTTCACAATTTTATTAGGTACTACAATGACCTTTTTAGGTTGTTTGCCTTCCAACCATTTCTGAATTTGCTCAGCTTTTAAGACTTCTTGTTCTATTTGATCTTTGGACATGTCTGCCGGAAGCTGAAGTTTTACACGTACTTTACCATTAACAGATATAGGATATGTTACATTGTTTTCCTTAACATATGATTCGTCATAGGTAGGGAAGGAGGCATTGGCAATTGAACTTGTGTGCCCAAGCTTGTTCCATAATTCTTCTGTAATATGTGGTGCATAAGGCGCAAGTATGACCAAAAGGTCTTGAAGTATGCTTTTCTTATTGCACTTTAATGATGTTAATTCATTTACACAGATCATAAAAGTACTCACAGATGTATTGAAAGAGTACCTTTCAATATCTTCTTCAATTTTCTTTATGGTCTTGTGAAGGACCTTAAGTTCATTTTCAGAAGGTTTTTCTTCTGATACCTTAAAGTTCCCTTGCCCATCATGGAAGAGGTTCCAAAACCTTCGGATAAATTTAAACACTCCGTCAATGCCATTGGTGTTCCATGGCTTAAATTGCTCTAATGGGCCAAGGAACATTTCGTACATACGCAAAGTATCGGCGCCATATTTTTCTACCATGTCATCTGGGTTAACGACATTGTATTTTGATTTAGACATTTTTTCGACCTCACTTCCGCAGATGTATTTGCCGTCTTCGGTAATAAATTCTGCGTTTTCAAATTCTGGCCTCCATTTTCTAAATGCCTCTGTATCTAGTATATCATTTTCAACTATATTGACATCTACGTGTAAAGGTGTGATATCATAGTCTTTTCTTAGTCCATACGATACAAACTTGTTTGTGCCTTTTACTCTGTAGACAAAATTTGACCTTCCCTGGATCATTCCCTGATTGATCAATTTTTTAAATGGTTCATCATGGGGTACTAACCCAAGGTCAAACAGGAATTTGTTCCAAAACCTACTATATAAAAGGTGTCCTGTGGCATGTTCGGCTCCGCCAATATATAAGTCCACCTGTCCCCAGTAGTTTACCGCATCTTTGCTGAATGGTTGTTCGGTGTTTTTAGGGTCCATGTAACGTAGGTAGTACCAGCTAGACCCTGCCCAGCCTGGCATGGTGCTTAACTCATACGGATATCCTTCTTTGGTCTGAAAGTTGCTTGCCCTGCCTAATGGAGGTTCACCTGTTTCAGTAGGTTTGTATTCATCCACTTCTGGCAGTTCCAATGGCAACTCGGACTCTTCTAGCACATATGGTATACCGTCTTTAAAATATACAGGTATAGGTTCCCCCCAGTATCTTTGCCTACTGAAAATGGAATCGCGCATTTTGTAGTTGATCTTCGCTTTGCCGATTCCTTTTTGCTCCACATACTCAATTGCTTTCGGTATGGCTTGCTCTACGGTCAACCCATTAAGGATACCAGAATTGACCATAGTTCCTTTTTTGGGGTCAAAATCCTCTTTGCTGATATCGGTGCCTTCGCCTTCCTGAACAGGTATTATTGGGAGGTTGAAATGCTTGGCAAAGTTGTAGTCCCTGGGATCTGAAGATGGTACTGCCATAACAGCTCCTGTGCCATATCCCGCCAGTACATAATCAGCAATCCAAACTGGAATACGCTCTCCATTAAAAGGGTTGATAGCGTAGGATCCTGTAAATTGACCTGAGATGGTTTTGACATCACTCATGCGGTCTCTTTCTGAACGGTTCTTCGCTTTTTCTACGTAAGCCTCTACTTCCTTTTTAAGTTCGGGTGTTGTTAGTTGTGCTACCAGTTCATTTTCAGGAGCTAGTGTTAAGAAAGTGACGCCATAGGTTGTGTCAATCCTGGTGGTAAATACTTTAATCTCTATATCAGAATTTTCGATTTTGAAATTAAGCTCTGCGCCTAATGATTTCCCAATCCAGTTACGCTGCATTTCCTTCATCGGTTCTGGCCAGTCAACCTTGTCCAGTTCCTGCAAAAGCCTTTCTGCATATGCTGTAATGCGCATGCTCCATTGTGCCATTTTTTTCCGTTCTACAGGATGGTCTCCTCTTTCAGAACGCCCATCTTTAACTTCCTCATTGGCCAGAACTGTTCCTAACGCAGGACACCAGTTTACCATAGTCTCAGAAAGGTAGGTGAGCCTGTACTTTAAGAGCATTTCTTGCTGCTCCTTTTCAGACATTCCTTTCCAGTCATCGGCTGTAAAAGGTGGTGTGTCTTCATCGCATACGGCATGGATATTTGCATTGCCTTCTTTTTCAAAGGCACTTATAAGTTTAGCTATAGGCTCGGCCTTGTCTGTCTCTTTGTTGTACCACGATTTGAACAGTTGGATAAATATCCATTGAGTCCATTTGTAATAGTCCGGATTGCTCGTCCTGATTTCTCTGCTCCAGTCAAAAGAAAAGCCTAAGTTGTCAAGCTGTTCTTTATATCTGCTAATGTTTTTTTCTGTAGTAATAGCCGGATGTTGCCCTGTTTGCACTGCATACTGCTCTGCCGGCAACCCAAAAGAATCGTACCCCATAGGGTGAAGGACATTGTACCCTTTGAGTCTTTTATATCTTGCTACAATGTCTGTTGCTATATATCCTAGTGGGTGACCTACATGCAATCCAGCACCAGAAGGATAAGGGAACATGTCTAATGTATAATATTTGGGTTTTGAAGAGCTGTTGTCAGTTTTGAATATTTGTTTCTCCGCCCAGTAGTTTTGCCACTTTTTTTCTGTTTCCTTGAAATTATATTCGCTCATATAGCTTTAGTTTAGAAAGGGTCTACAATTGTAAAAAACAAGAAACTTTGGTAAGGAATCTTGTTTGTGAAAATATTTCCGAAAATTAGAAAAATCTTTTTTTCTTTTCTTCGTTTTTTGTTAAAAAATGAATTTTTCTTAACTTTTGGAGTATAAATATTAAACCCCTATAACTATGAAAAAAATTGTTTTTGCAATCATATTTTGTGTGGCAACCGCTGCTTCGCCAATGGTAAATGCTGCCTTGTTTAGCAATGAAATCGCTGTTTCTTTAACAGATAAAGAAAAAGATAAAGACAAAGGTAAGAAGAAGTGCTGCAAGTCTGAAAAGAAGGAAGACTGTAAGAAAGACAAAAAAGAGTGCACTAAGGAAGAGAAAAAGAAATGTGAATCAGAAGCTAAAGCTGATAAAAAAGGTTGCTGCTCTAAAAAGAAGAGCGAATAATATCGCCTTACAAGGACAACCGCTATACATTATTAGTTTCTCATAAAGCTGTTTCTGAAGGAGGCAGCTTTTTTTATATTTAATAAACCGGTATTTTTGAAGTCAATGAAATATATCGTTATTCTTCTGGGCACAGGAAGGGATAACATTCTTTAAAATTTAATAAATCTCATGAAGCAGTATCTGGACCTTATGCAGCACATTCTTGATAAGGGTGTAAAAAAAGAAGATAGAACCGGAACCGGAACCTTAAGTGTATTTGGTTATCAAATGCGCTTTGATCTTTCGGAAGGTTTTCCCCTTGTTACCACAAAAAAGCTGCATTTGCGATCTATTATTCATGAGTTGTTATGGTTTCTAAAAGGAGATACCAATATTAAATATTTGAAGGACAACAAGGTCAGTATATGGGATGAGTGGGCTGATGATAATGGAGAGTTAGGGCCGGTGTATGGTTACCAATGGAGGTCTTGGCCAACTCCTGATGGGGCTAGTATTGATCAGATTGCGCAGGTTGCTGATCAAATTAAAAATAACCCAGACAGTAGAAGGTTAATAGTGAGCGCATGGAATGTAGCTGATGTAGATAAGATGAAGTTGCCTCCATGCCATGCCTTTTTTCAGTTTTATGTAGCAGATGGAAAACTGTCATGTCAGCTATACCAGAGAAGTGCAGATGTGTTTTTAGGCGTGCCATTCAATATAGCCTCTTACGCCATGTTGACCATGATGTTTGCACAGGTTTCAGGCCTCAAGGTAGGAGAGTTTATACACACTTTGGGTGATGCTCATTTATATAGTAACCATCTTGAGCAAGCAAGGCTTCAGCTTTCCAGAACATCTCGTCCTTTGCCTACCATGAAACTTAACCCTGAAGTTAAAAGTATTTTTGATTTTAAATTTGAGGATTTTGTGTTGGAAGGTTATGATCCCCATCCGCATATTAAAGCTCCGGTAGCTGTTTAGTTATGCGACTGTTTTGGGTAAGCTGTGTTTGTTTTTTTATTTGTAGGGGAATATTACCAGACCTGACGATGAGAGCTCCGTCGACTTATTAGGTAACCTCATCATCAATGTATCTTTAATAAACTTAATGAGCTAATGTCACCTAAATCTCATTCTCCACTTTTTCTTACCTTTTTTGCTTGTCCAAAAAAGGTAACCAAAAAAAGACACTATGGCTGAAAGGCATATTGCCACGCACTAAACGCACAATCCCTCCCTGCTAGAAAAATGCCTTAACTGACGATTCATTGTCAAAGGCAGTATTTTATGGCGGCATTTTTAAAAAATCCGGCACCCCACAAGCCGCAATATGCCCACGCCAGCCATAGATTCCCCGCCCGCCCTTAGTAGCTACCGGGCTGCTGACTATGGAGTTATCCTTTTTGTCTGCTTTTGGACTCTTTCCAGATTGGAGGGTATCGCTAGCTTTGGGTGTAGTTTTTTGGGATGGTGTTTTAAGCTCTAAAAATAAACACTATAGCAGTCTCCCCGCACTTGTTGCGGGGTCTGTTTGGATATGGTCTTGTGGTTGTTTAATTGACCAGTAATGATACCAATGTTAATTTTACTCTCTGTCCTTAATACTTCTATCTGTCATCCTGACGAAGGAAGGATCTGCTTGGGGTAACAGTGTGAGTGTCTTTACAATGGTAAGTGCTAGCGTCTAACAGATTCCTCTCCCGATAGCTATCGGGATGGAATGACAGGTTATATATCATTGCATCATCGATATCATCGAATCATCCTTAAGTTTCTTATGAAACAATGTCGCGGCATCTGTTTGCGGTGAACTGTGCTGGTTGATGCTTGTGGGGGAATAATACCAAACCTGACGATGAGATTGCTTCGTCATTACTCCTTGCAATGACGTGGTGGGGTAATGTGATGATTAGTGGTTTTATTAAGATTTTTTGTTTACCTATTTAAGTTATAATTGGCAGAAAACCAGAATTTAACCGTCATTGCGAGGCATTAGTTAGTAGTGGTAAAAGTTCTTGGTTGGAAATTTAAAACCTAAAATTTCTTATGAAAAAATGCCGCGGCAATCTGTTTAGGGTAAGCTGTGTTGGTTGATTGTTTGTGGTTTAATACTAGACCTGACGACTAGATTGCTTCGTCGTTTCTCCTTGCATGACGTGGTGGGGTAATGTGGTAATTGTGGTTTTATTAAGATTTTTTGTTATACCTGTTAAAGTTATAATTGGCAGAAAACCAAAATTTAACCGTCATTGCGAGGCATTAGTTAGTAGTGGTAAAAGTTCTTGGTTGGAAATTTAAAACCTAAAATTTCTTATGAAAAAATGCCGCGGCAATCTGTTTAGGGTAAGCTGTGTTGGTTGATTGTTTGTGGTTTAATACTAGACCTGACGACTAGATTGCTTCGTCGTTTCTCCTTGCATGACGTGGTGGGGTAATGTGGTAATTGTGGTTTTATTAAGATTTTTTGTTATACCTGTTAAAGTTATAATTGGCAGAAAACCAAAATTTAACCGTCATTGCGAGGCATTAGTTAGTAGTGGTAAAAGTTCTTGGTTGGAAATTTAAAACCTAAAATTTCTTATGAAAAAATGCCGCGGCAATCTGTTTAGGGTAAGCTGTGTTGGTTGATTGTTTGTGGGGAATGATATTAGACCTGACGATTGGCGCATCATCAAATCATTATATTGATGGTTTTATTAATAAACTTAATGAGCTAATGTCACCAAAAGCTCGTTCTCCAGCTTTTCTTACCTTTTTTGCTTGTCCAAAAAAGGTAACCAAAAAAAGACACTATGGCTGAAAGCATATTGCCACGCACTAGACGCACAATCCCTCCCTGCCCAAAAAATGCCTTAACTGACGATTCATTGTCAAATGCAGTTCTTTATGGCGGCATTTTTAAAAATCCGGCACCCCACAAGCCGCAATATGCCCCAAACCAGCCATAGAGTCCCTGCCCGCCCCTTAGTAGCTACCGGATTGCTGATTATGGAGTTATTCTTTTTGTCTACTTTTTGGCGCTTACCAGTTAGGAGGTTATTGCAAGCTCTAGGTGTTAGTTTTTGGAATGTTGTTTAAAGCACCAAAATAAACACTATAGCTGTCTCCCCGCACCTGTTGCGGGGTCTGTCTGGGTATGGTCTTGTGGTTGTTTAATTGACCAGTAATGATACCAATGCTAGTATTACCCTCTTCCCTTAACAACTTCTAATTGTCATCCTGACGAAGGAAGGATCTGTTTGGGGTAAGTACTTTTGGTGGCTTTTATTATTTTTATACCCTTAGTGCCAGCGTCTGACAGATCCCTCGTTCCTCGGAATGACAGGTTACTTTATAGGATAGTAAAGGTGTCAAATACTAGACCTGACGATGAGATTGCTTCGTCGTGCCTCCTCGCAATGACGGAGAGAGCTATAGTGTTGGTATATAGATTGTTTACCTGTCAGCGTCCTTTGGTCCTGACAGCGTAAGTGTTAAATAATTATACCAGACAATAAAATTGTTTCACCGTTCCTCCTTACAAAGGCATAGTTGGGTAACAAACAATATAGGCCGTGCCGATAAAAAATCGGCTCTACATTTACAGCTTCGTTTAGCCGATAGGAAATCGGCTCTACAACCAAACATCGCGTCGAGTCTTGTTTGTATTAATCTTAGTTGGGTTACTTCTGGATGATAAACTTTCCAGCGTATTTTTCTTCATCTGTAAATAGGCTGTAGAGGTACATGGCCTGCGGTAGGTGGGTCAGGGTTTTGGTGGTGTAAAATTCCCCGTTTTCTGTATTGATAGGAATGTTGTCTATGATTTGTCCGTTGATGTTGCTGATCCGTAATGAGGTGTTCTTTACCTCCATGCCGGAAATCGCAATTACAAGCTCGTCGTCCCTGTAATTATAAAATATTAGCACAGGCTTGTCTTTCCCAGGTTTATTATTGACATATTCGAAAGGCCCTTCTGGATCTTCGCAATCTTCTTCTGCTAGAGGCGTCATGTTTCCTGGGCCGCACAATCTTGATCCGCCACTTTTGTCAAGCACATAATTTCCTGCTTCTACTTCAACCTCTTCAATTAAATCTCTCCTTTGTTGTCCAAAACCTATTGCATGATGCATGACTGCGTTGTGTTTGATCACATGGCCTATGAGGTGAGCATGTCCTAACTCGTGAATAGCAACGGACTCGAAGTCTATTTGATTTTGTGGTGTACGTCCAGCTGAGTAACTCCAATTGATATCAGAAGAAAACTCCAAGTCTGTTTCTACCACATACCAATTGTTGAAATGGCAGTTGCTGAGCCTGGTCAAGCACCTCCCCAGCACGCCTTCAGGAAGTTCGCCCGGTAAGGCAAATCTTACTACATTTTCTCCGTCTCCTTCAGAGGTGTTGTTGGTGGTGGTGTTGCCTATTTTGAAGTTAACTCCCGTATTGCACCTCCAAGCGATCAGGGCGTTGTAGAAAGCTTCTTTGGCAGGTTCGTTTTCATCAAAGTCTACATTCAACCTAAAACTATGGCCGCCACGATTGTCGGTGTTGGTAAGTACCGGTATGTGCGTAATGCCGTGCGCTTCAATATTTATATATGAAAAATTTACCAAAAGGGCTTTTGTGCTAATTGTACTTGCGCCAGAAGCATTGGTAACCCGGATATTGCCTGTTCCTGCACATGGACTAGAAGGTACTTTTACTCTTATTTCTGTATCTGACCAGTGGGTGTAGCTGATGGAGCTTGGAGATACCCAAGTGCTACCGCCATCGTTACAGTTCCTAAATTCCACTTTCCCGCCGGTTCCTCTTATTGACCCAAAGCCAGAACCCTTAATTGTAAGCACTTTGTCTGTTCCTGCACTTATGTTTGTGGGGGAGAAAGACTGTATGACCGGAAGGGTAGGAGTGCCTGGAAGGCTTGGGTTTATCTTCCTCATTTTCCTTTTTTGTAGATGAGTAGGTGATTTTCCTAGCAAGTGTTCAATTCTTTGCCTTATTTCTTGTTCTGTGTCTTTATACTTGCGCAAACCATCTGAGGCTTCTCCATCTGACGTGAACTTGATAAGCCCTTGAACGGCACCTAATGGTTCATAAATATCTTGTTCTTGAGAAGCTGTAAGGAAAAAAATACCTTGGTCTTCTATAGTGGGGTTTAGACTGCCTGTTATAATATGCCATTCTTCTTCTGTTTTTCCTCCGGGGGACTTAGCAGTTATCTCTTTGCTTATTTTGTCACCCTTAAAAACTGTGGCTACGGAAATGGTAAAGTAGGTATATAATGTGTTGTTTTTTGGATCTTTTTTTACGTAAGAATCTACAATGTGGCCTTCTACTATGAGCGCAGCTTTTTTAGTTTTGTCTTCCAAAGATATGGGAAGCATCATGCACGCATCTCCAATCATATGTTGCGCTGAAGCATGAAAGACTTTAATGCTAGTGATGGTTAAAATAATAAAAAACAGGTAAATGCATTTTTTCATGGTGAATACTTAACGTAAATATTTGCCTGATCTTATGCCTTGGTCTCTTTAATGGCTTGTTTGATGATGTTACATGTGTTGACAATTTCCTCGTGGCTAATAGTAAGGGGGGGAGCTATACGCATAGAGTTGTCGCAGAACAAAAACCAGTCTGTGAGTACACCTAATTCAATTGCCCGGTCAATAACCATTTTTAGAGTGTCATAATTTTCCATTTCAGCAGCCATAAGGAGTCCGCAGCTCCTTATTTCTTTAATTGCCGGATGGTTTAGGTGCTTTTTGAAAAGCAACTCTTTTTCTTTGACTTGTGATACTAGACTTTCACTAAGGATAACATCTATAGTGGCCAGTGATGCAGCGCAACTGACAGGGTGTCCGCCAAAAGTTGTTATATGTCCTAAAACCGGATCTTCGGAAAGGCTGTGCATGATTTCCTGTGGGGATATGAAAGCTCCTATAGGCATTCCTCCCCCCATACCTTTTGCACATACCAGAATATCTGGAACAATACCAAACTGTTCAAATGCCCAAAAGGTGCCTGTTCTTCCAAATCCACACTGGACTTCGTCGAGAATCAGTAGTGTGCCTGTTTCATTACACTTTTTTCTGAGGGCACTAAAGTAAGCAGGGGTAGTTGTTCGAACGCCTGCTTCACCCTGAACAGTTTCCAGGATGATTGCTGCTGTGTCAGTGGTTATATGCTGAAGGTCTTCCGTCTGGCCGAACCTTATGTGTCTGATGCCTGGCAATAATGGCCTATAGGCTTCTTTAAAATATTCGTTGCCATTTAGGGAGAGAGAGCCTTGGGTAGAGCCGTGGTAGGCATTGTGACAGGCAATAATCTCAAACCTTCCAGTGTGCCTTTTGGCCAATTTCATTGCCCCTTCTACAGCCTCGCTTCCAGAGTTGACAAGATATACACTGTTAAGGGTGCTGGGGAGCAAATCGCAAAGCTTTTGTGATAGTTTTACCTGTGGTGTTTGAATGAGTTCTCCATAAACCATCAGGTGTAAGTATTTGTTGGTTTGTTCGTGGATAGCTTGTACGACCCGAGGGTGGCGATGACCAACGTTGCTTACGCCAATTCCTGAGATCAAGTCTATAATGGCTTTGCCGTTTTGATCATACATGTATACGCCTTCTGCACGATCAATTTCGAGCAGGAGTGGGGCGGAAGAGGTTTGGGCCATGTGCCTAAGAAATAGCTCACGATTTGAAGGCATAAAGTGTCTTTTTTCTGCAAGTTAACAGTTTTTAAAGACATGCCTGAAGTATTGGCTTTAAAATCTCAGTTTATAAATAGAATACCTATAGGTGTTCTTTGATCATTTTGTGCGTTTTAAGCAGTTTATGGTCTTCTGTTTCAACTTTTAAGAAGTATATGCCTGCAGCAAGTGATGCTGTGTGAAACGAGGTCTTGATCAATGCATCTGTTATGGTAATATTGTGAAGTTTTACCCCTATTTGATTGTATAATGATATACGTATAGGTTTGTTGCCTTGATAAGTACCTTCAATGTAAATATGTTCAGAAAATGGGTTTGGGAAAATTTTTAACTCAAAGCCTTCGTCAGATAACTGAATAGTTTCGGCACTTTTGTAATCTGCTTCCCTGTCTACTCTAATTAATTCAGACCTTTCGGATAAGCTTGCTTTGTGAAAATGGGAATGGGACGCTTCTTGTGCATATATGTTTGTAGCTATTGACAAACATAGCAATATGCCTATAAAAATAGGTTTCTTTACAGTGGGTATAACGGTTTTACATATATTGGCTTTCATCCTTTGGTATTAGAGCAATTCTAGTTTCACTGAAATATCAACAGCTGTAGTTTCGAATTGAATCCTGAAAGGTATAAAAATATTATTAAAGTTTTATTATGAAAATACTAATGATCAATAAAACGGTTGTTTAAATGGATTTTTTAATGGTAAAATGCGAATTTTCTTAGGTGTTCCAGTGAGGTTATATTATTATGGGGATTGGTTGTCTGTATTGTGTTATTTTGTACTTGTCAAAGAAGAAAAAGCTGGGAGATCCAACTTCCAGCTTTTTTATTTTGCCTTATATGCTAGCCGTGCTTAGTTAGTTTTAATAAGTTTTCTCATAGTTACAGCTCCAGTTTCTGACTCCAGTTGCAGATAGTACATGCCTGCAGGCAAAGAAGATGTATTAAAAATAGCTTGGAATTGAACTCCTTGGGTGCTTTGCTTTTCAATAACTTTTCCGTTTTGATCAAACAATGTAATGTTGAGGGTTTCTATGTCTCCTTCACCTTTTACAGTGACTTGGTCTGCAAATGGGTTTGGGTATATAGTTATGTCAGCATCTAGTTCTTCAGTAACGGAGGTTACCTCCCATACCTCTGGGTCATCACTCATCCCAATTATTTCTATGCCTGAAATGGTTGGTTGATGACCGCCGTGCACATCTATAAACTCTATAGTTATATGGCCATCTTCAGCGCCAGTTTCAAATGATTTCATGATTCCGGTCAGGTGTCCTGCTTCTTCGTAGATGTCCAGGTTTTCTATAACCCTATTGCCGTTAATGTCCACATGGAACATTCGCATTTCCGGCTCTTCAAAATGGTTCTCGCTAAAGAACAGTCTTACTTCATATTCAGCTTCTTCTGGCACTTCAAAGGAATATTGCATGGCATCATAGTGGTGGTGGTCGAAATTCCTTTCAGATCTAAAAATGTCTACAGGAGTGCCTTCTGCAACAGACTCATCCATACTTACATCTTCTTCGGTTCTATTGGTAGAGTTGTCGATTTCTGACAAGTCTACATACTCAGAAGGGATGTCATATGTGTCTTCTTCCCAGTTCATGTAGTCGTCTTCTGATGCTTTTTCAATACCGCCAACATTTATTCGGTAAAGTACATGCTTGTACACATCATTGTCATTGTCATTTTCGCCATTATCTTGGGCCAATGACTTTTCAGAAAAAAATCCTGCAAAAAGAAATAAACTAAGTAGTGTTGTCGCTTTGTAGTATGTTTTTTTCATAAGCTTGTCATATATTATTTACCTATCAAAGAGTAACTAGCAGAGCTTATAATGGTTATGAAAAATACACACTTTTTCAGCAATTGGCTTAAGAAATTTTTTCAACCTGAATTATGCGATAGGTTTCGTCATGAGGAGCAGAACTTTAGTTCGTTATAAATAAAAGTTGTGGGATGTCATTTGGTCAATCCTTCCCAGCTTTTAGATACTTTGCTCCCTCTTTCTGGATCATTCTTTATTTTGAGAAAAACATCGATTTCTTGCTGTAGTTCTTCTACATGGGAAATGACTCCCACTATTCTGTTTTCCTTGCGCAATGACTTTAAAGTGTCAAATACTATCTGTAGGGATTGTTTGTCTTGAGAACCAAAACCTTCGTCCAGAAAGAAGAAATTTTGTTTTGCTTTGTTTTGCTGTTGGATTCTTTCAGCCAGTGCCAAAGCTAACGAGAGTGAAGCTTGGAAAGTCTGCCCCCCTGATAATGTTTTTACACTTCGAACACGTCCGTTGTTTAGAAAATCCCTGACCTGAAAGTTGTTCTTTTCGTTAATTTCCAGCCGTAACTGTTGGCGTGTTAACCGGTAAAACCTTTCATTGGCTGCTTGGCATAGGTCGTGCAAAAATACACCTGAGATATATTCTACAAATCCACTTCCTCGGAACATATTGCTAAGGAGCTTTAAGTTTTCTGCCCTTTGATTCAGTTTTTCCAGCTCTGCTTGCAGTTCATTTTTTTCCTTTAGGTCTTTTTTTATTTGTTCTGCCCGGGCTTTTTCCTCTACCAATGTGTCGTTGGTCTGTTGGAATTTCTGTTGAACTTCCTCAAGCTCTTTTACCAGAAGTTTATAATTTTCCTCACTAAATGGCCGGTTGTCTGTTAACGCTTTCAGTTTTTTTATTTCTTCAGCAGTTTGAAAAAGTACTTCTCTGAATTTGTATATCCTCTCTCTTTCTACTGAAAGGTTTGGGTTTGAAGCCAATATCTCCTCTATGTCAGCAATGTTTTGATATCCTGACTCTTGAAGGCTTGTTTCAAGTTCTTGGCTGGTGATGGATATGTTGTTTTGTAGCTTTGCTACTGTTTCGCCTACTTCAGTACTTTTTCCTTTCAGTGCCGCTATTTCTTGCTTTAGGTTCTGTATTTGCTCGAAAAGTGTTTTGTGTTTGCTTTCAGTTTGGTTAATTCTTTCTTTAAGTTCTACACTTTGATTTTCGTACCAGCTAATCGGTTTGTCTTGTTTGGCTTCCAAAACTTTTAATTGGCTGATATAAGACTGCTTTTCTGCTGTAAAGGCTGCTGCGTCACGTTCAAAGGCTTCAATGGCTTTTCTGAACTTTTCAAAGTCTTTTAGTAGCTTTTCGAGCTGGGTGTCTTTCTCTTCTAGCGCACTTTTTTGCTTTTCAATTTCTTTGTTGAGCAGTGTAGCTTTTTCTATTTGTTCGTTTACCTGTTGTTCGTTCTCTAGATTATCCCATTCAAATTTGTCCTGGTGATTCAGAAGGGCTTTTTCTTCTAATGCAATTTTGTCGCTGATTGTCTTTTCTTGTTTCGCAAGGTTTGCTACGTTTAATGAAAAACGTTCTGTTTGTTTGATGATTTCCGTGTAGTTGTCAATGTCTTTCTTAATCTGCTGTATTTCAGTATTGGCGGCGGTTATATGTTCCCGTACATTCTCAACATCCATAACTGACGGGTGTTCTTTGGCGCCACATAGGGGGCAAGGTGACCCGTCTTTTAAGCTTTGGGTATATTCTTTTAGCTTTTCTTGAAGCTTGTACCCAGATAAAGCATCTTCTATCTTTGCTAGTCTGCTGTTACAGTCTTCTATTAAACGCTCTGCAAAGTGGGTAACCTGCTCAGGTGTAGTGTTTTTTTCGGTTATAAACGCTGGAAGTTTTTCTGAATAGCTTTTTTCGTGATGTTTTACCTCTGCTTGAACTTCTTGTAGTTCATTTTTAAGTTTATTGAGAGTGGTGGATATGTTGTTTTTCTCCGAAAACCATTCTTTTACTTTATACAGCAGAGATAGGTCAGGTAGTTGTGTGTTTAACTCTTTAATCTGGGTTTTTAACTTTCTGATGTTATTTTCAAGACTTTCTTTTTCTTTGCCGGACTGTTCGAGTTGTTTTTTCCCGTTTTCAATTCTTTTGCCTAAGGTTTCCGACTTATTGCTCAAGTCAAATATTTTAATCAACCTGCTATAGTCATCTAGTTCATTTTTCCATATTTCTATAGACTTGTGGTCTTGCTCTACTATGGCAAAGGCTTCTTCTTTGGTTTTATAGTTTTTTTGATACTCTTTTTCCTGGGAAGAAATTTTTTCCATTAAGGTTGTCTTCTCCTTGAGTTCTTGGCGCAGGTTTTTTAAACGTTCTATTTTGCTGCTAAACTTTTGCAAGCAGGTTTCATACTCTTTTAGTTTTAGCTCTAGTTGTTCAAATTGTCCTTTTTGTTGTTCTAGTTCATTTAGCTTTTGTTCTTTTTGTAGTAGTTCTTCTGTAAGTTTTTTTAGCTCTAGTTGCTCCTTTTCTGTTTGTTGGAGTTGAGTGCATTGTTTATTAAGTTTTTCACGCTCAGACTTCAATTTGGCGATATATGCCTGGTTTTGTTCGAAAGCTTCTTGGTTTATGTTTTCGTGCTTTACCAGTCTTCCGTTGAGGTGATGTATTTGTTCATCATTTTTCTTAATAAGCGATGATGTTTGTATAGAAAATTCAAATTTGTTTAAGTTGAATATTTCTTTTAGCATTTTAGTCCGGTCACCATCTGTTAACTGAAGAAATTCTTGAAACTTCCCTTGTGGAATGATAATGGTTCGCCGGAAGTTATCATAGCTTAAGTTGCCCAAAAGTGAAGCCGCAGTGGTAACAGGTATCGGTTCCCAGTTTTGAGGGCCGGTCTTCTTAAAAGCGGTTCTTTCCAATGTAGAAACTTTGTCAAAATTTTTACCGTTTCTTTTTCCTTTGACTATAAAACGGTATACCTGTTCTTCAAAGTTTTTGAACTGAAAGTCGATGAGGAGCTCATCAGACTTCAGGTTCATCATATTATAATTTCTTCCATCGGTTCTGTTCAGCCTTTCCGTTTCACCATACAATGCGAAAGAAATAGCTTCTAGTATGGTAGATTTCCCTGAGCCAACAGCACCAAAGATGCCAAACAATTGCCCTTCCAACAAACGGGTAAAATCAATGGTTTCAGCTTTTTGATATGAATATATTCCTTGTAATGTAAGAGAAATAGGTATCATTCTTCTGAGGTTACAGCTTGTATTTCTTTAAATAGTTCGAGTATTTCTTCATTGGGTTCCTGTCCAGCATGCTTGTGCTTAAAGTATCTTTTGAAAAGCTCTTGCATTTCCAGGTTTAGGTCTATACTTGAAGTGCTGGTGGTTTCTTCTTGAGCAGAAATAAGTTCGGGTATGATGGTTACGATTCCATCATGGGCATTGGCCAATCGGTTACGAATTTCGGCCGTTAAATAGTTGTCAGTTACTAAGATAAGCTCTAAGAGTGTATCGGGGTTTTCTTTGAGCCAATGTTCTGCTTCATCTATATTTTTAAATTTTTTTCGCAGCAACTTTTTCCCGCTTTGTAGTGGCACTTTATCATAAACGACGTCTTTGTTGGCTTCAGCTTCAATTATTACCACATATTTTTGTTGGTTGGCTTCGCTAAAACTGTAACTTAAAGGACTGCTGCTGTACACAGTAGGGGAGGGTGTGTTGTCTACTGTTTGAAAACGGTGTAAGTGGCCTAGGGCGGTGTATTGTATTTGTGGGGGAATGTTTTCAGTATATATAGCCTGGGCGCCTCCTACATGCAATACAGGTTTTTCATCGTCGGGTTCTTCTGGTACTTCTCCGCCTTTTTTTATCATAAATAAGTGCGTAACCAATAAATTAATGCCTTGGTTGTCGCAATATTTATTGGCCAAATCAGCCCATTTCTTTTCCAGTAAACTTCTAAGTTCCCCTTCTTCGTCGTCAAGTCCGAGAAAAGTTTTCATCCTATACTCATTGGCATAAGGGGTGAGGATCAGTCGGAGCGGAGTCTCCTGTTCTGGAAGTTTCAATTCTACAAACCCCGGCTCGGTATTTATTACTTCCAGTCCTGCCTCAGTGCTAAACTTCGGGACTTCTGAATGAGGATATCCTGCGAAAATGATTCCACATGCTCTGGCAAGAGGATCTGGCGCCTCTATTCTGTCTGGGGAGTCATGGTTGCCGGCAATAGCTACTACTGGCCTTCTCCCGTTTTTCGTTAGTGTTCGTAATGTTTTGTAAAATAAGTCAGTAGCCTCTGCTGGAGGGTTGAAAGTGTCATAAAGGTCACCAGCTATAATAATAGCGTCTACTTTTTGGTTGTCAGCAATTTCGCATATTTCTTTCAATACTTGCTTTTGCTCTTCAAGACGCGAAAAGTTTTCAAGCCTTTTGCCAAGGTGCCAGTCAGCAGTATGCAGTATTTTCATTTTTCCTAATTAGGGGATTGTAAAGGACTAGAAGATAAAGTTAGTAAAAAATAGGGGGAAACACGAGCTTTTTATGCAGTCCTAAAAAATGATAATTTGAAGCTGTTGAAGAAGTCAATATATGATAGTTTACGTGCTTTTGTACATCTTAATGGGAATATCGGAGTATCTGCAGGAAATAAAAAAAAGCTGGCTTTCGATAGCCAGCTTCTTTTATTTGGACATTTGGTTAAAACTTTTTTCTTTTTTAGAAGCCTTAAAGCGCCTCCATATTTATTGCTTTTGGATTTTTACTGTTTCTATGATATCTCCCAGTTCGGTAATAATTTTTAGATAATACATACCTTTAGGAAGGGTTTCTGCATTAAATTCATACTCAGAATTGTTGAGCGTATGAACCTGGGCATTTTGCACAAGTTTTCCTGTTTGGTCAATTAATATAAACCTAACATTGCTCATTATATCCTTGTCGCCTTTTACCTTAAAAGTATTGTTAAATGGATTAGGGTAGGTGGTAATATTGTAATGATTGGCCACCGCTTCTTCTGTCGATGTAATTGCTTCCCCTTCATAGATGCGCATACTGGTCCACGTTGCTCCAAAAGGTTCAGCACCATCGGAAGTAGCAATAACACCCACCGCCAAAGCTTTTTCTTCTCCTTGAAGGCTTTCTAGTAAAGCTCCTTCTACTTTTATAGGCCCTCCTAACATATGTTCTTCTTCATCATCTATGGCATAAGATGCCTGAATAGTTCCTTCTGCAGGGTTTGCAGTTAAATATACTCTTAAGACATTGTTGGTAATGTCTATGTCATAGGTATGCCTTTCGTATTCGCCATTGTTCTCTACAACTACCTCCATCACCGGGTCTCCTTCATTGGCCGCAATTGCAACTTTAAAGTAGTTGTCTTGGTCGCCATTTCCGACATACATGCCCTGAGATTGGTTTCCTGAAGGCGAATTGCTAAAGTATGGGCCAATCATGTTTGCCTGTACCGTAAACATTGGGGTGCCATGATTGACATTGAGTCCAAATTGAAAAGCGTCTTTTTGATCATTTTGTCCACCTAATGCTGTTCCAGCCTGAACCTCTCTAATGGTAAATGCGCCAGCCGCGCCACCGGCTATATATCTGTCGCTGTCCATTTGGTCTAGGTAATCGGCTTGGTCGTTTTTCATCAGACCTGTAAACCCTAGTCCAAAAAAGCCTGTGCCGGGATTGTTATTGTACATAGGCCTTTCTACAGGTATGTGTGTGGAGTCGCCATTTGTTGCATCTCTTGCGAAGGCGTCGTTGATGTCCAGAATGCCATCGCTGTCATCATCTGGGTCGTTAAGGTCAGAAACACAGTTGCCATTAAAGTCGGAAGGGCGACTTGCTGCATTGCACGGATTGGTTTGGTTGTCTATTTCGTCATCGTTCATATAGCAGTCGCCATCCTCGTCTAATGCTGGATCATATTCAGCAGTACAGTTTGACAGTTCTGCTGGTTCGAAGAAAAATATTTTGTTTGATGCATAACCTACAGCCCAGATAGTGCCGGGAAAAGCATCCATGTCACCTTGCGAAGTAACATCTAGAAGTTTGTCTTCGGTGTAGCCTGTTATTAGCGGATCGTCTTCGTCAATACGGATATTGCCTTTTGCATTAAGCACATCAGTGCCATCTTCGCTTAACCGGATCATGTGAATGTGTCCGTGGTTGAAATTTGCAGCAAGGATATTACCTTGAAGTTCAAAGTCAAAATTAGAGGCTGTGTATTCGCACATACCATTGACAGACGCAGAGTTCCAGGTTAATAGTGCTGGGCTTTCCCCTTCGCCTGGTTGGTAGTATTCGCTTTCTACAGGATTGGCCATGCTGGGAGGAATAGGTGGCCAGTCCGATGGTAGAGGGTGTGCTCCGTCGGTGCTTGTTCTCCAATGGGCGTTGCTTAAGTCATCAATATCATCTGTGTGTGGGTGTGTAAACCATCCGGCTCCGGTAGGATTAGCTCGAATGGGACAAGGGTGTCCTCCGTAATATGATCCAGGATTATAGCTGTTTACATCTCCAATGTAGTGGAAGCCGTCATAGTTATTGACTGCAGGTACTCCTAAACTTGGGTTGTGTGTAGAACCAGGTTCGTCAGGGTCGTAGTCGTTGATGGCGTTTCCTGAGTTGTCATACATCGGGATACCTCCCCAACCTTGATTTGGACCATTGTCTATAGTATAGATTTTCCCTGATTGAGTTACCACCAGGTCGTATGGGTTTCTTAAACCAGTAGCATATAGTTGCACAGGTCCGCCTTCAACTATTTTTGCTTGGTTTAAACCATCGTTGCCGCCCCACGGGTCATTAATATCATTGCCATCAGCATCATTTTCCCTTTCTGGGTCATCTAACGTAGGCATATCATAAATGTAGGGATTTAAACCACCTGCGTCTTTAACCTCCATAGATTCGATCATGCCGAGGTCTAGCGAAATAATACAGGCGGACAGGGCGTATTCATTGCTGTAGGCAAAAAGCCTGGCAATACCTCCTGAATTGGTAAAGCCTCCTACTGTTACCAATAACTGATTGTTTGTCTCGTCCAGTTGCATGCCATTGACTGAATGGTTCTCTTCGGACCGTGGTAAGCCTCTTACAAGGTCTAATTTTTTCCATTCCCCACCTTCTTTGTAGAGTTTGGAAATTACTCCAGAGTTTGTGCAAAGGTGTACATCCCCTAAATCACCAGCACCCATTCTAGGGTCGCTGCTCCCAACATACATAATTGGGTTTTCGGCCGTTCCTGTCAAAAGGATACCTGTCACTTGCCTGGCAGTAACAGAAGGGTTAGGCTCCCCATCATCATCATGATTTGGGATATTTCGGACTACATTAATCGTCTCAATATTTGTGACATTAAATTCTCCCTGCCCGCTTTTCTCTATGGTGTAAACTTTTATATAACCATCTTGGCGAGCCACATAAAGTTTCCCGTCTGGGCCAAACTGAAGCGATGTTGGGTTGTCTATTTCCAAATCACCTTCAAGTTCACCGGAGATAAAGTTGTAATCCTGACTTTTGGCAGGAAAAACAAGGGTCAATGCTAAAAAGATCAATAGAAAAAATAACGTGTCTCTTGTGAAAATTTTTCTCATAGCTTTTGGTTGCTTTAGGTCTGAAAAATTAGTTAAAATGAGCAACCGGGCATGATGTGTTTTGTTTAATTAAGTTTCAAAAAATCAATGATGTGTCTTCCTCTTGTTGGTGTTTTCACCAACAAGCCATGCTGCCAGTAACAATTCCCCTCCACTTGTTGGTATTTTCACCAACAAGCTTGTCCCAAAAAAAATGGCAAAAGGGTAGGGGCTGTTTCTTGACCACGACATCATTAAATTAAAATATGTTACGCCCCTAATGGGGCTGAAATGAAGGTAAATATGTCTTCTACCGATATTTCGCCCTTAACAGGGCTATCCTCGCTCAGGTACGCCGTCAGGTCTGTTGACGCTGATGGGTATGTATTTTGCTCATTTAAATAGTTTTTTTGAAGTTTCATCCACTTGTTGGTGTTTTCACCAACAAGCAATGCTATCGGTAACAGTTACCTCTAGTTTATGTTTTCTCCAACCAGAAATGAGGTGTATCTAAGAGGTGTTCATGAAAAAGCCACAGAGAGTATTTCTGTGGCTTTTCTTTTTAAGCATGGAACTTGTTTTACTTAAGCTTTATAAGCTTTACTGTTTTATAAACTTTACCTTCAGGAGAAATCAGCTTAAGGTAATAGATTCCTGATGGTTCATTTGCCAAATTTATAGAAAATTCGTCTGCAAAAGCAGGTACATCTTCTTCTTTGACCAATGCTCCTACTTGGTTTACCACATTTACTTTAAAGAATGACAAACCTTCGTCCGGTGAAGGTTTAATATTAAATGTTCCTTCAAATGGATTAGGGTAAACCTTGATATAACTTTCTTCTTCTACTAAAGAAGAGATACTTGTAACATTGTCATGGTCTATTTTTATGTTTGCCAAAGTCGTCGAAAATGGAGTCCCGCCTCTTGATGTGGAAATAAATCCAATGGCGAGTGCTTCATCTGCACTTTCAAGAACTTCAAGGTTGCGTCCTTTGATATGAATAGGCTCTCCCAAATCCTGTCTATTGCTTTCATCTCCTATGGCATAAGCCGGTTGTACTACTTTTGCATCCGGGTGCACTTCTAGGAAAAGGTATAGTGTGGATGAAGGGATATCGTCAATGTCAAACATATACTCTTCAGGTTCGCCGCCGGTTTCATTGATCACCTGAATGCCACCATTTCCTTCATTGGCATGTAAGGCAATTTTTATGTAGTTGTCTTGATCGCCTGTGCCAATATAAATGCCTGTGGACATGTTTCCAGAAGGTATGGCATCGCCAAAACCTCCAAGTAGCTGCCCCTCTACCAAAAATGGAGATGTGTTTTTGTTAACGTTAATACCAAACTGGAACCCATTGTCTTGATTGTTAAGGTCTCCGTAGGCGTCTCCTTCGGTGACATTGTGTATGGTCAGCAAGCCGGCAGCACCTCCAGCTACAATGTCGTTGTTATCATATTGATCCAGGTAGTCGGTTTCTCCATTGATCATCCAACCTCTAAAACCAAGTCCTTGATAGCCTCTGCCTGGATCGTTGTTGTACATGGTATATTCCAAAGGTATGTGTACGTCCATTCCATTTAAAGAGTCCCTTGCAAAAGGATCGTCTACGTCATCTATCCCGTCGCTGTCATCGTCTGGATCATGCATATCAGACAAGAAATCTCTGTCATAATCAGGTGGAATACTACCTGGGTCACATGGGTTAGTATTATTGTCTTCTTCATCAGCATTGGCATAACCGTCGTTGTCGTCATCTAGGTCCCAGGTAACTTCACCGGTACACTCTATGTCTTCAACTGGTTCGAAAACCATAATTGCTTGGTCACTTTGCACACCTGCGTAGTTTGCTACCCATATCGTGCCGGGAAAAGGCCCATCGCTATCTTGTGCTGTAACATCTATACATTTTAAATCAGGAAATTCTGCCAAGACGTTTTCGGGGTCATCTTGGTTAATCTCATCATTATTGGCACCACGTGTATTTAATGCTTGATCCCCAGCTTCGTTGAGCTTTAGTCTAAAAACTTTGCTGACCCCAAAGCCTGCTGCAATGATATCCCCTTGTAGCGCCCCCCCAAAGTGATTGGTTTTGTACTCGCAGATTCCAGTAGTCGAGCTTTTTATGGTTACGAGTGACGGACTTTCTGCTGACCCTGGCGGAATGTACTGATTCTCGTCTGTGGCCATGCTTTCTGGTACTGGTGGCCAGTCTGAAGGTAATTCCCTAAAGTCATCTTCAGTGCCGTTCATCCAGCCGTGTTCTCCACCAGTATGAACGTTTCCTGTTGCTACATCAAGATGGTAAAGGCCTGCCCCGCTTGGATTTCCTCTTACTGGCACCGGATGTCCTCCATAAAATGAACCTGGCGTGTAATTATTTATATCACCTATGTAGAACAGAGGGTCATAGTTAATTACCGAATTAGATCCTGGCTCATTAGGGTCATATTGATTGGTGGCTTTGTCTCCATCCATAACAGGGGGGCCTCCCCAGCCGCCATTAGCAGCATTGTCTACTGTGTACATTTTTCCATCGTCTCTTATGAGTACATCATAAGGGTTTCTAAGACCACCGGCATATACCTGCACTGGTCCTTCTGGGTCTATAATGGCTTGGTTTAAACCGTTGTTTCCTCCAAAAGGGTCGTTTTCGTCCTGTCCATTTACATTAGGACGGGTGGGGTCGTCTAGTGTTGGTAGGTCGTATTTGTACTGGTTTACAGAACCCGCATCTTGTGTAGGCATACTTTCAACTGCATCTAGGTCTACTGAAAGTATACAGGCCGCAAGGGCATATTCAGTGCTGTATGCAAAATCTTTGGATACACCTCCTGCATTGGTCATGCCTCCAATACCCACAAATAGATAGGTTGTGCCATTAACTGTGGCCATTTGCAAACCATTAATAGAGTGGTTTTCTTCAGACCTAGGAATTCCCCGAACCAAGTCTAATTTTGTCCACTCACCGTTTTCAAGGGTTAATTTTGAAATAATCCCTGAGTTAGTACATAAGTTAATGTCGCCAGATGCACCCGCACCATGTCTGTCATCACTTGAGGTTACATAGAGTACAGGGTTCTCAGCCGTACCTTTTACTAATATACCTGTAACCTGGCGGAAATTTGTCCAAATATTATTAAACTCATGAGGTGTGCCGTCATCATCATGGTTAATGATGTGCCTGATAAGGTCAATCCTTTCTTCTTCTGTAACTCTATAATCTCCAGCCTCGTCTTTTTCTACTGTGTACCTGAAAATAAAGCCTTTTTGGTCTGCGACGTATAACTTCTCGTCCGGCCCAAATTGGATAGAGGTAGGGTTGACGAGTTGGTCTGTGCCTCCTGTAGGTACATCTTTAAGTTCAGAAACGCTAAAGGCTACATTTTGTGCTTTAACGCTCTGCAATGTCAATATAGTTAGGGCCAAAGCCAAATAGAGCTTGTTTCTACTTAGGTTTAGGTGTTTCATAATCTCTTCTTCTTTAAAAAACTGTTTTCATTTTACTGGAAAAAATCAATCCTGCTTAGTAATAATGCTTGCCTTTTCAGGGAAAAATTTCATAAACTTAGGGTTATGGCTGTTTATTTATTACTTGCCAATAATCCTATTTTTACTCGAGCTTTTGGATAACTCAGATATAGATTATAACAAAGTACCTATGTAGTTGTTTAGCTGAATTGCTAAGAAGTGAAGTAGGTTGTTTAGTTGTGTGAACTATATAAACTTTTTTGGATAGTTTATGTGTTTTTCTTTTTAGGTTTTAATGGGTGTTCTTCTTGGGGTATTGTGGTTTAAGCACAGATAGCCCCAATGGCTATCTGTGTTAAGTGAAATAAAGAGGCTACTCTATTTTAATTAATTTTGTGGATTGGTAAACTTCGCCACCTGGAGAAACGAGCTTCAGTATATAGATTCCAGCAGGTTGGTTGTTTAGGTTAAATGTCATGTCTTGGTTATAATTTAAGATTAAATCTTGCTGCTGTATAATGCTACCTATATTATTATATATTACAAAGTGGTAGCCTGGGTCAAGCGTGCTGGCATCAGTTTTAATTTTAAAAGAGTTGTTAAAAGGATTAGGGTATACTGTAAAGGTTTTATTGTTAAGTACGAGCGGTTTGGTGCCAGTTATGTTACCCTTTCTGACCCTGAAATTGTCCCAGCTAGCACCGAAAGTTCTGTCCGCTCCTCTGGAGGTGGCAATAACACCTGTGGCCAAGGATTGGTCGCTTTGAAGGGCTTCGAGGGTTTTTCCTTTTAATTGTATGGGGTCGCCAGCGTTCGCAATATTGGTTGAGTCGTCTATGGCATATGCAGGTTGCACAAGGCCTGTTGAAGGTTCTATTTCAAGATAGAAGAAAACAGTATTTTCAGGGTAGAATTCAATGTCTAACTGTTTTAGCTCGTACATACCTTCATTTTCATGCACTATTTCAATGCCTCCATTACCTTCATTGGCGTTTAGTGCTATTTTTAGATAATTATCTTGATCGCCGGTGCCAATAAATATTCCTTGTGACATATGGCCAGAAGGGGATATGCCACCAAAAAACGGTCTCATAATCCAAGAGTCAACGGTAAACTTTTCTGTGCTTTTATTGACACTTATTCCAAACTGGAATGCATTTTCCTGATTGTTCCTGTCTCCTAATGCGTCACCCTCAGAAACATCTACTATCGTGAAAACACCTGGAGCGCCCCCTGGGATTAGGTTTCTAGGGTTAAACTGTTCAAGGTAATCTGTTTCGTTGTTGATCATTAATCCTGTAAAACCCAGTCCGAAAAAACCAGTACCCGGATTGTTGTTGAACATGGTGTAGTTTAAGGGTATTCTTGTTGTGTCACCATTGTGCTTATCTCTGGCAAAGGCATCGTTGATGTCAAGAATGCCATCGCTGTCATCATCCGGATCGTTCAAGTCCGAAAGACAGTCGTTGTCAAAATCACTGGGTCGGCTTGCTGCTGAGCAAGGGTTGGTACGGTTATCTTCTTCATCTGCATTGGAGTAGCAGTCGTTGTCATCGTCCATTGTCCAGCTATATTCATTGGTGCAAACAAAATTTTCTTCCGGTTCAAAAACCATGATTTGGTTGTTGCCTGAAGCATGCCCATTGTAATTGGCCACCCATATAGTACCCGGAAAAATATCGCCATCACCTTGGGCTGTAATGTCCAGCGGGCGACTGTTGGCCCCTAAGCCAAAGATGATATTATCTCTATCGTTTTCATCAATCTCCTTTCTGTATTTTCCATCAAATGGCGAGTCCCAAGTAGTGTTCAGCGCTTGGTCGCCTTGTGCATTAAGCATGACCCTATATACGTTGCCGTTATTGTAGCCTACTGTGAGGAGGTTTCCTTGCATGGCTCCATTGAAATTGGTGGCGGTATATTCGCATATTCCGTTGGTAGAGGTTTTAAATACGATCAAGGCAGGATGGTCTCCTTCTCCTGGGTTCAGGAAAAGATTTTCATTGGTTGTCAAAGATTCAGGAAAGGGCGGCCAATCTGTGGGAAGTGGTTTGTCTCCGGAAATAGATGTTCTCCAAAAACCTTCTTGTTTATGCCAATCATGAGTGTATAAACCAGCGCCAGCAGGGTTAGCACGAATGGGGTGGGGGTGGCCACCGTAAAAAGTTCCTGGCGTATACGTCTCAATATTGCCAATAAATTGTAAGGGGTCATGGTTGTTTACTACTGGTTGACCAGAGGGCGTAGTGGCAGGGGCAGAGCCTGGTTCATCTGGATTGTAACGGTTGATGGCTTTGTTGTTTTCGTCAAGATCCGGGTAGCCGCCCCATAGTCGGTTGGCTGCATTGTCTACCGTGTACATATTGCCATTTTCAGTTATTACCAAATCATAAGGATTGCGTAAGCCCGTGGCGTAAACCTGTACCGGACCTCCTTCTTCTATTTTTGCCATATTGAGGCCATCATTTCCGCCCCAAGGATCATTGATATCCGATCCATCGGCCCTATTTTCACGGGTAGGATCATCAAGGGTAGGGAGATCATATTTGTAAGGATGGTTCGAGTCTTGACCTTTGAGGGGCATGGCCTCAATGGCCTCCAAATCGACGGACAGTATGCATGCTGCCAGGGCATATTCGCTACTGTATACAAAAGTTCTTGATATGCCACCTGCATTGGTCATGCCTCCAACAGCCACAAAAAGAATGTCTTTGCCATTGAGCGTAGCCATTTGTAGACCGTTGATGGAGTGGTTTTCTTCTGAGCGCGGTATTCCTCTTACCAAATCTACTTTTTTCCACTGCCCGCCATCTTTATAAAGCTTGGAAATGACTCCTGAGTTGGTGCATAGGTTGCGGTCTCCTGCCGCACCGCCACCGTGCCACGGGTCGCTTGATGTTACATAAAGTATAGGGTTGTCAGGTGTTCCTTTAACTAATATACCCGTTACCTGTCTGTTGTTGGTGTTAATATTGTAATCTCTAGGGCTTCCGTCGTCATAGTGGTTGGGTATGTGTCTCACCAAAAATAGATCTTCTACATTTTCTGTTTCATAGTCTCCTGGTCCATTTCGTTTGATCGTTAATATTTTGATAATTCCATTTTGTTGTGAAACATATAGTTTACCATCAGGGCCAAACTGTAAAGAAGTTGGATTAATAACATTGGCGTTTGAAAGCGTATCAATGTTAAATGACAGGTTCTGGGCGAAGGATAATTCCTGAACAGTCACCAATAAAGTGATTGCTGCCAAGAATAAAAGCTGTTTTGCTGCTAGTCTTAGTTTCATGGTGAAAAAATTAGATTGTTATAAGCTGGTTGAGCATGTACAACCTAATCTATTTTCACATGTTTATTTTTGGAGGGGTATTTTTTACATAAGATTATTTAGGGGCTTGCTGGAAAATGCATAAGTACATTGCTCCTTATGATGAAATCTATCGCGTAATCCAGATTAAAAAAGCCCGGACTTTTAAAGGTAATCCGGGCTTTTTTTTTATAAGCTTATATGTTATTGCTTAACAATTTTATACATTTCATATATCTCTCCATGGTTGCCAATAACTTTTAGGTAATGCATGCCTTTGGCTAATCCTGAAAGGTTAATGTTGCCCGTGGAACCCGAATGGTTGCTGACAGACTCCAAACGCCCATCTGGAGAATAGACCTCTACAGTAAATCCTTGTCCACCGGATAGTTCAATGTTTATGTTGTCCACAGCAGGGTTAGGGAAAATATTTAGTGGGCTGTCAGGGGTATTGGCCTGTATGGCTGTTACCTCTCCTTCGTCTTCATCTTCATCAGGTTCTGGTTCTATAAGGTCTTCTGTCATGGAAAATTCAATAACCTCGAGTGTTAATGCTTCATTTTCAGAATCGACATTTCCTCCTCGGCGGCTACTGCCAGCTACTATATAAACTTTGTCATTATAAACAGCTGCTTGGGTTCCATGTCTTCCAGTATTTAAAGAAGGAAGTTCTCTCCATTCTTCGGATTCTATGTGGAATGCTTCTACTTCATTGTGTGCATAAGGGCCACCATCTGGAGCACTTTCTTGGTGCGGGCCTTCTCCTCCTAACACTACAATTTCATTTCCTACAGTCACTGTGGCTGTTCCAGCCCTGTCTGTTATAATGGGATTTTCTGTAGTAGTCCATTCGTCTGTACTAAAATCATAGATATCAACCTCTGGAATGGTAAAAATAAATACCCCTCCTGGTTCCGGGTCATCTTGCTTGCTGAGTCTGCCGCCGGCAGCCACCAGTTTTCCGCCAGCTATAGCCGCATGGAAGTGGTCTCTGGCTCTTGGGGCATCAGGAAGTTCCCGCCATTCGCCTGTTTGAGGGTCAAACTCATCAAACCATTCAACGTGTCCGTCAATATGTCCGTTTTGAATACCTGCGACAATGTAAATTTTTCCATTATACACGACTGCGCCTGCCGACCCTCTGCGACGGTGTGCTGGTATTTCTGGGCCGTCGCTCCATGTATCTGTTTCGGTATCATAAATATAAACATTGGGAGTTGGAACTTCAGCTCCATCTACAATGTCAAACCCACAAATGGCATAAATTTTGGAACCTACGGCTACTGCTTGAAAGTGATGTATTTGGGAAGCGCTTATATCTTGATATCCCGTTGCCCCGGTTGTCCAGGTGTCAGTTTCTGGGTCATAAATCTCAACCGGTTGTGGTCCCCGGCCTCCTAAGAGGTAAAGTTTGCCATTAACTTCTACAAACGCATTTTCATGTCGGTGTGAAATTTCATTTTCTGTAAGCTGGGTTTCGTCCCAGTTCCCAAATTCTGACTGTGCTAGTGCTGTTCCTGTAGTTGCTGATAAAACAATAAATAAAAATTTTCGAAAAAGCGACGTATAGTTTGTTTGCATCATTTTTAAGGTTGTTTAAGGTTTGCAAATACATTTAACCAACAGGCCAAATGATAGATTGTTATCATTTTTTTTTTTTTAAACTTGCTTTAAAACGCTTGTTGTAACTATGTTGCAATATTCTTGTAGTTCTAAACGAATGTGTTTAGCAGGATACAGTTTTTTGGAGTGCCCATAGTAACTTTCTTTTAGAGTGACAGTGGAGGCAGAGCATGAGGTATAGAGTGTCAGGTTTTTATTCATAAGAAGCTAGTATTGTTCTTCAGGTTTATATATTTCAGTAAAATTGGCTTACTTAATTCTGTCTCATAAATAACATTCCGTATATCGGTGGCTTGCCCCCTTATTTACTTCATCTGGAATTTGTCATGAGGGGTAAAAGAAAAAAACGCCATTTTTGTGCCGTAAAGCATTGCTATGGTAAGGATAAATGTGCGGGAGCCAGTTGAATTGAAAATGTATTAGTAGACTTAACCTCATATTCTGGGCTTAATGATCCGTATGATTTTTGCCACTCATTTCCTTTAATTTTAATTTAATCTCTTAATAAATATTTAATAATTCTAAGATTCTTTACATGCTTTAATATAAATTTTTTCTTGGATTAAAAATAAGTTAAATCGGCAGGCGTTAATTGAGTGCTTTCCTTAAATGATCTTATGATATAAACTGTACTCAGGTAGTAATTAATTTTAAATCAATACCTTATACTTTATTGGTCTGTCTTGGGGTCCTCATTATTGGTTAAAAAACAATTAAAAGAAAACCTTACATGAGTTTGTCTGGGAGGCTCAAAAACAGTCTCTCCACGTCGGAACTAAGCCAGAAAAGATTTTGTATGGGATTGAAACCTTTTAATCAAAATTTAATAAATCAAAGGAACAATCATGAAACGTAACAACCTGAGATTACTAGTTGTGATTATTTGCGTATCCATATCGGGTATGTTTTCACAATGTAAAAAGAAAGAGAAGGAGCTTCCTTCTTCTTCAGGAGAAAAAACTGCTAGCCAGAAGGCAGCTCCCCCTACATGTACCCACACTATATCGCGCGACCAAACTGTAGTGGATGGAGGCGATTTTGAGCCGGGTAGTGTTATTTGCCTGGAAGGTGGTACCCGAAGAGCTTTATTGTTGAGAAACTTTAAAGGAACCGCCTCAAACCCTATTACCTTTATTAATGAAGGAAAAGTTGTTATTAAGCTTAGTGCTGCCAGTTCTTACGGAATTAACTTTGCTAATTGTGCATATGTTAAATTAACAGGAACAGGAGCTCCTGAACACGACAGGGGAATAGAAATTGACGGACCGCACCTTGGTATTACTGCAGGAAACCTTAGTACTAATGTGGAACTAGAGTTTCTTGAAATTCATAATATTGGTTTTGCTGGTATTATGGCCAAGACTGACCCAAGCTGTGACCCTGCAACATGGAGGGAAAACTACACAATGAAAGACCTTCGTATTCATGATTGCCATATTTATGATACTAAAGGAGAGGGTATTTATGTAGGAAACTCATTTTATGCCAATGGTCGTAGCTTAGGCTGCGGGAGTGTTCTTCCCCATGATATTCATGGAGTGAGAATCTACAATAATAAAGTATGGAATTCTGGCTGGGAAGGAATCCAGGTAGGTTGTGCCACACAAGACTGCGAAATTTTCAACAATACGGTTGAAAACTATGGTATGACTAACACTAGGGCGCAGAACAATGGTGTTCAGATAGGTGAAGGTACTACAGGTAAGTTTTATAATAACTTTATCAGAAAGGGTACCGGTAATGGTCTGATCGTTCTTGCTCAAGGCGATAACTACATCTTTAACAATGTTATTGTAGACGCCGGTGAGTTGGGTATCTTTTGTGATGCCAGAGGTACGACGCCTGGTTCAGACTTTGCATTCATTAACAACACGATCATTAACCCTGCAATTGCTGGTATATGGCAGTACAGTAATGTGACTAACAACAAGTTTTATAACAACATCGTAGCGGGTACCAATTCTTTTACGCTATATCGTAACGGTGCCAGCTCTGATGAGAGAAACAATCTTTTTGTTCAGGACGTTTCTGAAGTGCAGTTCCAGAATGCTAGGTCTCATGATTACAGGCTGAAAGCAGGTTCTCCTGCAATCGATCAAGGTATGGATGTAAGCTCGTACGGTATTAACTTCGACTTTACCAATAATGGAAGACCGTATGGAAATGGCTTTGATATAGGTGCTTTTGAATATACTTCTGGCGGAAGTTCTTCTCCTTCTCCTGCGCCAACTCCTCCAGGAAGCGGTGGCACTGAAGTGGATGGTATCACTGTAACAGCTAGCTCTCACCAGGATCCTAATAGGCCTGCCAATACATTGGACGGTAATCTTAGCACAAGATGGTCTGCTAATGGCGATGGTCAGTGGATTAAGTATAACTTAGGTGAAATCAGGAATGTAAGTGCTGTAGATATTTCATTCTTTAATGGAGACCAGCGTAAGTCTATGTTTGACATTGAGGTATCTGTAGATGGTCAAAACTGGATTAAAGTTTACTCTGGATCTTCTTCAGGTACTACTACGCAGCCAGAAACTTTCGAATTTGCTGATGCTCAAGCTAAGTATGTTAGAATTACTGGTAGAGGTAATACTGATAGTGGCTGGAACAGTTATACGTCTGTGCGTATTCACGACGAGTCATCTTCTACGCCTGATCCTTCAGACCCTAAAGACCCTAAAGATCCTTCAGATCCGACAAATCCTTCAGATCCAGAAGGGCCAAATGCTCGCTCTTTTGCACCGGTAAGTGATGCTTATATTGATGCAAACAACAGAACCATCAACAACAATACCTTGCAGGTGGGGCCGGGAAGAAATACTGTATATATAAAGTATGATGTGAAGGATATCAACCCTGGCCAAATCAAGAAAGCTAAAATACAAATGAAGGTTACTAACACCAATGCAGGAGGCGCCATTAATGTGAGCAGAGGTAGCCATAACAACTGGGATGAGAATTCTTTGAGAACAAGCAATAGGCCATTGGCAGTTGAGTTGCTTTCTACCTTAAACCAAAGGTTTACTGAAAACGGAGTATATGAGTTTGATGTGACTGATGCAATTAAAGGTGATGGTACTTATACTTTCTTGCTAGAGCTTGAAAGAGGTGTAGGTGCAAGACACACGACCTTTAGTTCTAAAGAAGGTGTGCAGGCTCCTAAGCTGATAATTGAATAAGGTTTTTAATTAATTTAATTTTAATTGGGGAGTCCTTGATAAAGGGCTCCCTTTTTTACGAAAAATCCTGATATTTTTTTTAAGTTGTTTTAAACCAATAGGTTTGGTTGTTTTTCTTATGCTGTAATGTAAATTGTATCTTGAATGGCTCTTTATTATATTTTGTTCTTTGACCACTATTTTCTCTGGTTTTGTTAAAATATGCTATAGGAAAAGGGACTTATTTAAAGAAAATTAACCTTACTTTAATGTTGTTTTTTATACATGAGCTGGAAAAAATAATTGGCTAATATAAAATATAGAGAATCCCGTATCGTTTGTTTTCGCATCTTTTTTCTTTTTTCGTAGTCTATTAGATTGATATTTTTTGGTAACTTTCTTGTTTACAGTTTTTTGTGTTTTGTGTCGTCCTTTCTTGTTAACACCTATAAGTAAAATATCCCTCTACGAGAACCTTACATGATTGGCTGTAAGGGAATGAAAAGTTTCTTATGCAGCAGGAACCTTGCTTGATTTGATTTTGTATGGGATTGAAACCTTTTAATTCAAATTTAATCAACTAAAGGAATCCGCATGAAACCAAACAACTTGAAATTTTTCTTTGTAATTATGCTGCTGTCGACTACAGGCATATTTACGCAGTGTAAGAAGAAAGAAAAGGATCAATTGCCCTCTTCTTCTGATAAGCTATCTGTTCAACAGGTGGAAACGTCGTGCACGCATACGATTAGTGCAAACGAGACGATTTTAGACGGTAGCGAGTTTGAGCCAGGTAGTGTAATATGCATTGAAGGAGGAAGAAGGGGAGCGCTTTTGTTAAGAAACTTTAATGGCACATCTGCCGAACCTATTGTTTTTATTAATAAAGGCAAAGTGGAGTTCAAGCTTAATAGCAATAATGCTTACGGTATCAAAACTGAAGAGTGTGCTTTTCTTAAATTTTCCGGATCAGGTAGCCCTGAATATGAACGTGGTATAGAAATAGATGGACCACATATTGGAATGGCTATAGAAAGAATGTCTACCAATATAGAAATCGAGTTTATGGAAATTCACAATATTGGTTTTGCCGGTATAATGGCTAAAACAGATCCTAGTTGTGATCCTGCTACTTGGAGAGAGAATTTTACAATGAAAGATCTCCGGATCCACGATTGTCATATCTATGAAACCAAAGGAGAAGGTATTTATGTAGGAAACTCTTTTTATGTAAATGGCCGTAATTTAGGCTGTGGAAGTATTCTTCCGCACGCTATCCATGGTGTAAGGGTGTATAATAACAAAGTTTGGAACTCAGGTTGGGAAGGAATTCAGGTAGGTTGTGCTACAGAGGATTGCGAAATTTACAACAACTCTGTTGAGAATTATGGACTTACCAATACTAGGGCGCAAAACAACGGTATTCAGATAGGTGAAGGAACCTCTGGTAAAATGTACAACAATATTATCAGGAAAGGTACCGGAAATGGTCTTATCGTATTGGCAAGGGGAAATAACTATATCTATAACAACATTATTATAGATGCTGGTGACTTAGGTATTTTTTGTGATGCAAGGGGCAGTTTGCCAAACTCTGAGTTCGCATTTATAAATAACACCATTATTAATCCTAAAACTGCAGGTATCTGGCAGTACAGTACCACTACAAAAAATACGTTCTATAATAATATTGTAGCAGGTACTACTAGTTTCACCCACTACCGTAGTGGTGCAGAGGCTGATGAGCAGAATAACCTTTTCCTTGAAAATGCTGCTGATGTGAAATTTACCAGCTTATCTACTCGTGACTTTAGCCTTAAAGCCGAATCTCCTGCCGTAGACGGTGGTAAAGATGTGTCTTCTTATGGAATCAACTTTGACTTTGAAAATAATAGACGTCCATATGGTAATGGTTATGACATAGGTGCTTACGAGTTTAATAGTGGTAGCGGTTTCCCAGATGATGAGGTTGCCGTACCAGCGCCAGGTGAAGTTGTTGGCGATGTTAAAGTAAGTGCTAGTTCTTACCAAGAACCTTATAGGCCTGAAAATACGCTTGACGGTAACTTGCAAACCAGGTGGGCTGCATCAGGTGTAGGAGCGTGGATCAAGTATGAATTTCAGAATGTCCAGAATGTAAATACCGTTTCAATAGCGTTTTTTGAAGGTGAAAAGCACCAATATGCTTTTGATATTGAAGTGTCTATGGATGATGTCAACTGGATCAGCGTATATACAGGACAAAGTTCTGGTACTTCAGGTGAGGTAGAAAGCTTTAGTTTCCCTGACGCACAGGCAAAATTTGTGAGAATAACTGGGAAAGGTAGCAATGATAACAACTGGAACAGCTTTACTTCTGTAAAGATCTCTGACGAGGATGAAATGTCTCAGCCGCCGTTGCCAGGGGAGCCAAAAGACTCTCTTAATGCTGAGCCTGAAAAACCTTCTTTTGCTTTTGAGACTACCAATGACCTTTTCATTGATGCTAACAACAGAGCACTGAACAATAACTTTTTACAAGTTGGGCCTGGAAGAAATACTGTTTACCTAATGTTTGATGTGGACAATGTTGACCTTTCTAAGATCAAAAAGGCTAAACTTCAACTTCAGGTGACTGATAACAGGGGTGGTGGTGTCATTAACATCAGTAATGGTAGCCATAGTAACTGGGACGAAAATACATTGGAATTTAGTAGAAGGCCTTTAGGGACCAATGTTGTGGCTAGACATAACACAAGACAGGGAAAAGCAGGTGATGTTATTGAGGTAGATGTTTCTAATGCAATTACTCAGGAAGGTGCTTATACTTTTGTAATAGAGCTTGAGAATACTGTTGGTGTAAGGCAAATATCTTTTAGTTCTAAAGAAGGTAGTTTTGCTCCTAAGCTTGTTCTCGAATAGTAAAATAGGATAAGAAACTTATATTGTTAAAAAGCGGAGTTGTATGGCTTCGCTTTTTTTATTGTGTCTGGGCAAGTGAAATTTAAAAGTTTTACTTACCTCATTTTTGGGAAAACTAACCTCGATAATAGGCATAAAAGGTCTTTTAAATCCCATTTTTTTGAGAAATAAGGACGGTTTAGTATAAGTATTTGCAAAGGTGGTTTTGGGTTTATGTGCTTATTATTAGGTGTTTATTGTTTATTGACTGTTTGGCTTGTTGCTTTTGTATTGTTTTTCTTACATGTTATTTTTTTTATGAGTGAGTAAGTGAATAATGGTTATCGAACCAGCATTATTTAAAAATTGTCTGTTTTGAATAATGAGAAATTTCTGGCTAACCCAATGTCAGGATATTGTTCACCAAAAAAATAAACATGATTCGAAAAAAATCAGCATTTCAAACCTCTTTGTCGGTATTAGCCTTGGCTTTTGCTGTGACATTTTCGCAATGTAAGAAAAAAGAAGACGAAATTAATCCACAGGGATCTCAACGTGTATCTGTTGATGATGAGCCAGACATGTCTATGGCAGATGTGGATTATGTAATTAGTAAAGGTGAAACTGTGGTTGACAATGACGAATTGGATCTTCCGGCTGGTAGTGTAATCGTAATTGAGTCTGGAACCCGAGGGCCTTTGTTGATAAGGAACTTCAATGGCAATGACGGTGGTAAGTATAAGTTTGTTAATGCCGGGGGAGCAGTAGAGTTTCAAGTTCCCAAATCCAACGCATACTCTATTAAAGTGGAAAATAGTACTTTTTTTAGTATATCAGGAAATGGAGGTGCTGACGAATATGGGATTAGGGTTAATGGAGGTAATAATGGCCTGCAAATTGATGACCTTAGTTCCAATTTTACGGTAAACAACCTTGAAATTTACAATTGTGGCTTTGCCGGAATTATGGCCAAAACTGACCCTCGCTGTGATGGTTCTGCCAACAGGGGCGAGTTTACAATGAAAGATGTGCATTTGTTTAACAACTATATACATGATGTAGAAGGTGAAGGGTTTTATATTGGCAATAGCTTCTATGCAGGATGGACTGGAAACAATAATTGCTCTGGCTCAGAACTGTTCCCTCATGATATACATGGTCTAAGGCTGCATGACAATATCGTGCAAAACACTGGATGGGATGGGATTCAGGTAGGTTGTGCTTCTATGGACACTGAAATCTACAACAACGTAGTGGACAACTATGGTTATAAAGGAGAACCTGTGCACAGTAATGGTATTCAGCTAGGGGAAGGTACTACTGGTAAATGCTATAACAACACTATTAGAAACGGCCGAGGTAATGGTATTATCTTGTTAGGATTGGGCGATAACCAAGTCTATAACAATTTAATTGTTAACCCTGAGGAGCGAGGTGCTTTTGCAGACAGTAGATATACCAATCAAGGATCTGACTTCGCTTTTTATAACAACACGATCGTTAACCCAGGCTCAGAAGGTATCCTGATTTACAGTACAGTAACCAATAACCAAGCTTATAACAATATTATTGTTGGAACTGATAAGTATGTTGAGTTTGGTAATGGGGCCGAGGGTGAAGAGAAAAACAATTTTGAAAGCGAGAATATTGAAGATGCACAGTTTGTTAATGCAGCAAGTGGCGATTTTAGACTTGATGAAAACTCCCCTTGCATCAACGGAGGTGTTAATTTATCATATTTTAGATATGATTTGGATGAGAATATGAGGCCAAACGGAACCTCGTTCGATATAGGAGCTTTTGAACACTAAGTCTTTTAGGACTATAAAATGTAAGGTAAGGGATATGCTTTTGTTTATTTCCTGCTTATGAAGGAGTGAAATAAAAATTGCAAAAGGTAGGAACTAAGCCATACAATAGTAGTGTTATGGAGCTATAACTTCCGAATTTTTATGACTTGTAAATAAAAGCCCACCTAAGTCCTCAGGTGGGTTTTCTCTTTTATACTTAGGGATGTAGGTAACAAAACTGGCTGTTTTTGTCTTTATTAAGGTAAAAAAAGCAGATACTATGAAGACCTTATTTTTAAACCTCTTGTTTGTTATATTTTTTATTTCTGAAGTTCAAGCTGAAAGTCATTTGATTCCTGTTCATCAAGATTTTGTTGATGGAGATAAACTTCGTGTATTGCCAGGCGATACACTGCTAATAGAAGCAGGTGAGCGTCGTTTTCTGCAAATAAGAAATATATCAGGCAATGAACGGGAGCCAATAGTGGTTATGAACCATAGCGGTGCAGTCATTATAGATGATGATGCCCACTACTATGGGCTCTATTTGTCAAATTGTAGTTTTTTTAAATTAACTGGTTCGGGTAAAGTAAAAGGGTCTGACTATGGCTTTCAAATCAGGAGTACAGGGCCTAAAGCAAATGGATTAAGTGTTGATGGGGGAAGTACTGACTTTGAAATAGAGTTTGTGGAGGTGAAAAATGCAGGTTTTGCCGGTATAATGGCTAAGTCTGACCCTGATTGCGATGAGGAATATACCAAGGATAATTTTGTTATGAAAAATGTTAGCATACATGACAATTATATCCACCACTCCAAAGGTGAAGGCATTTATATAGGAAATTCATTTTATGGAGGATGGGATAGGAACCAAAACTGTCCGGGTAAAACCCTTTTTCCACATGAGATACATAATCTGAAGGTCTTTAATAATAAAGTTGAACATGTTGGTTGGGATGGCATTCAGGTAGGTTGTGCCACTGAAGAAGTATATATATACGATAATTTGGTTATTAAGTATGGGCTTAAAGCTGAAAAATACCAAAGCAACGGGATTCAGGTAGGAGAGGGCACCCGTGGGGTGGTGGCAGGAAATGTAGTTGCTGAAGGTAAAGGGAATGGTATGATCATTTTAGGCAAGGGGGAAAATCTTTTGATCAATAACCTGCTTATAAAACCTGGAGAAAATGGCTTTTTTTGTGATAGCAGGATAACTGACAAGGGAAGTGAGTTTGTGTTTGCCAATAATACCATTGTAGAACCTGCCCAAACGGGTTTTATGATTTACAGTAAAATTACTGATAATAAATTGGTTAATAATATTGTGATAAGCAACAATGATGAAAAGCCATTTGTTGATACCTTGAGTGGAGATGTGCCTCTTTTTGAGGAAAGCAACTTGTTTTTAATGGATAAGAAAAATAATGGAATTGCTATAGACCATAACTTTTCTTATAGTTTAAGTAAAAAATCCCCTGCTTATGGGAATGGACAAGATATATCTCATCTCATTGAAAAATATGGCTGTCAGTTTATCCTAAACGAGTTAAAGGATTTTCATCAAGGGTATTTGGGCAATTAAATGTTTGTCCAGCTTAAGTTTTACTCAGTATGTTGCTGAAAATATTGCAAGTATTTGATATGTAAATGCTTGTAATGTTTTATAATGTATGGTTGAAAGGGGGCGGTAATGATAAGTTTCATCCCGTGGACTCGCTACAATACATATTGTTGTATACCGTCCCCCTCTGAATATTCCTGTCCTGCAAGTTTTTATATAAGTCCTTTTGTTTGTGTTTTCTAAAAGAAAAAACGTTTACTAAGACGCCTTGTCTTGCGAGCAAGGCGTCTTAGTGGTGTTTTGTTATTTGGTTTTCATATTCAAGCACATAAAAGGGGAAATTTCCTGTAGCAAAACCACCTTCTTTATTATAAATGTAACAATATGCGCGATAAGCACCCTCTTCTTTAGGAGCTGTAAACCTTGTTTTGTAGAGTCCTTTACCTTTGGTGGCAAAGACAGGCGGTGCTACTTTTTCTTTTTCTCCCCAGTAGCTAATGGCTTCGTTTTCAGGTTTTATTTCCCAAATGACTTCAAAGTTTTCATCTTTTAAGGTATCTACCACAGCTTCTAACTGGTACTTTTTTTCTGCTGTTATAAAAACATTTTCGTTAGGGGCTTGCCCATCTAAAGTAACTTTTTGAAGTTTAGGAATAGAGTGGAAAGGTTGATTTTCACCTGTCCATAAATAGTGCATGGCCAGTACTGTTTCTGAATGGTTGCCATCGGGGTCAAACATGCTAAACCAAGTAGCAGTTTTTTCTTGTTTAAATCCCCAATAAAATACGTAAGAGCCTATACACTGGTCTTTTTCTGGAGCAATAAAACTTTCATACCTCTCTTTGAGCAACACGGCTTTTTTTGTGCTGGTTTCTTCAAGAGGCATATCCCAGAGGGTGTTTTGTGCTTCCCACCAGCCTGGCGAACCCCATTCCGAAACTATGTAAGGTTTGTTCCAGCCATAGTAGGGGGTGTTTACCTTGCTTTTGAGGCTGTGTAACCCACTAAAGCTATTAAATCCAAGTATGTCTATGTCAGGGCAGTATTTGTTTATATTCCTGATAGTTTTTCGGAAAGGCACTATCATTGTTGATACTGGATGGTCTGGGTCTATGTCATGAATCATTTGGGCCAGGTCGTTGACCGATTCATACATTTTCGGAATATCGCCCTCAAGGTCGCCTGGCATATGTTCTAGTTCATTGCCAAGCGCCCACATTAATACGGCCGGATGGCCTTTTAGTTCATTGACGGTATTTTTTATTCTGTTTTTTTGGTCTTTAACAGCCTTTGGGTCATTGTAGTTAAATCCATGCCTAAGAGGAGAAATATAGAGCCCTACGGTCACAGACAAGCCATGTTTCCATGCGCTGTCAAGAATGGCTTTGGTGTTTTTCTCGCCTCCCCAAGTTCTGATTGAATTGCCACCGTAAGTTTTTATTTTATTGATATGCTGGTGTCCTGCAGCCCCTTTTATATAATAGGGTTTCCCATTTCTGTATAGGGTGTATGTGTCGCCTTCCTTTTTAAAATATACCTTTTTACTTTCCAATGGCTCCTTGTTAGTATTGGTTTCACAAGCAAATACTAAAGGTACAATTACCAAAACAATCAACGTGAAATTTTTTATCGGCATTTCTGTAATACTTTAGTTTTTCAAGATAACCTTTTAGGTAAGGTAGGGTTTACAAATTGTGGAAACTAAATTAAAATGGACCGAGAAACCTGTTATTCGTGCTGAAGCCCCAACACCGGGCCAGCAGTTTGTGTTGCGCGCACTGATTTTTGGTGGTGTGGTTTCAATAGTGGTTTTTCTTGTATGGTTTTTTTCAGAACCCCGTATGGGATATGCGCCGCTTTATTGGCCACTTACTGCCGTAATGGTTTTCAAACTCATTCGAATGATTCATGAATGGTACCATTACTATGATATCAGTATACCTGAAAAACCTGTTCAGGATAAGGATTATAAGGTGGATATGTTGACTACTTTTTGTGAAGGAGAACCTTATGAAATGATAGAAAGGACTTTGATAGCTATGAAAGCAGTCCGCTATCCTCATAAAACCTACCTTTGCGATGAGGCTGACGATCCGTATTTGCGAGAATTCTGTAAACAGCATGATGTTGTTCATGTTACCAGGACAGAAAAAGTCAATGCTAAAGCAGGAAATATCAATAATGCCCTTAAGCAGGCCGACGGCGAAATATGTGTAATACTTGATCCTGATCATGAACCGCACCCAGATTTTCTGCATAGGGTGTTGCCATATTTTGAGGATCCTAAGCTAGGTTATGCTCAATGCGTGCAGGGGTACCATAACCACCGAGAGAGCTTGGTCGCTTTTGGTGCTGCTGAACAGACGTACCATTTCTATGGGCCAATGATGATGGCTATGAACAGTTATGGAACTGCTCAAGCTATTGGCGCTAACTGTACTTTTCGTCGGGCTGCACTTGATTCTATAGGTGGCCATGCTCCGGGACTTGCAGAAGATATGCATACCTCTATGCGCATTCATGCAGAGGGGTGGAAATCCATATATGTGCCTGAAGTACTTTCTAAAGGACAGGTTCCTTCCTCATTGTCTTCTTATTATAAACAGCAGTTAAAATGGTCCAGAGGGACTTTTGACCTGCTGTTTTATGTGCTGCCGTCTTTGTTTTCCAAGTTGACCTGGCGACAAAAACTGCATTACTCTATTTTGCCTTTGTATTTCCTTGGAGGTGTCATGGATATGTTTAATATCTTAATTCCTATCCTTGCTCTTGTGCTTAGTGAATTTCCTTGGCGGGTAGACCTGCTAGAGTTGTCGGCTGTCTTTTTGCCATTGTTGGTTTTTACCTTGCTCATTAGGCAATACAGTCAGCGGTGGTTGATGGAAAAGCATGAAAAAGGGCTTCATCTAACAGGTGGTCTCTTGCGCATTGGGGCTTGGTGGGTCTATACTTTAGGCTTTGTTTATACAATTTTCAAAATCAAAGTACCATATATACCCACACCTAAAGATGATACACCTCAAAATGAGTGGAAATTGGCCATTCCTGGATTTGTCGCATTGTCTCTTTCCTTAGTAGCTATTGTCTATGGATTGAACAGGGACTGGAACCCTTATACTTTCTTTATGGCAGGTTTGGCTTCTGTAAATGTTTTGATTCTTACATTTTCCATGTTGTCAGGTCAGCAAAAGCTTATGCTGCAGATTAGGGACTTCTTTGCAGGTACTGAAAAATCTGAAGCTGTTACAAGACCAGTTAGGGTTTGGTTATGGCACATTCGTTATGGTTTTTACGATCTGTTAAGGTTTGCCTCTCCTGTTTTTGCTATAGCTGTAGTGATTGGGGTAGGGGGATACTTTTATTTATACGAAAAAGAAACTCCTATGACTGTGTTCAAGAAAAAGTTGAAGGATACAGGAGGTTTCTTTACAGGTGTTTATATGCCAGAAGTATATACAAAAAACGCTTATAATCATGAACCAATTGCTGCGCTTGAGAATGAATTTCAGACAAAGTTCTCCTTGGTCTCTTTGACGCATAAATGGGTTAAAGGAGAACATATTGGGTTTTCAGATACTCCTTTAAAATTAATAAGTGATGGCGGAGGTTACCCTTTTGTTACATTAGAACCTTGGCCAGACTCTTTAGCTTTAAATAAAGGGGGTGAAATTTTTAAAGAAATTCACGAAGGGAAGCATGATAAGCATATTGAGGAATATGCCCGCGCTGTACAAGAACTGGGGAGCCCATTGTTTATCAGGTTTGCGCCAGCACCTGACAACCCTTTAAAGGTTTGGTCAGAAAAGTATGGCTGTACTTCGGAGGACTATATAAAAGCCTGGAGGTATGTTGTAAGCTTGTTTCATAGACAAGGAGCTTCTAATGTTGCCTGGGTGTGGGACATACGTGACAATCAAAAGTTGTATAAGTATTGGCCAGGGAAGAAGTATGTGGACTGGGTAGGGGTGAGCTGCTTAAACTATGGTGTTGCATTTGCAGGACAAGACTGGAAAAAATTTAATGATTTGTACCAGCCTTTCCGGTCTAAGATTTTAGAACACGATGAAATTAGAAGTAAGCCTGTACTGTTGACAGAGTTCGGATCTACTAGCCTTGGCGGTGACCAGATGGCCTGGATGGAAGATGCCTTTGATAAAATTATCCATAAATATGCAGAGGTCAAAGGGTTGGTGTTTTATTACAGTAGGCAAGACAAATGTTGGATGTCTGAATGGAAATCGGATAGTAACTACGTTTGTGTAGATTGGACTTTTAAGAAACTTGATAAAGTCGAACCCAAGTTTAGAAAAGTTATTTTGCCTAAAAAAGAAAATGCAGCTCCTGGTTTCTTAAGGTTGATTTCTGATAAAGGTGGAGAAAAAGCCCCTGATGCGAAAAGGAGTGATGCGATTAAGAAAGTTGACGGTTCGTTCCAGTTTAATGTTGATGATAAACCTTATTACATCAGAGGTGTGGTGTATAATACAGGAGACTTCTGGGAAAAAGGCCATCTTCCCCTTACAAGGAGTATTTTGTCGGCCGACCTGAGACGGATAAAGGAAATGGGGGCTAACACCATCAGGCGTTATGATCAAAATATATATGATGTAAATGTGCTTAATATTGCAGATGAAGAAGACCTTAAGGTTATCTATGGTATTTCTTTAAACCCTGCAACAGATTATTTGAAAGATTCTGTGGCAAAGAAAAAGTCCTTAAAAAGAGTACGCTCTATAGTAGATAGGTATAAGGACAAAGATGCGGTATTGGCGTGGACAATAGGAGGGCCTGTGTGGAATGAACTTGAAAAAAGTTATCAAAAGCCATACTTGTATTTGGTACGGAAAGCATATACTTCATTTGTGGAAGAGGTAATTCAAGAGATTCGGAAAATAGACCCTGATAGGCCAGTTATGGTTGTGCTTAATCAAAGTCCAGAACTTCCTGCTGCACTTATCGAGTTTCGAGAGAGTTTGCCTTCTGCTGATATTATAGGGTTAAATGCTTACGATGAACATTATATGGCATCTATGTCTGGGTTGATGGAAGAGCATGACCCTGATAGACCATATGTTTTCTCTGAGTTCGGACCTCAGCCGTATGAGCTTACTGACGATAATGACGCTTATGTGTATGAAGAAGATGCCGATTTTTATAAAGGTGATCGGTACTTCTGGAAGTGGGTTAAACATATTGATCTAAAGAAAGGAGAAAATCTAGGTGGGTTAGCTTTTTGCTGGAAAGACCTTAATAAAGGAATTGCCACCTGGTTTGGTATGGCTGATTATAAAGGAAGGCTCAAACCTCCTTATTATAGTTTGAAGAAAGTATGGACGGGAGAAGATATTCCTGTTGACTTTCCTGAAATCTATATAGAGGGGCAGGACGGAGGTTTTGTTCGAGGAGGGAAAAGCACCTTTAATTTATCTTATATAACCGAATCCGATGATTTTACTAAAACAGAGTGGTATTTTAGTCCAGAAGCTAGGTTTAGTGGTGAAAGTTTAATTGCCGAAGGTGTAGACGAAGTAGAAGTTACTCTTCCTGACGAACCGGGGCGTTACCGCTTATATGTATTTGTCCTCGATAGTGAAGATAATGTAGTGACTGAATCTAAGCTTGTTCATATCAGATAGTTTTAGATAATGGTTTTTATAAGAAAAGGCTGTCTTTAGGCAGCCTTTTCTTTTTGGTATTCTTGATTAGAATGTAAAGCGCATAATAGGATTTTACAGAGATAGTTATACCTCTTATATTTCTAGGTGGTTTTGCCAGAAATTAGATTATTGTTCAACCTGAATTATGTGATAGAGTTTTATTTTGTCATGAGGAGCAGAATAACAAAGAATCATTATTTTTGCCCGGCTTCAGGTTAAAATAAAAGGGCGGAATATTGGTGTTTTGAGACGGAGGCTTCTATAGAACCTTGGAAAATATATGGGGCAATCTATTTGGCGTGTGTAAAAGTTCTACTCGGTAAAAAAAGCTGTCTCAAGGACAGCTTTTAGTAATGGATTTCTTCCGGTTGCTTTTCTTTGCTAAAGTCTTTAGGCTTTAAATAAACCCCAATCCTTTTTACTTCCTTCTTTACCCGGTTTTTAAATGCTTTACCCAAACTTCCGTCCATCATCAATCTTCTGTCGCTGGTCCAAACCCTAGATTGCTTATTGGTTACTTGTTTAATTTCTCCCATTTTTAATAGGCAAAGCGCCATCCAGCCATCTTCACTTCGTCCTGTAATATGTCTCTGAAGATTATGGTTAAAACCGCCTACCGCCATTCCATCATCTTTTTTGAAGGCAAAGTTATATCCCATTACCTGCACACAAGCTCTATAAATTTTCTTTATTTTGAAAAAGCTTTCTGCAATCATTTCATAAGCTCCTAAAGCTGGCCTGTTATTTCCTGAACTTGGAATAAAAGAATAGGTGCCATAAACACAAGAAACATGGTCAGGTTTCAATGCTTCTACCATTGGATCTGCCCAAGTCGGAGGGTAGATCGTGTCAGAGTCTGCATTTAAGATATATTTTCCCTTGGCAGCTTCTAGGCCTGCTTGTCTGGCATAACTTATTCCTTGGTTTTCAGCAAACGCTGATTTTACCCCACAGCGGTCAATGATCTCTTGGGTTCGGTCTGTAGAATTGTTGTTTGAGACAATAACCTCTGTTTTATACTTAGTATTTAATTCTGATAATGAAGATAATGTTTTTATTAAGTCTTTCTCTTCATTATAAGCTGGAATTACAATTGATACTTCCGGGTCTTCTATATTGAACCTTTCAAGTCCTTTTTTAATCCGGTCAAAAGTTTCCTGAGACACCTGGTCTACACTTTCATAGTCGATATTATGCTTAGAAACCCACTGAGGTACTTTTAATCTTAACATATCTTTCCGTTTTATCCAACAACACTTTTCAAACATCACATAAATTTAACCTAGTGGTGTCTTAATTTGTTTTTGTAGTACCGTTAATAAACTGTATTGCGCATAATATATGTGTAGTTATTACAGAGTAATCTGCCACGCCCTTGCCCCTTCAGTGTTTGTTGATTTGTGAGGGGTGTTATAATTTGATTTGAAGGTTTTTATTGTTGCTAAGTAGCGATGTTTATTTAAACGTGGTTAAACAAAAAACATGCAGGATTGCTTTTTATTTATATGAAATGTTTGTATAAGCTATCGGTCATTATATGCCTGTGTATTTCGGGGGTGGCAGTCTATGGGCAACAACAAGATGCTGATGATTGTGACTGTGATCACATTATAGGTACTGATATGCTTTTTGTTGATGGAGAGGATTTGGAGGTAGAGCCTGGTGACGTGGTTTGTGTAATGGCAGGAGAAAGGAGATACCTTGGACTCAGGAATTTCAAGGGTGCAGAAGGGGAGCCTGTTACTATTGTTAATTGTGGTGGAAAGGTTGTGGTTAGAAACTCTGATTGGCATTACGGTATTAGAATCGACAACAGTCAATTTTTTCGATTTACAGGGACTGGAGACCCTTACATAGAATATGGTTTTCATATTGCCGAAGCTTCCGATGATGAAATTGTTGGCTTTAATATAGGGGGGATGTCTTCTGATATGGAAATAGATCATGTTGAAATAGAAAATACTGGCTTTGCTGGCTTAATGACAAAGACAGACCCTGATTGTGAAGGTTCTCCCAACCGTGGGAATTTTGTTCAAAGGAACACCATTATCAGAAACAATTATATTCATGATACTGGTGGTGAAGGTATTTACGTAGGCTTTCCTCACTATACTGGTATTGTGCGGGATTGCGATGGGGAAGAAGTGCGTGTGTTTCCGCATGACCTGGAAGGGGTGATGATTTATGATAACCAGTTAGAAAGCATTAAAAGGGAAGGTATACAGGTGGGATGTGCTGTCGCTAACTGTAATGTTTATAATAACACCATTAAGGGATATGGGTTGAAAAATGAGGAGTGGCAGAATGCGGGCATGCATATTTCTACGGGAACTACAGGTATATTTAGGAACAATTTTATTAAAGATGGAATGGGACCTGGTGTTTGGCTAAACGGTAAAGGTGACAACCTGTTTTACAACAATATTATTGCCGACCCAGGTACAGATGGTTTTCTCTGTCATGATAGTTTGGTAGAAGAGGGTACGGGGTACTATATAATTAATAACACTATAACTAATTGTGGGCGTGATGGTATACATTTTTTAAATGAACACACCAGTACGGGAAATGAATTTATAAATAACATTATAGGTGGGGTGAAAGGTGATTTTTATAAAGTCTTAAATACTGGTGAGTTTCATGAAACTAATAATGTAACCACTCCAGACCAGCGGTTAGTTTATTTTAAAGACCCCCAAGCCAATGACTATAGGCTACAGCCTTTTTCGCCAGGAATAGATGAAGGCAAAGATGTTTCTCACCGTGGTATTGTAGATGACTTTGCTTATGCCCCAAGACCTCAAGGAGAAGCGTATGATGTTGGGGCTTTTGAATCGGAGTATGAAAGACATTCGATAGATTTTATGGTATACCCGGTGCCTGCTACTGATTATTTTCATGCAAACTTTATTAACTATGAAGATGGCTATGTCGGCTTGAATTTGTATGATGAATTGGGGAGGCTGGTAGCTGTGATTCATGATGGGTATATAGAAGCTGGGGTGCACGATATCAGCACATCGGTAACAGTAAATTTAGCTGCTGCAGTGTACTTTCTTGAGCTGCGGCGGGGTGATCATGTAAGGGTAAAAAGGGTAGTGGTGATACATTAAATATTACATTTTATGAATACAGTTGTGAAGAAGATAAAAGAAGATGATAGGTTAAAACAACTTGCATTAATGGCTTTAATGCCTAAAAATCAGGCCAGGCCAAGGAAATGGGTACAGTGGTTTTTGAACCCTGTTTTTCATAAAAAAGGTAAGAATGCGCTTATACGCAAAAGGACAAGGTTGGATCTACTGCCATTTAATCCTTTTAGTTTGGGCAATGATTCAACGATAGAAGACTTTGCCACCATTAATAATGGTATGGGTGCGGTTTCCATTGGCAGTAACTCTAGAATAGGAATATCAGATGTTATAATTGGGCCGGTCACTATTGGGAATCATGTTATTTTAGCTCAGAATGTGGTGGTTTCAGGTCTTAACCATGCATACGAAGACTTGCACACTCCGATATGTAAACAAAAGTGTACAACATCTGAGATTGTTATTGAAGACGAGTCATGGATAGGCGCAAATGCAGTAATCACTTCAGGGGTGACTATAGGCAAGCACTCTGTAGTGGCGGCTGGTAGCGTTGTTACCAAAGATGTGCCTCCATATAGTATAGTAGGCGGAAATCCCGCTAAGGTGATTAAGCAGTACAAGCATGAAACTGGAAATTGGGAAAAAGTGGTTAATCAGAATCTCAATAGTAACTTAAAAGTAGCTCAGCAATGACATTTAATATACTTGAAATATTTTTCTGGGCAGCCATATTTGTCATCTTCTATGCTTATGCCGGTTACGGTGTAGTGCTATATTTGATGGTTAAGGCTAAGAAGTTGTTTCAACGAAACACCTGGCTGCATAAAATTGATGCTGGACATGAGCCTGAAGTGACCTTTGTTGTCCCTTCTTATAATGAGGCGGATATTATAGAAGAAAAGGTTGAAAATTGCCTAAGCTTCAATTACCCCAAAGAAAAACTGAAGGTGGTTTTTATTACAGATGGATCTACAGACGAAACACCTGAGTTGGTAAAGAAATATGAAGACAAAGGGGTGAAACTGCTTCATGAGAATAAAAGAGGGGGGAAGTCTGCTGCAGAAAACCGGGCAATGAAATATGTGGATACACCCATTGTCATCTTTTCAGATGCTAATACTATTCTTCCTGCAGATGCTGTGAAAAACATCGTAAGGCATTATGCTGATCCTAAAGTGGGTGCTGTGTCTGGTGAAAAACGCATTTTGAGCAAAGATAAGGATAATGCCTCTGGCGCTGGTGAAGGTATTTATTGGAAATATGAATCAGCACTGAAAAAGCTTGACTCTGATTTGAATACCATAGTAGGGGCAGCTGGTGAATTGTTCTCATTTAGAAAAGAGCTGTTTACAGAACTTGAGGAAGATACTGTTCTAGATGATTTTATGCTTTCTATGCGCATTGCGTCAAAAGGATATAAAGTTGTTTATGATCCTGAAGCATATGCCATGGAAACCGCGTCGGCATCTGTTAAAGAAGAGTTGAAGCGGAAAATCAGAATTTGTGCGGGAGGATGGCAGTCTATGTCAAGGTTGACTTCCGCTCTTAACCCTATGAAAGATGCCATGCTAAGCTTTCAGTATATATCGCATCGGGTTTTGAGGTGGAGTGTCGTTCCTTTGCTTTTATTTCTGATCTTTCCTATAAACATATACTTGTTTGTGGCGTCAAATGAGCTGTTGTACCAAGTTTTGTTTTATGGGCAGTGTACCTTTTATATTATGGCTATGATGGGGTGGTATTTGAAAAACAGGGAAATCAGCAGTAAGCTCCTGTTTGTGCCTTTTTATTTCTTCATAATGAATTATGCGGTTTTTATGGGGTTCTTTAGATTTATCAGCAAAAAACAAGCAGCAGCTTGGGAACGGGCGCAAAGAAGTCCTGTTACTTAATAATTTACAAGTTTTCTATATATTGCGATAGGCGCATTGGCAACTAACTGTCAATGCGTTTTTTTTGTTTTATGGGTATGAACTGAAGTAGTTTTCTTGAAATATTTCAAGAAAAAATTGTTGTTAGGAATACAATGTGTAAGAATAAAGTAATATTTTTAGTGATATTAATGCAAATGTAAGCAAAAAAGTCAGTAAAAAATTATATTTCGTATTTAAAAATTTATAATATTGGGAAAACAAAAACGAATACGAAAAGTTTAAGTGAATGTTTCATAATCTTTCCTAAATTAATCGCCTATGTAAAAAGATTTCATTTTTGAACTTTTTCCGAAAAGCTGCTTTTGCGGAAGCTTTTTTTTGATTAGGGTAAAAAGTTTAATTAATATCTTTTCGATGATTTTGTCCTGCATTAGGCAGGTGTGTCCGGTGTTGCCGGATATTTGCATTTTATGCAAAAGTTGAAGTTTTAAGTTTAACCTAAAAATTTTTCCATGATTAACAATTACAGAAGTAAAGCCATTAATCGACTGCTTCTGAGCATGGTGTTCCTTTTGAGCACTTTCTTGGTTAAAGCTCAGACGCCGGTAGACCTTAATGGTAAGCTAAAATTAGTTGGCAATCAGCTGAGCAGTGAGTGTGGAAACCCTGTTCAGTTGAGGGGTATGAGTACCCACGGGCCGCAGTGGTATGGCCACTGTGTGACCGAAGAAGCCTTAGATGTCATGCAAAATGACTGGAATGCTAGCATATTCCGTCTTGCCATGTATGTTGAATCCGGAGGTTATTTAGAAGATCCTGAATATTGGAGAAACTGGATTGACCGTTGGGTGGACGAAACAGGAAAGCGTGGTATGTATTGCATGATTGACTGGCATATCTTGTCTGATGGTAACCCATTGACTAATCTAGAACCTGCCAAAGAATTCTGGGAGTACATGTCTTCTAAGCATGCAGGCAAAGATCACGTGCTTTATGAAATTTGTAATGAACCTAACGGCCCTGGCGGGTCTTGGGAGAACACTAAAGCCTACGCTGAAGAAATTATACCTATTATTAGGGCTAATGACCCAGAAACAGTTATTATGGTGGGTACGCCAAACTGGAGCGGAACCCCTTGGGATGTGTTAGGCAACGAATTGGAAGGAGATCTTGCACACAATGTTATGTACTCTTTCCATTTTTATGCTGGTACACACGGCGACCGTTTAGGTGACCTGACAAATACATTGAGCCAAATCCCTATTTTTGCTACAGAATGGGGCGTGAGTGCTGCTTCTGGTGATGGTGGCTTCAACGAAGAAGTTACTAATGCTTATATGGATGTGTTCAATGGTAATAACCCTGACGGTGTTACTGTTAGCTGGTGTAACTGGAGCTGGACGCATAAAGATGAGACATCCGCTGCTTTGTCACCTGGATCTTGTGACAATAATGACTATAGCAACTTAACCGCTTCTGGAGAGCTTGTGCAACGTCACATGAAAAATCCAGAAGATAATTTTATCCCTTGCTCTCCTGAGCCAAATATCCATACCCAACCTTCCGCTCAAATAGTGAGAATAGGCGAAACAGCTACTTTCTCAGTTTCTGCTTCTGGTGAGAGCTTAAGCTATCAGTGGAGAAAAGATGGAGAGGATATTTCTGGGGCTACTAATAGTACTCTGACTATTGAAAATGTAAGTGAGTCTGACTTAGGTTCGTATACAGTTGTTGTTTCTAACAGCTATGACACCATTGAAAGTGAAGCTGCACAATTGAGGGAATGGCAAGAAGGCCCATATCACGGGACACCTACATTGCTTCCAGGACGTGTGCAAGCTCAAGACTATGATATTGGAGGTCAGGATGTTTCTTACTATGACAATACAGAAGGTAACCAAGGTGGTGCCTACAGAGATGATGATGTCGATATAGAAAGAACTTTAGACTCTGAAGGTGGCTACCATGTAGGTTGGATTGAAGAAGGTGAGTGGCTTACTTATACTGTAGAGGTTGAAAAGAGCGGTATTTATAACTTTAGCTTTAGGTTGGCTTCTGATTTTAGTGACAGAAACTTTACTGTTTCATTTGATGATGAAGAAGCTTTTTCTGTTGATGTTCCTAATACAGGTGGATGGCAACAGTTTGAAACAGTTACTGTAGAAGGTGTAGAACTTTCGGCAGGTACACAAGTACTGCGATTGGATATGACTTCTAGTGGTTTTAATCTCAATTACTTTGACGCAGAACTTGTAGAAGAGAATGATGAAGACCCTATCAATGTTGCTCCTGAAGTAGCTATTACTGGCCCTGAAAATAATGCAGCATTTGATGCTGGCGATAATATCACTATTACGGCTGATGCTTCTGATAGTGATGGTGAGGTCGTTTTAGTAGAATTCTTCAACGGAGATGAAAAGTTGGGAGAAACTTCTTCTGCCCCATATTCATTTACTTGGGAGAATGTTGAAGAAGGGACATATACATTGACTGCCGTAGCCCATGATAATGATGGTGCAAGCACTACTTCTGATGAAGTTACTGTGGTAGTTAACCGTGTAAACGTTGCTCCTGAAGTTGCGATTGTATCTCCTGAAGATAATGCAGAGTTTGAAGCTGGAACTAATATTGAAATTACAGCAGAAGCTTCTGATAGTGATGGAGAGGTTGTGCTGGCAGAATTCTTTAGCAATGGAGATAAAATTGGTGAAGCTGATGCAGAGCCGTTTACAGTTACATGGGAAGGTGTAGAAGAAGGTGGTTTTGAACTTACTGCTGTAGCTCATGATAATGATGGAGCTGAAACTACTTCTGATGTTATTTATGTAGTTGTTAACGCGGCACCAGTTAATGAAGCGCCAGAAGTAAGCATCACTTCTCCTGAAGAGGGGGCTATGTTTGCCTTGGGCGATGATATAGTAATTACAGCTGAAGCTAGCGATAGCGATGGCTATGTAGACTATGTAGAGTTTTATAATGGTAATGAAAGACTAGGTGTAGTTCAAAATGCTCCTTTTGTGTATACCTGGAGCAATGCACCGGCTGGTATGTATAACCTCATTGCCATTGCTTATGATAATGATGGAGCGTCAACAGATTCAGAGCCTGTTGCTATCAGTGTAGTTGCTGATGGAGGAGGAAATGATGATGATGATGATGATGATGATCCGGAGGAACCTGAAAATATTGCACCTGAGGTATCTATTGTATCACCGGCTTCTGGTGATGAATTTACAGAAGGAGATGATATTACTGTTGAAGTAAATGCTACAGATGAAGATGGAGAGGTTGTTTTGGTTGAGCTTTTCAATGGAGATGAACTTGTTGCAGAATTGACTGAGGCTCCTTTTGTCTTTACTTTGGAGAATGTAGAAGAAGGTACATATACTTTAGCGGCAGTTGCGCATGACAACGACGGTGACTACACTACTTCTGATGCTGTTACTGTATCTGTGGTAGCTGAAGAAGAAGAACCGGAACCAGAGAATGTCGCACCTGAGGTCTCAATTGTATCTCCAGCTTCTGGCGATGAATTTACAGAAGGAGATGATGTTACTGTTGAGGTAAATGCTACAGATGAGGATGGCGAGGTTGTCTTAGTTGAGCTTTTCAATGGAGATGAACTTGTTGCAGAATTGACTGAGGCTCCTTTTGTCTTTACTTTAGAGAATGTAGAAGAAGGTACTTATACATTGACTGCTGTTGCGCATGACAATGATGGTGCTTATACTACATCTGATGCAGTAGCAATTTCAGTAATTGCTGAAGAAGAAGAGGACGATGATGAAAATATCGCTCCTGAGGTAGCTATTACATCTCCAGTTTCTGGCGATGAGTTCATGGCAGGCGATACTGTAACGGTAGAAATCAACGCTACAGATGAAGATGGAGAAGTGGTTCGCGTTGAATTGTTTAACGGCGATGAGCTTGTTGCGGAATTAACTGAAGAGCCATTTGTTTATACTTGGTATTCTATAGAAGAGGGCGACTATGTATTAACAGCAGTTGCATATGACAATGAAGATGCTTCTACTACTTCTGAAGAAGTGGCATTTAGTGTCGTTGCAGAAGAGGATGAGGAAGATCCTGCTGTACGTCCTGAAGTGGCAATTGTTAGCCCTGAGCATGATCATGAAGTTGAAGCTGGTTCTCCACTTGTCATTGAAGCTGAAGCCTCTGTTAGTGGAGGTGCTATAGATAGAGTTGAATTCTTCTATGGTGACCGCTTAATCGGTGTTGCATACGATGCTCCTTATTCTGTTACTTGGGAGCGTGTTCCTGCTGGCCGTCATGGATTAACAGCAGTTGCATATGACATGGACAGTGTGTCTACAGTGTCTGCTGATATCTGGATTGATGGTGTTCAAACACTTGAAGAAGGTCCTTACGGAGGTATTGCTCATGTAATTCCTGGTACTATAGAAGCTCAAGATTATGATCTTGGAGGAAACGGTGTCGGTTATTATGACCTATCTGAAGGAAACCAAGGTGGTGCTTATAGAAATGATGATGTAGATATCGGATTTAATCCTGAAACTAATATCTATTCTGTTGGATGGGTTGAAGATGGTGAATGGTTGAATTATACAGTAAATGTTGAGTCTTCTGGAGTGTATGACTTCTATTTTAGTGTCTCTACAGATCAGGACGATACACGTTTCGGAATTCTTCTGAACGATGAAACACTTATAGAAAGTGTAACTATCCCTAATACAGGAGGGTGGAACAACTGGGAAAGAGTTAGAGTTAGAGGTGTAGAACTAGAAGCTGGTGAGCATGTACTACAGTTCTTGGTACAGAGCAGTGCTTTCAACTTTAATTACATTGAGGTGAAAGATGGTTCAGATACTGAGCCAAATATTGCTCCTGAGGTTTCTCTTACAAGACCTTCTGACGATGCTGTATTTAACCCAGATGTAAATATCAACCTGCAAGCCGAAGCTTCTGACAGCGATGGTTATGTGTCTAGGGTTCTATTTATGGTAGATGGTGAAGAAGTAGGAGAGACTACTGAAGAGCCTTATACCTTTACATGGGAAAATGTGCCGGCAGGTGTGTATGAAATTACAGCAGTAGCTATCGATAATGAATCTGCCAGCACTACATCTGAAGCAGTTACCATCACTGTACTTGAAGAAGCAACTTCTCTACCATTTGGTGGATCTGCTCATTTGATCCCTGGTAGAATAGAAGCTGAAGATTATGACGAAGGTGGTCAAGGTGTTTCTTATTACGATGGTACTGAAGGAAACCAAGGCGGTGCTTATAGAAATGACAACGTAGATATTGGTTATAATCCTGAAAACGATATTACTTCTGTTGGATGGATTGAAGACGGGGAGTGGCTAAACTATACAGTTAATGTGGATTCTGCTGGTTTGTATGATTTCACATTCAATGTAGCTACTGAGTTTGAAGGAAGAGGTTTTGCAGTTTCTATGGATGGTGAAGAGGTTATTTCTAACGCAGTTGTACCTAACACTAGTGGATGGAACAACTGGACTACTATGACCATTAGAGGTGTAGAATTGGAAGCTGGTGAGCAGGTAATGCAGATCTATATGCACGGTGGAGAGTTTAACCTTGATTATATCCAGATTACTGATGGATCTGAAACATTGCCGAACATTCCACCAACTGTGTCTATTGTTAGACCATCTGGAAGTGCTACTTTCAACCCTGGATCTACTGTAGAAGTAGAAGCTGAAGCTCTTGATGTTGATGGGTTTATTTTCAATGTTGAATTCTTTGTTGATGGTGACCGTGTAGGGGTAGCAGATGCTGAACCTTATGTGTTTACTATCGAAGACCTAGAGCCAGGAACTTATGAAGTTACTGCAAGGGCTCGTGACAACGAAGGTGCAACTACAACCTCTGAAGCCGTAACTATTGAAATTAGAGAATCTCCTGTTTCTCTACCTTTCGGTGGTGTGGCGCATACTATTCCTGGGGTTATTGAAGCACAGGATTATGATGAAGGTGGACAAGAAGTTGCCTACTATGACAGGTCTAGAGGAAATATGGGTGGTGCTTACAGACAGGATAACGTGGATATTGGATTTAATGCTGAAACAGGTATCTATTCTGTAGGCTGGACTGAAGATATGGAGTGGTTAAACTATACAGTAAATGTAGATAGCTCTGGAGTCTATGACTTTATCTTTAGAGTAGCTACCCCTGTTAGTGGTATGGCACTTGCCATAGACATGGATGACAATATTATTATTGACAGAGTTGAAGTACCTAATACAGGTGACTGGAATGCGTGGGACGAAGTAATCGTGCGTGGCGTAGAGCTTACTGAAGGTGAGCAAGTAATGCGCTTGACGTTTATTGGCGGTGATGTTAATATCAATAACATGGAGGTTGTTCCTTCTGATGGCACCGTAGATGACGACGACGATGAGGATCCTATTGATGAAGATCCAACAGATCCAACAGATCCTTCTGAGTGTGTACTTAATGAAACTCCATCTGAGTCTGATTGGATTGTGAGAAACGACTGGTCTGATCAGTATAGCGGAAGCTTTGTATCTAATGATGGTGACGAACTTCTGTTCACTCAGAGAGCTTGGGGACGTCAGTATGCATGGTTGATTGAAACTGGTAAGTCTTTCTCTGTAGAGGAAGGTGAAGAGTTTACCATTACCTTTGATGCAAGAACAGGAGATAATGTTCCTGCGACAAGTGTTCAAGTTGGTTTGGCACTTGGTGCTATGTGGGACAGACCTGACCTTCTTCAAGCTGCTTATGAAGTTAAGGAGTCGGTAACTGGTGAATATGCTACTTATTCTGTTACGTTTGTAGCTGACAAGTCTGGAGAAGTCAACCTAGCGTTAAGGTTTGACTGGGGCGCTCAGCAAAACAGTCAAGTAGAAATTGGTCTTAGAAATGTGGAAATATGTGGTGCGGGCGGATATGAAAAAATGGCCAAAGTTTCAGTAGAGGAAGATATCGACGTTTACCCTAACCCGGTTGTCGATGTAGCCAAAGCTGATATTAAATCAGATGCTGAAGTCACTGTAGTTAGTATGAATGGACAGGTTGTTTATGGTCCTGTACAACACAATGGCATGTCTTTGCTTGACATCGACTTAAGTCAAGTGCCAACAGGTATCTATATACTGAGCGCAAAAACTTCTGATGGTGTTAAAACCAAGAAGTTGATTAAGAGATAATCTCTTGATTGTTTGATATAAAAAAGGGCTGGTCATACGATCAGCCCTTTTTTTATGCGTTCATAGCAATGTGTTTATCTATTGCCATGAACGTGTATTGGTAATTTTGTCATTCACCTGTATTATACAAAAACCTTAAATCTGAAATATGCATTAGAACGCTGATTTTTTGTTCTTTTGCCCCTCATAACGAAATATAATGCAAACATAGGTTAAAAAGGTAAGAGGATAACGAGGGCTGTTTAATTACACCTAATTCAAGTGCATGGCTAGTTTCCAATGGCTGGAATGCTCAAGGAAGTGGCTCTGATGTATCAATTGATAATAATGCTTTAAGGGCAGCTCAAATAGCTTGAAGCATGATTTTATGCAAGGCTAGGGGAAACAAACGAGGATTTGTATCAGTTTTTAGGTAACACGCCAGAAGCAGTAATGTATACCCTAACCCATTTACCGCACAGTTAAACATCGAATTTCAAGAAGGTCGAAGGTTCAGATATATCCACTTCTGACTTATCTGGGAAATTGCAAGGGAAGGTACTGTCCCGTTTAGTGTGTATATACTTCAAATTTCCAACGGAGAAAATGTGGGCTATCCTATCATAAAGTGGTAAAAAGTAAGCAGTCTATATAGTGGGGTGTGTAATTGTGACTTGCTTGAGAAAAACGCTTTGGCAACTTTTTCAGTTTATGTACACGATGAATTCAATAAATATAAAAAGCCCCTTAGGTGGGGGCTTTTTTTAACTTAGATTAGCTAATGGCTTATACAGCAAAACTTTCTCCGCAACCACAGGTTCTGCTGGCATTAGGGTTAATAAATTGAAATCCTTTTCCATTTAGTCCATCTGAATAGTCAAGAGTGGTGCCTGCCAAATATAAAAGGCTTTTTTTGTCTATCATAATCTTTACACCTTTGTCTTCAAAAATTTGGTCGGACGGTGAAGTCTGGTTGTCAAACTTTAGTTCATACATAAGACCAGAGCACCCGCCTCCTTGAACCGCCACTCTGACATTGTAATCATCACCATAACCTTCTTTTTGGCGAAGTTCTATTACGTGTTCTTTGGCTTTATCTGTAACGTTTATCATAATACTTCTTTATTTGTTTATTTTAACAAACAAAATAATTTACTTGTTTTTTCACTTAAATGCAAAAATACACTTTTTTTTAACGTATTAGAAATCCCTCAGGTTTCCTTTAATCCGTTTTGGGTGTTAAATAAGGTTCTTAGTCTGTCTAGAAAAGGGGCCTGGTTCGGGTTTATTTTTACTAAAGCTTTTTCATAGTTGAAAAACATACCTTTGTCTACTTCGGGAAATATAGCCTTATTGCCTGACTTAGGAGGCCATTCAATTTTAAAAGTATTGGAGTTTAGATTAATAGGGGTATTTTCTGTATATTCAAAAGCCCATGCTTCAACCATTTTCCCGCCTTTTTGTTTAATATTTCCAAGGTATATATAGGGCGGGAGAGGCTTTACTCCTGTTTCTTCGCCAAACTCCCTTTTTGCTGTTTCAATAGGTGTTTCCTTGTTTTCAGGTACCCCTTTTGGAATAGTCCAAACGCCAGTATCTTTTTTAGAAAAAAAAGGACCTCCCGGATGCACAAGGAAATATTGTAACGTGTTCTTTTCCTTTTTGAACATAAGCATGCCTGCTGCATAATTTTTCCGTGTCATTTTTGGGTTTATGTAGGTAGTCTTTCTCTGTGTTTTTCTTATTTAAATTATGTATAGCCTTTAAAATCAATGGCTATTGCTTAAGAACTATTATCGTTCATTGTTTTAATAATGTTATATCGTCCTATTTTGTTTGTGGGTTCTTTTTAGCGATTTGGGTGTTTCCCTAAAAGAGATTTAAAGATTTTGTTAACTTCAAACTATTGGTATGCGTTTAAGTAGCGTAAAAAGACGTAGAAATATTATGAAACTTGAACATATAGGTATAGCTGTCAGAGATGTACAGAAGGCCATTGATTTTTATGAAAACCTTTTGGGGACGAAAGTATACAAAATAGAAGAAGTCCCTTCTGAAAAGGTTAGGACATATTTTTTACAAACCGATAATACAAAAATTGAATTACTAGAGGCAATGGCGCCCGATAGTCCAATTAGTAAATTTTTGGAAAAAAGGGGTGAGGGAATGCATCACATGGCCTTTGAGGTAGAGGACATAGTTAAAGAAATGAAACGCTTAAAAGAAGAAGGTTATCAATTGCTCAATGAAAAACCTAAAGCAGGTGCGGACGGTAAACAGATATTCTTTATGCACCCAAAAGAGTCTAATGGTGTGTTAATAGAATTGTGCGGTAATAGTTAAAGGGTGGAAAAATTAATTTCTCCACCCCACATTGTTCTTTTTTGCTTTTTTATAATCTGCTTTACATTTCGCACTAGATCTTGTGCAAGATGTTGACAAAGCAGATATTATTAATAGTGCAGATATTATGTATGTTAGCTTTTTCATATCAACTTACATTTTGATCTGTCCGCTTTTCTTCATTTTCTTAACTTTTTTCGAGTTTTTCTTACAACCTGGCTTAGCTCTAACGCAGGAAGTCGCTGCTACTGAGGTTACAAAGGACAACAACAGGAAGTATACGAAAAATTTCTTCATAAAATGTCTTGTTTTGAGTGTTGTGTTTCTTATCAAATTTAAACAATTTCAGGCAAAAATTAAAAAATAATCAAAAAAAATGGGGCAAAACAGGACTGAAATTTCTGAACTGGGCGAATTTGGTTTAATTGACCGGTTAGGAAGGCATTTTAAAGACCATAAACATGATTCTACTTTGAAAGGGATAGGAGATGATGCTGCCGTAATTAAAGCTGGAGAAGGAAAAGTGAAAGTCATAACTACTGATATGCTCGTGGAAGGCGTTCATTTCGATCTTTCATATGTTCCTTTGCGTCATTTAGGGTATAAGGCAGTGGCAGTAAATATTTCTGATGTGGCTGCGATGAATGCTGTTCCTGAGCAAATTACTTTTAGTATAGCTATTAGCAACCGTTTCTCGGTAGAAGCTATTGAGGAGATTTACTCTGGGATCAAAATCGCTTGCGATAATTATAAAGTTGATCTCATTGGGGGGGACACAACTTCTTCTGCGTCTGGTTTAATTGTTTCTGTAACGGCTATAGGTGCTGCAACGGAAAATGATATTGCCTATCGAAGTGGGGCCAATGTTAATGATATTCTATGTGTCACAGGCGATTTAGGTGGGGCATATCTGGGTTTACAATTATTGGAGCGTGAAAAGCAGGTTTTTCTGGCAAACCCTGACAATCAACCAGAATTTGAAGGGAAAGATTATGTCCTTCAGAAGCAACTTAGGCCTGAGGCTAGAATGGATGTAATACACTCCCTTAAAGAACTAGGGGTTAAGCCTACCGCTATGATTGATGTTTCTGATGGTCTGGCTTCCGAAATTATGCATATTTGTAAGGCATCTGATTGCGGAGCAAAACTGTACGGAGACAAGCTTCCACTTGACGAAGTCACTTTAAGCACTGCAGAAGAGTTTAACATAGATCCTATTACATGCATGTTGAACGGAGGAGAGGAGTATGAACTTTTGTTTACCATAAAGCAGGAAGATTTTCCAAAATTGAAAAACCATCCTGATATATCGTTTATAGGGCATACGACTCCAAAAGATGCAGGGGTTAACCTAGTGACTAAATCGGGAACCACAGTACCTGTAAAAGCCCAGGGGTGGGTACATTTTTAGTTGTTATTCTTCTGGATAGGGAACAAACACGAAGTTGGTAAACTCTAAATCTACCACAAAGAAGCAACAATACTCATCAGGGTCTTTCCAGGCTCTGATGAATTCTTCTTTGCTCTCTAATATTTTCCTCTGAATAAACTCGTCTAGAAATGAAGCATAATAATTCCAGCTATTGCCTAACTCCCCCTGTCCAATTAAAAGAGTGCCTATAGGTATTTCTACTTTAGAAATTGGAAAGATAGGGTAGTCTGAAAAGCCTCTTTTTCTGATTTGATAAGAAGCTTCTTTTATGTTATCGGAGACGTTTACAAAGTCTTGCGTAATAGTCCCTAAATACTTTCCATTTAATTCCGGGTCGTTGTTCATATCTGCTTGTTATGAAAATGGTATTTAGCCCAAATTTAAGATATTTTTGGTTAGCAGAGGGTGGGCAAGCAAAAAAAAACAACGGTTATGCTAGATAGGGTCTGCTTAGAAATAAAAAATAGCGGCATTAAGAGGATTTTAGAACTATTTTTATGAATTTGAGGGAGTCCAAGTGCAAAGAAATATGCAGAAGACCCCTAAAAGGCGTGCACCACGCTGCGAATATTCAAGTCCCAGCCAGTTGTCAATTATTGGTTTCGAGACACCGTTTCATAATCAGCTTGACCCCAACAACCGGTGGGTTTTGCTCAGCAACAAAATTCCATGGGATGAACTTGTCAATCTCTACAACAAACGCAATCCTCCAAAAAAGACAGGGAGACCGGCGCTTAACCCTCGTGTGCTGATTGGAGTGGTGATCATCAAGCATATCCTCAACCTGGATGATCGTGAGACAGTTGCCCAGATTACCGAAAACATGTATCTGCAATACTTTCTGGGGTACAGTTCTTATATCAAGGAGCCTCCATTTGATCCATCTTTGTTTGTAGATATCAGAAAACGGTTGGGGCAGGAACTTATCAATGCGATGAATGAAAGGATCCATGAGTTTTACATGGAAAAAGCCCCAAAAAAAGTTGACAAAACTACGAAAGGAAAAAATGACCCTCCTTCCTTTGCCAGTGGGCAAGAGTCTAACAAAGGAGAGGCAATCTTTGACGCAACTGCCTGTCCTCAAGATATCATTTACCCAACCGATTTGGGGCTGCTGAACAAAGCAAGGGAAATCACCCAACAGATCATAGATGAGCTTCATTGTAAAAATACCCAGGGGAAGAAACCAAGGACTTACAGAAAAATAGCTCGTAAAACCTATCTGAAGGTGGCCCAGAACAAGAATCCATCAAGAAAAGTAATTCGCAAAGGGATAAAAGCCCAGCTCCAATACCTTAGAAGAAACTTCAAGACCATTGAAAAGCAGCTGGACAGCTTTGAGGTTTTTCCTTTGTGTCATCGTACACAGCGGTCATACTGGGTCATTCAGACACTTTATGAACAACAGCTTGGCATGTTTAAGAACCGGGGCCACCATGTAGCAGATCGGATTGTTAGTATCCATCAGCCTCATGTGCGACCTATTGTACGGGGAAAGTCACGAGCCAAAACTGAATTTGGAGCCAAGATCCACCTTAGCATGGTGGATGGTTTTTCCTTTCTGGACACTGTGTCCTGGGAGGCTTTTAACGAGGGCAGTCATCTTGTTGATTACGTTGAAAAATATCGGAAACGGTTTGGTTTTTATCCTGCCAAAGTACTGGCAGACAAAATTTACTGCACCCGTGAAAACCGGAAGTGGTTGAAGGGAAAAGGAATAAAACTGGCAGCCAAACCTTTGGGCAGGCCATCCGCAAAGGCAGTGGAAAACCACGTAAGTCCAGGAGAGAGGAATCCGGTTGAAGGAAAGTTTGGACAAGCAAAAAACAGCTATGGGATGAACCGTATCCGTGCCAGACTTAAGAATACCAGCCAAACGTGGATCGCCTCAATAATCCTGGTGCTCAACCTGGTCAAATTGACCAGGCAGGCACTCTATTTTCTGAGTTTTTCAGCATGGCATAAGTCAATTTTTAACATAATTCGGGGTCTGAAAGACGTATTTGAAAGGATGACAATAAAAAACCGGCCTGGCGAGCGCTCAGGGCCGGTTTTTTACATATGTTAAATTTGAGTTTTTCAGCAGACCCTAGATAAAGAATTATGTTATCATGGTGCGATGGAAGCTTGCTTTTTCGTAGCGTCTCGCTACCCTCAAAGGATTGATGGTATAGCTGCTCCAAAGGAGCGGTAATTATATTAACCGTTGTTTTTTGTGTATCCTCTTAGGGCATAAATAATAACGCCCCTTCAGGACTTTAGATGAGAACGCTGTATTTTTCTAAAATCATATCGCCCCTTTTGAATTGTTAGCTGAAATGGCTTAGCTGCCGTAAAAAAGTTTGGTTTTGTATCAATAAGATCCAGCTTAGGAGGTGTAGTCCTGATCAATCAAGAATGCAATTGAACATACACCTCAACGGGGAGTGATAGAAGGTGAAAATTTATATTGCGCCCCGGTTGGGGTTTTGGGTAGTCTTGTTACCTGTTCCCATGGACTGCCGCCCATTGTTATATATTTCGCACCTTTGGTGCTTGCACTAAGGTTTTATTTAACGCTCGTCTATAGTAGTCTTGTTAGAAGTCTTACATAGGGGACTGTAAAAGGAACGTTGCCCAGGTAATGTCAGTTTTTTATAATCAAAGAAAATAAGCTCCAAAGGCGCGGTAATAAATAACTCAGGGGCAGCCCTGAGAAATGAAGCAAGTAAAATTAGCCCCAAGGGGGCGTCATAAATTGCTTTTAAAATTTAGGGCATGCAGGCCTTTTTTGTATAGGTCTCTGCTTTTTCTTTTTGCTTTTCGCAATTCTGTAACTAAGTGTTAGCTCATGACTTCCCCACGTAGCCATAGAAAGTTTCGAAGTAGTAAAATCATAGCTGTACCCAACTTGTAAGTTGTTGTATATATAGCCGACGAGTACGACAATTGCTTCGTAGTTTGTCCTATCTGGACTATAAACCTTTACTGGAATGCCTCGGTACCAAAGTCCGGTTATAAAAGTGTTATACCTGGCATAGACTCCTATATCCAATTGGTCTGACTTCCCTTGTGATTTGTACATAAAGGTAGGGGAGATACTGACCTCTTCATCAGGATTGACATATCTTCTTTTCCAGTCTGGCGTCAGCATGAACTTATACCCGCCAAATACAGAAAATTTAGCAGGTAACCTGCTTTCTCCGTTAATAAAGGTTTGGTTAGGGCGGTTCATATGATGCACTGAGATCCCTGCCCAGAAAGTTTCAGACATGATTACACCACCAGAGGCAAAGTCTAGATACGCAATGGCAGGGTTGTTAGGGTCTTCACTGCTACTGCCGCCGATAAAGCCATTGTCAGTATATTGCGAACCAAAAGTAAGCCTGTTGAAATCAATCCGTCTATGAACGTATGACATTTGCAGTCCTGGGCGGAAAACAATGTTTTTGGTAATTCCTATTTCATAAGAATAGGCGATACCTACATCTGTTGTCCTTAGATTTGCGGGAGTGATTATATCTGAGTTAATAATTAAACCCACCCCACTATTGTATTCTGGAATATAATGGTCTACAGATACTGTATTGCTAATATAAGATGCATGGAGTCCTGGCCACTGGTAGCGTGCCGCCATAATGCCGCGGGTGCTGTAATCTGCACCAGCAAAAGAAGGCGATAGAAATAAAGCATTCGCATAATACTGAGAGTATTGAGGAACCTGGGCCTGAAGCTGTAAAGCTGTCAGGGCTGCTAAAAAGGTTAGTAAATACTTTAACATATAGCTTTTTATATGAAATTTATCTTATGAGCGTGACACTGCCCCTTAATTGTTTCCTTGTTGGTGTTTGCCCTTCATTGACATATAGTGGATCATAAAAAATCACCCATGGATAGCTGCCAATAGGCATTAGTTCTCCTCTATAGGTTCCATCCCACATGATGTTTCTGTCGTTGGTCAGGAATATTACTTCGCCCCATCTGTTAAAAATCCGCATTTCAAAATTGGTGAAGTTTTTCCCAAAGATTTCCAACACGTCATGAATACCGTCATTGTTTGGGGAAAAGGCGTCAGGTACAAAAACCAGCGGCTCACATTTGTGTTCCACAAAAATTTCACCTTTCGCAGGGCAGTCGTTTTCATCCAGTACCTCTACGCTATACACCCCTTGCCTTTCAATTTCAATATATTGCTCTGTCTCTCCTGTGAGAGGCCATAAAAAACTATTTCCCCATGAAGGACCTATAACTAAAGGACCTTCTTCAAAGCAATGGGTTATGAAATTACTTTCAAATAAGCGCTCTTCCGGTAAGGCATGGACAGTTACGGTGACTTCGTCAGGTAAGGACGCACAATTGTTGGCATCATAAGAAACTACGGAGTAAGTAGTCGTAGATTCTGGTGTTACCGTAATGCTTTGCTGTTCCGAATTGCTAGGATTCCATAGGAACCTGATTCCTCCACTGGCACTCAATGTGACAGAGTCGCCATAACATATTTCTTCGTTGCTTCCAGCGTCAACTTGCGGTAGGGGAAGGATACTTAAAATATTAATTGTGTCGGAGTTTCTACAATTGTAGTTATTGGTCACAACTACCCAGTAAGTATCTACATCATTGACTGTAATAGATTGTTGATTGTTGGGAGCATTATTGTTCCAGGCATAAGAAGTGAAGCCTGATCCGGCGTTTAGCGTTAGGCTAGTGCCTTCGCATATAGAAGTGTCAGCTCCTAAGTTTACAGTAGGAATTGGTGCTTCATAGATGTTTATGGTAATAATACTGTCGCAGTCGGTTGTAGGGATAGTGTCAGCATAAGTTCCCGGTGTATCATATAGTACCCCCTCTATTGTTACGCTTTCTCCTGGACAAATATACTCATCAATTGCACCTCTTAGATAGTCTCGTACAGTGATGTTAATGGTTATTACACTGTCGCATGCGGTTGTAGATAATGTATCGTAAAACATGCCTTCTGTGTCATAGCTTTTGCCTGCTATAGTAATGCTGTTTCCAGGGCATATAGATTCGTATACTTCTCCTCTAAGATAATCCTCTTGAGTGATGTTTATGGTTAAAATACTGTCGCATGAGCCGGTGAACAGTGTGTCGTAATAAGTGCCGGGTGTGTCATAAACTACATTTTCTATGGTGACACTTCCATTAGGGCAAATAGATTCATTCCTTGTTCCTGTAAGATAGTTTCCTAATGCAATATTTATTGTAACAACACTGTCACAGGAGTTAGTGGCCAAGGTATCATAAAATGTTCCTGCTTCATTATAAATATGGCTTCCTATGGTGATGCTTCCTCCTGGACAAATAGTTTCATTCACCTCACCTCTTAGGTAGTCTTGTTGGGTAATGTTGATGGTTAAAATACTATCGCAGGAGCCGGTGAATAATGTGTCGTAGTAGGTGCCTGGGGTATCATAAATTACATTTTCTATGGTGACACTTCCATTAGGGCAGATAACCTCATCCCTGGTTCCTGTAAGGTAGTTGCCAAGATCTATTTCAATAGTCAGGATACTGTCACAGGTGGTTGTGCTAAGCGTATCGTAGTAAATGCCAGGTGTGTCATAAATTACGTTTTCTATCGTAATGTTTCCGCCTGGGCAAATGGTATGGCTGGTAGACCCAGTCAAATAGTCAAGGACGTGAAGGTGTAGTTCTACAATGCTATCGCATCCCATAGCCGTGAGCAGTGTGTCATAGTAGATGCCTGAAGATGTATATTCATTGTTCCCAAAGGGGTAAGGTGTTCCAGGACAAATAGTATCAGCAATTTCATGCGTTTGGGTCATGGCTATATGGTGGGAAGACTGGATGGTGTCGCGGCAACCACTGATCTCAATAATTTGGGATACCTGATAAACTCCTGTATCAGCTTCAGTTATGGCAGGTAACCATAATGTGTCACCCATAAAAGTTGAGCCGTCCGGTCTTTGCCACTGGTAGTCATAGTATATGGATGCTGGATAAATGATCCTTGCTTCCGAACAAGTAATATTAGCCAATAGTGGCTCAAAGGTGATTTCTTCAAGGTGTATCTCCCTAGTAGAGGCATTTCCACAGTCGTCATGTATCCTGACAGTATACGTGCCTTGCGTGCTTACAGTAAAAGTATTCTCATATTGCAAGGGAAAGGTTTCAGGGCCAGCAATAATTTCATACTGGTATGGCCAAACACCTTTCGAACTGTCGGGTATAATTTCTGCTGTTATAGACTCATCGCACAAAATGGCGTTATAGGTGAATATCTGAGGTGGTTCATATTCTTCAATAGTCAGGTCTTCATGAACCGAACTGCAAAATAAATAACTGTCCATACTGAGCTGTCTTCCCCCATCAGAGGAATTGGTGAAGCTAACTCTGTAAGTGCCTGGTCCAATATTTGTTACTGAATCTATAATGGGAGGGGTCGTTGAAAACCATGTATAACTTCTTTGGTAGTCAAAACCACTTTGAAAGTCCCTGATTCGAAACCTGCCACCTCTTGCAGTTGTAAACAGGTTGATCTGGTTTCTTCCGAGACAGCCTCGTAGGTATGAAAACTCATGTTCATAGCTAGAAACATCTTCAGGGTTAATTTCAAAAGTTCCTAAAAACTCCGTTCCACATGAATCAACTACCTTGTATGTGTACTCTCCTATAGGTAAGTTGTTTATAGAAAAATCATGAAAAGGTTGGCTCCCCGTACCCCATGCAGTTGGAGATAAGGTGTCTGGATAGTATATCGTTCTCTGATATTCATATCCAGGTTTGTCATTACTCATTTCTTCAGGACCAGAAAGTATAATAAGGTCAGGGGTTCCTCTAAAGCTTCTTACACTCACAGTAACTGCTGCAGTTGAGTCTGCACACACACTTTCATTGATGGATATTTCATCCATTTGAGGGTCAGGAGTGTTTATTTCTGGGGTAAAGAAGGTACTGGTAAATGAATTGCCACAAGCATCGGTGATCGTGTATTCATAAGACCTGCTTCCAGGTAAAGGATCTAGCCTAATGGAAGAGACCCCAGGCCAACCATTTTGTCCTTCCTCAAGGATGGCTGACTGCACGATAACATCCTCTGCTATATCTCTAACTTGATACTCTACCGGAGTAGGTAAATAGGTAAGTAGTTCATTTGATGAGAAACAGGTGTGGCTTGAGTTTGATAAGGTTATATTAGCGGTAAATTCACAATCTTGGAATGACGTGGAATAGGTAGGGCAAAATTCAAACTCGCTTACATTACCTTCGGCAGTGGCAGACCTGTTGCATGCGTCTGTTACTGTTATACGAATATAGTCTCCATAGCTTACACCGGTAATTTCTTGCTCCAGTCTTAAATGGGGAGAATGATCTGGTAATTCTAGCCTGGTTGGTTCGGTTGTATATATTCCACTACTGGTCTCTATTTCCACGGTGTATGGGTGACGGAAATCTGTAGTTTGTAAGGAAGTAGTCAATGTTGCCGTATTACAGTCCGTCATGTAGATGGAAGGGTCTGACATACTGAAGCTTTGGGGAAGGTTATCTCTTACAGAAGCTGTTCGGGTGGTGAAAGCGCCACAAGCATCGGTCAACCTTATGGTATAGTCTCCTGGCGGTAGGTTTTCAAAAGTGTCACTTTCCTGTGGAGGGCGTACATGATCGGCAGGATGAATTATTTCCCATGTAAAAGGTGCGTTTCCTGCATTAGGGGCTCTATTCCCAACTATTATCCCATCTGTATCTCCAGAACAAGTAACATTGGTTGGTTGAGGTGTAAAGTTTAGGGGGATATAGTTTCCTGTTATGTTTGCGTAGGTAAGGGTTTCGTTGCCAAACATGTCTTTGACTAAAATTGTATAAAAGCCGGGTTGGAGTGAAGAAAAAGTACTGTTGGTTTGTTCCGGCTGAAGAGTTGGGCCGTCAATGATACTATACAATAAGGGTGGATTCGTAGCTTGCGCATAAACGCGAATGGTACCATTGTTTGGGCATGTACTCTCTGTTGTTCTTACGGAGTCAACTTGTACTTGTCCAAAAGTGACAAAAGGTATGATGAAAAAAGATTTGAAAAGTAGGAATAGTTTTATATAGGGATGGATAGGTGTATTTTCCATATATATCTTCTTTTGAAACGGATCTATTGGTTTTTTTGGAAGGTAAATATAAGTCAAAAGTTCTATATTTTTACTGAATATTTTTTTTTGGTGGATAAAAAACTCTTTTTTGTGCAAATCTGACTTTCTTTTATTGGATTAGTTATAAATTGTAGTGGAATAGTTTATTTTTTGTTTGTGGAGGATTTTATTTGGGTCAAAAAAAATGGGTGCCTTAATGTTATTGAGGCACCCATTTTTTTATACTTACTTAGCTCTTATAACCCAAGGGCGTAATATTTAACCTCGCTCTTGCCTTCATATATGCCTTCTATCAGTACCCCACCAGTTTTTCCTTCAAGAATACTGGCCAAATCACTAACAGTATTAACTGGTTTGCTGTCTACTTTAGTTATAATAAACCCTTCTTCTATTAGTGTCTGTCTTCTTAATTTTCCGGCGTGCAAACGGGTGACTTTAATACCGCCAGTTATATTTAACTTTTTAGCGTTTTCTTTGCTTATTGGTTCAAATTCAGCCCCTAATACATCAAGTACCTGACTTCTTTCTCTTGATACAAAAGCGACCTCACCATCTTTGTTTCGGAGTTTTACCTTTAGGTTTTTCTCCTTTCCTTTTCTGTATAGTTTTACCTCAAGCTCATCACCTGGTCTTTGCCTGCCAACTATTTCTTGTAACTCTGGTGAAGTGTTAACTCTAAGCCCATTAATTTCCTGAATAACATCGCCAGCTTTGATACCTGCATCTTGCGCGGCGCTGTTTTCCATTACGCTGTCTACATACACGCCCCTAGTTATAGATAAATTTTTGTCTCTGGCTAAATTGCCGTCTACACCTCTTATGCTTATACCTAAGACACCACGTTGTACAACTCCAAATTTCAGCAAGTCTTCTACTACTTTGTTAACAATATTTGATGGTACTGCAAAGCCGTAACCTGCATACGATCCGGTTGGACTTGCAATAGCGGTGTTTATTCCTATAAGAGCTCCTTTCATATTGACCAACGCCCCTCCACTGTTGCCAGGGTTGATGGCTGCATCTGTTTGAATGAAAGACTCTATGGCGTATTGGTCATGTAAAATATTAATGTTTCTAGATTTAGCGCTCACAATTCCTGCTGTTACTGTCGAATTAAGGTTAAACGGGTTTCCTACAGCCAATACCCATTCTCCTACCTTTACCTCATCAGAATTTAAAAACTTTAAAAAAGGCAGGTCTTTCTCATCGATTTGCAGCAGGGCAAGGTCAGTACTGGCGTCTGTGCCTATTACTGTAGCTTTGTATGTTCTATTGTCCTGTAATGTCACATCTATTTCTTGTGCATTGTCTATGACGTGATTATTAGTAACGATATAGCCATTTTGGTTTATAATTACCCCAGAGCCAGTTCCTATCCTTGTTTGTGGCGCTTGCTGCCTAGGGTTCTCAAACCTAAATCTAGGGCCGAAAAAATGATCAAAGAAATCATCTCTGAAGAATTCCCTGAAAGGATCCTGTTGCTGCTGCCTCTGGTGGGTCACAGTTTGGGTTGATTTTATGTGCACAACAGCTTCCATAACTTTTGGCGCAACTACCGTAAAGTCAAGTGGGACTATTTCATTGCTGGCATTTTGCATGAAAGCCACTCCTCTGGTGGGCATGGTAAAAGCTTGCTCAGTTCGGGTGTCTGAAGTGTTTTGAATTTTATTAACTCCAAAATACAAAGTAGCAGCAGACACACTTAATGCGATTAATGCGGAAACAACATAATTTTTCATGGCCTTTATTTTTTACTAATCTTTTCTGCAAAGAAAAAACATGGCAAGCAGTACATGAATGACGATTGTCATAACTTACAAGGACTTATGTTAGGGCGCGCTGAAAAACGCCCAAATATTGATCTGTTTTTATTTGTATAAAAAGAGGTGAGGTATAGGTGCAAGAGTTTTTCAGTTATTTCTTATTTTTCCGTGCACAGTAAATTGAGAAACTTTTAATCCAATACTTTTTTTGGGCTAGCCACAAGCGCACAATCTACTTTATGGCTTACATTCGAAGTATTCCAATACGTCTTCATATAAGGCCATGCGTATCTTGCACACTTGTGACTTTTTCAGCAGGCCCTATGTTAGTTGTGTTTCGCTTAAACCTGAAATACACATTAAAACTTTCTATTGCGTGGCAAAATCTAATGCATAATCCAGATTGAATTAACCGTATATATATGTTGTCTTACTATGTGATTTGTTTTTAAAAAGTAAACCGTTTTACTGTGGTTTTAACTGCATATTACTGTTTTAGCTCCAACAATACAACATTTTCTATATGTTGCGTATGAGGGAACATGTCTACAGGTTGGACTTTTGTGACATTATACTTTTCATCCAATAGAGCCAAGTCTCTAGCCTGAGTAGCTGGGTTGCAACTCACATACACGATTTTTGCTGCTTTTAGCCTTAGGAGCATGTTTACAACGTCTTTGTGCATACCTGCCCTTGGCGGGTCGGTTATTACTACATCAGGAGTGCCATTCTTTTCAATAAAACGCTCATTTAGCACATCTTTCATGTCGCCAGCCTCAAAATAGGTGTTGGTTATACCGTTTATTTTTGAGTTTACCTTAGCATCTTCTATAGCCATTTCAACATACTCTATCCCTGCTACTTTTTTAGCCATGCCTGATACAAAATTTGCTATAGTACCAGTGCCGGTATATAGGTCATAAACAACTTCATTTCCTGATAAACCTGCAAAATCTCGAGTTACTTTATATAAAGTATAAGCTTGTTCTGAGTTTGTTTGGTAAAACGATTTGGACCCAATGCGAAACTTAAGCCCTTCCATAGTTTCTGTTATATAAGGTAGCCCATGGTAGTTGATAATGTCTAGGTCGTGAAAGGTTTCGTTTCCTTTTGGATTTATAACATAATTGAGCGAAGTCACTTGAGGAAACTTGTCCTTTAAAAATTCCATAGCCCCCTTCATTAAGTCAGGAGCTTCGTAATACACTTGGAGTATGACCATTACTTCTCCTGTATTTGCCGTTCTAATGATTAAGTTTCTTAACCAGCCTTCTTGGTTTCGTATGTTAAAAAAGGGAACATCATTCTTTATGGCGTAGTCTCTTAATGCGTTTCGAATTTCATTTGACGGGTCGGGTTGTAAGTAGCACTTTTCAATATCCAAAATTTTATCGAACTTCTGTGGGATATGAAACCCAAGACCATTTCTTTGAAACTCCTCGCCAGACTGTATTTCTTCATCTGTCAACCATTTAGTGTCTGAAAAAGTATACTCAAGCTTGTTTCGGTAATATTGGGTTGCCTGTGAACCTAGTATAGGTAAGATTTCAGGATAGGTGACTTTGGCTATCCTGTCCAGACTATCCTTTACTTGCTGGGTTTTGGCCTTTAATTGCTCTTTATAGTTAAGGTGCTGCCATTTGCATCCGCCGCAGGTTCCGAAGTGTTGACAAAAAGGTTCTTGTCTTAGTGGAGAATATTGGTGGAACTTAATTGGTTTGGCAAATGCAAAGTCCCTTTTAGTTCTGTAAACATAAAGGTCCACAATGTCACCTGGAGCTGCATGGTCTACAAATATAACCTTGTTTTCATGTTTGGCTATACTTTTTCCTTCTGCAGCTATATCTATTACCTGGATGTTTTCCAGCGTAAACGGTTGTTTCTTTTTCTTGGCCATACTTGCAAAAGTAAATAAATCTTTGATTAGTTTGTCTATGATAGGTTTTTTATCCTGCTTTAGTGGTGATTTAATATTTAATTTGTTCAATTTTTCATTTATTAAGCAGTAAGCCTTTCGTATGTTATGTTTAATTTGTTTTTCGAGGATATATAGTAAATGTTTAGTTTTAAGTTTTTGTAAATAAGGTTCTTGTCGTAATGTTTTTTGTTGTTATAGTGCTCGCTTGTATTTTTTTGTGCAACCTATTGAGGGAATTCTTAAAGTTTATATAGAAAATATTACATCTATAAAATAATAGGGTGTAGAAAAGTGTTAAAGATTCAAGCTTGGAAACTTTGAGTTATAGTATAGTTTCCATAGTTTTGTAGAGGTCTTAAATGCTTGATCTAATGGATATAAATAAACAACGTATAATAGATGGGGCGAGCGAACTTTTTTTTAAGTATGGGATCAAGTCTGTTACAATGGACGAAATTGCCAGTCATTTGGCTGTTTCTAAAAAGACAATTTATCAGTCTTTTAAAGATAAGAGTGCACTTGTCATTGCTGTGACAGATAAATTTTTGCAGGAAAACCGGGTGAAGTGCGAGAAATATGCAGAGGAGGCCTTGGATCCTGTAGATGAGATATTGAAAATATCCAACAATATTAAAGAAATGTTTCGGAGCATGAATCCGATGGTGCTTTTTGAAGTTGAAAAGTACTTTCCACAAGCTTTTAAGTTGTTTTTGGAGCATAAAGAGTCTTGTATACGTGAATCTATAGCCAATAATTTAAGAAAAGGTATTGAGGCCGGCTTGTACAGGGCTGACGTTGACGTTGATATCATTTCTATTCTAAGGATTGAACAAGTAGAGATGGCTTTTAACCCAACAGTCTTTTCACCAGATGTCTTTGACTTTACCAAAGTACAGCTTCAGTTTATAGATCATTATTTATATGGCATATGCACATTAAAAGGGCATAAACTTATTAACAAATACAAAAAAATCTCTGAAGAAGAATAAATATTTCTAACCTGTTTTTATGAACCGCTTAATTCTAATTTTTCTGTTGTTTTTCGCTTTTGGTGTTCACGCCCAAGAGTCGCATGAAATGACCTTACAACAGTGTATTGACTATGCACTTCAAAACCATGCATCAGTAAAGAATGCAGCTTTGGATGTAAACTCGGCAGATGCCCGGGTGGGGGAGGTGCGTTCGGTTGGTTTGCCGCAGTTGAGTGGAACTGTAGAGATTGCTGACAATCCGCAGCTCCGCAGGATGTTCTTAAGTGGGGACAATCCTATGCTGGGTACCATGATGCCTACTCCGCCACCGCCTGGTGAGGTAGTGGGTGTCGAGAACCTTTTTCAACTAAGGGCTTCAGGCGATGCTGGCGGAACCCTCAGTCAGTTGCTTTTTGACGGTTCTTACTTTGTAGGGTTAAAAGCTGCAACTGTCTACCGTGAGCTGGCTCAGAAGTCGTTGACCCAGACAAAAATTGAGACTATAGATGCTGTTACAAAAGCTTACTATATGGTGCTCATTAACCAAGAGCGCACTGGTTTGCTTGACAATAACTTGGCTAGGTTAGATACTTTGCTCAGGGAAACCAGGGCTATGTACCAAGAAGGCTTTGCAGAAGAAGTTGATGTTTCGCGTATTGAAGTAAATTATAACAACCTTTTGGTAGATAAGCAGCGGTTTGAGAATATGGAGAAGATAAGCCGTTTGATGCTTAAATTTCAAATGGGTATGCCTATGGATGATGATATTTCCTTGCTTCAAAGTTTGGACGATTTTGAAGGGCAGATTTCTTCTGAAAGGTTGCCTGTAAATTATGAAGACAGGATTGAGTATAGCTTATTACAGACGAACCATAGGTTATACAATTTAGATGTCAGGAATGAACAAGCAGCCTCTTTGCCTAGGTTGTCAGCATTTGCTACCGGTGGTTATATGACGCAGCATACAAGTATTCCTAATTTATTTTCCAATGAATGGTACTTCTATAGCATGTATGGCCTAAGATTGAATATACCTATTTTTGATGGTTTGGGGAGGATGTATCGTGTTCGTCAGGCAAAATATAATGTGGCTAAAGTTGAAAACGACATTAAAAATCTAGAGAACAGCATTGAGCTTCAGACGAGGGAAGCTCGTATGACTTTGGACAATAACCTTAAGTTGCTGGAAGCAAAACGCCGTAACCTGCGATTGGCCCAAGAAGTCACTAGGGTGACGCGTATAAAATACCAAGAAGGGGTTGGTAGTAACCTAGAAGTGACTACTGCTGAGAATGACCTGCGTCAAGCTCAAACTAATTATTACAATGCTTTGTTCGATGTCTTAACGGCAGATGTTGACTACAGAAAAGCATTAGGCACACTTAATGAAAATGAATAAATATTATACTTTTCCTTATACAACCATTATGAAGACCCTACAAAAGTTTTGGATTTTTTCCGTGGTACTGTTGTTGATTGCTTGCGGAGAAACGGATGAAACAGCAAAAAAGAAGGCAGAGTTGGCACAACTCAAAAAAGAACATGCCGAACTGGGTGCAAAGATTGCCAATCTTGAAAGTGAGCTAAATATCGAAACGGTCTCTAAAGGGGTGCTTGTGGAAGTGGCCAAAGTTGTGCCTTCTACATTTGAGCACTTTATAGATGTGCATGGCACTGTTGAGGCGGATATGAATGTTCAGGTTATGCCAGAAGCTAATGGCCCTATAGAAAAAATTTATGTGGAGAAGGGACAAACAGTCTCTAAAGGCCAAACTTTAGCCTTGATCAACACGGATATGATTAGGCAAAATATCAAAGAGGTGGAGACAAGCCTTGAACTTGCCACAAGTGTATATGAGAAACAGAAACGGTTATGGGACCAAAAAGTAGGTACTGAAATGCAGTACCTAGAGGCCAAAAACCGCAAAGAAGGGCTTGAGACGAATCTGGCAACACTGAAAACCCAGCTTTCAAAGGCTTATATAAAATCCCCTGTGAGTGGAGAGGTAGATGAAATCTTTGGTAAAGCAGGTGAAATGACCTCAGCTCAGACGCCTTTTGCCAGGGTTGTAAACTTGGACAAAGTATACATCTCGGCAGATGTTTCTGAAACTTACATTGGCAGGTTTTCTAAAGGCGATCCGGTAAAAGTGCATCTTCCTTCATTAGATAAAGAGCTTGATGCTGAAATATCTGCCGCAGGCCAATTTATCAACCCTAACAATAGAACATTTAGGGTCACTGTAAACCTGGACAATCAGGAAAAAGTGCTTAAACCTAATATGTTGTCAGTAGTAAAGATCAGGGATTTTGCAGTTGACGATGCTTTGGTTGTCCCTGCATCTGTTATCCAAAGTGATAGACAAGGCGATTACCTTTTTACAGTACGTAAAGAGGGCGAAAAGAAAGTTGCCCAAAAAACCTATGTTTCTACTGGAATAACCTATAAGGGACAAACAGTTGTTGTGGATGGATTGAATAAGAATGACAAAGTTATAACCAAAGGTTTCCGTGGTTTGGTAGATGGTGAAACCGTTAGTTTTAACTGATAACCTCTGATAATATGTCTGATAAAGTAAATAAACAATTTGGGCTTACTACATGGGCGGTAAGAAACAGGACTACTGTGTTGGTGCTTACTTTTATTGTGGCACTTATGGGGGTTGTCTCTTATATTCAGTTGCCTAAGGAAAATTTCCCTGATGTTAAGATTCCAACAGTATATATCGGTACGACTTACCCTGGAAACTCCCCCAGGGATATCGAAAACTTAATTACTCGCCCTATTGAGAAAGAAGTAGGTAATATTTCTGGAATTGATAAGATAGCTTCAACCTCTTCGCAAGATTTCTCTTCTATTGTGGTGGAGTTTACCTTGGACGTGCCTGCTGAAGAAGCTTTGCGTAAAGTAAAAGATGCGGTAGATAAAGCCAAAAAAGACCTTCCTAATGATTTGGACCGGGATCCAGAAGTCAATGAGGTTGATGTGTCTGAGTTTCCGATTATGAATATTAACCTCTCAGGAGACTTTAGTAATGAAAAACTAAAGGAAATGGCTGAGCATTTGGAAGATAAAATAGAGAAGTTTCCTGAAATTTCAAAAGTTGATATCCGTGGGCTGGAAGAGAAAGAGGTTAAGATTAATGTGGATATGCACAAAATGGCTTCAAGGGAGGTCACTTTCAATGATATCGAAAACGCTATTTCGAATGAGAATATAACAATGTCTGGCGGTAGCTTTCTCTCTAATGGCGAAAGAAGGGACATTCGTGTAACGGGGGAGTTTATAGACCCCTTGGAAATGGAGAATATTATTGTTAAGGATGAAAAGCTGGATATCGTTTATCTGAGGGACATAGCAAAAGTAGAGTTTGGGTACAAAGATAAAGAAAGTTATGCCCGCTTAAACAAACAGCCAGTGGTAATGCTTGATGTGGTAAAGAAAAGTGGAGAAAACTTGATCAATGCTTCGAAGAAAATCAATGAGCTTCTTGCGCATGAACAAAAGCATTTTCTTCCGGCAGACTTGATGATTACAATTACCAACGACCAGTCGCAAAATACTGTAGATCAGGTTTCCAGTCTTGAGAATAATATCATATCAGGGGTTATATTGGTCGTATTGGTTTTACTGTTCTTTTTAGGGTCCAGAAACTCTCTTTTTGTTGGAGTGGCTATACCTTTATCCATGTTTCTATCCTTTATGATCTTGGGTCTATTGGGCATTACCATCAATATGATGGTGCTTTTTGGCTTGATTATGGCCTTGGGTATGTTGGTGGACAATGGGATTGTGGTAGTAGAAAATGTGTATCGTTTGCGTGAAGAGGGTTTAAATGCCATAGATGCGACCATTAGGGGAGTAGGAGAAGTCGCATTTCCAATTATTTCTTCTACGGCTACTACACTTGCAGCTTTTCTTCCTCTGGCTTTCTGGCCTGGGATCATGGGTGAGTTTATGAAGTTCCTCCCTGTTACACTGATTATTACCTTAGGCTCTTCCTTGTTTGTTGCCTTGGTCATTAATCCTGTGCTTGTAAGTTACTTTATGAATGTACAAGAAGAGAAGAAGGTGAATAAGCTAAGGGTATTCATAGTTTCAGGAGTTCTTGTGGCATTAGGAATCGTTTCGCTATTAAGTCAGTACATGTCTATAGGAAACCTGCTGATTATATTTGCATTGATCAACCTTGTCAATATCTTTTTATTGGGTCCATGGTCCTTGAAGTTTCAAAACTTCGTACTTCCAAAGCTGGAACGAGGTTATGAAAAATTGCTTAGTAAGGCAGTTAAAACAAACCTTAGTGCTTTTGCTTTTTTTGGCGGTACTGTTGGTCTATTAGTATTTTCCTTATGGTTGCTGAAGGTCAACTCTCCCAAAGTCTTGTTTTTCCCGGAGAACGAACCTCAATATGTCAATGTATTTATTGAGTTTCCTGTAGGTACGGATATTGAAGTGACCAATAAGTTGACTGCACAATTAGAAGACCGGGTCTTTGATATCATTGCACCTTATGAAAAAGCCGTTGAATCAGTAGTTGCTCAAGTAGGAGAGGGGACTGGTGATCCTCAAAGGGAAATGGTAGCTTCTGGAAATACCCCGCACAAAGGTCGTATTACGGTAGCGTTTCACAAGACCCAGCTCCGTGATGGTATTTCGACCACAGAAGTTATGGAGAAACTTAGGAGTGGTATTAACGACTTCCCTGGTGTTTCTTTGACTGTTGACAAAAATGCCATAGGGCCACCCGTAGGTAAGCCTATCAGTATTGAGGTCGTTGGTAGGGATCTTGAAAAACTGTATGAACTGAGCGAACAGTTAAGGGTGAAAATCAACAATTCAGGTATTAGTGGTATAGAAGCACTTTCTAACGATATGGAAGTGGGTAAGCCTGAACTGATTGTTGATATAGATCGTGAAAAGGCTCGTAGGTTTGGTGTTTCCACTGTTCAAGTGGCGTCTATTCTAAGAACGGCACTGTTTGGAAAAGAAGTTTCTAAATATAAGGAAGATGAGGACGATTTCCCTATCCAGGTCAGATTGGACGAAAAGTATCGTCATGATATAGATGCTTTGATGGAGCAACTGGTAATCTTTAGAGATCCATCTACCGGAAAAATTCATAAAGTGCCTATTTCTGCAATTGCTAAAGCCCGGTATAGCACTACTTCAGGCTCTATAAAAAGAACAAATCAACAAAGGGTGGCCAATATTACCTCTAATGTACTAGATGGTTTTAATGCAACAGAAATTAATGACCAGATTCGGGTGTTGTTATCTGATCTAAGTATTCCGGTAGGGTATGAGATTAAGTTTACTGGGCAGCAGGAAAAACAACAACAGGAAATGGAATATCTATCAGGTGCTTTGCTTTTTGCGGTATTTTTGATTTTCCTGATTATTGTGGGACAGTTTAATAAAGTGTCTGCGCCATTTATTATTATGACTTCTGTATTGTTTAGTACCATTGGGGTATTCCTTGGTTTGGTTATTTTTAATATGGAATTTGTGGTGATTATGACCATGATCGGTATTATCTCTTTGGCAGGTATTGTTGTGAACAATGCTATTGTATTGATAGACTTTATTGAGTTGATAAAGAGACAGCGGCAACAGGAGTTGGGTATTGAAGGTCGTTTGCCTATGCCTGAACTTATTAAAGTGATTGTAGATGCGGGAAAGACCAGGTTAAGACCTGTATTGCTGACTGCTATTACAACTATACTTGGACTTATACCTCTGGCTGTAGGTTTAAATATCGACTTTTTAGGTTTTCTTGAGAACTATGACCCTCAAATTTATACTGGAGGGGATAATGCAATGTTCTGGGGGCCTATGGCATGGACGATCATTTTCGGTCTGACTTTTGCTACATTCCTCACATTGGTTATCGTACCGGTTATGTATCTGTTAATAGAAAAGTTCAGATATAGGTTTATTAAAGCTTAAGGAGCAGGAGTAATTACTTCTGCTTCCTTTATTATTTTTATCACAAAACTAGTTTGTTGACCTAAATTCAGATATCCATAGGGTTTGAATGATATGTTTACAATTTTTGTAGAGGGAAGGTCGAGGTGAAATTTACTGGTTTTAGTGCACATGCAAGGTTAAATACCAAGGGATGAGAGAAGTAATTGTTTCAATGTTGTTTTTCGCCTTTTTTGGAGGCATTGATATATATGCGTTTCAGGCAGTAAGGGTAGCTTGCCAAAAGGTAGGAAAAAATAAAAAGAAAATTATATATGCTATTTACTGGTCTGTAAGCATCTTTGCCTTACTAGGGTTTCTCGGATTTATCTTTCGTATAGGTCAAGTACCGCATAGTTTTAGGGGTGTTTTCTCCGCTATCGTTCTTACTGGATACCTTACAAAATTATTTATAGCGTTTTTTGTTTTAGCGGATGATATTAGGCGGTTTACCCTGTGGGTGAAGCGTAAACTCAATACAAGTCCTGCCAAAAGTGAGGGTGGAAAAGGAACTCCTATTACCCGTTCTCAGTTTTTGGCAAAATCGGGTTTACTGGTTTCCGCTATTCCCTTTGCTTCCATGGTCAAAGGCGTTTTGCATGGCATACATGACTATCGAATCAAACGTGTAAGGCTTTCACTCCCTAACCTGCCAGACTCTTTTGTGGGCAAGACCATAGCTCAAATATCCGATATTCATAGTGGGAGTTTCTTTGGCCTAGACGAAGTCAGAAAAGGGGTACAGATGCTTATGGCGGAGAAGCCCGATGTAGTTTTTTTTACGGGCGATATTGTTAATAATAAGGCAGAAGAGCTAGATCGGTTTTTAGAGGTTTTTAGTGAAGTGAAAGCTCCTATGGGTGTTTATAGTATTTTAGGAAATCATGATTATGGTGACTATGTGAGGCATTGGACGGCTGAAGATAGGGAGAAAAATATGGTGCATATGGTCAGGAACCAGCAGGAGATGGGATGGGACTTGTTGAGGAATGAAAACCGTACATTGAAGATTGGTAATGATGAAATTGCCATAATTGGCGTGGAAAATTGGGGCAAGGGTGAACGCTGGCCAAAGTATGGAGATATGGAAAAAGCTTACAAAGGGGTAGAAGACAAACCTATTAAACTGTTGCTTTCTCACGACCCTAGTCACTGGAGCCATGAGGTGATACAGAAGTTTCCAGATATAAACGTTACCTTCTCAGGTCATACACATGGTTTTCAATTTGGTATTAGGGCGCCCGGAGTACAATGGAGTCCGGTACAGTATGTGTATGACCATTGGGCTGGTTTGTACCAGCACCAAAATCAATTTCTTTATGTCAACGTTGGCTTTGGCTTTATTGGTTTTCCTGGCAGGGTCGGTATGCCTCCTGAAATAACCCTATTTGAGCTTGCCAAGACATAAAAGCAGTTTAGTCGCAGTTTTGGGTAATCAGTAAAGCTAATTCTGCAAGCTGCATTTTTTTATCTGATTGGAACAATAAAGCCTGTTGGTCTTCTTTTTCGATATCGTTTTTAGGCTCTGCCATCGCTACCTCGTCATGGTAGTGGTGAATCATTTTTTCTAACCTTTCAAATAGGTCTTCTGGTTTGTTGATTTGTGGGAAACGCTCATTGTCTGAAAAGATATAATCACAATTACCTTTTTCATAAATAGCGAACAAAGGGCCTGCCAATTGGTCATTGATAGGTTCTAGTTCTTGCCATTTAGCTATAAATTTATGGGACTTTAATCCGGGTCTTTGAAAGGCGTCCCAAAATATTTCTTTAAACTGCTGCAAGTTGTCCATGATATGGTTTTTAAACTAAAGGAATTGAAACAGTAAATGTTGTTCCCTTCCCTTTGGTACTTTTTACATTAATAGTTCCGTTGTTTTTCTCTACAAGTTCTTTACAAATAAGTAAGCCAAGACCGGTGCCTTGTTCACCACTGGTACCTTCTGAACTATAATTTTGTCCGATGGCAAATAGTTTCGTCAGCCCATCCTCGCTAATTCCAACTCCATAGTCAGTTATGTTCACCTCAAGGTAGTTTTTATTGTTTTTTGCTGTAATATCTACTTCACTCCCTTTGTTGGAAAACTTTACAGCATTAGAGATGAGGTTTCTCAAAACAGTGAGCAGCATGTCTTTGTCTGCAAAGACTAAAGCATCTGTTGATACCTGATTATTCAGCTTGACATTTTTTTCCTCAGCTACTAACATGGTTTGTTCTGCCGCTTCTTTAGCAAGTTCTTCAAACTTAAAACTTACAGGCGAGAATTCCATGCGGTTCATTTGAAGACGAGACCAATCCAGTAAGTTTTCTACCAGCCTGTAAAGATTTTGCGTGGAACGGTTTAAGTGGTCTAATACCGTCCGTTGTTGCTCAGGAGGAACCCCTTGGCTTTCCTGAAGCATTTGGGTCAGAGCGGCAATGCCTCTTATTGGCCCTTTCAAATCATGGCTGATGATTGTGAAAAATTTGTTTTTGTTCTCATCCAGTTTTCGGAGTTCTTCTTCTGTCTTTTTTCTTTGGCGAATATCTTTCCTAAAGGACATTATAGCCAATGTGCCTAAAGCAATGGACAAGATACCAACAACAGAGAGGCTCCACATAGTAAAACGGAGAGCATTTGCTGAATGGCTTTTTCTCTTTGCAAGAAGTTCACCTTCTTCTTTTCTAATAACCTGAAAAAGCGTGTCGATCTCTTTGATCATTTGGATACCTTCTTGGATAGGGAGTAGGATTTCCTCTTTTGATAAAGCACCATTTTGCTTAGATATTGCTATGTTGTCTTTGATATTTTGTTCTTTCTGAAGTACTTTATAAGATAGAAGCGCAAATTTTTCAAGGACAGTTTCGCTGGAAATAAGTTCGCGAGTTTCATCGAGAAGGTCGCGTGTTTCTATCAGGTTTTGATTAATTTTTTCTTCTATTACAGGATTGCTGGAAATGTAAAAAGCTCTGACAGCAGATTCTGCTTTAGTTATTTTGCTCTCAATGGCCTCAAAGTTTCTTATAATCTGATAGGTTCTTTCTACGTCATCGTAGCTTTTGCTCAGGTTGTCCGATATCCTGAATGCAACCAATATAAGTATGATCAGGACGACTACCGAAGAAGCCAACGCTTTTAATATTATTTGGATATTCCTTCCCCTCATTAATTGTTGTTGTTTGTTTTTATAAAGTTCATAGCTAGGGCTTTAAAGGTACAAAAAATACCATAAAGGTTTTTTAGTGTGTAATGTTTAGTTGTTTATCTGTATATTTTTGCACTTGAACCTTTAGCTGTAGAAGCATGATTGTAATATGTCTTTTGTATAAAAATGGCGTTTCCCATCTATGAAACGCAAAAAACAAAAATCTTGTTCTTTATAAGGAAATAGTGCAGGAAAAAATTCTGGGAGTATGAATTATTGTCAAAATTACAATGTGTTTCGTGACCTGATCAAGGATATTAAAATTGCTATGCTAAGTACACAGGATCACTTGGGGTGTATTAGAAGTATACCTATGATGACAATGAAAACTGAGTGTGAAGGCGTAGTATGGTTTTTTACTAATTTTAATACAGAAAAGGTTAGTGAGATCAGGGAGAACAGGTGTGTAAATCTAGCTTATACAGATGTAGAAAGAGGTATTTACGTATCTGTTTCAGGTAAAGCTGAAATTGTTAATAATAGAAGTAAAATGCAGGAAATGTGGAAACCATGGTTAAATGAATGGATTTCTGCAGGCCTGGAAGATGAAAGTCTTGCACTATTGAAAATTCATATGGAGAAGATCGAGTACTGGAATGAGGAGGAAGGAAAAATGGTGCAGATCTGGGATCAAAGCCAGGCTGTGTATAGCTGACTAGTTTTAAAAGCTGGTCTAAAACCTAGACCAGCTTTTAATAAATTTGCAACAAAACACTCTCAGTGTTCCTGTTTTTTATTTTTTGCATACCCCAATTTTGCGAGGCATGACTGTAGAGCTGATTTCCTATCGGCTAAGCGAAGCTATAATGTAGTGCCAATTTTTTTATCGGCAGGTTATTTAGCACTTACGCTGTCAGGTCCCAAAGGACGCTGACAGGTAATAATCAAGTTTGATATTTAATACTTTCTCTCAAGCAATCAACTAACACAGTTCACCGCAATCAGATTGCCTCGGCCTTTTTTTATAGAAACTAAAGGCTGAAAATTTTAAACCAAGAATTTTACCACCACTATCTCGCGCCTCGCAATGACGGTTAGATTTTGGTTTTAGCCGCTGACACCGGCGAATATTTGCTAATTTACATTCCTGCTTTACTCCAACTGTCCCTCGATGATGCGACGTTTAAATTTAGTGCCGATTTTTTATCGGCATGAACTATATTGTTTGTTTAGGTACCTTTTACCCCAACATCGGTAGGAGGTACGACGAAGCAATCTCATCGTCAGGTTTAATATTATCACCCTAACAATCAACTAACATAGCTTACCACCAACAGATTGCCGCGGCCTTTTTTCATAGAAACTAAAGGCTGAAAGTTTTAAACCAAGAACTTTACCACCACTATCTCGCGCCTCGCAATGACGGTTAAATTTTGTTTTTCTGCTAATTACAGCCCTTAATAGTAACCTGTCATTCAGTCCCGATAGCTATCGGGAGAGGAATCTGTCAGCCGCTGACACCGGCGAATATTTGCTAATTTACATTCCTACTTTACTCCAACTGTCCCTCGATGATGCGACGTTTAAATTTAGTGCCGATTTTTTATCGGCATGAACTATATTGTTTGTTTAGGTACCTTTTACCCCAACATCGGTAGGAGGCACGACGAAGCAATCTCATCGTCAGGTTATTTAGCACTTACGCTGTCAGGTCCCGAAGGACGCTGACAGGTAATAATTAAGTTTGATAATTTAATACTTTCTCTCAAACAATCAACCAACACAGCTTACCACCAACAGATTGCCGCGGCCTTTTTTTATAGAAACTAAAGGCTTAAGTTTTAAACCAAGAACTTTACCCACCACTATCTTGCGCCTCGCAATGACGGTTACACTTTGGTTTTAGCCGCTGACACCGGCGAATATTTGCTAATTTACATTCCTACTTTACTCCAACTGTCCCTCGATGATGCGACGTTTAAATGTAGTGCCGATTTTTTATCGGCATGAACTATATTGTTTGTTTAGGTACCTTTTACCCCAACATCGGTAGGAGGCACGACGAAGCAATCTCATCGTCAGGTTATTTAGCACTTACGCTGTCAGGTCCCGAAGGACGCTGACAGGTAATAATTAAGTTTGATAATTTAATACTTTCTCTCAAACAATCAACCAACACAGCTTACCACCAACAGATTACCGCGGCCTTTTTTTATAGAAACTAAAGGCTTAAGTTTTAAACCAAGAACTTTACCCACCACTATCTTGCGCCTCGCAATGACGGTTACACTTTGGTTTTAGCCGCTGACACCGGCGAATATTGCTAATTTACATTCCTGCTTTACTCCAACAGCCCCCCGATGATGCGACGTTTAAATGTAGTGCCGATTTTTTATCGGCATGAACTATATTGTTTGTTTAGGTACCTTTTACCCCAACATCGGTAGGAGGCACGACGAAGCAATCTCATCGTCAGGTTATTTAGCACTTACGCTGTCAGGTCCCGAAGGACGCTGACAGGTAATAATCAAGTTTGATAATTTAATACTTTCTCTCAAGCAAAAAAACAGCACAGTTCACCGCAATCAGATTGCCGCGGCCATTTTTCATAGAAACTAAAGGTTGAAATTTTTAAACCAAGAACTTTACCCACCACTATCTTGCGCCTCGCAATGACGGTTAGATTTTGGTTTCTGCTAATTACAGCTTTGATAATAACCTGTCATTTCGAGGAACGAGGGATCTGTTAGCCGTTGGCACCTACCATTGTAGTAGGAGCAGATAAAGACATTCATGCTGATACCCCAAACAGATCCTTCCTTCGTCAGGATGACAGGTAGAAGTGTTAAGGGCAGAGGGTAATATTAGCATTGGTATCATTACTGGTCAATTAAACAACCATCCCTTTTTAACTCCAACAGACCCCGCAACATGTGCGCGGAGACAGCTATAGTGTTTACTTTTAGAGCTTAAAACACCATCCTAAAAACTAACACCCAAAGCCAGCGATAACCTCCAAACCGGTAAGAGCCGAATAGTAGACAAAAAGGTTAAACTCCATAATCAGCAGTCCGGTAGCTACTAAGGGTGGGAGGGGACTCTATGGCTGGCGTGGGCATATTGCGGCTTGTGGGGTGCCGGATTTTTAAAAATGCCGCCATAAAATACTGCCTTTGACAATGAATCGTCAGTTAAGGCATTTTTTCTGGCAGGGAGGGACTGTGCGTTTAGTGCGTGGCAATATGCCTTTCAGCCATAGTGTCTTTTTTTGGTTACCTTTTTTGGACAAGCAAAAAAGGTAAGAAAAAGTGGAGAATGAGCTTTAGGTGACATTAGCTCATTAAGTTTTTTAAAGATATATTGGTGATGTGGTTATTTAATAAGTCGATGGTGTTCTCACCGTCAGGTCTGGTATATAACACCTACTATTACAACTCACCCAACCACGTCACCGGTAGGAGGCACGACGAAGCTATCTCATCGTCAGGTTATTTAGCACTTACGCTGTCAGGTCCCGAAGGACGCTGACAGGTAATAATTAAGTTTGATAATTTAATACTTTCTCTCAAACAATCAACCAACACAGCTTACCACCAACAGATTGCCGCGGCCTTTTTTTATAGAAACTAAAGGCTTAAGTTTTAAACCAAGAACTTTACCCACCACTATCTTGTGCCTCGCAATGACGGTTAAATTTTGTTTTTCTGCTAATTACAACCTTCATAATAACCTGTCATCCCGAGGAACGAGGGATCTGTTAGCCGTTGGCACCGGCGAATATTTGCTAATTTACATTCCTGCTTTACTCCAACTGTCCCTCGATGATGCGACGTTTAAATGTAGTGCCGATTTTTTATCGGCATGAACTATATTGTTTGTTTAGGTACCTTTTACCCCAACATCGGTAGGAGGCACGACGAAGCAATCTCATCGTCAGGTTTAATATTATCACCCTAACAATCAACTAGCATAGCTTACCACCAACAGATTGCCGCGGCCTTTTTTTATAGAAACTAAAGGCTTAAGTTTTAAACCAAGAACTTTACCCACCACTATCTTGTGCCTCGCAATGACGGTTAAATTTTGTTTTTCTGCTAATTACAACCTTCATAATAACCTGTCATCCCGAGGAACGAGGGATCTGTTAGCCGTTGGCACCGGCGAATATTTGCTAATTTACATTCCTGCTTTACTCCAACTGTCCCTCGATGATGCGACGTTTAAATGTAGTGCCGATTTTTTATCGGCATGAACTATATTGTTTGTTTAGGTACCTTTTACCCCAACATCGGTAGGAGGCACGACGAAGCAATCTCATCGTCAGGTTTAATATTATCACCCTAACAATCAACTAGCATAGCTTACCACCAACAGATTGCCGCGGCCTTTTTTCATAGAAACTAAAGGCTTAAGTTTTAAATCAAGAACTTTACCCACCACTATCTTGCGCCTCGCAATGACGGTTAAATTTTGGTTTCTGCTAATTACAACCTTAATAATAACCTGTCATCCCGAGGAACGAGGGATCTGTTAGTCGCTGGCACCGGCGAATATTTGCTAATTTACATTCCTGCTTTACTCCAACAGCCCCCCGATGATGGGACGTTTAAATGTAGTGCCGATTTTTTATCGGCATGGTCTGTATCGTTAACACTTACGCTGTCAGGACCAAAGGACGCTGACAGGTAATTTTTCTGTAAAACGGTACATGCTACTTTACCGGAACTTGTTCCGGCATCTGTTTGAAATAATTAATATGTAATTTTTTTGTTTTTAAACCTTTACATGCTGTTTGTAATCAACTTTTTTATATAACTTGTCGTAAAAGTATATCTGCTGACCAACAGAAGGGCTGAAAAAAAACTGCACAAGTACTCTTTTAAGGATATGAAAAACCTAAAAAACAATATTTATTTAAAGCTTTTAGCAATAGTAGTCATTACCTTGTTGTTGTTGATCCCAACTTCCATGATAAAAAGCTTGATTGTGGAGCGGGAAATGACCCAGCGGGACGCGATCAGTGAGGTAAGCTCAAAATGGGCTAGGGGACAAACGATTTCAGGGCCTTTAGTTTCTATCCCTTATTATAGATATGTGAAAAGGTATTCTAAAAAAGACTCTGTAGATAAAGTGGTGCAAGTGAAAGAGTATTTGCACCTGTTGCCAAACAAACTCAATATTTCGGGAGATATTAGCCCTGAAAAAAGGTACAGAGGAATATATGAAATTGTCGTGTATAATTCTCAGGTGGAAATATCTGGGGTTTTTGATGCTATAGACCTTAATGCTTATGATATCAAGGTAGAAGATGTTTTATTTGATAAGGCAGAGTTTGTTGTGGGTATTAGTGACTTACGAGGTATTGAGAAACAGGTGGAACTGGACTGGAACAATGATAAGGTTCTTTTCAATCCTGGTGTTTCATCCAATGATGTTGTGAAAAATGGTATAAATGCACAGCTTAAGTTAAACAACAATGATAGTTTGAATTATGCATTTAGCATGAACCTTGAATTGAAAGGCAGTCAATTGCTTTACTTTACCCCTGTTGGCAAAGTGACAGATATAAACTTTTCTTCTATTTGGAATAATCCCAGTTTTAATGGAGCCTTTCTTCCGGACAACCGTGAAGTGTCAGAAAATGGGTTTAAAGCACATTGGAACGTATTGCATCTGAACAGGAATTTTCCGCAATCATGGACTGGCAATACCCATTCCATCAATGGGTCTTCTTTTGGAATAGACCTCCTGCTGCCAGTAGATAACTACCAAAAATCTTTTCGATCTATTAAGTATGCTATTTTATTTATCACATTTACTTTCTTAGTCTTCTTTTTTATTGAAGTGATGAATAAAATTTTTATCCATCCGATACAGTACATTCTTGTAGGTATTGCGTTGGTTGTTTTCTATACATTATTATTATCTATATCTGAGCATGTAGAGTACAATTTAGCATTTATAATTTCAGCTTTTTCAACATTGTTGTTGGTTTCAGGCTATGTAAAAGCCATTCTGAAGTCAAAGAAGTTGACAATACTTATTTCTGGTATTCTAACCGTCCTTTATGCCTTTATTTTTGTATTGATTCAGCTTCAGGATTATGCTTTGTTAATTGGAAGTATAGGAGTATTTGTTATCCTTGGACTTGTAATGTATTACTCCCGTCAAATTGACTGGTATAGTTTAAGCCTTCAAGACAAAGAAGGTGGAAGGGGGATATGATGTACATTAGACAGGAGTGGGTCTTTCAGAACATAGATAGCTGGCTCCCATTTCTAGGTGTAAACAAGGAGAGATTTAGGGGTTTCAGTGTTTTGTTGTTGAGGTATTTCTTGCAGGACAGTCTGAATAGGTCCCGTATGGCTTCCGCTACTTTCCCTTCACCAGACATGCGGATGCCAAAGCGGCTATCGTTAAGTTTACCGTTGTGGCAAGCGGCAATTTGGTTCAGGACTTTATCTGCTTTTTCTGGAAATTCCCGGTGTATCCATTCTTTAAATAACTGGTCTAACGTGCCATTCAGTCTTGTGATGATATAAGAAGCGGAAACAGCGCCGGCTTCAGACGCAGCCTTTATCAGTGCCGGTATCTCATGGTCCGTAAGGCCTGGTACAATTGGCGCGGTCATTACGTTGACAGGGATACCTACATTAGATAAGGCTTCTACAGTTTTCAGACGATTGGTAGCTGTAGATGTTCTAGGCTCTAGTTTTTGCCTGACTTTTTCTTCAAGTGTAGTTATTGAAACATTTACATGGACTAAGTCGAGTTTATTTAGTTCAGCCAATAGATCAAGGTCTCTAAGTATGAGCGAGTTTTTGGTAATTATTGCAACTGGATGTTTATATTTTAGAAATACCTCAAGTATTTTTCTAGTGAGTTCAAACTTTCTTTCAGCAGGTTGGTAACAATCTGTGTTTCCGGAAATGGTAATTGGGGTAGCTGTCCATTTGGGTTTGTTCAGGAAAGCTTCTAATAACTCAGGAGCATTTTTCTTTACAATGATCTTTCGCTCAAAATCCAAACCTGCACTATATCCCCAATACTCATGAGAGTTTCTTGCATAGCAATAAATGCAACCATGCTCACAGCCTTGGTACGCATTTAGTGAATAAGCCAGGCCTACATCAGGGCTGTTGACTTTGTGTACGATGGTAGCAGGGGTTTCTGTGAGATATTGGGTGTTTTCGTTTGAATAAAAAGGCTCGTCTATACCTTCTATATGATCAAAAGCATAGTTTTTTGAGGAAAATTTGTTGGGTGAATTATATCCTGCAGCCCTTCCTTTTATGTTTTTCTTGTGTTCATGCATGCAGAATGAGTAACGGTATTTGTAAAAATATATTCGGCTTTTACTAAGATTTACACCCTTGTTTATTCAAACATTTCTTTATATTTATTGAACCATTCATAAGTCCTTAGCAATAGGAATATGCTCCCTGTTATAAATGGAATAAGAAAAAAGATGACCACAGGGTGTATAAATATCACCATAGCCAGACATCCAGCTATGATCAAAACACTAAATAACCAACTCAATGCTACTGATGCGTAAAGGCCGATCTTTGCGGGGTAAAACCACATAGAGTTTTGCAGTTTCTTTTTGGTTCTTTGAAACTTTTCTTCGGCTCGTTTTTGGGCTTGAAATGCCTCCCAGGCACGTTTTCTTTTAGCAGCCTCCCCTTCAATGTTAATTCTTGTAAAAGGGTTTTTGTAGCGGCTAAAATCATATTGTGCTGGTGCGGTTGTGTTTGTTTCGCTAAAGTAGCGCTGGTTTTTTTTTAAGTGAAGCAGTGAATCATAGGCACGTTTGACCATCAGGAATTTTTCCCTTGCGTCCGGAGAGTCGTTTACATCAGGGTGGTACGCTTTGGCTTTTTTTCTATAAGCTTTTCGAATCTCTTCTTCTGATGCTCCGGGCGTTAAGTTCAGTATGTTATAAGACTGAAATTCCTGCATGCTGTCTTTATCCTCTATATAACTTTTATAGCGTGAAAATTGATTACTAAAAATTATATATGAACTGAACAGTAATATCTGTCCTTCTGTTTCCTTCTATCTGCTGGAGACCGCTGCTAATTCGGTTTCGGTCTCTGTATAAGGTTCTTGCATATCTTATCCAAAGATCATTATTCTTCCAGAGCCTGATTCTGCTCATCAAGTACTTTCTTACGCCCCGGCCATGGTAAGCCGGAAAAGAGAATGCATAAAGCACATTTCTTTCAAAAACGTATAAGCGGCTGTTGAAATCGTCTGTGTCGAATACTGCAAACCTAGAGCTGAAACGTACTTTGTGCAAATTTAAATTAAAATCTTGGATTATGGCATATCCTTGACTAATATAGTCCAGTTGTTCATACCTGCTCACTTGAACCCTGCTTCTGAGGTGTAGGACAGCGTTGGGGTTAAAATCAGCATTGATCAAAAAATTACTCCTTAGCACCGGCGCAGGTGCGTTGACATGGTAAAGGTCATTGTTGTGCAGGTTTCTGTCTTTGGTCTCACTTCTGTACTGAATTAACAGTGATGCTTGTTTTGAGGGTTTAAATTCTGCGCGCAGAAAATATTCATGGCCACCAGATGGACTATTTACCAGGTAGCGCATCCATGGAAACCTGAAATGGTCATAAAAAGCGCTGAACGTCCATTCCTGAAATGGTCGCCAGGACATGCCCCAATACATACCTATTTCGTTAATGTTGCGTGTGTTTTCGCCGAAAGCATTGCCATAGAAGCTATGGAAATTTTCTTCATACCTTCGTCCGACCATTGAAAAATCAATCTTTGGCGTCAGGCTGGCAATCATACCTTGAATGGTACCTGTGCCTCCACTGGCTGACTTGGCTATTTCTCCAAAAAAGTTAAAGTTTTGAATAAGGTAGCGGTAATCCATACTTGCGACAAAGTTCTCAGTTCCATTGAACTCATGCGCCCTAAAAGGTGCTGCATCTCTTTTGATAGGGACACTATAATGGTTGGCAACGGCTGTAGCCCCTATGTGCAACCTTTGGGACTTGTTCTTCCAGCTGACATTTCCGCCATAAGCTTTCTCCTGCACGGTTTTACGGTTCGCCTTTTCAGTCATTGTTCGATGAAAGCCACTGGTGCTGATGGTTTGTATGTAGCTTCCTTCTTCGGAGTCTCTTAGACGGCCATTGACAAACTGGTTAGAGTAAAACACGGTCAGATCAACTGGCCCTGTTTCAATAGTGGTAGAAATTCCTCTGAAAAAGCCAAACTCCTGCACAGACGAGTGCGGTCTTAGTCCAAGGTTGCTTCTTCTGGCAGTAAGTACCGTTTCTCCTCCTTTGCCAATATTAAAACCGGAGGAAAGGGTTAGGCCTTGTCCAAACTGGTGTTGAAAATCTCCAATACATAAAGATTTTATTTTCCCTTTGTTGAAAATGGCAAAATGGTAAGAAATAAAATCGAAGCCATACCAGTTGCCCGAAGGGTCCCACTTGAATGGTTCTCCAGGATCTTTTTCTAGTGTGAAACCCATGCTAAAATCACCTGGTCTACTGTTCCGAAACCTGCTGACAGTCCGCCAAGGGCTTCCTGTATATGCAGATATGCCTTCTTCGTTTTTTATATAGCCTCGTTGGTGCTCCAAAGTCCTGCTGTTCATTATTAAAAAATAGCTATTGTCAAATTCTGACATTCTTTTGGCGAGCCCTTTAAAGCTATTTTTCAAACTGCCTTGAACAGTGATAAATGGCAGCAATTGCTTTATGGTTCTTATGTCAAGCCCAGGTACCGCCTGTAGTTCGTATATTTCTAAAAAAGGCCCCAGTTTTTCTCTGTACAAGATAAAATTATTGAGCTGATATTCCTTGAGAATAAATAGCGAAGCAAGTTCTTCTCTTTGTGCTGTGTTGATATCCAGAGGGTTTAAATAATATTGGTAAAGAGATTCATAAAGAATTTCATAATCTAAGTCTTCGTTTTGGTTTCCAAAAATATTTAGTATAAAGGCATCTATGTCAAAATCTTCAAGAGACGTTTGGCTCAAAACAGGAGGGTGTATAAAAAGCAAAAGTATCAGTATTAGAACTTTAACTTTCATGACGACGCTTAAACTTTTTGACCAATGATAGTTGCTGGAGGAACCCTAGTTGGTAATGCATGCCAATGGCATAGTCAATAAAAAGACTGTTCCTGTGGAAGCCTACACCAATGGTATTGATAAAAGGGTTGGTAGAGAAGCCTGTGCGTGCTACGAAATGCTCTACCATTTGGTATTCTATTCCTGCACGGAAAACCGGCTTATGGTCCAGGTCTTTGAGCGTTTCAATGTTGATTATAACCTTTTTGTCTGCTTGCCAGGAAATGCCAGCTTTCATTATGGTTGGTATACGCTCGTCTTGAAATTCATCCACCCTTGCTTGGTTTAAGTTGTAGATATGGGCGCCTATTTTTACTTCAGGAATTAGTTCCATAATACCACCCATTTCAAAGACCAAAAATCTGCCTGTTCCAAACTCGGAAACATTGTACTGTAGGTAGTTGATTTTTACCCCTAGGTTTACTTTGTCAATACTATGGGCATAGCCAATCCCAAGGTTTTGGATGTTAAATACATCGTCGCCGAATCGGTGGGCGCTAATGGCTGGCGTTCCCCAATGCCTTGGCAATGCCAGAGACATACCTGATGTATTGAAGGCATTTAAAGAAAAGCGGTGTTCATAGCCCGCAAAGGCTTGTATAGATTTTAAGTTAGCAGTTCCGGCTATGTTATTAAACACAGCAGCAGCGTCTTCATGGGTTACAGAAGTAAAACCCATGCCTGCAGCTCTGGCACCACTTAGCCGCTCTCCTCCACCTTGTGCGTAGAGCTGTAAGTAAGACAAAAAAAATAGTCCTAATATTAAAAAAAGTCGGATATACATAAGTCCTGGGTTGTTGTTTGAACTTATTTCTTCCATTAAAAAAAAATGTGATGCTAATTTATTGACACATAAGGTTTAAGTCAATAGTTTTCTATAAAATTCATGTCCTTTTTTTGAAAAATGAAATGTAGTATGCCAACGGAAGATATTTTTTTGCAAAATTTTATGCATTATCCAGCATTTTTCTGGGTCTATATGATTTACTGTGGAAAGGTGATATAATGTAGTTATTTTTACAAAATGAACAGTATCGAAATATTTCAATTGGCTTTGCAGTTAACAAAGCCTTGGTCGGTAACCGATGTTAGGTTTCAGGAAGCATCCAATGGTAAACAAGAACTTCATATAACCATTAGCTTTGAGCGTGGTTTCGTATTTGAACCAGAAAGTAAAGTTCATGATACTCAATATAGGACTTGGCGTCACCTCAATTTTTTTGAACATGAATGTTATCTTCATTGCAAAGTCCCTCGAATCAAAACAACGGATGGAAAGGTAAAAACCGTGGAAGTGCCGTGGGCTAGAAAAGGAAGTGGTTTTACTTTGTTGTTTGAGGCTTTTAGCATGGCTTTGATTGAGCGAGAGATGCCCGTGAACAAAGCAGCTGATTTAGTGAATGAGTACCCACAGCGCATATGGAATATATTTAACTACTGGATACAAATTGCCTATCGGGCAGATGATCAAAGCTCGGTGACCCAATTGGGTATTGATGAGACTTCTGTAAGAAAAGGACATGATTATGTGACCGTAGCAGCAGATTTGGCTACTCGCCGTGTGATTCATGTTACTCCAGGCAAGGATCGGCACACTATCGGAAGAATTAAAGACCATTTAAAAGCAAAGGGTGTTGAACATCTGTCAATTACCGACGCATGCATTGATATGTCTACAGGTTTTATCGCAGGCATGCTCGAACATTTTCCTAACACCTCGGTAACATTTGATAAATTTCATGTAGTCAAACTGCTTAATGAAGCTATGGACGATGTACGTAAGCGAGAAGTCCGAGAACACTCAATACTTAAAGGACACAAATACACGCTATTAAAGTCCACACACAAACTTAGCGCTAAACAGAAGCAGGACCGGCAGGTACTTATTGAACTGTTACCAACTATTGGGAAGGCTTATCGGTTAAAGACCTTATTTCAGAGCTTTTGGGAGTTTAAAACAAAAGAAGAGGGCTCTGCTTTCTTGGCTTACTGGTGTGACCTTGTTGAAGAGGAAGGCTTGTATGCCTTCAAGAAGTTTGTAAACACAATAAAGTCCCACTGGCAAGGAATTACCAATTATGTCGAGTCCCAGATTGCCAATGGTGTCATGGAAGGGATTAACAGCAAAATACAACTAGCTAAAAGAAGAGCTCGTGGATATCGGAATATTACAAATTTTATCAACATGATTTACTTTATTTCCTCTAAATTGAAATTCAATTACCCACAGTATTCCACATAGGGCCATTTTTCTTTATTCTTCGTAAAAATAGAGTGTAAACCTTGTCATTGGTAAATTATAGGTAATGAGGTAACTTTATACTTTGTAAATTGTGAAGACGTTAGAAACACAAAATCTGGTTTGACTATGAATAAATTAGTCCTTTTGTTTTTGCTTGTGATATTTTCAGGAATGGAGCTTTTGGCTCAGGAAGAGAAAGATATGAAAGTAGAGCAAACACAATCTGCTTATTATCCTGATGGAGAAGAAGCATTGATAAATCATATTTTTTATGGGATCAAGTACTCTGATGAGGCAAAGGAGTCTAAAGCTCAAGGCAATGTCGCTGTGGTGTTTGTCGTAAATCCAGATAGTACCTTATCTAATTTTCGGATTGTGCGAGACCCTGGTTTTGGTATAGCTGAGAATGTAAAGGAAATCCTTGAAATGGTAAAATACGTGCCTGCATTGGAAAATGGTACTGCTGTAAAATCACAAGTAATGTTAAATATCCCAGTTAGAGCTCATTAAATAAAAAAATATTATATGAAAAGTATAGTTTTTGCTTTTTGTTTACTTCCTTTTCTGGTTTCGGCGCAGATGCAGCAGGATTATTATAATAATAATGTGTTGGCAGCAGAGGGTAATGTGAAAGATGGACTAAAAAATGGTCCTTGGAAATACTTTGACATTCACGGAAACCTTAGCTCAGAAGGAAGCTACCTCAACGATTTGGAAGATGGTGAATGGAAGGAGTATTTTGAAAATGGAGATGTGTCGCTACAGGCGGAATATAAAGAAGGTAAAGAACACGGCCATTGGAAGGAGTTCTTTGTAAATGGCCAGACACGGGTAGATGGTTATTTTGAGGAAGGAAAAAGAAACGGTGCCTGGAAGGAGTTTTATTCTAATGGGCAAATTGCTATTGATGGGACTTTTGAAAATGAAGAAAAGGTAGGTAAATGGAAAGAGTACTGGTCCAACGGGCAAGTTAAAATAAACGGACATTTTGAGAACGGAAAGCGTGAAGGGGAGTGGAAAGAATATTATGAAAATGGTAACCTATATTTTGAGTCTATATATAAGAATGACCTTCCAAATGCAATGACTAAAAAGTATTTTCCTAATGGGCAATTGCAAAGAGAAGGTGCTTATATAGAAGGTGTAGAAGATGGTAAATGGATTGAGTATTTTCGCAATGGAAAGGTCTATACCAAAGGGGAATTTAAAGAAGGAGAAGAAGTAGGGGTTTGGACAGAGTATTATGATAACGGTAACAAAAAAGCTGTTGGAGAATATAAAAGCAATGCCATGCATGGAGAATGGCAGTTTTTTTATGACAATGGCGAACCAAAAAACAAGGAAGTTTGGGAGAAAGGAAAGCTTTTGAGTGTAACCTCGTACTTAAACTTGAAAGGAATGCCGATCGAAGCCGGTACTTTGGAGGATGGAAACGGACTGCGCAAAGTGTATGATAACAGAAGTCGTTTGGTTTCTGAAATTACCTATGCAGACGGTATACCGCATGGTCCGGCCAAGTCTTACTACACAACCAACCGAAAGGTTAAGTCTGAGCTTACTTTTAAAGAAGGTAAGGAGCATGGTCTTATGAAAGAGTATCATAGGAACGGGAAACTTGCTGCGGAAACTAATTATGTAAACGGTAAAGAACACGGCCCTTATAAAGAATATTATTCTGATGGTAAAATCCAGATAGAAGGCTTTTATAATGAAGGAGAAGAGGACAGCCTTTGGGTAGAATACCATAAAAATGGGAAAGTATTGAGCGAAGGCTATTACAAGAACGGTTACCCTGATGGCGAATGGACTGAGTATTGGAATAACGACTCCATAGCCGCCCATGGTTTTTATAAAGATGGTAAGCAAGAAGGACTTTGGAAAGAATTCTATATTGATGGCATACCGTCCAGCGAGGGTGTTTTTGTTAAAGGCTTGAAAGAAGGCGAATGGAAGAGCTGGCACGAAAACGGGAAAGTGGCCATGGAAGGTTTTTTTATAGAAGGGCTAGAAGATGGATATTGGAAAATTTATCATGAAAATGGCAAGCTCGAATCGGAAGGCAATTTTGCGGCAGGGGAGGAAAATGGTGTATGGAAGGAATACCATGACAATGGTGTGCTAGCAGCTACAGGAAAATACAATATGGGCAAAGAAGATGGCAAGTGGGTTTACTACTATCCTAATGAAAAGAAAAAGCAGGAAGAAGTGTATGAAAATGGCCGTTTGATCAATGTTCTTAATGTTTGGTCGCCAGAAGGTAAAGTGATGTTGAAAGGGAGCTTTCAAGACGGAAATGGCATGTTGAAGAATTATGATGATTATGGAAACCTATCTGCTGAAGGCCCTTTTAAAGATGGACTCCCTCATGGAAAATGGAAGTATTACCATGAAAATGGAAAAATTAGTGGAGAGGGGCCTATGGAAGAGGGGAAAAGAGAAGGATATTGGAAGTTTTACTTTGATACCGGCAAGAAAGAAGCAGAAGGAAACTATGCAGATGATAAAATGACCGGAACTTGGAAAATTTACTCACAAGGTAAATTAAAAGAAATTAAACAGTTTGACGATGAAGAAGAGTCTGATTTTTAGTGTCTTTATTTTTCTTTGTTTCACAAGCCTGGCGCAGGAAGTTGTTAAAACCCACTATGACAACGGTACTGTTAAGGAAGAAGGGGTGCTTATAGATGGTGAGAGGGACGGGCTTTGGAAATTTTATTTTCCAGACGGCTCTTTAAATATGGAAGAAACTTATGATTCGGGTGAACTGCATGGGAAAGTTAAAACCTGGGACATAGATGGGAACCTTGTGTCTGTAGGAATGTGGAAAAACGGACTGGAAGAAGACTCCTCTTTTATTTATTATCCAAACGGCAATATAAAAAGAGAAGGTGTTTTTGAAAAAGGCTTATATGAGGGTGAGTGGGTTAACTATTATGAGAATGGAGCCATTAAATCAAAAGGGAATTATGTCTTAGGCAAACCAGATGGACGGTGGTTTTTCTATACAGCCAAAGGAAAACTGTCTTACGAGGGACATTACAAAAGAGGGGTAGAGGAAGGACTTTGGAAGGAGTACGATGAGAAAGGACGATTGTATATGGAAGGTGAAATGAAAGAAGGAGAGCGGGTAGGGGAGTGGAAGGTTTTTAAAGCCAATGGAAAGGTAAAAAGTACGGTGGAGTATTAGTAGATCGTAGTTGTGATGGCGGGGTGTTATAGGTATGGGTATAACGGTAAGGAGCTAGACACTGAAGGAATGGGCGGCGGCGGAGCTACTTATGACTACGGGTTTAGGATATATAACCCACAGATAGGTAAGTTTTTGAGTGTGGATCCTTTAATGGCCTATTTCCCAATGTTAACACCTTATCAATATGCCTCTAATACACCTATTAAATCAATTGATTTAGATGGACTGGAATCTTTAGACTACAGAGAGGGCGATGAATTTGTGTGGAGAAGCGCTGGCATAGGAAAAGTTCAATTAATTACTCCTGATACTTATGGTCTTGAAAAGAATACTCCTGAGTGGAAACAATATGTAGCCGCATTTTATCAGTTTCATCTCCATAATGCTTCTGCAGGAGAAACTCTTGATCTTTTATCTGAAAAATATGGGGTATCTAAAAATCAAATTAAACAATTTAATCCTGGTATTGATAATAATTTAGCTAATGGACAGTGTATTGTGATTCCTCCAACACCAGAGGATATAGAAACTTTACTTAATGATAAAGACGTGACAAATTATTATACCAATCTTCATCGGATGAAGTTCATAAAAGCTAATATGTCACACGTCCTTGAAAAAATGATTGCTAACAATTCTGCTTTATTGCAAATTGAAGAAAGGAAGAGATATATAATACAAGCAGCTTCTGCAGATGTTGGATTATCCCTGACTCCTGGGATTGGGCAGGTGAAATCTATAATTGAAATTTACATTGGAAAAAATGTCACATACTATGTTGCATTCGAAGTATTAAAAGGTGAAAAGGTAGACGAGTTTAGTAATTTGGATTACTTTCAAAATACTTTAGATGTATTGCTGCCTGGTGTTAAGGCTTTAAGTACAGCAGGAAAATTAATTAAACTGGAAAACTCTACAATTCAATTAATTGAGGTGTCAGGAAACGTGAACTCTGTCATTAATGTAAGTAGGGGAGCAAATAGTACTATAGAAGAGAAAAAAAGTAAATAAAAATGGAATTAAAGGTAATTGAGGTTAAACGCACTTTAGGTTTTATTATTTTTGGGTATTTTAAAAAAATATATCTAATTTCTTTTTTTATCATTTCTGGTATTTTGTTTTTTTTTGATCATTTAGATGGGGCAATTTATTTTAAAATAAACCTTTCTATTATCTTGGTTTTGCTAGTCTTAGTTTTTGTTATTAAAGAGTATAAAGAAGTAGGGAAACTTACTTTTGATGAAAAGTTTGTATATTTGGATCATTTAAATACCAAATTAAGTTTCAAGGATTTATCAAGTTTTAATTTTTTTATTGAAGGGTATAGAGGTCAAATGAAAATTGTCGGAACTCGAATTTTTATCAGTAATGGAGCTAATAATTATATTCGGTTCGAGTTAAGAAACTCTCAAAAGCTAAAATTTTATTTCTTATTAGAAAGTAAGGATGATTTTAATAAGTGTCAAATTGAAAAATTAAAACTTATCAGAAAAATTAATAGCTGATTCAAGGGTTAGTAATTCCCTCTGGTCTAAGATTAGCGAAAGCGTATCTTAGACCTAAAACATTGCAAGTTTGCATCTTGCGTAACGGGAGTTGAGAAAAAAGAAAATGAAAACCGGGAGGTCTTTTTGAGAGGCTTTTCGGTTTTTTTGTCTGAATCAGAATTTTCAGGATTAGAGAATTAACAGGATTTTTAGGCAGAACAAGCACTTTCGGTTTTAAAGTCCCTGATATAAGCACTGATCACTTTCATCAGGGTGACTTTATCATCTTCTGGCATAGTGTCCACCTCTTTAAACTGTCTGAGCAAGGCTGTGTCCTTTATGGTCATAGCGTCTGCTAACCGATGAAAACTCCAGTACCTGGCGCTGTCCCTTGCTGTGGATAATTTAAGTGGTGAGGCTTAAATAGATAGGTTAAACCACCTTTATGCGCACATAAAAAGGTTTGCTAAAAAAAAGAACCTCTCAGGCTGTTTAACCTTAGAGGTTCTTTACGTATCAGGTACTTACTTTAAGCTTTTCTTTGCTAGAAATTTTCCAAGAGATTTACCTGCTTTGGCGTAAGATTCCTGGACTCTAACGCCGCTATCAAAATCAAAACCTGCCGCATCCCTTCCTGGAGATTTCTTGATTGTAATGGTGAGGACAGGTTCTGTAGTGCCTGTTTTTACAAAAATCGCCTCCATGTTAGTATGTGCTGGTACACGAGAAACACCTACATTCCATCCTAATTCGGTATGTGTAGTTTTTAAAATCATTGTATATTCAGCGTCCTCGAAGTTTCCAACAACTACATTCTGCTTTCGTAAAGATTTGTTTATAAGTGTTTCAAATTTAGGTTGATATCTGTTTTCTCGATCTGCAACCCAGTTTTCTTTCCACTTATCGCCTTTGCCCGGTTCCTTTTTATTGTACTTTTCGACCTTTTCGCTAACATAGTCTTCCTCTTTGTCAAATTTGCCCACACTCATTGAGCTGTAGTCGTAAACGATGTTTAGTTTTGAAATGCCTTTTATTGATTTAAGGTCTCCAGATGTGTGTTTGATTTTTTGTGCAAACCCCATAGTCCCCTGGAGCAACAAGATTGTTAAAATAAAGAGTAAAGATTTTTTTTTCATGACTTTGTGCTTTGTAATGTTTTCGGTTATTTGTTTTTAAATAGGTATAAAGTACGGGGTTATAGTGGATAGGGTTAGGTATTTATGTTTTTTTTGAATAATAAAGTTGTTTTTTTGATGATAAGGAATCTCCCTCTGGTGGAAAGCTTTAGCCATGGTACAGCTTGTAGGAGGGGAGGCCTTATAGATTTACATATTCAATAAAAATGTCAGAATCTTTTGTGGCGGATAAATCTGGATGTTTTATTTAAACCCATAGTGGCTTTGCTATCTTACCGGGGACTTTTGAAAAAGCGGGATGCTACCTGAAATAATAAGTCCTGAGCTGGGGTGCTACGGCTAGTAGGGGGATGGCAGTAATATTGTAAATTTAACCTTAACTATCAGGGGGAACTAATGATTAACTTAACTCAAATTATACTGTTATTTTGTGTTGTAGGATTTTTGGTGTTTAATATTTATGGACAAGTGCTTTACTATAAAATTGTTAAAGGTATTAGGGAAACAGGGGCATCAAATAAGTATGACGAAAAAACCGTAAAGGCTCTTCATTATGAAACAAATGATTATGAGTTGAAGAGAAGTATAGCAAGGTATTTTTTTGTAAAAAAAATGTTTAGGGCTTTATTATTACTGGCGTTTTTCTCCATAATAATTAACTGGTTTTTATAAGGTTTATCTTTAATGCATCTGCTTAGCTTTACCTTGTTTTTTAAAAAATAACAATCTTTGTATGAAATACCACTATTCATTTTTTCTGTTTTTTCTGGTAGTTGCATCAGGCCTTAAAGCTCAAAGTTTTTCTTTAGAGGATTCTGTTTTTCAAAACGGTCAGACTCATATAGTTCGTAACTTATACTTTGATTATGATAAATGCAATATACGGAATGACGCTAGCATCATTCTAGATAGTTTGGCTGAATTCCTAAAGAAAAACCAAAATGTGAAGATGGAAATTGGGGTACATACTGACACACGGGGTTCTGAAATGTATTCTAGACGTTTGAGCCAAAAACGTGCTGAGTCGATAGTTAATTACCTTGTTGAACGAGGGATAAACAAGCAACGGTTAACGCCCAAAGGTTATGAAGGGTCTAATCCTTTGATCCCGGATGTGGAAATAAAAAAAATGGCTTTAGAAGAACAAGAAAAAGCTCATTTTGTCAATAGAAGAGTCGAATGTAAAATTATTGATACTAATTTTTAGTGAAAAAAATGTAAGTAGTAAGGGAATTGCCCTACCTATAATTTTTTTGAAATTAAACCGATATGCTAGGACTAGGTACAGGGCTGACGCATTTAGACTTTAGGGTGTAAGGAACTGCCTTACAGGGCGTTCCGTAAGTCTCATAACCTTTATTGGGTTTATTTAATTTATGGGTGCCTTACGGGGCACTGACGATACAAATATAATAATTTTTTAATTGATAATCAGTGTTTTATTATTTTTGGCTTGACTTTTTTCTATATAGAGAACTCCATTAAAAAATTCAGTTTCCGATTCATTTGTTCGTATCTTTGGCACTGTGTCAGAACCAAGAAGAACCATCAAAGGCAATTTCAAATATCCGCTGCAGGAGATCCTGTTTCTGTGCGTAAGTGCCGTTGTCAGCAATGCGGGGGACTGGCATGAGATTGTTACATTCGGCAAAGAAAAAATTGAATGGCTACGTAAATTTTTCCCTTACCGTAACGGTGTCCCTTCGCACGATACCCTGGAAAGGGTATTTGCAAAGATAGTACCGGATGAGTTTGGCGAGTGTTTTGTAGAGTGGGCATCAACCATGTTCAGGCCAGTCGAAAACGAGACAATCAATATTGACGGGAAGCGAATCCGTGGATCGTATGACAGCAGAAAGGGCGCCAATGCATTGCACATGGTATCGGCTTATGCCACCGCTAACCATCTTACCCTCGGTCAATTGGCCGTGCCAGACAAAAGCAACGAGATCACAGCCATCCCCAAGCTTCTGGATATGATAACTGTTGAAAACACAACAGTGACAATAGATGCCATGGGCTGCCAAAAAGATATTACGGAAAAAATAATCCGGAAAAACGGTGACTATGTAATTGCTGTAAAGAACAACCAGAAAGAGCTATTCCAGCAAATAGATAGGGTATTTGAAAAACAGGGGGTTGCAGATGTGCACAAACAGATAGACACGGGACATGGCAGGTTGGAGAGCCGCACCTGCAAACTGATAAATGACCTGAGGTTCATAGATGCAGCACATCAATGGTGCGGCATAAAGTCAGTGGCAAGGTTAGAGTCAGAGCGCTATAACAAGCTTACAGGAAAGCAGGAGCAACAGGTGAGGTATTATATAAGCAGCCATGACAAGACCGCTGAATGGCTTAACGGTACAATACGCAACCACTGGGCAATTGAAAACAAGCTGCACTGGAGCCTGGATGTGGTTTTTGGGGAAGATAGTTCCAGAAGAAGAAAGGGGTATACAGCACAAAACTTCCACATCTTGAATAAAGTGTCCCTGATCTTGCTACAAAAACATAAATCTAAGGAAACAAAGCCAAAAAAAAGGTATAAAGCAATATTCAACGATGCTTTTAGGGAAGAAATTTTAGATGTTTTCTAAATGCGTTAGCCCTGGGACTAGGTGGACTGGTAGGGGGATTTGCACGGTTATATGCAGGCATTATTTTTCTTCTGTTAATTTTATAGCTAGGGTCTGCTTAGAAATAAAAAATAGCGGCATTAAGAGGATTTTAGAACTATTTTTATGAATTTGAGGGAGTCCAAGTGCAAAGAAATATGCAGAAGACCCCTAAAAGGCGTGCACCACGCTGCGAATATTCAAGTCCCAGCCAGTTGTCAATTATTGGTTTCGAGACACCGTTTCATAATCAGCTTGACCCCAACAACCGGTGGGTTTTGCTCAGCAACAAAATTCCATGGGATGAACTTGTCAATCTCTACAACAAACGCAATCCTCCAAAAAAGACAGGGAGACCGGCGCTTAACCCTCGTGTGCTGATTGGAGTGGTGATCATCAAGCATATCCTCAACCTGGATGATCGTGAGACAGTTGCCCAGATTACCGAAAACATGTATCTGCAATACTTTCTGGGGTACAGTTCTTATATCAAGGAGCCTCCATTTGATCCATCTTTGTTTGTAGATATCAGAAAACGGTTGGGGCAGGAACTTATCAATGCGATGAATGAAAGGATCCATGAGTTTTACATGGAAAAAGCCCCAAAAAAAGTTGACAAAACTACGAAAGGAAAAAATGACCCTCCTTCCTTTGCCAGTGGGCAAGAGTCTAACAAAGGAGAGGCAATCTTTGACGCAACTGCCTGTCCTCAAGATATCATTTACCCAACCGATTTGGGGCTGCTGAACAAAGCAAGGGAAATCACCCAACAGATCATAGATGAGCTTCATTGTAAAAATACCCAGGGGAAGAAACCAAGGACTTACAGAAAAATAGCTCGTAAAACCTATCTGAAGGTGGCCCAGAACAAGAATCCATCAAGAAAAGTAATTCGCAAAGGGATAAAAGCCCAGCTCCAATACCTTAGAAGAAACTTCAAGACCATTGAAAAGCAGCTGGACAGCTTTGAGGTTTTTCCTTTGTGTCATCGTACACAGCGGTCATACTGGGTCATTCAGACACTTTATGAACAACAGCTTGGCATGTTTAAGAACCGGGGCCACCATGTAGCAGATCGGATTGTTAGTATCCATCAGCCTCATGTGCGACCTATTGTACGGGGAAAGTCACGAGCCAAAACTGAATTTGGAGCCAAGATCCACCTTAGCATGGTGGATGGTTTTTCCTTTCTGGACACTGTGTCCTGGGAGGCTTTTAACGAGGGCAGTCATCTTGTTGATTACGTTGAAAAATATCGGAAACGGTTTGGTTTTTATCCTGCCAAAGTACTGGCAGACAAAATTTACTGCACCCGTGAAAACCGGAAGTGGTTGAAGGGAAAAGGAATAAAACTGGCAGCCAAACCTTTGGGCAGGCCATCCGCAAAGGCAGTGGAAAACCACGTAAGTCCAGGAGAGAGGAATCCGGTTGAAGGAAAGTTTGGACAAGCAAAAAACAGCTATGGGATGAACCGTATCCGTGCCAGACTTAAGAATACCAGCCAAACGTGGATCGCCTCAATAATCCTGGTGCTCAACCTGGTCAAATTGACCAGGCAGGCACTCTATTTTCTGAGTTTTTCAGCATGGCATAAGTCAATTTTTAACATAATTCGGGGTCTGAAAGACGTATTTGAAAGGATGACAATAAAAAACCGGCCTGGCGAGCGCTCAGGGCCGGTTTTTTACATATGTTAAATTTGAGTTTTTCAGCAGACCCTAGCTATTTCTGGACTTAAAATTGGCAAATCTGATTTCTTAAAATCCTTACTGTTCCTGGTTATTATTCCCTCAATAACTTTCACTCTTAATGCAGAATTATATTGAATGGCATCCTCGTAATCAGAAAAGTTGCTCTTTAAAGAGTTTCGAATTATAGAATTATCAAGAGGAATGGTGTTCACCAAATCAGCTAACTCTGATAAAAGCATAATTGCTGTTTTATGTCCACTAATTTTATTTATGATATAGTAGAGGTTGTTAAAAGATATAGCAGATACATAGATTTCAATTTTTTCCTGTAGTTTATACTCAAAAAGTACCTCTGCGTAGTCAGAAAAAGGTTTTCTATCAGATAAAAAATCAAGCAGAACGTTAGTGTCAATTAAAAAATGTCTCATTTTAAGTATTTGTCGGAGATTGACTCTTTGAGAATATTTTTGTATTCAGTTTCTGCAGATAGTTTAACAGTTCCTTTTAGTTTTGATATTTTTGAGGAAACCTGTGGTTTTTCCGGTTTTCTTGTAATCAATTTCAAATAGTTCTCTACTAATTCAGATAGACTCTGACCTTTAGATTTTGCAAATTGCTTTGCTTTCTCTATTGTCGCATCATCAACCGATATTGTTAGTTTCTTATTCATACGTACAAATATAACGAAAATTATACGTATTAAGTTTGTGTTCCGCTGCATTTCCTTAATGGCAATAACTGTTAATGTTTTTTTTGAGGAAAGCTTTAGCCAGGGGCAGTAGGGGAGAGCCTCTCTGGGTTTAATACTCAGAAAATGTCAGAACTTTTTGTGGCGGACAAACTTGTCTGTTAAATTTCTGTGAGGTCTGGCCTACATAGGGATATTATACACCATATTAGAAGCAATTATTATGCTTCAAAGTGCGTTTGGTGATTAGAGGATTGGTTGGTTAAATTGGTCTTTCCAAAGAATAATCTCACAAATGCATGTTTGCATGCCTATTTTTCCTTACTTTTATAGTCGGTTTGGTCGTAAGAAATGAAAAAAAACATCCTTTTGCTTCTTTTGCCTTTGTTTATAATAGCTATAGCTTGGGCAATTACTTACCGTGAGCCGGTTTCTATTCTGGAATTTTCTAATCTTGAAACGGCAGCATTTTCAGATCAGGATACCGATGGGGGAAAATCACAAGTATTAGCAACGGAAGACAGTGTTAACTTCAAGTCTGTTCGCTTCAATCTGCAAGAGGGGTTTATTTCTCCCTATGCAGGCGTTTCTTTTTTTAGACCTGACAATTATTGGGATCTTTCTGGGTATGACAATATAAAGCTAGATCTAGAGATAGAAAATATTAGAAACCTTGAATTGACCATATCTACCTACCAGAACGGGGTTACCAAAGAAAATGAGCCATTGAGCTTTAGACATAATATTCTTGAAATTCCTATTTCTGACAATTTTCAGTCTTATACCTTGGCTATCGACCGGATGGCTATAGCGCAGTGGTGGCTTGAGCGCTTTAAGCTCAGGAGTGCGGAACTCGGACATGCTGATTTGTCAAAAACTCGATCATTTTCTTTTACCGGAAAAATTAAGCTTGACCAGCACAAAGATCAGGTGATCCGAATTAATGGTATTACATTTTCCAAAGATATGAAATGGTTTTACCTTTGGTCTGGTGGCTTTTTGCTATTTTGGTTTTCTGGCTTACTGGTTTATTTTAAATTTCTTCCAAAAAAGCAGGTGGCTAATCCTTCTATTCATTATAAGCCCACAGAAGGTAAAGTGCTAAAGAGGTCAGGAGAGTTGGATGCTGCACTGGAATATCTAGCAGCTCAATATCCTGATCCAGCCCTAAGTCTTCAAGGCGTAAGTGCCACTTTGAAAATTCCTGAGAAAATAATATCTGCGGAAATTAAAAAGAGGTTCAATCTAAGCTTTAAAGAGTATTTGAATACAATAAGGATTACCGAGGCAAAGAGGCTACTTCACTTGGAGGCGCTTCATATTAGCGAGGTTGCCTATAGGGTAGGGTTCAGTAACCCCAGTCACTTTAACCGCGTTTTTAAGTCACTCGAAGCATGTACGCCTTCAGAGTTTAGGGGCAGGGTTGTGACAGAAAAAGCCCAATAAAATGCATTTATCAAGCATTTTTCATAAAATGTAAAGCCAAAATACGAAAATGTAAACCCATCTGCTCAGAGAAAATCTATTTTTGCTCAGGTTCGAACAAATAATTTATACAACATGAAAAGAGCAAATACATTATCTATGGGTAAAATTCTACTGTCCTTGTTATTGGTTTTTCCTTTTTTGGCTGTGGCTCAAGATGACCAAGATGGTCAAGAGTCTAGTAAAGATTATAAAGGGGGAGAGGTGCAGTCTAAACAAGCATATCATTACGGAAGGTTTGAAGCCAACTTTTATGCATCTGATGTAAGCGGTATACTTTCTACATTATTTCTTTTTGAAAATGATGGCTGGCGGGATGAGCATATTTGGCAGGAAATAGACATTGAAGTTTTTGGCAAAGCACCCCGCAATACATGGCAGAGTAATGTGATCTATCAAACCAACCCTGCCGGGCCACAAATTACAGATGAAGAAACTCATACTATCCCCGATGGTGGCTCTGTGGCCGAGTGGCACACTTATGCTATTGAGTGGACTCCTGATTATGTGGAGTGGTTTGTGAATGGACAATCATTTCGGAAGTTTACGGATGCAGATGTTCTTGAGGTTTTAGGGGCAAAGCCTATGCTTCTAATGCTCAATTGCTGGTCTCACGAGGAAGCCGGATGGGTAGGCCCTTTGGAAGAAGACCGGCTCCCTACTTACCAATTTATTGATTATGTAAAGGTTTATGAGTGGATTGAAGGTTCTACTTTTTCAGAAGAGCCTATTTTTGAAGACAATTTTGATAATGGCTTGTCCAATTGGAACCTTTCCGAGCATACTTTTGAAGGAAATATAGCTGATTTTGTACCTAAAAATGTAGGGAACAAAGATGGCTCTCTGATCCTGGCTTTCTCTACAAATGACAACGACAATGTGATAAATGACGCCGTAGTGCCAGAGCGGTTGACTACATCTACTCTTGCCACCCAAGAGGATTTTCAAGTTACATTTTACCCTAACCCAGTCAACGATCAGCTAGTACTTTCTGAAGAATGTGATTGGACTGTCATGTCGTCTATTGGGCAAGTAATTGAATCTGGAAGTTCAGCGCAGGTGAATGTGTCGGACTTAAAAACAGGTATTTACTTGCTTAAGGTGCGCAGAGGAGATGCTATGATAACAAGGAAATTTGTAAAAGAATAAGAGCAGTTAAAGGCATAGGGACATTTTGTTTCTATGCCTTTTTTATGATGGCACAAAATTCTATGAGAGAAAAGTGTAGATTTTTTTATAGAATTTTGGTAGCTATAAGCTACCTTTTGCAAGACGCTTTATTTGACGTTACGTGCTGTAGCTGCAAGCTATAGTGAGCGTAGGTTACCAGTAAACCTTCTGGAGAAAATGAATTTCCCCCATTCTGTGAATTCTCTAATCCTGTAAATTCTGATTCAGACAACAGGATCATTTTGTTTCTATGCCTTTTTTATGATGGCACAAAATTCTATGAGAGAAAAGTGTAGATTTTTTTATAGAATTTTGGTAGCTACAAGCTACCTTTTGCAATACGCTTTATTTGACGTTACATGCTGTAGCTGCAAGCTACAGTGAGCGTAGATTACCAGTAAACCTTCTGGAGAAATTGAACCTCCCTCCATTCTGTAAATTCTCTAATCCTGTAAATTCTGATTCAGACAACAGGAGCGCAGGGGAGATGCTATGATAACAAGGTAATTTGTAAAAGAATAAGAGCAGTTAAAGGCATAGGATCATTTTGTTTCTATGCCTTTTTTATGATGGCACAAAATTCTATGAGAGAAAAGTGTAGATTTTTTTATAGAATTTTGGTAGCTACAAGCTACCTTTTGCAATACGCTTTATTTGACGTTACGTGCTGTAGCTGCAAGCTACAGTGAGCGTAGGTTACTAGTAAACCTTCTGGATAAATTGAATTTCCCCCATTCTGTGAATTCTCTAATCCTGTAAATTCTGATTCAGACAACAGGATCATTTTGTTTCTATGCCTTTTTTATGATGGCACAAAATTCTATGAGAGAAAAGTGTAGATTTTTTATAGAATTTTGGTAGCTACAAGCTACCTTTTGCAATACGCTTTATTTGACGGTACGTGCTGTAGCTGCAAGCTACAGTGAGCGTATAAGATAGAAGGGGCAAAGGCATGTTGAAGGCGCCTTAAATGTATAATAAATATGGCCTTAAACTTAATCCATGCCTGGAAAACTATCAACTACTTGGACCTTGATGTCTGGAAATTGATCTACCACTTGAACCTTGAAGTCTGGGAAGTTATCAACTTTCTGCCATTGGCCACATTTGTTTGGGAAATTATCAACAAACTGTACTTTAATATCTGGAAAGCTTTTTACATACTGTATTTTGATGTCGGGGAAACTCTTTACAAATGTCACCTTTCCATAAAGCTTGATGTCTTTATAGGAACAATTACCTTTAAGCATATCCGTAATAACTTCTTTTTTTTCGACATCATTCAATTCTGAAAGTGTTTTGCCTAAAGTTTTTTTATCAATAGCAGTTGATCCGCTTATAAACCCTATGCAAACTAAGCATAATAGAAATTTTAAAATAAAATGTTTCATAAATGAAGGTGTAAAATTGGCTCTATTTAAGTTATACGATAGAGTTTCTATATGAGGGGGAAAATAACACTAAATCACACTTTTGACAAAGTATTTCCGAAATGCTTCAGTCCTGAAATTAGCAGTAGAACTCCTGTATGGCAAAAAGTAGCTTTTTTGCTTTATTTTAGAGTTCTACTGCATTTTCAGGGGGAAAGATAAACCTATTTTTTAATTACCTTCATTACCTGTACTTCTTGACCCAACATTAGTTTTACCGTGTACATACCTGATGGAACAAACGATAAATCTATCGGGTATACTGCATTATCTCCATTAATTTGGGTTTTTTGGAAAAACACCTCTGTTCCAATGGAGTTGTAAACATTAATGCTCACCTCTTGTGCAGGGGCTTCTATAGACAAGTGGAAAATACCATTTGACGGGTTCGGGCTGACGCTTACCTTGCTGTTCTGTTGCTCCCTTAAAGATGTTGTTCTAGTAATTTCAATTGGTACAGAGAACATATTATTGCTTATATCCGATTCTTCTACCTCCCCTTCATAATCAATATAATATAAGATATAGTACTGCCCTTCAATATTGTTAGGAATACTGGCTTGGGTGTTAACCTGTTCACTGCTTGAAGCTTCTATTGAACTAACTTGGGCACTGCCTAGCGGGGTGGCTTCTTGGCTATAGTTACGGTGTTGAGACAAGAAGAAATGGACACTAGTCGGAGTAGATGTTGCAGTGCCAATATTTTGTACAATACAGGATAAGTTTATATCAGATCCAGCTACTGCATTGCTGGGGTTTAAAGGAGTAGAAATGGTCAAGTCTGGCAAGTAGCTTGATCCGCCAGGGCAAGAGACATAAGCTATAAATCCACTTTCTGTAACACTTGCATCGGTGACCATCCTGAGCGTTAAGGCGCCCGCCGGGTTTGTTGCTGTTATATCTTCCGGTAAGGAGAAGCCGGTAAGTCGGCCTAGTAATGGCGCTTGTGTGGATGTGCCATCGTAAACATAAAGGTTGTCATGCCAGTCTTCAATTTCAAAATGTATGAAACTTAAGGTTAGCATCTCGCCTTCACGTTCAGGATATAGCACAAGTGTTCCATCTATATTATCAGCATAATTAGTTTGATACCCTGCATGGTCTGTTATTATTTGCGAGCAGGTGGTCATACTTTCCTGACCAGATTCAGGCATTGTGTGATGTGCTGTGGCTTCGTCTGTTATTAATACAGGTATGTATGCAAACCTAGCTTCATCATCTTCTCCTAAGTAAGGGTTGCTGTTTTCACGTATAATAATATAGTAATTGCCGAGACTAATATCTTGCGGTATGTCTAATCGCTCATTAATTGTAATAGAACTATTATATGGGATTGTACCGCTTTGATAGGAGCCAAGGTATCTATCATTTTGACTATAGTTTATGTCATTGGACAAGTAATAGCTAATGTTGCTATGGTATAATGTGCCGCTTCCATTGTTTGTTAAAGTCGCAGATACTGAAATATATTTGTCAGGAAATGCTGACTGGAAATTAACCGCTGCGCTTTCTATAGACACATCAGGTAAAGGTTTCTCGTCTAGGCAGGAGATTTCTGCTTCAAACCCACGGAACTCTATACTGCCATCTGAATAAAAGCGTAAAGTTAATGCCCCACCTTCCTGTGTAGCTACAATATCATGAGGGAGATCATGGCCACTATATTTCCCAAGTAGAGGGGAGGATGTAGTAGCGCCGTCAAAGATTTCCAGATAGTCAAAGTCTTCTTCAACTTGGAAACGGGTAAAGGAAAGCTTTAAGTAAGAAGTTTGATCTTCTGGGTGTATAGTTAGCGTACCGTTGGCATCAGGAGAGTAGTTGCTGTTTCGTGCATGGTCACTGACTGAGCCTGTACATGTCGTTATTGTTTGTGACCCGGTATGTGGAACAACATATTGATCGTCTAGCGTAATATTGATTGGTTCAGTATAGGTGTTGTTACTGAGATTTGTTTCTTCTATCTCTCCTTCGAAATTTACATAGTACAAAATGTAGAATTGCCCAGAAATATTCTCAGGGATACTTGCTTGTGTAGTTATTGACAAACTCTCTTCTGGCTCTATCGAATTAACCTGAGAGCTCCCTAGGTTGATTGCATCTTGGTTATAATCAGGCTTTTGAGACAATAAGAAATGGACATTAGTAGGAGTAGATGCCGTGGAGCCAATATTCTGTATAGTACAGGATAAGTCAATAGAAGAACCTGCTATTGCATTGTTTGGGGTAGTAGTTGTAGAAATGGTCAAGTCTGGTAAATCATCGCTTGTTTCTGCTTCAGGGCAGGAAACATAAGCTATAAACCCGCTTTCTGTAACACTTGCATCGGTGACCATCCTGAGCGTTAAGGCGCCTGCCGGGTTTGTTGCGGTTATATCTTCCGGCAAGGAAAAGCCGTTAAGTCGACCTAATAATGGAGCATGTGTTGACGTTCCATCGTACACATTAAGGTTGTCATACAAGTCTTCAAGTTCAAAATGTATAAAACTTAAGGTTAGCATTTCGCCTTCACGTTCTGGATAAAGTACAAGTGTGCCATCTATATTATTATCATAATTGTTCTGAAACCCTGCATGGTCTGTTATTATTTGTGAGCAGGTAGTAATGGTTTCTTGGCCAGATTCAGGCATTGTGTAATGCGCTGTGGCTTCATCTGTTATTTCTATAGGTATGTATGCAATCCTTGCTTCGTCATTTTCATCTAAATAAGGATTGTTGTTTTCATATAATATTAAATAGTAATTTCCTTGGCTAGTATTTTGTGGAATATTTAATACTTCGTTTATCGTAACAGAGCTATTAGGTGGAATTGCTCCATTTTGAGAGGAGCCAAGGTGAATATCATTAGGACTATAGTTTATGTCATTGGACAAGTAATAACTTATGTTGCTATTGAGTAATACACCACTTCCATTGTTTGTTAAAGTCGCATTCACTGAAATGTATTTGTCAGGAAATGCTGACTGGAAATTAACTGCAACGTTTTCTATAAACACATCAGGTAAAGGCTTTTCGTCTATGCAGGAGATTTCTGCTTCAAATCCACGGAATTCTATACTGCCATCTGAATAAAAGCGTAAAGTTAATGCTCCTCCTGCCTGTGAAGCTACAATGTCATGAGGGAGGTTGTGGCCACTAAATTCGCCAATCAGAGGAGAGGATGTAGTAGCGCCGTCAAAGATTTCCAGATAGTCAAAATCTTCTTCAACTTGGAATCTGGAAAAGGACAGTTGTAGGTAGGAAGACTCGTCTTCTGGGTGTATAGTGAGTGTTCCATTAGAGTTTGGGTAATAATTGTTGTTGTGTGCGTGGTCACTAACTGGGCCGCTACAAGTGGTTATTACTTGTGACCCAGTATATGGTATAACATATTGCTCGCCTATTGTGATAGGGGTAACATGGAAATTGTCTCTTTCTATGGTTTCTTCAAGATTTCCGATATAAGCTAATATGTAGTATTCATTATAATCAATTTGATCAGGTAGCGTGAACACGTGATCTCCAGGCACAGTTGCGCCAGGCCTTATAACGCCTGCTGTGTAAGTTCCTATGAATGTATCGTTTTCGTCCCATTGATCGTCGGTAGAGAAAAAGAAGTGTAGGTCATCATTGTGAGTAGTTCTACCGCCTGTGTTGGCAATATTAAGACTTGCTATTACTGTACTTCCTGGGGCTACTGTTGAGGGAATCAGGTCTACAGATTCAATCGCTAGTTCAGCATCGGGTACTTCGGTAACACACTCAATATTGGCAGAAAATCCTGGAGCGATAATAGAATGGTCTGTTACAAACCTTAAGGTAATGGCACCAGAAGAGGTGGTTCCGTAAACATTTCCAGGATTTTCGGTTCCTGTAAAAGTGCCAATAAGTTCTGCATTTGTAGATGTGCCATTGTAGATCTCCAAATAGTCATAAACGGGTTCGAGGGAAAATTGAGTAAAACCTAATTGAATCAGTTGACCTTCGGTATCTGGATAGATTGTTGCCACGCCATCATTGTTGTTTGAATAATAGCCATTAGGGCCTCCAGAATCATGAATAGATCCTGAACATGAAGTTATTTGAATACTACCATTTTCCGGTACTATATATTCACAGTCGCTTTCACTTAATGGAACAAATAAGGAGGTGGAGAAGGCAGTTTCCTCTTCGCAGCTTATTTTGCACCTGTAGTAGCGGCTTTCGTTTTGAGTTATAGTGAGCCTAAAAGAATTAGCGCTACTTATGCTTGTCCAGTCAATATTATCGAGAGAGTATTCCCATTCATATGTAGTGCCAGCACCTGCAGTTGCATTCGTTAAGAACAGGGTAAAGGGTGACCCTTCGCAGACCACTTCTTGATCTGTTTCAACCTCACCTCCTTGAATAGGTCCTGCACAAGGGGCTTGGTTGATGTAACCTCCATCAAGGGTGGTAACTCCAGAATTGTTCGGGTCTAGCCAATCTTTAAGCCTGCTAGTGGCATTTGAACCTGCATCCCATGAATAAGAGAATTTGCCATATAAATCATAACCTGTTAGGTTTGTGCATGAAGCATCTCCTCCATGCAGTTGGCCTACAATTCTTTTGTTTTGGTCAAATAAAGGGGAGCCGGACGAGCCTGGCTCGGTAGTGGTGTTCCTATTCCAAATTACCTTCCAATGTGTGTCGTTATTAAAATTATAGTAAGCGTCTGAAACGGGGTTGTCATCATCAAATGATATTTTTTTGATGTCTGAGGATGGGTGGTGAATGCCAACTGTATTGTTTGCAGGTTCGTCCATGTTGTTCCACCCTGCATAAAATACATTATATTCTAAAGGGGGCGTTTCTTCTAACTCTACAAGTAAAAAATCGGAAGGGGTATCTTTAGCCCTAAGCTGAGCACCTGATACGGTATGGTTTCTTGGGCCTTCAATGTTTGAACAGTTAGGGCTTTCATAGTTAAAAACAAAAATCCATTCGCCTGTGTCGTCTCCTCCGAGCAAACAATGGTCTGCTGATAGCAGAAAAGGCCTTCCATCTTCTAAAGTGTTGTTGATTATAGATCCTGAACACGTAGAGCCACCAATAATAATCATAGCTACAGCGTCTCTTTGTTCTTGCCAATCAGAACCATCAGGGCAATTGACATTCATGTTACAACTGCCTGATCCTCCAAAATTAAATGATTTCTCTTTACCGAACCCTAATATATCCTTATAGGCATGTACAACTTTTCCTAATTCAATTTGACCTTGTCCCTTTACATTTTTCGGCTCATAATATTCTAAAACAATAGCATCGCCCTCTATAGGTGCAATACTGAAAACCCCGCTTTCTTTATTGTTTCTATTTGTAAATGCACCTAAAACCTCAGTTTTTGTCTGATTATATACAAATAGTTGTGCATTTGCAGGTAAATTATACTTTTTAAAGATTAAATTTATGGAAATGGCATTTGTGGAGCGGATGCCAAGTCGCCAGACTCTTCCTCCTTCGCCTAAGTCTTCCCATTTGCCAGAGTTATTTAAGCTGAAGTCAACTTTCATTTCATGGCCAAACCTAAATGGTTTGCCTAAATCTTTATTGATAGAATCTTCTTTTAACAGTTTTTCTACATCGACGGCCGGCATGTCAATAAACTCGACACGTGATTTTAAGTTTCCTTTAAAGCTTATCGGCTTGCCACCTTCACTTAATTGGCCATAAACTACTGTTTTGATAGAAAAGCAGCATACTGCTAACAAAACTTTAACAAAGAGTTTCATTGATGATAAGGTTAATTTTGAACCCGTGAAATTACATTAAAAAAATTATATTTAATATTTAATTTTATTATTTTGCTTGTACAGGGTGGTGTAAGTGTCGCTTGTCGATGGATTGGGAGCTGTTGCTGTATATCAGAGATGGTGTTGAAAAGAATTGCAGGCAGTGGGGTAGGCTGTAATTGTAAAGAGTTTGTAAGAGTGGAAAATGAAAAAAATATCAACTATTTTAGAAAGCAGCTCTATAGTTGATTGATAAAGGGGGGAAATTAGGTGCCTTATCCCTTTGTATTGTATTTTACTGGTTTATATAAAAAACGCCTTTAATAGTCTTGGCAAATAATATCCATTTGCGTAATCAATTTTTAGAGCAGAAGTATATAATTTCCTCAGCCGGAAGGGCATATCGTTTTACTTTCTCTTCTGGCATTTCCATTACAAACTTATCTTCTTTAACCGTAAAACCAGCTTTTTGTAAAATCTGACCATAATCAGTGCCGTATTGTCTTACATGGTCGCTTTGCCCATAGACTTTTTCCCTTTTTGCAGGGGTGTCGGCGTTAGGGTCTGAAAAAGTTTTTTCTAAATTATAATCAATAGGTGATTGTATGATGGCCCAGCCTCCAGGTTTTAATACCCTGTATATTTCTGACATGGCTTTCAAGTCATCTGTTACATGCTCCATTACATGATTGCAGAAGCATACATCAAATGTGTTGTCTGGAAAAGGAATGTCATGGACATCCATCTTGACTTTTGCCAAAGGGGATTCAATGTCTGCTGTTATATAGTCCAAGTTTTTTAAAGCTTCAAACCTTTTGATAAAGCAATACTCTGGGGCCATGTGCAGTACCTTTAAATTTGCGGTGAAAAAGTTTGTTTTCTCTTTTAAATATAACCACATCAGACGATGCCGCTCAAGGGTCAAAGAGCCTGGACAAAGGGCATTTTCTCGCGGAATGCGTCCATAGGGAAGAAACTTTCGGTAGGTTTTGCCTGATACAGGGTCTTCAACTTTGTTGCCACGGTAAAAAAAAGCTACTATGCCTAGTACAAAGTGGCTGACTTTCTGTAGGTATTTCCGTGGTACTTTTCGTATTATAAAACTTATCAGGTGCTTCATTTTACTTTGTTAAATGCCAAATATAAGTAAAACATTTTTTACTAGCCTATATTGCATGAACCCTTGTGCTAGTCTTTCCCATAGTTTACTTTCCTGTTGAGTATTAGTTTATGGTTTTTTGGGCTTAAGTGGGGTCTGAATATCTTGTTTTATAAGAAAGAAAGTTAAAAAGCTGACTTCTACTATAGTTGATTCAGTAAGAATAGTTATATTTAAACTCCGATTTCTATGGTTGGAGTTTTCTGGTTAAAAGGACGGCACGGATTGAGTTAGTTTGCTTAACGCTTCATCTGTTGCTATATTAAAATAATCTTGTATATGAAAAGCTATAAAGTTTTTGTCATAGTCTTTTTTTGCTTGTGTTCTTTAGCAAGCTATGGTCAGAATATTAAAAGTATTAAAAAGAAGGCTGATAAAAATTTTGAAGCAGGCAACTACTACAGGGCCTTGCATTTCTATGAAACCTTAGATGCCGAAAAGCCCGGCGATGCCAAAACTTTGGCTAGGATAGGTATTTGCTACCTAAAGACGCGACCGGCAACAAAAGCGCTTGACTATTTGAAAGCAGCCAAGGAAAAGAAATATAAAAAAGACTATATAGATTTTTATTTGGCTAAAGCATATCATGCCCACCACGATTTTGAAACAGCTATTTCTATTATGGGGCAATGTCGTTCAATGTACAAAGACCTGCGTGAGGAGATAGAGACGGAGATGAGCCATTTCAGGAACGGTCTGGAGTTGAGTAAAAACCCTGTTAAAGTAAGCATAGAGAATCTTGGAGAGGAAATTAATTCTGAGTTTCCCGAATACCGGCCAGTTATTTTAGGTGATGAGCGAACCATGTTTCTGACAGCTCGACGTCCGGGAACAACCGGAAACCTGAAAGATGAACAAGGGCAGTATTTTGAAGACATCTATGTTTCTTATTATGAAAATGACAAATGGCAGAAACCGATCAAGTTGTCTGGTTCTGTGAACAGTTCTGGTAATGATGCTTCTCTTGCCGTTACTCCTGATGGCAAAGGCTTGTTGTTAGGTCGGCAAGACTTACGGGAATCTTCTGGAACCAATATTTACTATTCGGAATATGGCAAAGGAAAATGGCAAGACCCTAAAAAGTTGAGCATTAACACTTCCGGTGAGGAGAATAGTGCCTGTTTATCGCCAGATGGTAACACTCTTTACTTTTGTAGTGATAGAGAAGGAGGTTTTGGGGGTAGCGATATTTATGTTAGCCATAAGCAGGAAGACGGAGATTGGGGAAAGCCGAAAAATTTAGGATCCTTGATTAATTCACCTTACAATGAGTCTTCTCCCTTTTTGCATGCAGACGGGGTGACCTTGTTTTTTAGCTCTGAAGGACATAAGTCAATAGGTGGCTATGATATTTTTAGTACTACTTACGATCCTGAAACGGGACTATATTCAGCTCCCGAAAACTTGGGTTACCCGATAAATACTGCTGGTGATGAGAAGTTTTTCGTATGGTCGGCAGACGGTACTAGAGGATACTTTTCTTCAGTCAGGGAAGATGGTTTTGGTGACTATGATATTTACATGATCACCCGCCCAAACGTAAGCTTGTCTTTTAGTTTCTACGATGGTCGAGAGCCAGATGGTTTTAAGCCTACTTCTGGAAACCTTTTTGTATATGATGCCATTACCAATGAGTTAATTACTAAACGAGACTCTACTTCTTTTGAAGGAGAGTGCAATATTATGCTTAAACCCGGGCGGAACTATGCTATTTCTATAGAGGCTGATGGCTTTTTGTCTCACTCCGAAAATGTAAATGTACCAGTTAACGATTTTTATGTAGTAGATAAATCTGTTTTTTTAACTCCTTTGGAAAAAGGGGGACTTATTGTTCTCAATAACGTACTTTTTGAAAAAGGTAGCTGTAAATTGAACCAGCAAAGCACGCATGAGCTAGACCGGTATTTTGAACTGATCAATGACAACCCCTCACTGGTTATCGAAGTTGCTGGGCACTGTTTTGAGATGGAATCGAGTAAGGAAAATATGGAAGTTTCCCAAAAAAGGGCTAAAGCGGTTGTTAACTACTTGGTGAGCAAAGGTCTTAATTATGAGAATCTTAAACCAGTTGGTTATGGTGATCGGTTTGCCAGTTCTGACGAAGATCTAAGCCGAACCGAGTTAATTATAAAAGAAAACTTGAAAGAGAATCCTGATTATAAACAAGCTGGATTGGGGGCTTATGATGGGATACTTAAGGGTAAAAAACAACGGACTGGGGTTGTCAATAATGAAAGTAAGCCTGGACAAGAGCAGCATGCATCTAAGAAACAGAAAATGGTCAGCTATCTTATGAAAAAGCAGCCTGGGTTTTATGTTTTCTTTGATAGCGCGGCTTATAAAAAAGAGGTCTCTTTGCGTGATGCCATAAAAGACAGTGTAGAAGCCGGTAAGCTGGAGCCTGTTATTGTCAAAGGTAGTGTTCAGGACAGGGAGAAAGGTGTTCCCCTGGCTGCTACGGTGCAAATGAGTGATCACTTTGGGGTGGACTTGGAAGAGATGACTTGTGGAAACGATGGTACTTTCTCTTTTAAGGCTTTTAACAAAAAGGATGTTAAATACTCTGTTACGGCACGAATAAATGGTTATAACTATTTAACGCGCAGTGTTAAAGTTCCTGCGAATCGTCCAGAAGTTCAGGAAATAGAAGTAGAACTGGTTTTGACTGAACTAGCAAAAGGGCAGGTTTTTCAATTGAGAAACATTTACTTTGATTTAGATACTTATAAGTTAAGTCCTGAGTCTTACCGGGAGCTAAAGAAACTTGAGAAATTGCTCGTAGAAAACCCTGAGCTGAAGATTGAAATTTCAGGCCATACAGACAATGTTGGAGATAAAGACTACAACAAAACTTTGTCGAGGAGACGTGCTCAGTCGGTAGCAGATTATTTAATTAACAAAGGAATAGATATAAAACGTTTACGTGTAGAAGGATACGGAGAGGAAAGGCCTATTGCCTCGAATGATGATGAAATAGATGGACGTGAGATAAACCGTAGAATTGAATTTAAGGTAATTGAAAACTGAATATTTTAATGTATTAAAATTTAAACTTTTCATTGATTCTCATAACTTTTAGTATCGCCCACAGTAATTCTTATAAGGGTAAGAACTTATCTAAAGGTTGGGATTATGAATGGGAAGTATCTAATAAGTTTTTTCTTAATGCTTTGTTGCTTTAATGCTTCTGCTCAGAGCGATTATAAAGCAATAAAACGAGAGGCCGCAGAACTGTTTGAACAAGAAGACTACAAGGATGCACTGGTTTTATATTTGGAGTTGAATGATAATGAGCCAGGAAACCCTGAATATTTGGCTAAAATTGGCATCTCTTATACTCAGACTCCCGAAAAACTGAAAGGGAAGGATTATCTTGAAGAGGCTTGGGATTTAGGCTATAGGGATGACGGTATTGAGTTTTACCTTGGAAGAGCCTACCATCTTCATCATGAGTTTGAAAAAGCCATTGATTATTATGAACTCAGCCTCTCTGAATCTAAGGATTTAAAAGATAAGGCAAAGCGGGAAATAGAAAGGTGCAAGACAGGTATTGCGCTTAGCGGAAATCCTGTTGAAGCAACTATTGAAAACATTGGGCCTACCATTAATACTTCTTATCCAGAATATGCTCCTGTTATTTCAGCCGATGAAAAGGTGCTAATTTTTACATCCAGAAGACCAAATTCTACAGGGGGCTTATTGGATGAGAAAGGTGATTTTTATGAAGATATTTACATTTCTTACAAAGAAGACGGAGAGTGGACTACCCCTATCAATTTGCCCGGTGAGGTAAATACAGAAACGCATGATGCCAGCATTGCTTTTTCTGCAGATGGTCAGGAGTTGTTGATTTATAAGAACGATACTGTCCATCATGAAGGAGGAAATATTTACTTTAGTAGTAAAAAAGGCAAAGAGTGGAAGCAGCCTGAAAAACTGCCAGATCATATTAATTCAGAAGGGTGGGAGCCCAGCGCAAGTATTTCAGCTGGTGAGGAGTATCTGTTTTTTTCTAGCGATCGAGACGGGGGATATGGTGGCACGGATATATATGTGTGCAAAAAGCAGGATAATGGAGAATGGGGCGAAGCTGTTAATGCAGGGCCAGAAATCAATACCCCTTATGATGAAGACGCACCTTTTATACACGCTGATGGAAAGACGCTTTATTTCAGCTCAAAAGGTCATGATGGTATAGGAGGTTTTGATATATTTACCGCCACTTTTGATAAGGATAGCTTTAAGTTTTCGGAACCTGAAAATATTGGATATCCTATTAACACCGCTGATGATGAACTCTTCTTCGTTTGGTCTCCTGATGGAACAAAAGGGTATTTTTCTGCTATAAGGGAAGATGGCCATGGCGATCATGACCTTTATACAGTAACCAGAGAAAATGTTAATGTGGACTTAATCCTTTTTAATGGTAAAATAACAGACGAGGAAGATAGCCTTGTGCCGTCTTCTATAAAAATTATTGATAATGAGACTAATGAGGTTGTTGCTGAGTATGACTCTTCTAAAGTCAAAGGTGACTATACTGTGATGCTAGAGCCTGGGAAGAACTATGGTGTTTATATCGAGTCTGAAGGTTTTCTTTCTCATTCCGAAAATATTGATTTGCCTTTGCATGGGTTTTACAATGTTCGGAAAGACATTGGCTTGACCCCGCTGGACTCTGGTGGAAATATCGTTCTAAATAATATATTTTTCGAAAGCAAGAGTGCAGAATTAAAAGAAGAATCTTTCCCTGAGCTTGATAGATATTGGGAGCAGATGGAGGAAAATCCGCATTTGGATTTCGAGATTTCTGGGCATGCCTACGACTTTGAGTCTAAACGGAAAAACAAGAAACTTTCCGAGAAGCGGGCCAATGCTGTAGCTGACTATCTCGTAGAAAAAGGTATAGAGAAGAAACGTCTTAAGCCTATCGGGTATGGCGATAAATTCCCTTTGGTTGAGGATGCTGATGAACTTAACAATCGTAATGAATTAATAATAATTGGCAATGACCGTAAAGATACTGCCAAAAGTATTCCTGACAGACTTGGTTATTATGATTACCTGATTTCCAAAGGAGACTCTTCTTTTATTGACCAAAGGAAAGAAGAATTTCTCAAGAAAAAAGTGGAAACCGGAGAGGAAAAGCGCGAACGCGAAAGACGGCAGGTGGAAGCAAAAAAGGAGGCGTTGAAAAAACCTGTTGTGGTCGAAGGTATTGTATATGATCAAAATACAGGTATTAGGTTAGAAGCTAAAGTGATTCTCTATGATGAAGATGGAGAGACTATTGAGGAAATGGTAACAGAAAATGACGGGGCGTACAGGTTTGAAATCAATCCTGAGAAGGAAGGTGCATATAGTGTTTCAGCCCAGAAAAAAGACTATGGGTATATTGCAGAGGAACTAGAAGTGCCGGCTATTTCTGATAAACTCCAAAAAGTGTCTATGGACCTTTATTTAGGAAAAATAGAAAAAGGGGACATTGCTAGGATAAGCAATATTTACTTCGACTTCAACCAGCATGAGTTGAGCAAAGAATCATATAAGGAATTAGATAAACTTGCCGAGTTCCTCAAGGAAAACCCTCAGGTGAAAATAGAAGTAGCAGGGCATACGGACGATGTAGGGGCTGCATCTTATAATAAGGTTTTGAGCCAGAGACGATGTGAGTCTGTGGTAAATTACTTGATATCTAAAGGTATAGAAAAAGAACGCTTAGTAGCCAAAGGATATGGCGAGGAGGAGCCTATTGCGCCCAGAACAGAAGAGGGAAGGGCAAAAAATCGGCGTATAGAGTTTATAATTTTGGAAAATTAGAGAAAATAGAGGCTGGTAAATACAGCCTCTATTTTTATGAAAAAGCTAAAATGGTAACTTTTAGGGCTTGCTGAAAGACGCTCTAGGTTGCGACACATCAACAATAAGGAGCCCTTTCATATTACCTGTCTCAGTCTAGAAGTTGATGCCTGTATAATTGAACGGGCTTATTTTTTTTAGTTCTGCTTTAACTTCTGAATTAACATTGAGCTCTTCAATAAATTCATGGATCCTTTTTTCTGTGATCTTTTCGTTCTTTCTTGTAAGGGCTTTTAGCGCTTCATAAGGTTTAGGGTAACCTTCTCGCCTTAATACTGTTTGAATCGCTTCAGCCACAACAGCCCAGTTTTCTTCCAAGTCATGGTCTATTGCCTTTGGATTAAGCTCTACTTTATTAAGCCCTTTCTCTAATGAAAGCAACGCCAAGAGCATGTGTGCAATAGGGACACCAATGTTTCTGAGCACGGTAGAATCAGTTAGGTCTCTTTGTAACCTTGAAATTGGGAGCTTGGCACTGAAGTGCTCAAATAAGGCATTGGCTATACCTAAGTTACCCTCAGAGTTTTCGAAATCAATAGGGTTTACTTTATGAGGCATGGCAGAAGAACCTACTTCACCTTCTTTGATTTTTTGCTTGAAATAGTTCATTGATATGTATTGCCACATATCCTTGTCCAAGTCTAATAGTATGGTGCTGATGCGCTTAAGATTATCAAATAAAGCACCTAGATGATCATAATGCTCAATTTGGGTTGTGTATTTGCTTCTTTGTAAACCTAATGTATCATTAACAAAGTTGTCAGCAAAAGCTAACCAATCAATTGCAGGATAGGCGATATGGTGGGCATTGAAGTTTCCTGTGGCGCCACCAAACTTGCCAGCGTATGGAATGGTTCTTAAAAGGGCTAGCTGTTTTTCAGTTCTTTCCACAAAAACCATTACTTCTTTTCCTAATTTGGTTGGAGAGGCTGGTTGCCCGTGGGTCTTAGCTAGCATGGAAATGTCTTTCCATTCTTCAACCAATGCTTTTAATTTGTTTTGTATATCCTGTATTTTCGGAAGCAGGACTTCGTTAACAGCGTCTCTTAACAGCATTGGTACAGAAGTGTTGTTTACATCCTGTGAGGTAAGTCCAAAATGGATGAACTCTTCGTATTGCTCAAGACCTAGTTTAGGAAGACGGGCTTTGATAAAATACTCGACAGCCTTTACGTCGTGGTTGGTTGTTTTTTCTGTCTCTTTAATTTCTTGCGCATCAGCTTCTGAAAAGTTTTGGTAAATATCACGTAGCTTGCTATAGACAGATTTGTCAATATCTTTTAATTGAGGAAGCGGTATTTCACAGAGCGCAATAAAATATTCAACTTCTACTGTTACCCTGTACTTTATAAGCCCAAACTCAGAAAAATAAGGAGCTAAGTCCTTCAGTTGGCGTCTGTATCTGCCATCAACAGGTGAAATGGCGGTGAGTGCATTTAATTCCATATCTATATTATTATGGCACAAAGATAAGGAATTTATATAATTGATTGAATTTTATAATAAGGCACCTCGAAAATTTTAGTAATGCTTTATTTATAGAAATATTAAAAAGGGAGGTGTCTTTGAAGAATATTGCGCCCCTTTGGGGGCTATCATCCATTATTATATTATTACGCATCGTTGGTGCTAGAAATGTATAAAAAAGACCTGTTTTGAGATTAACAAGCTCCAAAGGAGCGCAATAAATAACTCAAGGTGCGACCCTGAGAACTGAAAGGTGGAAGCTCCACCAAGCCCCGAAAATACCTATAGGGTCACAAAGACCAATGCCAGCTTCCAGAATCGGGCATTATAGCTTCCCAGCAAAACTACTTTTTTACCTTCATCTCTGCTTCTTTCTTCCAATCCATGCCAATGGCTGATAGATATTCAGACTCATTCCAATGGTCTCGTGAAACAGGTTTACAGATAAGCGTTTCATCTAAGGGGGCGCTTACTACTTCCATTCCGCAACTTCTGATGATCGCTTCCATTGCAGAAGGATTTGGAGCCCACCAATTTGTAGGGTCACCGGCATATTTTTTCTCAATAAATGCCATCTTTGGCCACTCATCTTTTAGAAAGACTTCTCTCTTTTCTAGCGACACATCATCTGGTACATGTTCTTGCTTTTCGCCAGGCATAGATAGGGTTTGGAAAACTAACATTTCCTTTACCTTTCTAGAAAGAATGTCCATAGCCAATAATGGGTACCGAAGGTGGTAAAACACACCCATAAACCAAATTAGGTCAAAATCTTCGTTAAGGTTTACCAGGTCATAAACTTGCATTTGCTTAAACCTGATTTTGTTGGGTAGCCTAAACTGCTCTGCGACCCATTCTGCTTGTCGTAAATAGTGTGGGTCGAGATCTATTCCAAGTACATCAGCGCCGCGTTTTGCCAACTCTATGGAATAGAATCCTGCATTGCAGCCTATGTCCAACACTTTCCACCCATTGAGATCGGCAGGAATATGGTCTTTTAAGGCCTGCCATTTGAAAGATGGGAAATCTCCGAGAAAATGATCAGGAGCCGTTTGTACTCCACTAGGCAAATGGATGTTGTGGAACCATGGCTGCATTGATTGTATCTGGTCGGTGATATCCTTTTCTTTCATGTAATAAAAAGTTTTATGTAAATAGTATATACCTCTTGTTTATGATGTTTATGTAATTATTGCTTATTTTATCTTTACACATTAATGCCTATATCGGTCAGCTCTCTCACGTATTCTTCAAGTTCTGCTGCTCTGTGTGCAGCGGTATGGTTTTCCATTACTACTTTTCGTGCATTCTCACCGATACTCCTTCGCTGACTGTCTGGTATTTCCTGAAGGAAAGAAGTGGTATCGCTAGTTTTTCTGGCTATCAAAATAGATTCTTCTTCTTTAAACAAAGTTGTTAAACCATCCCAATCGTCGCTGATAACGGGTGTTCCACAAGCTGCAGCCTCAAAGAGTCTAACGCTAGGAGAGTACCCTGCACGTATCATATCTGCTCTAGTAATGTTCATTGTAAATCGTTGGCTATTATAAAAACAGCTGTGGTCAGCCGGGGGGAGGTGGTGGATATGCTCTGTGTTTTTTGGCCAGCGTAGGTTGTCTGGATATTGGGCTCCTGCTACAACAAATCTTTGTTCAGGCAGTACTGTGGCTGCTTTTAACATCAGGTTATTTAAAGGTGGCTGCCTGTCTGTGCTATAGGTTCCCAGGTAACCTAGGTCCCATTTCTTTTCACAAGATACTGGATGGTATAGGTTTGGGTCAAAAGAGCAGTAAAGAGCTTTGGCTTTAGGCGAATTATATTTTTTTTCTAGCAGGTCTAATGTTGGGCCTCCTGTAAAAGAAAGGTAGAGGTCGTAAGCTGGAATGAGTTCTGGCTTTAGGTACTCATAATCTTTTCTTTCAAGTTTTGCTAAAGTTACCGGGGTATCAATATCGTAGAAAGCAGCAATCCCTCGGGTAGTGTTTTGTACCCACTCACCAACTTTAACTCCTTGCGGGACATAGGAACCGACTATAACAAGATCGGCATTTTTGATTGTCGTGTGCCACCGGTCTTTTAGTTCTTCCAAACTTTTATAAAGGTGCAAGTCGCAAAAGTCTGGGTTGGGCAGGTCCCTGCTTGAGGCATACCAAGGGACATCTCTTTCTAAAAAAGTAACATGGTGGTTCTTTTTAGTAAGTTCTTTTATTAGCCCTCTGAAAGTAGTGGCATGTCCGTTGCCCCACGAAGAGGTGAGCGATAAACCTAATATGACGATTTTCATTTGTTAGACTTCTACGTTTTGGTCAATGTTTTCTTGTAATACCGGGTGCAATTCTTCTGCTCTTTTTGGATAGGTATGGGCAGAAATGACTTTCTTTCTGGCTGCTTCGCCAATTTTGGCAGCTGTATTTGGCGAAAGGTCTTTAAGTAGAGCAGCTACTTCTTCGCCATTATTGGCCACGAGTATTTCTTTGCCTGGTTCAAAGAAGAACTCTATACCTTCCCATTGATCACTGATTATGCATGCACCGGCTCCGGCTGCTTCAAAAACCCGGGTAGCGGGGGAAAAGCCATACCTGGCCATACTGTCTCTGCTAATGTTCAAGACTGCTTTGGATGTACTGTTGAATGCATTGTGGTCTTTGGTATATACATGCCCAATGTTTTTAATATTGGATGGCATAGGTTTGTCGTGCCATCCGCTTCCGCCTATGATGAATTCTTTATGTGGGCACAGACAGGCTGCTTTGATAAAAAACTCTTCTACACGGCTTTCCCGGTCTGGTAAGCGGTTTCCTAAGAAAGCCAGATCTGCTTGGAATCTTTCATCTGACTTTACTGGAAAGTGCGTGTTTGTGTCTAAAGCATTATATACCGCTATGCATTTTTTTGCCCCGTGCGAAGTATATGCTTTAATTACAGGCTCTCCTCCGCCATAGGTCAACACCATGTCATATTGAGGAATGTGTTCATGAAATGGATCTTTAGGATCTTTTTCGATTCTGTCTAAAGTGGCAGGAGCATCTACATCCCAAAAGATAATTTTGTTTTTACTGGTCTTCAGCTTAAGAACTTCTGCTTCCAAAAGTTCGTCAAATACACCCACTCCACTGGCTTTTATTACAATATCTGCCGAAGAAGCTTTTTGCAGCATGTCAAATACAGCTTTTTCGGTGGCTTTGTAAACCACTACTTTTGAATATTCAGGGTCTGGTATGTCCCTGTGCTCTTGGCGTTGGTAAGCGTCTGGCTCAAAAAAAGTAATGTCGTAGCCTAGATTGTGCAGCGCCCTAAGTATGCCCCTATAATAAGTAGCGGCACCATTCCAATATGCTGAAATAAGGCTAGAGCCAAAAAATGCAATGCTTTTATTGTTCATTGAGCAATTATTTATTTAATGTTTCAAACACGTTTAATCCGATTTCTTCACAAATTGCTTCTAGCTCATCCACTCTATGCTTACAGGTATGTGCTTTTTGAATGGTTTCAAGGCCATTTTGTGCAATATTGTTTCGGGCTTCCTTATTCTGAATGAGATGTTGAAGTTGGTTTTTCATTTCCGCTCCATCTTTCACCATTAGGTAATCTTGGTTGGTTCTGAATAGGTGTTCTGTGTCTTCCCAAGGGGAGGAGATAAGCGGTATGCCACAAGCTAAAGCCTCAAAAGGCCTGATGGTAGGAATGCCTGGCAAGGTTTCTACATAAGGCCTTCTTGGTACATGTACGGTTACTTTATATTTAGAAAACGCTTCTGGCGCTTTATAGTTGGGAAGCCATCCGCCATATTCAATTCCGGCATTTTCTAATGCCTCAATGGCTTTTTTAGGATAGCGTACGCCGTATATTTTTGCTTTTAATTTTAGTGACTTGACAGGGTTTATCAAAAACTCATGAAGTTCTTCTGTTCTTTCTTCATCGCCCCAGTTTCCTACCCATACTAGATCGCCTTCAAAGTTTTTCTCTAAAGGGCGGAATATGTTTGTGTCTGCTGCTTCGTGCCATGTCCATGATTTATTTACTTTATGCTCTTGTTCATAAATCTTTCTGATAACCTCTCCGTAAGCCAACACGCCATCATATTGGCTTAAATCATAAGCGGCCATTGCTTCTTTATCAGAGATTATCCGGTGGTGAGTATCATGAAAAAGGAGTTTATAACCTAATCGGCTTTTTTCCTTCCCTAACCGTGAAACCACTTTTTGTTCGTTCCACTCATGTACAATGACCAGGTCTGCATCTTTTAGGGCTTGTTCATAATTGAAATTATCATGGTTGTAGAAATTGGTTTCTAGTTGAGGGTAATACTTATAGAATTCCTCAACGGCCTTGTTCCCATAGTCTTTTTTTAGGTTGCTAAGACTCCATCCATTTTCAGGCTCAAAAACTTGTACATTATGACCTCGGTTAATCAACTCGGTAGCTATACCTCTTAAAAAATGGGCATTGCCATGGTTCCAGTCTGATAGTAATGAATGGTAAAAAAGTAATATCTTCATAATTCAGTAACTTTTTCTGTTTTTGCAATCCTGCTTTTAGCAGGTTTTCTAGGAAACAATAGCTTTTGGTATTCTCTAAAGTAGTTTTCAGCCATCTGTCGGGAGTCATATCTTCTGCTATGCATTTCAGCCCGATTGGCTAAACTGGTTCTTAAACTGTCGTTTTCAATAAGCATGATAAGACATTCTTTTAAGCCTTGTTGGTCATCGTTATTGATAAAAACAGCATTGTTTTCCCATATTTCAGCCAGAGAATCGATTTGTCCAGCTACAAGGGCACATCCGGACATGCCTGCTTCTAGCATAGCCAGTCCAAAAGGTTCATAGCGAGATGGCATTACAAAAATGGAAGCTTCCGATAACCACTTGGTAATCTCTTTTTTGCTTAATTTTCCTAGAAAAACAACATTTCTGAGGTTTGTCAATTCGCCATTTGAGGGGTCTTGGTTGTCTCCGGCAATATATACAGGCCAAGGAAGTTCGGCTGCTATTTCTGCTAATAGGTTTAAGTTTTTAGCTTCGTCCCAAACCCTGCCCATTGCAAAAATGATAGGTTTCTTGCTTTTCTTTCTGAATGTGCCGATGTCGGAACCATTGTATATGACTTTAGAGTTTTTAAAAGGGCCATAGTACTCTTTGGCACAATGCATCATATTTTGAGAAGGAGCTATTACCAGATCAGCAGCTTGTAAGCCTTCAGATACTTTTTGCTGGTATGTGGACCATTCAGTAGGAGCGTCTTCATTTTTTACAGCCTGCCACCATGATAGTACACATGAATGGGCTGCAACTAAAACTGGTTTGCCCCAAGGAAGCGAACCATGTACATAATTATTCAGATGAATAAGATCTGGTTTGATGGATTTGTTTAGCTCGAGGAGCCAAGCGCCCGCTTTCTCTACATCTTCCCATGGGTTCTCCATCCATTCCAATTTATAGCTGCTTTCATGGACAGTGATATTTTTTGTATATCTGACATCATATTGTTGTTCGGGAGAAAGTGGCGCTCCCATTGTTGCCAAATGTACATGTATATTGTATGGTGCCAGAACCTTTGCCAGCTCAGTCGCATATGTCCAGACTCCACCAATGGTGTCGGCTGTCATTAATATTTTTATTTTGTTATTATCTGCCATATATCATGTCCAGGATTTCTGAAACTTTTACATACTGCCATGCGTCTTTGTCAAATTCTGCACCAGCGGCTAATTCCTCGGCCCAAACCGCAGCGGCACGCCCCATCCAATCGTCTGGTGGTTCTACCATTACTTCTGTTTTGGTGCCATAGTAAGCTTCTGCTACAAAGTCATAGAAAGAGCCGTTGATGTTTCTAAAGCATGCGCCTCCTTTGGTACCATAAAAAACGGCTTTAATTTCAGCCTCTTTTCCTGCTTGCAAATTCCATGAACAGCGTAAATCAATAGCGGCATCATTGGCTAGGTCAATTCTGGCAATGCCATAATCTTCCACTACTTTTGCGTCTTTTGGTAATGGTTTGCCTTGGTGGAAAAGTTTGGAGCTGACGTTTTTCACTTCCGGAAAGTCCAGGCACCACATAGCCAGATCGGTCAGGTGGACGCCCAAGTCAATGACGCAACCGCCACCTGATTGCTCTGGATCATAAAACCATGGTTTATCAGGGCCATAGGCATTGTGAAATACCAGTTCTACCGCATATATTTCTCCAAGGTTGCCTGACTTAATGAGGTTATACACTGCTCGCATAGCCTTGGTGTGGCGGTAGGAGAGGTCTACTCCCAATGAAAGGTTATATTTTTCGGCTGTTCTGACTACTTCGGCAGTTTCTTGAGCAGTCCTTCCGAGGGGCTTTTGGCAAAAAACAGATTTACCGGCATTTAATGCCTGAATCGATTGGTTGGCGTGTAATGCACTTGGTGTAGCAATAACAACACCGTCAACTTCTTCATTTTTTAATATGGCATCAAAAGAGGAAGCTTGTTTAGCCTGAGGAGCTGCTTTTAAGGCTTCTTTGGTGGTTTCTTCTGAGACATCTGCCACCATAGATATGGTAGCTTTTTCGGTTTTTTGGACAGCCTCCATTCTGTTTCGCCCGATCCAACCTACTCCTAAAAATCCCAGTGATGGTTTAAAAGTTCTTTCAGATTTTTCTGATTGCTTAAAAATTAACTCTTCCATAGTAATAAAATGTTAATCCCAAAGTGAACCTGACGTCTTGGCGACGACCTGCTCAACTCTTGGTGAAAAAATAAACTAAATTATGGCCCTTCAAGCCGGTTATATTTTTATAAGCGCCTTTACAAAACCTTCTGGACGTGAAGCCATGGTTCTAAAAGCATCATTAATTTCATCTAAACTATAAGTATGGGTATAAAGTGAGGCCGGCGAAAGCTCTGAATCAGTCACAGCCTTCAATGCGTTTCTAATCCCTTTCATATACATTTTAGGATCTCTTTCGTGGGCATTGATAACATCTAATCCACGCCAGTTCCAAAGTTGGATGTTTACAGAGCGCATTCCGTCCTGATGAAAGCCTGCTATGATTAAGCGGCCCCTTTCCATGGTTAACTCACCAGCCAAGTTTAATGGCCACTCCTTTCCGGTGGCTTCTATTACCCGGTCACAGAATTTACCGTCTGTTAGGTGTTTTACTTTTTCAATGATTTTCCAATGGTCGTCAAGCGGTATAAGCTCGTCGGCGCCGTTTTTATCGGCCACTTCTAAAGAAAATGGTCGCTGGGATAGGGCAATGACGTTAGCGCCTGCATTTTTACAAAGCTGGGTTAGCAGTGCCCCTAAAAAGCCTATGCCAATGATGGCAACAGTTTGCCCTTTGCGGATATCGCTTCGTTCAAAGATGTTCATGGCACAGCCTAACGGCTCTCCCGGAAATGGCTGCCCATAAAGCGATGGTGGCAGTTTTACCAATGCATCGGCATCTGCTATGTCGTATTGGGCAAAAGAATGGTAAGACAAAAAAGACACCCTTTCGCCAGGAGCGTATCCTTTTACATCTTTTCCTACCTCATCTACTGTGCCCCAGCCTTCATGGCCAGGATTGCCTGCCGGAATAGGGTACTGAAACCATTCACGACCTTCCCATAAAGGGATGCCTGAAGCACAAACACCACACCCTTCTACTTTTACCCTTACCTGATTGGCTTTTGGTTCAGGAATATTGACTTTCTGGATTTCAAATTTCCCAGGTTCTGTCAATACCGCAGCGTCCATTAGCTGAACATCGGTTTTTTGATTTTCTAATGTTTCACTGGAACGTATCAATAGTAGCCTCCTTTTTTATGTTTTTAAATGAACTTAGTTCAATTCCTTTTTGCTTGCACACCCATACAAGGAGGTTGTGCAAACCTTTGTTGATGCTGTTTTCAGGCCGCCAGCCTGTTGCTTCCGAAAATTTTCTTATGTCTGAAACATAGTAAAGCTGATCTCCTGTTCTGGCTGGAGCAAACTCCACCTTTGGTGTTTCTCCTGTAAGTTTGCCTATTGAGTGTATTAGCTCGACAAGACTTGTGGTGTTTTCTATTCCTCCACCTATATTGTAGGCTTGTCCTGAGAGCTTCTCTATGTTTCTACTGGCCAATTCAAAAGCTTTTATCAGGTCTTGGACAAAAAGTACGTCACGTACTTGTTTGCCATTGCCATAGATCGATATTGTTTCTTTCTCTAGTGCCTTGATTAAAAAGTGGGCTACCCAGCCTTGGTCTTCGTTTCCGTATTGATGAGGGCCGTATACGCAGCTCATTCTGAATACAGTGGCTGGTATTCCATATGTTCTGGCATAGTCTAAAACATACTGATCTGCCGCTCCTTTGGAACAGCCATAGGGGCTGTGGAAGTCCAGTGGTCTGTTTTCTGCAATTCCGGTATTGCACAAGTCAGTACTCTGAGGCATATACCTGTGATCTTTTTCAACAAATTGGATATCCTTTAAAGAACCATATACTTTGTTGGTTGATGTAAAAATCAGTGGTATAGGAGCAGCTGTCGTCCTGATAGCTTCCAATATGTTCAATGTTCCCCGGGCATTAATTTCAAAATCATTTACCGGGTTGTATAAAGAAGTTGTTACAGCCACTTGAGCCGCAAAATGGTATATCTCACTGGCATGGTTTACCAGCTTTTTGACCACATGTTGGTTTCTGATATCACCGGTTTCAATTTCTATGTTTACGCCATATTGATCATACAGCCACTTAAGGTTTTTCTCTACTCCTGGTCTCGACACATTGTCTAAAATCATGACTTTTTGGCCATTTTCCACCAAGCTCTTTGCTAAATTGGTACCTATAAATCCAGCACCGCCACAGATTAATGCATATTTTTCTTTGTCATTTTGTGATGCTTTTTTTAGGTATGGCATTTTCTCCTTTAGCCCAATTCCCTTTTGCTCAATCATCCTGTAAAGGAGTTTCGGAGTGCCATCACATTTCTTTAGCCCAAAGTGATACTCCCGCTCGTCCAAATGCATGCCACCGACTGTAGGGTGTTTCGGGTCTAGGTCATACGCAGCATACCAGTAAAGCCTGTCCGCCGGAGCTTTTTGGGCTTTTTTAAACTCTTCTAGTTGCTTTAATTCGTCATGTTGCCAAGTGGAGAAACCTGCTTCTGTAATCCATATTTCTGCTTTGTGGCCATGATGGTTTAACGTTTCCCTGATAGCGTTAATATTCTTTTCCCAACCATCCCAGTGTTGGTCAAATACTTCGGGAAAACCATGAATGCCTACAGCGTCTATATGTTCCATCGCCCCTTGCGAGAACATGTTATGCAGCCAATTGGGGTCAATGGGACTCATGCCGCCTAGTAAGGTTTTTCTACCTCTTTGCTTCATCCAATAGGCGGCCATATTGATCATTTGAGAAAACCTTTTCCAATTCAGGTCAAGGGTGTAGTCGTATTCTACCTTATTGTTCGGTTCGTTCCAAAGTTCCACCCATTCAAAATGTTGGTCATATCGGGTAATAATTATGTCCAGAAAGTCTGCATATGACTTAGGTTCTTTGGGCGGCGCTGAAACTTTGGGAGCCAAACCTATAGATGGTGGTGTGTAAAGGAAGCACGGAAGTACCTCCAGATTCTTCGATAAAAAAGGGATTAGCCAGTCATACCATTCTTTACCACCTTCTGTATACCAATCAGCCCATGAAAAACCTGTTCTCAGGTGTTCTATGCCAAGCCTTTTGCAGTCCTCTACCAGTTTTTCCACACGCTCATGTTCGCCTGGCCTCAACCATTCCAACAGGCCTGTTATATGAACATTGCTATTGTTATATATTTTGTTGTCTGAAAACATTGCTTTATCTGTTTCGTTAACTAATCACACCGAAGCTTTACACGGTCAGTCCTCTGGTCTCTAGCTCTTTGCTTGCCTTGCTGACATGGTCAGAGGCGCTTTGGTCTTGCAGCCATTCGGCAAGCTCTGTGAGCCCTTCTTCAAAACTGATCTCTGGGACAAACCCTAAAATCTCACGTGATTTGGTCATGTCGGAAAAGCAGTGCCTGATATCACCTACCCGATATTTTCCGGTCACCTTTGGTAAAATATGGTGGTTCCCTGTTACACCAGCCAAGCAGGTAGCTATTTCATTGATGGTATATTTGTTTCCACTACCTACATTAAAGACTTCTCCGGTGGCTTTTTCTTTTTCTAGCGCTAACCTGCAAGCTTTGGCTACATCTTTTACATTGATAAAGTCTCTTTGTTGAAGGCCATCTTCAAAAACCATTGGTTGGTTGTTGTTCAAAAGTTGTGAGGCAAAGATGGCCAATACGCCCGTGTATGGGTTTGAAAGCGCTTGCCTTGTGCCATAAACATTAAAAAATCGCATGGCTACCGTAGGGATATTATATGCTTGCCCAATCATCAAGCACATTTTTTCTTGGTCATATTTGGTCAATGCGTAAATAGAGGAAAGGCTCGGGTGTTTGTCCTCTGTTGTGGGCACAGGAATGAGCTCATGCCCATTTTGGTTGTATAGCTCCCAATTACTTTTTTTGAGGTCTTCCAACTTTCTTTCGCAGTGCATGATCTTGTTGCCTTGCTTGTCTAGGTAAAGCCCTTCCCCGTAAATACTCATACTCGAAGCGACAACCAATTTTCGAACCGGCTTTTCTACCAATGCTTCAAGCAAGACGGAGGTGCCTGTGTTGTTGACGTCCACATAATCATTTACCTTATACATACTTTGCCCTACACCTACCAAAGCGGCAAAGTGATAGACTGCGTCTATTCCTTTAAGTGATTCTTTTACTATATCTTTGTCCCTTACATCTCCGACGATTAACTCTGCTTCTGGGTGCAGATAGTCTGGTCGTTTACAATTTTTCCCATGTACCTGTTCAGAAAGGTTATCAAGAACTCTTACCTTATACCCACATCTGATTAATTCATCTGTTAGATGGGAGCCGATAAATCCAGCCCCACCTGTAATCAGAACTCTTTTTGCCATTGTTGTGTCTTTTATAAATCCTTGAAAATCTTTAAAAAGTTTGCAGCGTTGGGCGTAATGTTATATGGTTTACCGAAACTCCATGTGGCCGGCTAATTGCATAATAAACCGTGTTGGCCACTTCTTCTGGCGATATTGCCCCCCAGCCATTTTCATCAACCTCCCGACTGCCTGAAATTGTATTTTTAAAAAAGTTGGTCTCTGTTACGCCAGGGGCGACTGTTGTCACCCTTATACCTGGTTCTTCTACCCGTAATGTTTCAGCAATAGTCTCCAGCGCACATTTCGTAGCAGAGTAAATACCGCCGTAAGGGTATGTTTTGCCCGCCGATACAGACGAAATAAATACCACATCGCATTTCATGTTTTCAGGTACTGATGGTACAAAAGCCCTGATCAGTCTGAGCGATCCCATTAAATTTGTATTGATTACTGTTGCCCATTTTTCAGGGTCTCCTTCGGTTAATTTTTCATGGATGCCTATGCCTGCGTTACAGACAATTATATCCGGTAGGCCAAAGGAGGTGTGAAGTTCACTGAAAAGCCTATCTACTTCACTCCCGGAGGCTATATTGCAAAGTGAAGAATATAATCCGGTGGGCAAGGGTTGTGGAAAGTTAATGTCTGCTATCGCAGTCTTAACTCCTTCACTGTTAAATTTGCTGGCTATTGCATATCCAATACCGGATGCGCCTCCGCTGACTAAAGCTCTTCTGTACATTTTCTATAAACTTTGTACAGGTTTAACTTCTTCTTCTGCTAATTGTTAAAATTTTACTGCTTAAACTTTAACCTCGATAATGCTATTTGGTTTTTGTTTTTTTATAAGTGTCAAATAGACAGTGTGTTTTGGTTGAGTTGCTTGCGGTGCTGAACCTTTTATGTATTAGGGTTTTGTCTTCAAGTTTTGTATGATTTGACGGAAATGATCATGTGGTTCCGAAATCTTAGGGTAAGGTGTACAGGGATAATATTTGTTGCTGCCCGGTTCTAAAAAAATCTTTGGTAATCTTTACTTGCCCAATTGAGCTAGTCCTACCGATATGGCGGCCACGGAACCTGAAACTTTTATTTCTCCTTTGCTTACCATCTCTTTTGCCGCTTCCGCAGTTACTTTAACTATTTGAAGGCATTCTGTTTCGTCCGGATGCTGTGCTGAAACTTTTTCTAATCCTGTAGCCAAAAATACATGAAGCGTGTTGGTGTCTTTTGTAGGATTGTCAAATAGGGTAAGGATTTTCTTGAAACTTCCATTGCCATAACCTGTTTCTTCTTGGAGCTCCCGTTTGGCAGCGGCCAAAGGGTCTTTTTCATCATCCTCCATAAATCCGCCAGGCAGCTCTATTAAAATTTCCCCCGCAGCATGTTTGTACTGGCGTACTAAAACGATCTCTCCTTCTTGGGTTATAGGTAGAATCAAAACAACGTCAGGTCTGTCATTTACATAGTAGTCGTCAACTAATAAGCCCTTTTCGGTTTCTACGGTATCTTTTCTTATCTTGCACCATTTGTTCCAAAGTAGCTTTTCCGAGGAAATCAGTTTCCATTTTTTCATGGCTGGAATAAAATTTAACCTGGATTATGCAATAGAATCCCCTAATGCATATTTAAGGTTTAGTAACTTAAAGTTGTTGTTCAAACATAATTATTTTTTTAGAAAGTTAAAGGCTGGAAACGCAGACAATGTTCGTGTGGATTTGAGGCACTAGGTAAGGTATTGCACTTAAATTTATTTGTAAATGATATTCGGCAAACATTAAACTTGTGCAAAAAGTTATGTTTTTAGGGATTAATTAGTAAGTGATTATGGCTGGAGAATCTAAAAAAACAACAAATCATAACCAGATTAAGAGGTGGGTAGAGGCGAGAGATGGTAAGCCAGCCTCTGTTAAAGGTACCGGAGATAACAAAAATGCAGGATTGCTTCGATTTCGTTTCGAAAATGGGCGGCAACCTAAGGCTGAACTAAAAGATATTACTTGGGACGAGTTTTTCGACCAGTTTGAGAAGAATAAACTGCAAATGGTCTATCAAGATAAAACCAAAACAGGTAGGAAAAGCCGCTTTAACAAGCTAGTAAACCGCGAGCCTGTGAAGCGAGCAGGAACTAGCTCTGGAAAAAGCAAAAGGTCTAATAAGTAGGGCCTGCTGAATAAGTCACAAGTGTGCAAGATACGCATGGCCTTACATGAAGACGTATTGGAATACTTCGAATGTAAGGCCATAAAGTAGATTGTGCGCTTGTGGCTAGCCCAAAAAAAGTATTGGATTAAAAGTCTCTCAATTTATTGTGCACGAGAAAATAAGAAATAACCGAAAAAACCTTGTACCTATACCTCACAGTTTTTACACAAATATACATAGATCAATATTTTGGGCGTTTTTCAGCGCGCCCTAAATAAAGGAAGGGGGAGTTCCCCTTTTTTGGGCTGGGTTCTTGTTAATGATTTAAGTTAGAATCCGATTTTGTAAATCTTTACCTACAATATCATCTCTTTAGAGACAATGCTGTAGTTGGATATTGTGCTATAGTTTTTTGTCATTAAACCTGAATTATTTGCTACGTAACAGAAAACTCTATTGCATATTTCAGCTTAAGCTTCAGATAACTAAGAAAGCAGGTCAAGTTTAGCTTGTAAAGCTGATAAAAACTAAGTTTAAAAAAAGGGGGAAGTCCCCTTTTTTACCATCTTCTGTCAGCCTGGTGTAGGGATTGTTTTTCAGTTAAGTTTACTGGCTTACCTGTTTCAGCTGCTTTAAATATAGCTTCTATAATGCCCATATCCTTAAGGCCTTCTTCAGCATCGGCTGTAATTTCAGTGTTGTTATAGATAGCATCGGCCATAGCATCAAGTTGAGCTTTTTGCTGATTGATGTTTTCAATATTCAGTGGGCCATTACTGGTGCTACCTTTTAGGCCTTGGTATTCAAAGGCAGGAGATAGTTCAAACCAACCTTCTTCTGTTTCCGCATGAACATAGTCAATATTTTTGGCAAAAGAAGCTTCACAAACCGCTTTTATCTCACCTGGAAATTCTATTTCAAACTTTATTTCCCCGTCGACCTCTTCAAACTTACCATCTTGACGTGTTATTTCCGCATAGTTGATATACAACGGCTCCATTCCGGTAATGTGTCTTGCTGCCTGAATACAGTAGATTCCAACATCCATGAGCGCACCACCGCCAAACATTTTTTTAAGCCTCCACTGTCCCGGAGATCCTGCTTCAAAGCCAAAACCGGCTTTAATATGTTTGATGTTGCCAAGTTCTTTTTCCTGTCCCAGTTTTATGATTTCCTGATTATGCGGTTCGAAATGTAAGCGGTAACCAATTAGTAGTCTAACACCTGCGTCTTCACAAGCCGATATCATTTGTTTGCACTCTAATGTATTTGATGCCATCGGTTTTTCACAGATGACGTGTTTGCCTGCTTGTGCCGCTCTAATAGTATATTCTGCATGCATAGAATTAGGCAAGACAATATATACTACCTCGATTTCCTTATTTTTTGAAATATTGTCAAATGTGCTGTAATCGTAAATGCTTTCGTCTTTCAGGTTGTATTTCTCTTTCCATTTTTTTGCTTTGTCTGGAGAGCCTGTAACAATGCCTGCCAGATAGAAGCTTTCGCTATGCTCTATTGCTTGAGCAAGTTGGTTGGTAGCATATTTCCCTAAACCCACCAGCGCAATTCCATACTTTCCGTTTTTCATAATGCCTTTTTATTAATAAACTCTTAATTGGCGATAGGGTTTGTATTTGCTAGTGAAAGGGTTGGCTTTTAGTATGTTGCTTATTTAGGTTAGAACGCGCTTTTCTGAGTTTTCTACTTTAGTTTTGAAAATAGACGGAAGTGAATTGTTTTATAGGGTTTCCCATTTAAGTCTCTAGGGAGTACTAAGTTATTTTTGTCTAAGACAAAAAGTAAGGCCCTGCCGGCGAGGCAAAAAGCCACTAAGCGAGCCTAAGTAAGCTAATAAACACATAAGATATCTAAATGGATAACCCTATTGTTTTATTTTGTATCTTTATATTGGGTCTCCTGAAAATCACTATATAGTCATTATAAGTTCTATTTATGCATTCATTTAAACACACACTTTGCTTAATTGCTGTTTTGTTGCTGGCTTTTGCTTGTAGTAAGAATGATAAAGAAGAAATTACTCCAGAAGAAGATGCTGAGGAAAAGATTGTCAATGCTTCTTTTACGGTTGTAGGTGAAGAAAATATTCAAAAGGAAGGGAAAGCGACCTATTTTTTAACACAAATTCAAGACACGCCTCTTGTTATTGGCATAGATGATGGTGGGCAAGGCGATAGGAGCTTTTCTCTTAATATGTACTTTATGAGTGAAGAAAAAACCTACCCTGAGCCTGGTGAATATGTTATTGGGGAGGAGGGTGATCCTGATGCAGATTTTTATGTGATCTATATTGAATATGTTAGCGGTGGAGATAATCGCGGGTATAAGTCTCCTGCAAGTGGTACAATCATAATTGACCAGGTATCTGCTTCTCAAATTAAAGGTACCTTTAACTTTGAGGCTGGTGCTATGGATAATTCAGGAAGAAATGTTAAAGTGGAGAATGGAGTCTTTGATGCATTTAGCCTTAGTTAAACCTGAATTTTATGCGATAGTGTTATTGCATAATTTTGGTTTAATGCCGCATATGAAGGGCTATGAAACCTCTGGCTACTTTTTGTTTGTTAAAGTATAAAAAAAGAGGGTTTATGGAGACAACATTTGTGGAGATAGAGGATAGGGTAAGGAAACATTCAATACCTGAAGTTAACGAGAGAATAGATAATGAAATTCAGGCATCGGTACGTAAATATACCAATCGGTCGAAAAGAGAAATAGATGCCAAAATCCAACAACTCGAAAAAGAGTGGAGTATCGAGCGGGCCTTAGACTTTTCGGCGTCTAGTCTAGCAATGACTGGAATTGCCTTAGGGATATTTAAAAACAAAGGATGGCTGGCCCTTACGGGTGCCGTATCGGGTTTTTTAATGATGCATTCCTTACAAGGATGGTGTCCGCCTGTTCCTGTGTTAAGGGCTATGGGTTTTAGGACAAGAAAGGAAATTGATTGGGAAAAATATGCTCTTAAAGTACTAAAAGGTGATTTTGATATTATTGACCCGGCCGATAATTCTGATCCGGACATAAGAGCTTACAAAGCACTGACTGCGGTGCAGATATGATAATTAGTTTTATATACTAGAAAGATCTATTGCACTTTCAGGTTTAAAGTGAGGCTGTTTTCTTGAATAGCCTCACTTTGTCAGAATACTACGAATGTCTGTTTGATATTTGTTTAGTTTTATGACCAATGCAATCTCTTCTATGATTTCCAATAAGCTAACAGTATACATTACTTTGAACAGTTTACTATCAGGTCTTTTCATAATGAGCTTTATTAAAAAATAGGCTTGTAAAATGGCAGAAACTTTTGCGCCATAAGTATGAAAACTTGTAATCTTGCCATACTTGATTAGGCTCAGGGTTAACTGGAACACATATAAGCCCAGTCCCGTCATCAACAGCTCTTTGTTTCTCCGAAAAAACAACCTTTCAAATTTGATAAGCGCAACAACTCCTGCGCCCAAAGTAAAAACGTCTCCTATTGAGTCTAGCATGGCGCCTTTTTTAGAGCTTATATTTTTAGCTCTGGCAATAAAACCATCAACAGCGTCTGAAATAAAATTTACCGTCAACAAACTACCTGCCTTTTTTCTTTTTCCGTGCCAGGTATAATGTAAAATTAAAGGTGAACTTACAATTCTGTATAGGGAAATATAGTCTGCTGCATTAAGTTTTTTGAGGGCTTCCATCATTTCAGTTTTTTTACCAACTCTCTTTTATTCATTTTCGACCTATTGGGAATGTCTTTTTCTTTTGCCATCTCATAAAGTTCCTGTTTTGACTTGTTCTTTAGGTCTTCTCTTTTTGCAGGAGCCCTGTTCTTGTTCTTTAAAGGTTTGACGGCTTTTTTTACTTTGTTTTCCTGAACCCTTTTCTTTGTTATTACCAGTTTCTTTTGGCGGTCATTTTTATCTGGTAAGTCATTGGGGAGTAAAAACTCTTTATAGGTTTTTCCGTCTCTTAAAAACAGATGTGGGATGTCATTGAACTCAGGGTTGTTTCTAAAATCTGCTTTGTAAAAATCTCCTTTTTGTACCGTTTTATTTTTCTTGTGATTACTATCTGTGGCCACTAAAATATGCCCATACTTACCTTTTACAATCGCATACCAATGTTGTTCATTCAGAACAAGTATGTGGGAACCGTTTACTGTTTCAAAAATTTCATATTTCCCTTCTTTGTCCAATGTTCCTTTCATAAGCATCAAATTTAAAAGCCTTTATGTAACTTAACTTTGGCTACCTCTTTAATGTTTCTGCTGGTATCAACAAAGCCTTTTATAGAAGTGTTGTTATTAATAGAGGAACTGTATAATCTGTTAATGAAAACAGGTTTACTAATAACTAAATACTTGCAGATATGGAGCAGCAGAAGCTAAAAGAAAAAAAGGTTGCAGTGCTGATAGATAATGGTTTTGAGCGGGTGGAACTTGAGTCTCCCGTTGAAAAGCTTCGTCAGGCAGGGGCAACTGTAGAAATTATTTCCAATAAAGATAAGGTAAAAGCATGGGAAGTTGATGATTGGGGAAAGGAAGTAAAAGTGGACAAGATGGTAGACCAGGCTGATGTCCATGAATATGATGCCCTGTTATTACCAGGAGGGGTTATGAACCCTGATTACCTACGAATTGATCAGAAAGCGATTGATTTTGTAAAGTATTTTATAGGTACCCAAAAACCAGTAGCAGCTATTTGTCATGGTCCATGGACTTTGGTGGAAACTGGAATGGTCAAGGGGCGAAAGCTTACTTCTTATCCTTCTTTAAAAACTGACCTGAAAAACGCAGGAGCCGAATGGGTAGATAGGGAAGTGGTTGTAGATGGTAACTTGATCACTAGCCGGAATCCTGATGATTTGCCTGCTTTTAATGAAAAGGTTCTTGAAATGTTTTCGTCCGTTGGCGTTAGTGTCAGTGATGACCTTAATTCAGGAAGTACTCAAGACTCAGAGCTGAAGAGGCAGGTAACCGATACTATGCACAAAAAAGGGCACATTCAGGTGGAGGATGGCAATGACAGGTTTATGACGCGCGATGATGAGCTGAAGCATAGATATGAAAAATAATTATTGTGATTATTGGGGGGAGGTTTGTGACCTGCCCCCTTTATAGTTTTAAAGATGCTTCCGCTTCCTTTATGTTCATCAGTTGTTTGCTGATTATGAGCAACAGTTCAGGAGGAAGTTGGTCCTCGTAAACTTGCTCGAAGAATTTTACGGTTTCTTTTTCAGCTTTTTGACACGCATCTTTAATGTCTTCTTTGTCAGTAAACCCCTGATTGTTTATGGCAATCATAATGTCTTTCCACAACATGGCAAGAGGTTGTTGTGGGTCTTCTTCACTTTCATCATAATCGGAGAAGTATCTTATGTCGCTTATGAAGTGAAGGTTCTGAAGACCGAACTCTTCAAACTTCTGATGTAAACTTGGGTCTGAAACCGCATTGGCAGCAGCCTGATATGCTTCTTTCCTGCTTTTGCTAACTACAATCAGTTCATGGACTCTCGTTGCTACTTTTTCCATAGGTACATTTGTTTTTTAATCTAACCTGAGAGCATTAAGATTGTTGAACCCGATAAGTTAAGTGTGCTGGGTCAAAGAATGGTTGGCTTGAGAAAGGTTTGCATAACAATTTTTTAATAGCTGTGTTTCCTTTTTTAAAAGGTATTGTGTTATGGAGAATATACTATTGGTAGAAGTTATTTTTTCATTATTTGTGGCGGCTATCATCACAGGAACTTTATATATTGTTTTTAAGACAGTAGGGCCATGGGGAAGGGCATGGGCTGTGTTTTTGGTTTTGTTTTTAGCCATGCTGGCAGTGTCTGAATGGTTTGTCCCTGTTGGGCCTTCTGCTTGGGGGTTCTATTGGCTACCAGGTTTATTGGCTGCTGTAATTTTGGGATTTCTGCTTGCGGCAACTTCGCCTTCAGGGCGTAAAAAGTTTCCAAGAAATGATGAAGATCCCCGCAAAACAATCAGGCCTGAATCTTACTATAGTACACATGCCGCTGAACCTGATGGACACGAACGCGGCGATGACTCTGGTAGGGTGGTGACAGGTACACTGTTCTGGATATTTGTTGGATTATTAGGCATAGTGGCCGTTGTTGGAATCATTACCTAATGTTCAATAACCCTTGCTGTTCCAATTAGGTGAGGGTTTACTTTTTATTAATAATTACCATCTGCTAGCAATTTTGCTATTTTTTCTGAAGCCTTTTGGAGGAAATAAGGTGCTTTTTCCAAGGTCTCATGGGTAGGGGTGTATGACGATGACAAAGGAATAATCTCAGAAATGCCTAAGTCATAAAGCCCCTCATGACCCTTTTCTGCTATTCCACAAATAAGAAAAGCAGGCTTTTGGTATTTTTGTGCTAGCTTGGCAATTTCAGCAGGGACTTTCCCTGAAAGTGTCTGTTTGTCTGTTTTCCCTTCGGCTGTTATGACCACATCACAAGCTTTGATATGTTCTTCAAGGTTGAGCGCTTTAGATATCATTTGAAAGCCCGGCATTAACCTGGCATGGGGAAATATCAACATTCCTCCTCCTGTACCACCTGCAGCTCCTGAGCCAGGTATATTTTCTATTGACCTGCCCGTATGGCGTTTAATAATCTCAGCCCAATACTTAAGGTTTTGGTCTAAAGCAATTATCATTTTTTCGTCAGCACCTTTTTGATTGGCATAGACGTAAGATGCACCGGTAGGGCCTGTTAAGGGATTTTTGACATCACAGGCAACAGTTAAAGCAATACTTTGTAAGGATTCTAGCGCAGGCATAAAATTGGCTTTGTGAATTTTAGAAAGATAGCCACCTGCGGGTTTTACCTTTTGCTGGTGGCTACCTGTAAACTCAGCACCTAAAGCAGCAAGTATTCCAGCTCCCCCATCATTGGTAGCACTGCCCCCGATGGCTAGTAATATGTTTTTAACACCTGCTTTTATTGCTTCTTGAATGAGTTGGCCTGTACCATAGGTGGTAGTTTCCCACGGGTTCCTTTCTGTCTTTGTTAGAAGTTCCAATCCTGAGGCTGAAGCTAATTCTATAATAGCTGTTTGCCGGTCTTGAGACATGCCCCATTTGGCTTTCATAGGCCTCATCAATGGATCCCGAACATTGGCAAAGCTGATTTGACCTCCTGTGGCTGCCACATAAACTTCCGTTGTGCCTTCGCCTCCATCTGCAAGTGGCATGTTTGTTACTTGTGCATCTGGAAGGACATGCCCGATACCTGTAGCAATTATAGACGCTACTTGCTTGGCAGATAAGCAGTCTTTCATCGAATCTGGGGCTATTAAAATTTTCATTCTTAAAATTAGGAATATGTTGAATTCAGTGTGCTGACTGTCAATGCTATCCTAGTATTTTTCTTCTAATAGAAAATAAGTTAGCAAAACAGCGTTATGGTCAATGATTTGTTAATAAAGATTTAGGAGAAAGAGCTTTCCAGGATAAAGGGAGGTGTTAAGGTGCGTATGTAAGTGAACGGTTCAGGTTTCATACGTTTTCTATTATAGCGATTTAAACTTTTTACAAAGATAAATATGCTAAAAAGTTTTTTAGTTTTTGGATTTTTTAGTAAAATCAAAAAAAGTTTTTATGAGTACTTCCTTTAAATTTACTGTTCTAGTTGTAGTTTTAATCTATGCAGGAATGATGACTTCCTGTAAAACATCTTCCATTTATATAGATAAATATTTGCCCGCAGAAGTTGATTTGGGGCGGGGAATGGATACACTAATTATTATAGACCGTTCTAAGCCTCCTCGGAGTTTCGGAAATGTGGTAGAGGGTGTATTGACTGGCGGTGGGCAGTTTGTAAACGGTGAATCTGCAATGGAAGTGCTGGAAGGGATATTTTCAGGCTTATATGATTCTCCTCGGTTCAATTTCCGGCTGGTAGAAGACCGGTTGTCAGGGGGAGGGTTTACTGCTTTTTTGGGCAAGGCGCCAGAACCTATGAGCTGGGAGGAAGTAGTAGAAATATGTGAGGAGTTTGAAGGTGATGGACTAGTTGTGTTAGAAGCTCTATACCCAGATGTTAACGTTAGAAACTATACAAAAGAAAGGAAGAAGAAAGGCAAAAATGGCAAAACCGAGGTGATCATTGAATACTATGCAGAAGAAACTGTAGATATTGATGCGCTCTTTAGAGTTTATGACGCAAAAAATAAAGTCATTGTAGACGAGCACCGGTTTACACATCGTATGCGATGGAATGCTAAAGGGAACTCGCCAACCAATGCTGCTGATCGCTTGATAGATAGAAGGGCTGCCGTAATGGAAACATCCCGGGCATCTGGAGTAAGCTACGCTAGAAGGATTGCGCCTTCTCCTGCTAGGGTTATGAGGTTCTATTTTAGAAAATCTCAGCGTGATCCTTATATAAAGGAAGCACATCAAAGAATTCTTGAAGGAGATTGGGAAGGGGCTATGGATGACTGGTATTATGTGTTTGAAATGTCTAATAAAAAGAAAACCATTGGAAGGGCAGCGTATAATCTGGCTGTAGGTTATGAAGTGTTAGGGGATTTAGAAACTGCCAAAGAATGGGCAAATGAAGCTATATCGCTAAATAATAGGAAAGCTAAAAAATACTTACATTCGCTTTCTATAAGAATGAAAAACGAAGAGCGTTTGCGTCAGCAGATGGGGGAGTAGTTTTAAAATTATTTTCAGATGGGTAGTCGCTGTATAAATCGATTAATGATCTTGTTGCTCTGTGGATTTTTGGCTTCTTGTCACAAAGAAACTGCTGAAATAGAAGATATCGTGGTAAAGTTGGATGGAAGGTGGAATATAGAGCGGATGACTTATGCAAAACTAGGCGATGAGCGTAAGGTCGAGCATGTTGTCCTTTCGCCTGAAGACTATATTGATTTCAATGACTCAACTTTTGATGTTGTGAAATATGTAGGAGGAGATTTGAGGTATGGGAGTTTTGCTTCTGTAAATGACGTAGCTGTAAAGATTCACATGTTTGGCGATGCAGATGCGGATGTTTATGTAGTACGTTTTATTTCCCCTAATGCATGTGAACTGGAAAGTACCAGACGGGGAGACGAGTATGATATTAATAAAAAAATAAAACTTTACCGGTGATTCCGTATAGAGAAAAGGATGTTTTCTACGAATGGATATTAAAAGACTTCTCGGCTAGGGGAGTCTTTTTTGTTTTTATGGACTGTTAAATTTTTTTACTGGTTTTTTCCTGTACTACCGAGCAGGCAATTGTTCCGCCTTGGTCTCATTCCTGAGGTATTTGTTAGGGCAAAAAAAAAGGTTCTGAATGTATCAGAACCTTTTCTTGCAGAGGGAGAGGGATTCGAACCCCCGGTACCTCGCGGTACAACGGTTTTCAAGACCGCCGCATTCGACCACTCTGCCATCCCTCTTTGCGTTAGTTTCAAGACCTTTTGTCCTGAATTGAGTTGCAAATATAGGGGTTGGGTTGTGAAATGCAAAATATATTTACGATTTTTTTGCTTTTATTTTCTTTCTCGCAATGTCTATACTCACATCTAGTTCAAAGCCAATGAGAAGCATAATGCTAATAGAGTATACCCAAACCATTGCACCCATTAATGCACCTATTGAACCATATAACCTGTTATAAGAGTCGAAATTGTTGACATAAAACGAAAAAGCAAACGTGAACAACAAGCACAGAAAAGACGCTGTAAATACACCGGGAGAGAAAAAGCGTAAAGTTTTTTTTGTTGCTGGGGCTATATAGTAAGTGATAGCAATGGTAATGATAAAAAATGAAAGGAATAAAACATACTTCATGACCACCAGTACATATTGTGTCAATAGGTTTCCTGCACCTATAAGCTCTTGTAATCGGAAGAGGTAAATATTTACATAAAATGAAATGGCGACAATGAGGATAACTGACAGAAGCAAGAGCGTGCCTATAATTATTGATACAAAAACCCTTTTTAAGAAGCCTCTGTCCTCTACTATGTAATAAGACCTGTTAAAAGTTATCATCATGGTACGTATTCCATTAGTGGCAAAAAATACTGCAGAAATAAACCCGAAAGACAACAACCGGCCACGTTGATTTTCCACAATGTCGATAATTGTTGTTTCAATCGGTTCATATATGCTTTCTGGAAAAGCTTCGCTTAATAGGTCGAGAATGTTCTCGGCCAGTGCAGGTATCGGAAAGAAGGGAAGTAGTGTAAACAAAAAAATAACTCCTGGGAATACAGAAAGAATAAAGTTGAAGGCCATGGCACTGGCCTTGTCATCTAATCCATCCCGTAGCATTTTGTTGATGAAGATCTCCAAAACAGAAGCTACCGGGACTTTTTCCTTGGGTAGATAGGTATGTTGAAGTTTGTTCCAAAGTGGCTTCTTAATTTTATTTGAGTAAAAAGACTTAAGTTTGTTTTTCATCAAAAAATGGAGCAATTTTTTGGCTAAAATCTTCAGGTGGGTAACAAGGCCGACCTGTTTCTGAGCTTACAAAAACAAGCGTAGTCTCTGCAATGTTTAAAAGTACGCCCTCTTCATTAAAAATTTCATACTCAAAAATGATCCTAGCTTCTGGCTTCTTCTTGATAGACACTTTTATTGTTAGCAGGTCATCATATCGGGCAGGTCTTATGTATTTGGTTTTATATTCGAGAACAGGCATCATTACACCAGCATCTTCCATTTTTTTATAGCTGAGGCCTAGGTGCCTGAAAGTTTCAACTCTTGCTACTTCTAGATATGTTGCGTAGTTTCCATAATAAACATAACCCATTTTGTCAGTTTCTGCATACCTGACTCTGATATTTACATCGTGGCTGAACATATTAACGAATATTTGATTGGTTTAGAGCTTTACTGTATTTTCTGGCATTGCGCAGGTGCTCATTATATGTTTTTGCGAATACATGGTATCCCGAAAAGTCTGGCGCAGCACAAAAGTACAGGTAGTTGTGTTTTTCATAGTTAAGTACAGCATCTAAAGAAGTGCGCGACGGAATGTTGATTGGTCCCGGGGGTAGACCTGGATACATATAAGTGTTATAAGGACTATCTATTTTGGTTGTTTCCTTATAAACCCGTTTTATGCCAAAATCGCCAGTGGCAAACACTACGGTAGGGTCTGCCTGTAAAAGCATGTTTTTATTGAGCCTGTTGATGTACACGCCAGCAACACGTGGTTTCTCATCGTTCATTTTTGTTTCTGCTTCCACAATAGAGGCTAAGATAGATACCTCAGTTGGAGACAAACCTATAGCTTCAGCCTTGGCTAATCTTTCGTCATTCCAAAACCGCTTGTACTCGGAATGCATACGGTTGATCAGTTTTTCTGCCGAAACTGTCCAGAACATTTCATAAGTGTCCGGAATGAACATAGAGACTATAGTAGTGGTGTCAAAACCCATAGAACTTGTCAATTCTGGGTCGTTGAGCTTATTTAAAATCTCTTCATGAGATAATTCAAGGTTATTACCAAGCCTCTTTGCCAGATCTTCCTTCAAACGAATGTTGTTGAAGATAATCCTTACCGGGGTTTGCTCTCCGCTTCGTAAGCGGCGTACTACCGTTAAGTTGTTTTCTTTTTTGTTAATCTGATACCTGCCAGGCTTAACTTTCTCCTGATAGCCTAATATTTTAGATATAAATGCAAAAGACAATTTGTCGTGCAACAATCCTTCGTTTTCAAGCGTATGCATTACATCTTTAAATGTATCGCCTGAGTGTATGTAGACATATCCTTCTTGTCGCTGTAATGCAAAGTTTGGCGAAAAGAAGATTTGCCAGAAATAAAAAGTAAATGTGATGCAAACAATGGCAAAAGTTAATATTACCCCTGCAAGAAATGTTGGTGATTTTTTTCTTATCATAAGGCAGGCAATTTACAAAATTGATTTCTTAAAATTGAACATTTCGATTAACAATATATATTTGTCAAAGGTTTCTACGAACAGAAGTTGTTTAAATTATTTTTTATGAAGGGAAAATTGATAAAAATTAATCCTGATAACCCTCAGGAAAATAAAATCAGAGAAGTTGCAGAGATATTATCAAAAGGAGGTGTGGTAATTTATCCGACAGATACTGTATATGGTATAGGGTGTGATATTTTTAATAAAAAGGCTGTAGAGAGGATATGTAAAATAAAAAATATGAATCCGGCAAAAAGCCATTTTTCTTTTATCTGTCATGATTTGAGCCACATTGCCGATTATGCCAAGATACCTGACCAAGTATATAAGGTAATGAAAAAAGCATTGCCAGGGCCTTTTACGTTTATATTAAATGCCAATAAAACGGTTCCTAAAGTACTTAATCCTAAGAAGAGCACAGTAGGTATCCGGGTTCCTGACAATAACATCCCACGGATGCTTGTGAAAGAACTAGGAAATCCCATTATTACTACGTCCATTAGAGACGAAGATGATATCCTGGAATATTCTACCGACCCTGAATTGATTTATGAGAAGTTCAAGGATACTGTAGATGCAGTAATTGACGGAGGTTATGGAAACAATATGGCCTCTACTGTTGTTGATTGTACCAACGAGGAATTCGAAGTGGTAAGGGAAGGTTTGGGAAATCTGGAACAATACATTTAGTTTTGTATGTGGATCTTTTAGTTGAGTTACATTATTTCCCGAACGTAGATTTTTTTGCACAAGCTGTGAAAAATGGTTCTGTTTGTATTGAGGCATGTGAAAACTACCAAAAACAGACTTATCGAAACAGATGTTATATTCTTGGTGCCAACAAAGTGCAGTTGTTGACTGTTCCTGTCAAAAAGTCAGGAAAAAAAGTAGGGGTTAGGGAGGTTGAGATTGATTATACAACCTCATGGCGGAACAATCACCTGCGTTCTATTGTTTCTGCTTATGGAAAGGCTCCTTACTTTGAGTTTTATATTGATTATGTTACAGAACTCTTTAATAAAAAACATCAATATCTTTTTGATCTTAATTTAGAGGCTTTTTATTTGTGTATTCATCTTCTTCAAATAGAAATTGATGTCAAAATGACAGAAAATTATATTAAGAAAGAAGAAATTGACGTTAATCAATACATAGACCAAAGGGATGTTTTTCAACCTGGTAAAAAAAATCAACTAAATGATTTGGGTTACGTACAATATTATCAGGTATTTGGCAAAGAGTTTGTACCTGGTTTAAGTATACTGGACTTACTTTTTTGCGAAGGCCCCGGTTCTAAAGAAATTATAGGGAATATTGTAAGATAGGCTTGAACAAATTGCCGATACACAATGTTTTTTTAAAAAGTTCTTTCTTTGGGATTGGGAAATTACAGGGAAAAAATTAGATTTACGAATATATACAACTCCTTCATATGGAAGCAAAATTTTCAAATAGGGTCAAGGAAGTGATTTCGCTAAGCAGAGAGGAAGCTCTCCGTCTGGGGCATGACTATATTGGTGCTGAACATCTTTTACTGGGAATGATCAGAGAAGGTGAGGGAGTAGCCATTAGTCTGCTCAAGAAACTGGGTATTTCTCTTGACGAGCTGAGGCTTTCCGTAGAGCAGGCCACCAAAGGTACTGCCTCTGGGAATGTCAAGAACCTCGCGAATATCCCTTTGACCCGCCAGTCTGAGAAAGTACTGAAAATAACTTATCTTGAAGCTAAAATATTCAAAAGTGAGCTGATTGGTACAGAGCACTTATTGTTATCTATACTTAGAGATGAAGATAATGTAGCAACGCAAATTCTTGAAAAATTTGACGTAACCTACGATGTCATCAAAGAATTACTTGAGTATCATTCGCACAACCCTATGGCTTCTGATACTGATGAAGGAGATGATGAAGGTTCTAGAATTTTTGGAGGATCTGGTTCTTCAGGTAAAGAGTCAGGTAAAGCGGGTGCTACTGAAAAATCAAGAACACCTGTCCTTGATAACTTTGGTCGTGATTTGACCAAGATGGGTGAAGATAATAAACTTGACCCTATCGTAGGTAGGGAAAAGGAAATTGAGCGTGTTGCTCAAATTCTAAGCCGCCGTAAAAAGAACAACCCTATTCTTATAGGTGAGCCTGGGGTTGGTAAAACAGCTATTGCTGAAGGTCTCGCGCTTAGAATTATTCAGAAAAAAGTTTCAAGGGTTCTTTTCAGTAAACGAGTAGTTACACTTGACCTTGCATCTTTGGTTGCAGGAACTAAATACAGAGGACAGTTTGAGGAGCGTATGAAAGCCGTGATGAACGAGCTTGAAAAATCTCCAGAGGTAATCCTCTTTATAGATGAAATTCATACGATAGTGGGTGCCGGTGGTGCTTCCGGATCTCTGGATGCATCAAACATGTTCAAGCCAGCACTTGCCAGAGGTGATATTCAATGTATTGGTGCTACTACGCTCGACGAGTACCGTCAGTATATTGAAAAAGATGGTGCGTTGGCCAGAAGGTTTCAAATCGTAATGGTAGATGCTACCAGTCCTGAAGAAACGGTGGAAATCCTTAACAACATTAAGGAGAAGTATGAAGACCACCACCATGTCAATTACACTGAAGAGGCTGTCGATGCTTGTGTGAAGCTTTCTGACAGGTATATCAGTGACAGGTTTCTTCCTGATAAAGCGATTGATGTACTTGACGAGGCTGGAGCACGCGTTCATTTAAATAATATTCATGTTCCTCAAGATATTGTTAAACTTGAAGAGCAAATTGAGAATATTAAAAAGGAGAAGAACAAAGTTGTCAAGAGCCAAAAGTATGAAGAGGCTGCCCAACTGAGAGATAAAGAAAAGAAACTTCTCGAACAGCTTGAAACTGCCAAGCAGAGATGGGAAGAAGAGACCAAGAAGAAAAGGTATTCTGTAAAAGAAGAGAGCGTTGCTGAAGTGATTGCCATGATGACTGGTATTCCTGTAAGCCGTATCTCTCAGAATGAAGGTACTAAGCTTCTTGGCATGAAAGAAGAATTGCAAGGTAAGGTTATTGGTCAGGATGAGGCCATTGTTAAACTTACTAAAGCAATCCAACGTACCAGGGTCGGTCTGAAAGATCCTAAGAAGCCAATTGGTTCATTTGTGTTCTTGGGGCCAACAGGGGTAGGTAAAACAGAGCTTGCAAAAGTACTTGCTACCTATTTGTTTGATAAGGACGATGCGCTTGTAAGAATAGATATGAGTGAGTATATGGAGAAATTCTCTGTATCTAGACTTGTAGGAGCACCTCCGGGATATGTTGGTTATGAAGAAGGTGGTCAGCTAACAGAAAAGATCCGTCGTAAGCCTTATAGTGTTGTATTGCTTGACGAGATCGAAAAAGCGCACCCAGATGTGTTTAACTTATTGCTTCAGGTCTTGGACGATGGTATTCTTACCGATGGCCTTGGTAGAAGAGTTGATTTTAGAAACACCATCATCATTATGACATCTAATATCGGAGCCAGAGACTTGAAAGACTTTGGCGCAGGAATTGGTTTTGCCACCAAATCCAAAACCGATAACTTAGATGAGTTGATGAAAGGTACTATTCAGAGTGCGCTTAGAAAAGCGTTTTCTCCTGAATTCCTAAACCGTCTTGATGATGTGATCGTGTTTAACTCTCTTGAGCGTGAGCATATCCATAGGATTATTGATATTACGCTTAAGAGCGTTTTCAATAGAATCCTTACACTTGGATATAATGTTGAGCTTACTGAGAAAGCTAAAGATTTTCTTTCTGAAAAAGGCTACGATCCTCAGTATGGCGCACGTCCGTTAAACAGAGCTATACAAAAGCACTTGGAAGACCCTATTGCAGAAGAAATTCTCAAAGGTGATGTTCAACAAGGTGATACGTTGGTAGCAGATCATGATGGAAAGAGTGATTCTTTGCATCTGAAAATTGAGAAAAAGAAAGTTAATACGGAAGAAGGCGGTAGTTCATCTTCTTCTGATAAATAATCACTTCTTATTAAGAACTACAAAAGCCCCTTATGGGGCTTTTGTAGTTTATAGGCTTTCGTAGTTAGGATCTGACGAAAAAGTCACAAGTGTGTGTAGCCACAAGGCATCCCTTGTGGCTACACTACGCATAGCCTTACATGAAGATGTATGTGCGCTTGTGGCTAGCCCAAAAAAGCATTTGATTAAACCTGCAATATGCGATAGAACTTCTATTACGTGGCAAAATTACTTCAAATCAGTCGCTTCGCTTACATTTGTGTCTTAATCATAACGCTGCTATGCTTTGCGACCCAAAAGTGCTGATTTACTGTTATTTTGCTCCTTATGACGAAATCTATCGCATAATTCAGGTTAAAAGTTTCTCAATTTACTGTGCACGGGAAAATGAGAATTAACCGAAAAAAACTTGCACTTATACCTCATAATTTTTATACAAATATAAACAGATCAGAATTTTGGGCGTTTTTCAGTGCGCCCTAATTAATGTCATTGAGCAGGTAGCCTGTGCAGCTCACGCATCTTTTTCGAGGTTTAATGTTAATTGAGATAGTAGGTATGAGATCTCAATTATTTATGTATAAAGGAGTAGGGGATAAAAAAATGTCAGGGCGCTTTAGTAAGCTTATTTCATACCCTTGATAAATGAAAAGAAAAGCTTATGCAGGGACATGGCGCTATTGATCCTACTGAAAACAAGTTGTTGGACAAAAGTAAATATGTTTGAATGAATAATTTTTATTGGTAAGAGTGGTTGTGAGTTATTTTAAATGCCCAGTTGTGGAAGGTGTACAAAAAAATGGGAAGCTTCTGCTTCCCATATATCGATAGCGTTATTTTAGAATTTCTTTCAAATCATCACGGTAAATCACTTCTTTTTCTAAAAGCACTTTACCAATGCTTTCTAATTTATTTTTCTGTTTGAGAAACATGTTTTTAATATCCTGGTAGCATTCATCTACAAGTTTTCTCACTTCCTGGTCTATCATTTTTCCAGTTTCTTCGCTATATGGTTTTTGGAAGCTTTCTTGTCCAGAGGAGTCATAGTAGCTTATGTTTCCAACTTTTTCTCCAAGACCATAATAGGCAATCATACCATAAGCTTGCTTACTTACCCTTTCCAAGTCATCCAATGCGCCAGAGGTTACCTCTTCAAAAATTACGTCTTCTGCAGCTCGGCCTGCCAACATGATTTTTATTTCGTTTTTGAGTTTTGAAAGGCTCAAAAGTTTCAGTTCTTCCGGTTTGTTCCACGTAGCACCTAACGATTTCCCCCTTGGAATAATGGTAACTTTAACTACGCCTTCTATTCCTTTTAGAAGTACAGTTGCCAAGGCATGCCCAGCTTCATGGTAAGCAACTGTCTTTTTTTCTTCTGGAGAAAGTACGCTACTTCTGTTTTCTAGTCCACCCACGATTCTGTCTAAGGCATCAGAGAATTCCGGTTGGCCTACTTTTTTCTTTTTCCTTCTGGCGGCCAATAGTGCAGCTTCATTGCAAACATTTGCTATGTCGGCACCGGAAAATCCCGGGGTTTGAGAAGCAAGCGTTTCAGTGTTTACATTCTCTTCTAGGTTTAAGTGTTTCATGTGCACTTGAAATATATCTTTTCGCTCTTTGTTGTTTGGGAGTTCTAGATATATATGCCTGTCAAAACGACCAGGCCTCATAATAGCTTTATCCAATACTTCACCTCGGTTGGTAGCGGCTAATACTATAACCCCTGAATTTGGGGTGAAGCCATCCATTTCGGTGAGCAATTGGTTCAATGTATTTTCCCTTTCGTCATTGGCACCGCCCATCGAATTGTTTTTGCCCCTAGATCTTCCTATGGCGTCTAACTCATCTATAAAAATTATGCAGGGGGCTTTTTCTTTGGCTTTATTAAACAAGTCCCTTACCCTAGAAGCACCTACTCCAACAAACATTTCTACAAATTCAGAGCCTGATAATGAGAAAAATGGAACTTGTGCTTCACCTGCCACAGCTTTGGCTACTAATGTTTTACCTGTTCCGGGAGGGCCGGCCAACAGTACCCCTTTTGGTATCCTAGCACCTAGTTTAGTATAATTTTGAGGATGTTTTAAAAAATCTACCGTTTCCTGTAGCTCTGCTTTTGCTTCTTCCATCCCTGCTACATCTTTAAAACTTACTCCTAGCTTATCATGACTAGTAAACATTTTAGCTTTTGATTGGCCAAAGGAGAACATATTGCCTCCTGCGCCGCCTTTGCTCATGCGCCGCCCCCAGGAAAAGATTAGAATAAGAAGTAAAAGGGGAAAGGCCAAAATGAGTAACCACGACCAATCGGTAGAAGAAGTATATATGACTTCCGCTTGCTCATCTTCAGGAAATTCTCTTTGGATACGCCACAGCCTATCTTCAAAAATTTCTGGTGTACCTATGTTAAATTGGTATTGTGCGCCTGTGGTCTCAAATAAAGCAGGAGTGTCCTCGTCATTTATTTCCTCGTTCACTTCTACGTCTTCTCGCAAAGTTACTTCTGCAATTTCCCTATCTATTACTTTAACACTTTCTACTTTTTTATTCTTTACCATTTCCTCAAAGTCAGTCCATGTAATTTCGGCAGGTCCGCCAGGAGACCAAAGCCAGAACATTACCATTAGAAACAGCAAAAAGTAGATTAAGTATTTTAAATATCCTCCTGAAATGTCAGGGTTGTTAGTATCTTGTGGATCTTTTTTATCCGGTTCGTTCTTGCTCATCTTTTCGTACATTAAAAAACTCGATGGATTAATCCATTAAAAAATTCCTTTTATAATTAAAACCATATGTAACAGGTTATGTTTTGATGAATGCAAGATGTGTTTCTTTGTACTGGCATAAATTATATTCGATATATTAGCATAAAATGTAGTAAGCCTTTTTTATATGTGTGAAAAGGGCTTGAAATCAGGGGATTTGTTTGTTTTTTTTCTTTTGACAATTATATCCAGCCCTTTTGCTTCATCCGGGTTTAATTTTGGCTGGTTTTTTCAATAAATGAGAAAGTTTTGAGTTGTTTAAGATAAATAACGGGTTTTTATTTATGGGTAAAATATTAAGATCTCTGGTGTTGGTTTTAACTTGTTCGCTGCTGTCAGGTGGTGTTTTTGCTCAACATGGGAAGTTGATTATTGAAATGGAAGGGTTTAGAAACGATGATGGCAATGTACGGTTGGGGTTATATAACTCAGAAGAGGATTTTTTAAAAGATGGTGGTTCTTATAAAAGGTTCTATTGTGAAATTGAAGATGGTAAGTGTGTGGTTGATACAGGAGAATTACCTTTTGGAGAATATGCAGTGGCTTTGCTACATGACGAAAATCTAAATAAAAAAATGGACTATAGTTGGATGAAAATTCCTAAAGAAGGATTCGGATTTTCTAACAATCCGAAAGTGAAGCTAAGTGCTCCTTCTTTTAGCGATACCAAAGTAACTCTTGATGTCCCTGAAAAAAGAATAAAGATTACTGTTAAATATATGTGACTTAACCTGAAATATGCGTTAGAACCTTTTATTGCGTGGCATAACAACTTCAAATCAGACGCTTCGCTCACATTTGGTTTTTATCCATAGAACCACTATGCTTTGCAAACCAAATACGCTGATTTTTTGTTCTTTTGCCCTTCATAACGAAACCTAATGCATTAAAAAGATTTCAAATAGCATGAATGTTTTCATACATTTGTAGGTGTTATTTGTACTGAGACGTTATGGGTAAATGCTTTAAGATTGTTGGTTATTATACGCTATAAATGGTTTATGCAAGGTGAGGTCATGCTCCTTGTTTACCTCGGTTGGCGGTGGATTTAAGTTTTGATATGAATAAATTATTGATTTTGTTGTTAGTTGTTTCTTTCTCTGCTTTTGGCCAGAGAACGAAAGTGGATATTCCAGAAGAAGTGGAACAAGCATTTGTTGAAAAATATGGTTCTATTCAGGTGTCAAAATGGCGGTATAGAAAATATGAAGACCATTACGTAGCAGAGTTTAAATACAGTAAAGATAAACACAGGGCTTACTATAAGCCAGATGGGGAATGGTTTAGGACCGAGAAACTACTTAGACGCTCCAAGTTGCCTAAAGATGTTTGGTTTTCTTTCCAGCGGACTGATTACTTTAGGTGGGAGGTTTATGAGTTCCTAGAGTGTTACACACCTACTGACTTTTTTTATGTTTTGGTGCTTCAGGAGCCAGGGTACCAAAATATCTACTTGCAGTTTCTTCCTGATGGGACAGAGGTAAGGGACAAATATAAGTAGCCTGTAAACCTTAGAGGCCCAAAAACAGTTGATTGATAGATTTTGTTTATAAGCGATAGGGAAAATCTCTTTGATTTTTCTTTATGACGGCTGTACCTTTGAGTAAATCAAAACTTTTTTATTTATGGAAAAGCTAAATACAATAGGAATTAATAATGAAAAAGCCAAGACGCTGGCAGACAAGCTGAACATTCTTTTAGCTAATTATCAAATATTCTATATTAACACCAGAGGTTTGCACTGGAATATTAAAGGTAAAGAGTTTTTCGAACTTCATGCTAAGTTTGAAGAATTGTATTCAGACTTGCAAGTGAAAAATGATGAACTAGCAGAGCGTGTATTGACCTTGGGGTACACCCCGTACCACAGTTATACAGATTACCTAAAACATGCTTCTATCAAGGAGGAAGCAAATGTGACAGATGGAACGCAAGGCGTGAAAAGCATTTTGGCAGCTCTTCGCATCATTCTCACTTTACAGCGGGAAATTTTGGAACTTTCTGGTGATGCCGATGACGAGGGAACCAATGCTCTGATGAGTGATTACATCAGAGAGCAAGAAAAGCTTGTATGGATGTATACTGCTTATTTAGGATAAAAGACTTGCAAAGTAGCATTTAGATAAACTCACAAGTGTGCAGATATGTGTGGCCTTCTGTGAAGACTTATTGGAAGTACTTCGAATCTGAGGCTATAGCGTTTGTGCACTTGTGACTAGTTAAAAGAAACGATGGATCAAATTTTCTCAATATCCCATTGTAAACTAATAATCCTTTAGCCAATCAAATTCGTTTTTGATAATGTTTGATTTTTCGCTTTTAATGTAATGTATAAACTTCGTTGCTACAGGCGACATTTTTTTGTCTTTTAACCAAGTAAGGCGCCACTTTGACCTTATTGGCAAACCATCAATAGGAATAATTTGTAATGACCCGTTGTTCAATTCATTTTTGATGCCAATGAGGGGCATGACGGAATAGCCTAGACCAGCTATTACAGCTTGCTTTACTGCTTCGTTAGAAGTTAACTCCATCTTCTTTTTTATAGAAAGTTCATTTTCTTTAATAAACCTTTCCATGACATTTCGTGTAGCAGAGCCAACTTCTCTATAGATAAGTGGAAGCTCTTCTAATACGCTTTTAGAGTGAGTTTTTGGAATGGTTTCCAGTCTTGTATTTCCTACCAAATATAATTTGTTCTCGACCAGTTCTTCACTTTCTATCCCTGGCTTGTCGGGTAATACAGAAATAAGGGCAAAATCTATTTCATTCTTCTCAAGACTTTTTATTACCCTCAGCTTGTTGGTTACATCTATTTTTAGTTCTACTCCTTTGTTTTTATGAATAAAATCAGCTAAAAAATAAGGCATTACATATTGTCCTGTAGAAGCAACAGAAATTTTAAGGCTGCCTGATAAAATACCTTTAAAAGAGAGCGCTTTGTAGTTTATGGCATATGCTTCATCGATAATCTTTTCTGCAGCAGCAGCTACTTCTTTTCCAAAATCGGTTACATAGAGTTTTCTGCCCACGACTTCGGTTAGCGGGATATCAAATTGTTCTTGAAACTTTTTTAGTTGTATGGAAACTGCTGGTTGACTGATGAATAACTCTTCTGAAGCTTTGGTAATGCTGCCTAATTGAGCTATTTTTAAAAAGATTTGTAGCTGGTGTAAGGTATAGTTCATAAGTTTTGTTTATGTTAGATATTTTAAATATAAATAAAAATATATGATTTTATTTTTGTTTTTTTGAGTTAAAATTGATGAAACATTGTAGAATTGTTAAAGCAAATTTACTTTTGTGGTCAATTTAAGTTTCTTAATATATAGTCAGTACATAAAAAATAGCTGCTAATGCATTTGGATACAGGAAAAAGCAAAATGGTAAAAGCAGATAACAGAATGTTGTCGGTGTTTAAAAGTGAAGTAGGGAATAAATTTCAGCTTTATAATAGTTTGTTTACATCCCTTCCTTTTCATAAAGTAGAAAGAACAGGTATTTTACTTTCTATGTTTTTGGCACACTGTGAAGATGGATTTGGAAATGGGAAAAGTCCAGAAGAGATTGTAAACTCTTTTTTTGATCAATACACCTCTTACAAGGACGATAAAAACCGTAACGATTTACTGTTTAGGTTTATTCAATATACAGAGCGGCAGGTAGTACTTTTCGACGCCTTGGAAGATGCCGCCTTTTCTCAGGTCAATGATACCAATGGCCCAGGTACTATGAGGCATTTGTGGTCAGATGTTGCTGTAAACGACAAGTATGAAGAATTAAAAGAAGTTGTTAAAAAATTTTCTGTAAGACTTGTGCTAACAGCTCACCCAACACAGTTTTATCCAAGCTCAGTGTTAGGTATTATACATGATTTGGCTAAGGCTTTACAAGCTGATAATAGTGCTGTAATTAATTCATATTTACAGCAATTAGGTATTACTCCTTTCTTAAAGAAAGAAAGGCCAACACCTTTTGATGAGGCCAAGAGTTTGATATGGTTCCTTCAGAATACGTTTTATCCTGCTGTTGGTAAAATTTATACTTCATTAAAACAACATTTCCCGGAAATCCTTGACCTTCATAACCCTGTGGTGCGTTTAGGCTTCTGGCCAGGTGGCGATAGAGATGGAAACCCTTTTGTAAAGGCTGACACTACTTTAAAAGTTGCTGACGAGCTAAGAACTGCCATTGTTGTTTCTTATTACCGTGAGGTGAGACGATTAAGCAGGAGACTGACATTTAAAAATGTAGCTGCTCCTTTAAAGGCCTTAGAAGAAAAGTTGTATAACAACATATTTGTTCCTGGTCATGAGGCTGATATTTCAAAAGAGGAAATTGTTGATACCTTATTAAGTATTAAACAAGTATTGGAAGACAGGTACAATGGTTTCTTTGCTACGGAGGTAGATGCTTTAATAGCTCAGGTAGAGGTGTTTGGGCTATATTTTGCAACACTGGATATTCGTCAGGATAGTTCAGTACACATGGAGATCCTTCAGCAGGTTGCAGAAAAAACAGATGCGCTTCCTGAAAATTACAATGATCTTTCAGATAAAGAAAAAGCTGATCTTTTATTAAGTATTTCAAAAGAGGTTTCACCTTCTGATTTTAGCGATGAGCTGCACGAAGATACCATCAAAACCATGCATGCTGTTAAAACTATTCAGCAGATCAATGGTGAAGAGGGTTGTCACCGCTATATTATTAGCCACTCTACCAAAGCTTTAAGTGTACTAGAAGCTTATGGGCTTTTCCTTTTGAGTGGATGGAAGAAAGAAGAACTAAATATTGATATTGTTCCTTTATTTGAAACAATAGATGATTTAAAAGCTGCTCCTGCAGTTATGGAAGAGCTTTATACCACAGAAGGATATAAATCACATCTGAAGCGCAGAAGGAATATACAAACAATCATGTTGGGCTTTTCTGACGGTACCAAAGATGGAGGTTATCTGATGGCCAACTACAGCATTTATAAAGCTAAAAAAGAGCTTACTGAAATCTCCAGAAAATATGATGTAGAGGTTGTTTTCTTTGACGGTAGGGGAGGCCCTCCTGCTCGTGGTGGTGGTAAAACCCATCAATTTTATGCTTCAATGGGTGGTGATATTGAAAACAAAGAGATTCAATTAACAATACAGGGGCAAACTATCAGTTCGAACTTTGGGAACAGCGACTCTGCTCAATATAACCTAGAGCAGTTGCTGCATGCTGGTATTAACAATGCCCTTTTCAGGAACAATGATGTTACATTGACTGATGAGGATGCTGTTACCCTTCAAGAGTTGTCAGAAGAAAGCTATAACGCCTTCAAAGAATTAAAGCACAACGAAGATTTTCTTGACTACTTGAACTATTTCAGCCCATTAAGATACTATGCAGAAGCGAATATAGCTAGTCGACCTTCTAAAAGGAATAAAGATAAAAAACTTTCCCTCGATGATTTGAGAGCAGTACCATATGTAGGTTCTTGGAGTCAAATCAAGCAAAATCTTCCTGGTTTCTATGGTGTTGGATCTGCTTTAGATAAGTTTAAGAAGCAAGGTAAATGGGACAAGGTCGTGCAGCTTTATAAAAATTCCGCTTATTTTAGGGCCTTGATTGGCAATTGTGAAATGGCCATGACCAAAGCATTTTTCCCTCTTACGCAGAGTTTTGGCAAGCACGAAAAGTATGGTTATCTGTGGAATGATTTCCACGATGAGTATCAACGTACCATAAAATTGGTATTGGAGCTTACCGGAGAGGAAGAATTAATGGATAATAAGCCTGTAGATAAACTGTCAATACAAATGCGCCAGAGAATTGAATTGCCATTGACTACTATTCAGCAATTCGCATTGGCAAAAATTAGACAGGCCGATGAGCAAGAGTCTATAGCTAATTTGAAAGAAGTGTATGAAAGGATGGTAATACGGTGTTCTTTTGGCATAATTAACGCAGAAAGAAATTCGGCCTAAATGACATTTGTGGTAATTCTGAGCAAAAGAGTAGTAAAAAAGAACGATTTTTCATTTGTTTATTATTAGTTTTGCTTTGTTTTAGCTTGGAATACTTATAAAAATATTTCATAAGTGGCAAAATAACGATAGCTCAGTTTATTGATGTTACAAATAAAGTAGCTCAAATGCCTAATTTTGACTGGTTAGAAGTTGTTTTGCCATTTTTAGAAAAAGGATAAAGAGAAGGTTGTTTTTTATAATTGCTAGTATTCGTGGTAATGCGATATAGTATCTTTTGAGAATGTTTTTAATAATAAAAAAATGAATATTAAGGAAATTAAAGAGGTTTTAAAGCAGATTTATGAAGCAGGCTTGCAGCAGGTGGAGTTTGAAACCTCTGATGTTAAAATTAAGGTGAAGCGTGATCCTGAAGTAACAGAAAAAAACTTTATAGTTCCAGGACCTGTACAAAGCTTACCACAAGCGCCGGCAGCCACCCAAGCTGCACCATCAGCTCCAGTAGCGGAACCTTCAGCGCCGGTCAATCCTCCAGTGCAACCTGATGATGCAAATCTTGTCCCTGTTAAATCACCTATGACAGGCACTTTTTATGCTTCTTCGGCACCGGATCAACCAGCACTTGTTTCAGTAGGGACTGAAGTTAAACCAGGACAAGCCTTGTGCATTATTGAAGCGATGAAGCTTTTTAATGAAATAGAGTCTGAAACTTCTGGTGTTGTAGAGAAAATTCTGGTCAAAGATGGACAAGCGGTAGAGTTAGACCAGACGTTGTTCTTGCTAAAGGCTTGATATTTAATAATTAGATACACTGATAACTTGATTTCTGTAAATTAGATTAGAATGTTCAAAAAAATACTAATAGCAAATAGGGGCGAGATAGCTCTAAGGGTGATCCGTACGTGCAAAGAGTTGGGCATTAAAACGGTAGCCGTTTATTCTACCGCAGATAAGAATAGTCTGCATGTTAGGTTTGCAGATGAGGCTATTTGTATAGGAAGTCCACAGAGTAAGGATTCTTATCTTAAGATTCATAGTATTATTGCGGCTGCGGAAATTACCAATGCTGATGCTATTCACCCTGGTTATGGTTTTTTGTCTGAAAATGCCGCTTTTTCTTCTGCTTGTAGGGATCACAATATCAAGTTTATAGGGGCTACTCCTGATCAGATCAATGGCATGGGTGATAAATCTAATGCTAAAGATACGATGATTAAAGCAGGCGTTCCTACGGTTCCAGGTTCTGCAGGGTTAATTAAAAGTGTAGAGAAAGCAAAAGTTACTGCCAAAGAAATAGGTTATCCAGTAATGCTAAAAGCTACGGCAGGTGGTGGTGGAAAGGGAATGAAGATTGTATGGGAGGAGTCTGAGTTGGAGAATGCCTTGACCAAAGCTATGCAGGAAGCAGAGGCCGCTTTTGGTAATGCCGGAATGTATATGGAGAAGTTTATTGAGGAGCCAAGGCATATAGAAATACAAATAATTGGAGATCAATATGGAAATGTGGCACATTTATCTGAAAGAGATTGTTCTGTGCAGAGAAGGCATCAGAAACTGATAGAAGAGTCTCCATCTCCATTTATGACCCCTGAGTTAAGAGAGCAAATGGGGCAGGCTGCCATCAAGGCTGCTAAAGCTGTTGATTACGAAGGCGTAGGTACCATTGAGTTTCTTGTTGATAAAAACAGGAACTTTTATTTCATGGAAATGAATACCCGTATTCAGGTTGAGCACCCTGTAACCGAAGAGGTTACCAATCTTGACTTAATAGCCGAGCAGATAAAAGTTGCCGCCGGACATAAAATTTCTGGTGAAAGCTTATACCCTCAAAAGTATTCGATTGAGTGTAGGATTAATGCAGAAGACCCAGATCATAACTTTAGGCCATCGCCGGGTAAAATTACTGGTCTGCATAAGCCTGGAGGCTACGGCGTAAGGGTAGATTCTCATATTCATTCTGGGTATGAAATTCCTCCTTACTATGACTCTATGGTTGCCAAACTCATTACTTCTGGCAGAACAAGAGAAGAAGCTATTGACAGGATGCACAGGGCGCTAAATGAGTTCATTGTGGAAGGTATTAAAACTACCATTCCTTTTCATATTAAAGTAATGGAAAACGAAGATTTCCGTAGCGGAAATTATACTACTAAATTTATTGAGACCTTTAAACCTTAAAAGATAGGTTGCCTTCAGTTTTATATATTAAATTTTAGATTTACAGAACAATTATGCCAAAAAATGAATCTATAAAATCCGTTCTAATCATAGGTAGTGGCCCTATAGTTATTGGCCAAGCATGTGAATTTGACTATTCGGGCTCTCAGGCCGCCCGGTCTTTAAGGGAAGAAGGCATTGAGGTTTCTCTTATAAACTCGAACCCGGCTACCATTATGACAGATGAGGTAACGGCTGACCATATTTACCTGTTACCTTTAGAGCCGAAGTCAATTGTAAAAATTCTTGAAGAAAGAAATATAGATGCTGTCTTACCTTCTATGGGTGGACAGACTGCCCTTAACTTAGCTATTAAATGTGAGGAAGCTGGAATTTGGGAAAAGTATAATGTTAAGCTTATAGGTGTAGATATTGCTGCCATTGAAGTTACTGAAGACCGCGAGCTCTTTAGAGAAAAAATGGAAGAAATTGGGGTTCCTGTAGCTCCATCTAAGACAGCTTCTTCTTATTTACAAGGTAAGGAAGCCGTACAGGAAATCGGATTTCCGGTAGTAATCAGACCTTCCTACACGCTGGGAGGTTTTGGAGGTGCCGTAGTGGATGAGCCAGAAAAGTTTGAAGCGGCTTTACATGATGGTCTTCAAGCTTCTCCTATTCACGAAGTCATGATCGACAAAGCGGTTATTGGCTGGAAAGAATATGAATTAGAATTGCTAAGAGATAAGAGTGACAATGTCGTCATTGTTTGCTCTATAGAAAACTTTGATCCTATGGGGATCCATACGGGGGATTCTATAACAGTAGCCCCTGCCATGACACTTTCGGAAAGCACTTTCCAGAAAATGCGTGACATGGCTATCAAAATGATTCGCTCTATAGGTAACTTTTCAGGTGGGTGTAATGTCCAGTTTTCTGTCAGCAATGATGAAAATGAGGATATCATTGCCATAGAAATAAACCCTAGGGTTTCCAGGTCATCTGCCTTGGCTAGTAAAGCAACGGGCTATCCAATTGCTAAAATTGCTTCAAAATTAGCGATAGGTTATACCTTAGATGAGCTTGCCAACCCTATTACTGGCAATACTTCTGCCATGTTTGAGCCTACACTTGATTATGTAATCGTTAAAATACCAAGATGGAACTTTAACAAGTTTAAAGGTGCTAATCGTAGGTTAGGTTTCCAGATGAAGTCTGTTGGAGAAGCCATGGGTATCGGTCGTTCTTTCCAAGAGGCACTTCAGAAAGCTTGTCAATCACTGGAAATTGGTAGAAATGGTCTTGGAGCTGATGGTAAAGAGCTTACTGATCAGCAGGCGATCCTGCATAGTCTTGCTAATCCAAGTTGGAACAGGCTTTTCCATGTATATGATGCATTTAAGTTAGGTATATCTTTCAGTACTATTCACAAAAACACCTGGATTGATCCTTGGTTCTTAAACCAGATTCAGGAACTTGTTAGCCTTGAAAGGGAAATTGAGAAGTATTCCTTAGATACTATTCCTAAAGACTTGTTGATGCAGGCCAAACAAAAAGGGTATGCAGACAGGCAGTTGGGACATCTTATGAGATGTCTTGAAAGTGAAGTATATGAGAAGAGAAATGAATTAGGCATTAAACGGGTTTATAAAACTGTAGATACTTGCTCTGCTGAATTCCAAGCACTTACTCCGTATTACTATTCCACTTTTGAAGAAGAAAACGAATCTATCGTTTCTGATAAAAAGAAAGTGATTGTGTTGGGCTCTGGTCCTAACCGTATTGGACAGGGTATTGAGTTTGACTACTCATGTGTACACGGAGTTTTGGCCGCAAAGGAATCTGGTTATGAGACAATCATGATCAACTGTAACCCTGAGACTGTGTCTACAGACTTTGCCACTGCTGATAAACTTTATTTTGAGCCGGTTTTCTGGGAGCATATTTATGACATAATCCTGCATGAAAAACCAGAAGGTGTTATTGTTCAGTTAGGAGGCCAAACGGCACTTAAGCTGGCAGAAAAACTTCATAAATACAAAATACCTATTATAGGAACCGGTTTTGAACCGCTGAACCTTGCGGAAGACAGAGGTTTGTTTTCTGCTTTGCTGAGAGATCTTAATATTCCTTATCCTAAGTTTGGATCTGTTACCACAGCGGAGCAGGCCGTGGAAATGAGTAAGGAGCTTGGGTTTCCTTTACTGGTAAGGCCTTCTTATGTATTGGGTGGGCAGAGTATGAAAATTGTTATCAATGAAAAGGAGCTTGAGGAACATGTGGTGGATATCTTGAACAACATGCCTCAAAACAAAATCCTTATTGACCAATTCCTTGAAGGGGCACTTGAAGCTGAAGCTGATGCAATTTGCGACGGTGAGGATGTATATGTCATAGGGGTGATGGAGCATATTGAACCTGCGGGAATCCACTCTGGAGACTCTCATGCAGTATTGCCGCCTTTTGATTTAAGTGATGCAGTTATTCAAAAAATAGAGGATATTACAAAGAAACTTGCTGTAGCACTCAACACTGTAGGTCTTATTAATATCCAGTTTGCTATAAAAGATGATGAAGTTTATGTTATTGAAGCGAACCCTAGGGCTTCCAGAACCGTTCCTTTTATAGCTAAAGCATATAATGAGCCTTATGTTAACTATGCCACCAAGGTGATGCTAGGGGTCAAAAAGGTTAAAGATTTCACCTTTAACCCGACTAAAAAAGGGTATGCTATAAAAGAGCCAGTGTTTTCATTCCACAAATTCCCTGAAATAAACAAGGAATTAGGGCCAGAAATGAAGTCTACAGGTGAAGCTATTCACTTCATTGACAGTCTTAAGGATGAGTTTTTCCTTAAGGTATATAGTGAGCGAAATTTTTATTTAAGCATGTAATTGCCTGAATAATTGTAATTTAATATCAATATCTTAGTATCAATTGACAACATCGAATATAATGGATAACAGAACAGGTATTTTACTGCTCGAGGATGGCACCGTTTTTTACGGGACATCTCATGGGACACCTAAAACCAGTGCTGGGGAGATCTGTTTTAACACTGGTATGACAGGGTACCAGGAGATATTTACCGATCCCTCTTATTTTGGACAGATTGTAGTGGCCAGTACTTCTCATATAGGGAACTATGGTATTCATTCAGACGAATCAGAGTCTAAGTCTGTAAAAATTAATGGCTTTGTTTGTAAAAACTTCAGCCCGATCCATTCACGTGTCAGGGAGTCGGAGACACTTCAATCTTATTTTGAGAGAGAAAATATTCCTGCGATATCAAATGTAGACACCAGGAAATTGGTTCGCCATATCAGGGAAAAGGGTGCTATGAATGCTATCATTTCTAATGATGGGACATCCCTTGAAGCACTTAAAGAGCAATTGAGCAAAGTTCCGCCTATGAAAGGTAGGGAATTGGCTTCAAAAGTTTCTACTAAAGAGAAGTATGAACTTGGCGCTGCTGATAGCCCTTATAGAGTGGCTGTTATTGATCTTGGAGTAAAAGAAAATACTTTGCGTAGTAGTGTAAAGAGAAATGCACTTGTCGGGGTATTCCCTTACAATGTTAGCTTTGAAGAGCTGATGGAATGGAAGCCTGATGGCGTAATTGTATCAAATGGTCCTGGCGACCCTGAACCTTTAAAAGCGGTTATCGAGGTAGTAGGAAAAATCATTGATGCCAATATACCGGTACTGGGTATTTGTCTAGGGCACCAAATTATTGCTTTGTCACAAGGACTTTCTACCTTCAAAATGTTCAATGGCCACAGAGGAATCAATCACCCGTTGAAGAACTTACTTACTGGTAAGTGTGAAGTATCCAGCCAGAACCATGGTTTTGCGGTTAGCAGAGAGTCTTGTGAAGATAATGAAAATATTCAGATTACCCATATTCATTTGAATGACAATACTGTAGCTGGTATTCAAATAAAGGGGAAACCTGTTATTTCAGTGCAGCACCACCCAGAGGCATGTCCTGGACCTAACGATTCTGCATATTTGTTTGACGACTTCTTTAAGTTGATTCAAGAGCATAAGGGTAAATAAGTATAGTCAGAGTTGTAAAACTCGGTATTATAAATACAAAGAGGCCACTTCTATTATCAGAAGTGGCCTCTGTTTTTTGTGCTTTTAAGAGATTTAAACCTGAACTATGGGGTTATGAGGAGCAGAAAAGACAATAAATCAGCACTTTTGGATCGCAAAGCATAGTGCCGGTATGGTTTAAGACATAAATGTGAGCAAAGTACTGATTTGAAGTTATTTGTTTACGTAATGGAAAGTTCTAATGCACATTTCAGGTTAAATGGGTAACCCCAAAAATTAATATCCTCCTTTAAACTTTCTAGTACCCCATTCTACAGAAATAATTAATAGTAGAACCAACAATAGCCACCACTGATTAATAATTTCAGAAAGTTCTTCTGTGCTGTGGATAATACTTTTTGTTTGCTTTCCTAAAAGTGTTTCTTTTACAGAAGATAGGTCTGAAGGCAAAGCAAAGGTACCACTGGTTTGAGAGGCTAAGTTTCTTAACATGGCGTGGTTAGCAGTCATGTCCAGTGCTTCTAGAGAAACTTTTTCTATAAGAAACTCTCCGTGTACTTTTTCTTTTTTGTCGCCGTCATTTAATGTGGCTGTATATTTATAAATGCCCTCTCCTAGACCTTTTACTTCAAATACCGAGTTGGCTTCACTGTTAACAAAAGAGTACGTGTTGGTTATTTCTTCTTCATTGGTAATGCTGATGTCGATCTTCTTTCCGTATACTTTTTCATAAATAGAGTTATAGATCTCTGTTTCAAATAAGATACGGTCTGTAGTCAAAAATTGGTCTGATAAAGGGTAAAACCTAAATCTCCGCTTGTCTTCCTTAGAAGACAAATACTTTGTCAGGGAAGCAAGCATATGGTCAAAGGCCTTAAAATTGCCAGTTTCTGTAAACTCTGTCATTCTCCACTGCCAAATTCCTTCGCCGGCTATTACGCCAAACTTGTGGTCTCCTTCGCCTTTATCAACCAAAATCAATGGCTTTTGGGTTTTTAGGTTCCCAATCTTTTGGTGGAAAAGTACATCAGGGTTATTTTTTGTTGAATAGTTTGCGTATGGGACAGCCAATGGAGGATATTTTGCAAATACCTCCGGTTCATTATTGTTGAAAGAAAATCTGTCGAATGCTTTATTGAAAACTGCTAAGACTTGGTCTCTTTGCCATGAATTTGAGTGGACGGTCAGTACCTTGTTCAATTGATTGAACTTTTGCAGGTTTGTTTGGCTGCCGATTATAAAAAGTGATGAGGTTTTTCCTTGCAGCTTATTAATCAGGTCAGCAGCAGTATTGCGTTTGTCTGGTAGCTGGTGGTAAATGACCAGGTCGTATTTTTCGTCTTTAAACTTTTTCAACCCTGGAATATGGACTTCTACCTGATAGTTTGCTTTAGTTTCTAAAGCACTTCGAATGGCTTTAATATCAGGGTGTGGTGCTGCGGCGAGTATAAGTATCTTTTCCCGTCCTTCTATAATATCTATATAAGCATGGGAAACATTGTTTTTTGCCGTAAATTCTCCATCAAGAACGTCTGTTTCCACTACATAATGCTGAATACCGTGGGTTTCCGAAGACGTATAAAACTTGACCTCCTGAACCCCGGTTTCTTTATCAAATGTAACCTTTTTTTGTCCCAACACTTTGCCGTTCTGCTTTAGGGTAACGTTGGCATCTTTTCCTTTGAAGCCTGTATTGTGTAGTTCGGCTACTATTGGGAATTTGTTCCCTGCGTAAGCTACTTTGTTATAGAACAGTGCTTTTAGGTTTAAATCTTTTCGTGCATTGGTGTCGCCCAGCCCAATGGCGTGGATTGGGAACCGCCAAGAGCTGTGGGTAGGGGACATGCCTTGGTTAATAATACCGTCTGAAGCAAGTACTACTGCACTTAAATTCCTGTTTTCGTAATCAGATTGAATATTTCTGAGAAGCTTGGTAAGGTCGGTCGCTTGGGCTGTAAAACTATTTTCTGATAAGTTGTTTTTGCTGCCGCTTAAAAAATAAAATTTAGTCTCAATGTCTTTTGTGCCAAGGGCTTGTTCCAGCTCAACAAGATTTTCTTTGAAATTTTGTAAAATGGTAGAGTCTGTCCCATCTATAATAGATTCGGAATCATCAATGGCAAATACCACAGTAGGTTTTTCAGGGTGGTTTTTGATCATTTTTGCCAGAGGGCCTAGCAGCAGCAGGCAAAGTACACTAACTAGAACAAAACGTAGTGTAAAAAGGATCTTATTAACGCCAGAACCCCAAGGTGCTTTTTTTGGGTATAGGAGATAAGCATATCCAAAGCCTGCCAAAAGGCAGAGCGAGGCAAACCAAAGGGAATATTCTGTGACTATTTGTAATTTCTCCATTTACAGCTAAACGTAAAAAAACAGGAGAAACGTATATTCCCCTGTTCTAAATCGTATTTTTGGTTATTTTAACCTGAAATATGCATTAGAACTTTCTATTGCGTGGCAAAATAACTTCAAATCAGACGCTTCGCTCGCATTTGGTTTTTTAACCATAGAACCACTATGCTTTGCAAACCAAATACGCTGATTTTTTGTTCTTTTGCCCCTCATAACGAAATCTAATGTATAATCCAGGTTTAAGTATGCATTCCACCATCTACTAATAGCACCTGTCCAGTAACATAGGCAGACATATCAGAGGCCAAGAATACAGCACAATTGGCAACATCTTCCGGTGCGCCTCCTCTTTTTAACGGAATGGCATCTGTCCATCCTTTGACAACTTTAGGATCAAGCTCTGCGGTCATCTCTGTTTCAATAAATCCAGGAGCAATGGCATTGCATCTGATGTTTCTGGAGCCTAATTCTTGGGCAACAGATTTTGTGAAACCGATGATTCCAGCCTTAGAAGCAGCATAATTTGCTTGACCCGCATTACCAGCTACTCCAACTACCGAAGTAATGTTTATAATGGAACCATATTTTTGCTTCATCAATTGACGGGTCGCACATTTTGTCAGGTTGAAAACCGACTTAAGGTTGATGTTTATTACTGCGTCCCATTGTTCTTCAGACATACGCATAAGCAGTCCATCCTTGGTCACGCCCGCATTGTTTACCAGCACATCCAAAGACCCAAACTCAGAGACTACATCTCCTATAAGTTTTTCCGCTGCTGCATAATCAGAAGCGTCAGAACGGAAACCTTTGGCTTTTATACCTGAAGCTTGAAGCTCTTTTTCCAATGCCTCGCCTTTTTCAACACTTGATAAATATGTGAAGGCAACATTTGCGCCTTCCTGTGCAAACTTAAGTGCCATAGCCCGGCCAATCCCTTTTGAGGCACCAGTTACCAATACATTTTTTCCTTTTAATAAACTCATTTTAAAAAAGATTAATTACAGAGCACCAAAATTAAAGCGTCCAATTCATAATTAAAAAGAAAGTGCGAAAATCTTAACGTGTAGCATTGTCACACTTGTGATAAAAAGCATATTGATATTTATTGCCAAGGCCTATAATTGTAGCGTGTGAGTTAAATTTACGCATTTTACCAGTCATCTGCTGATAACTGATGCTTGAAATATGAATGTAAATATTTTTCTATAGTAGTCTTAAAATCATAAGTTTGTGGGTTTTGGATTGCATCCTAAGTAGAAACACGCATAATTGGTTTTGATATAAAAGCAAATCCCTTAAATTTGCCTGCTCAACAAATTAATTGTTTTTTACTATGTCTGCAAAATATGATCTGATCGTGATTGGTAGCGGCCCGGGAGGCTATGTGGCTGCCATTAGGGCTTCTCAGCTAGGAATGAAGGTAGGTGTTGTTGAAAAAGCTGAATTAGGTGGAATCTGTTTGAACTGGGGATGTATACCAACAAAAGCTTTACTTAAAAGCGCTCAGGTATTTGAGTATATAAAGCATGCTTCTGATTTTGGTATTTCAGTTGGTGAAGCCAAAGCTGATTTTAACGCTGTGGTTAAGCGCAGTAGAGATGTGGCCGGGGGAATGAGCAAAGGAATTCAATTTCTTTTCAGAAAAAATAAGATAGATCACATAAAAGGCTTTGGTAAAGTGTTGGGGTCTAAAAAGGTTGAAGTGACTGCTGAAGATGGTAAAAAAGAGGTGATCAATGCTGACCATATAATCCTTGCTACCGGTGGTAGGTCTAGGGAGCTTCCAAATGTGAAAATAGATGGTGAAAAAGTAATAGGTTACAGACAAGCCATGGTATTGGACAAGCAGCCTGAATCTATGGTTGTCATGGGATCTGGCGCTATTGGTGTAGAGTTTGCATACTTTTATAATGCAATGGGCACAAAAGTTACCATCGTGGAATACTTGCCTAACATTGTACCGGTAGAAGATGAAGATGTGTCCAAGCAGCTTGAAAAATCTTTCAAAAAAGCAGGTGTAGACATATTGACCAATGCTTCTGTTGAGTCTGTGGATACTTCTGGTGCTAAATGCAAGGTGAAAGTGAAAACCAAAAATGGTGAAGAAAATATCGAAGCGGATGTCGTATTGTCGGCTGTAGGTATTTCTACAAACTTAGAAGGTTTAGGTCTTGAGGATGTAGGTATTGCAACAGATAAGGGCAAAGTAATTGTTGACGATTACTATAAAACTAATATCCCAGGTATTTATGCCATTGGTGATATTGTAAAAGGACCTGCTCTTGCTCACGTGGCTTCAGCCGAAGGAATTATTTGTGTTGAAAAAATTGCTGGCGAAAACCCTGAACCACTTGATTACGGTAACATTCCTGGCTGTACTTACTGTTTCCCTGAAGTAGCTTCTGTTGGCTTGACTGAAAAAGCAGCTAAGGACAAAGGATATCAAGTGAAAGTTGGTAAGTTTCCTTTTACCGCTTCAGGAAAAGCAAGTGCAGCTGGTCACAAAGATGGATTTATTAAAGTTATCTTTGATGCTAAATATGGTGAATGGTTAGGGGCGCATATGATTGGTGCGAATGTAACTGAAATGATTGCTGAGGTAGTTGTGGCCAGAAAACTTGAAACTACTGGTCATGAGATTATTAAATCTGTACACCCTCACCCTACAATGTCTGAGGCGGTTATGGAAGCTACAGCAGCAGCATACGACGAGGTTATTCACATTTAAAAAACATTTCTATGAAAGAAATCAGTGTAAAGGAACTTAAGCAAATGATGGACAACAATGAAGACTTTCAATTGATTGATGTCCGTGAACCAGGCGAATATGATGCAGCTAATATCAATGGTGAATTGATTCCCTTGGCGACAGTTCCTCAAAATACAGATAAGGTTTCAAAAGATAAAAAAGTAGTGGTGCATTGCCGAAGCGGAAAACGTAGTGCTAATGCCATCAACTTTTTGGAATCTAATCATGGCTATGAAAACCTTTATAATTTAAAAGGAGGGATTATGGCATGGAAAGATGAAATAGACGATAGTCTAAATGTATAATTCTATCGAATATTAATAGAAATAAAAAAAGCGCAGGAAACTGCGCTTTTTTTATTTTCAGTGAAGTAGGCTTGATGGGTTAGTCGTAAAGGCTTACAGATAATTTTTTTTTTGCGAATCAAGTATATTCAGTTCAGTGCTTTAGAATTCTTGTGAAAATACTTTTTCAGGTAGGCAACTCCGAAAGGGGAGGGTGGCGACATGGTAGTTAGCGAGACGCTACTAAATTAATGAGTCGTAGCTGGAATGTTACGACTATGGTGTGTTGCCCATGTTGATCCGATTTTATTTTTGTTGGTCACACCTGTTCTCATAAAAAATCTCTTTTATTTAGGATAAAAAGTGTATCTTTTCTTGCAGTCCTGCATTATGTAGGTAAAAATTTTTTCGTTTTGCAGACAATACATCAATCTAAGAGTGCAATAGCGCAAGAGCGTATTTGGATAAGCAGGGCTCAAAGCAATCCTGAGCATTTTGCTCCTCTATATGAGAAGTATTATAACCCTATATTTAGGTTTGTGTACCGTAGAACAAACCGTGAGGAGCTGTCGGCAGATATCACATCACAGGTTTTTCTAAAGGCTATGATGAATATCGGCAAATATGAACACCGGGGGCTACCTTTTTCAGCTTGGCTTTATCGAATTGCTAGTAATGAAATTAATATGGTTGTGCGTGCTAAGAAGGTTCAGCGTTATGTAAGTATTGAAGACGCTGGTTTGGAGCGTATGATGGAAGCTTTAGAGCCGGAATATGACGCAGAAAGGGAAAGTCTGGTTATAAAATCTCTTAATCAACTTTCTACAGAGGAAGTGCAGTTTTTAGAGCTTCGTTTTTTTGAAAACAAGCCTTTTAAAGAAGTGGGCCATATTATGAAGGTAACTGAAAATAATGCCAAGGTCAAAATTTACCGCATAATTGGTAAAATAAAAAAAAATATAAAACTAAAATAAGGTTTCCTAAATGGAAAAGTTTAAGATTAATAAAAATAAGCCCGAATTAACAGACGAAGAAATAGATAAGCACAAGGACTTTGATAAGCTTTTGAATAACTATAAGGACATTTATTCCTATAAAAAAGCCACTCAACCTTTGTATAAAAATACTCGGTTACGTTTGTTCGTGATGCTTGTACTTGCTGTTCTTTTGGCAATATTTTATGGAGAAAAAGAAAAGCAAAGTAGCAAGGAAGGTGCCCCTGTTGAGGATTCTGAAAACATAAAACCTGTTGCTCCTGATTCCCTTAATAAAAGTAGCACTATAGAAGATTCAGAAGTACTCTACTGTAAAGAAATGTTGGCTTTACAACAAGAAGAATATTAAAACTCATGAAAAGGGTGTTTTTGAATATTTTATAGAGACTGTTTGATCTTTTGGCTTAGCCATAAGCGTATCCAAAAGAAATTCCTTTTGGATACGCTTGTGATTTTTTCAGTAGGCCCTACTGCACCAGCCTTTAGGGTTTATTATACTAGGTTATATTCTGAACCTGAGAAATCCGAATGAAAACGATGCGATAGGGTTGTCTTTCATAAACCAGGAAATGAAATCTCTGGAAGCAAAACCAGCCTCGTATGTGCCGTTTTTGCCTAGCACAAAAGTAAGTCCAAGGGGGACAGCTAGTCTTTGATCAAAGTTGCCACCATAAACCATTCCACCAGACACTCTTAAAAACCCTAGAGGCCTAATGTCTCCACCGACTGAAATCAAAGGTCTTTCAAAGTTTCCGGGGGCACTATTCCCGGGAACTACCAAATCAAATCCTATACTTGCTTTATCATCTTTCAGGTGATAACTAGAGCCAATTCTCCACATAGTAGGCAGCTGAACTGTTACTTGTTCTTCGCCTTCCCACCTTACAGGGTTTTGTATGTCTATAGCATCATTTAAGTCTTCATAGAAAGCATAATTCATGGCTCCTGGGCTTGACCATTCATTGAGGGGTATATCTTTCATGGAGTAAACATTGGTATTGTAGGTAACAGAACCAATGTTGTTGACGGCTACCCCAAATCGTAAGCGTTCTTTAAAAATTACAGTAGCACCATAGTCCATGCCCCATCCATGACCGGCAGGGGAGAGGTTAGAGCCATGGCTGGCAGAGGGACCTTCAAAACCATTGGTATAAGGGTTTAAAGCAGGGGAAAATGCGCCTGTACTTCTTAGTTCTCCGTTTTCTGCAACCATGTCAAGAAGTGCAAATCCTTGAATATATTTTACGCCCACTCCACCACTTATAGAGATCATATCATTACTAAAAAGTTCTTTCCCATAACTTAAATTATATTCTCTATAGTAGTTCATTGATATTCTTGAACCATCAAACACATCGGAAAAACTAAACGGTGTATTGGAACGTCCATAGGCAATCTGGCGCATGTATTGTTGATAGTTTTGCGGTGTATTGGCCATTACATCTCCGTTATGCAAAACCAGTTCATCAAAAAAACGTGACCCGTAGCCCATAAAGAGTAGTTCAGAGAAAGAGTCGCTAAATTCTGTATAGATATTTAAATTGTCTCTTGAGTTAAAAGCAAACCCTCCTATTTTTTCAATTTGCACTGCTACGCCAAGAGACATAATAGAAGCATTTATAGCCATAGGGCTGCTTGTAAACGTATGCATGGCTTGCCTTTTTTGGTCGTATCCAAAGCGGTCTGTGGAATTATACAGACTAGTAAGTTCACTTCTTCTTAAAATGCCTGAATATAGAGACATGCCTCCTTCTGCCAGCCCGAAAGTGACGGTTTTTGACTTAAACTGTTTTTTGCCCAGGTTTGCCGGGTTAATGCCAATAGTATGGTAGTCATTGGCAAAGGTAGTGGCAGGGCCTCGGCCGGCAATAGAAAATGTGTTTAATTCGGATTGAGCGAAAAGCGCTGTTGTGCATAAAAGAAGAATTACTAAAACAGGTAAAATTTTATTTTTCATGTGCAATTGGCAATCGTATTGGTGAAAAATGAAAGTTATTAATTCTCGGATTTAAAAGCCTTCACAAATATACGTAAAATTCCTGCAGAGGATATGGTGATGAGGGACAGCCATATAAGCCTGCTGGTAATATCTGTGTCTTGTTGCTCAATATCTGAAAATGTGGCAATGGTACTACCGATATAAACTGATAATGTTGTTCTAGGTAGCATTCCTGTAAGGGATCCGAGGTAATAACTTTTATGTTTTACCTTGGCTAAAGCTAAAAGGATGTTTGTAACGGCAAATGGAAGTATTGGAGATAGTCTGGAAAAAAATACTAGCTTGAATTCGCTCTTTTTTATATTTTTCAGAATGCCTGCCACTCCTTTGGTTTCGGAGATGCTCTGTAAAAAAGCCCCTTTGTCTACCCAATTGGCCGCATAGTACCCCAGTGCAGAGGCTATGCAATAAGAAATGACTAAGGGAGGTAGGGCTGCCCAACTTAAGAAATACCCTGTAAGAAGTGCTATGAAAGTAGTTGGCGTAAGACCTACAGCCATCGTTAAACTTGTAAGGCAGAAAAAGAGTGTCCATTGCTCCCATCGGAAAGCATGTATAAAAGCTTCTTGTGTGGCAGCAAAAAAAGTCATTATCGATGACATGGTCAGTGCAAGCCCCCCTAAGATCAGCAAGTAAACTGCCGAGCTTTTATTTTTTTTTAGGAGGTTTTTTAACGCCATCAGTAGAAATCTTGAATAATTAAAACAATCTAAGAAAAAGCAATATTATGTAACATCAGGCAAAAAGTATAACTTGCATAAAAAATAAACTTTAAGATTCTATGAAATTCGGAACGAAAGCCATACATGCCGGAGTTAAACCGGATCCAGTTACAGGTGCTATCATGACACCTATATACCAAACATCTACTTATGTGCAAAGCTCGCCGGGGCAGCATAAAGGGTATGAGTATTCTCGTACGCATAATCCTACCAGGTCGGCTCTGCAGGATAGCATCAGTGCTTTGGAAAATGGGAAGTACGGCCTTTGCTTTGCTTCGGGGATGGCGGCTATTGATGCTATTATCAAAATGCTAAAACCGGGCGATGAGGTTATTTCTACCAATGATCTTTATGGGGGAACATACAGGATTTTTACAAAAATATTTTCTGAATATGGCATTAAGTTTCATTTCGTCCCTATGGATGACCCTAAAAGTGTGGAGGCTTACTTCAATGAGAAGACCAAGTTGGTTTGGGTTGAAACGCCTACCAATCCTTTGTTGAATGTGGTTGATATAAAAAGCATCATCTCTACGGCCCGCCAGAAGGGGGTGATGGTGGCTGTTGATAATACTTTTGCGACTCCTTACCTGCAAAACCCTTTGGATTTTGGTGCTGATATTGTCATGCACTCCGTGACCAAATACCTTGCGGGGCACTCCGATGTGGTTATGGGAGCCATAGTGGTCAATGATAAAGATCTACTCGAAAAGCTATCCTTTATACAAAACTCTTGTGGTGCAACTCCTGGCCCTCAAGATTGCTTTTTGGTGTTAAGAGGGATCAAAACGCTTCATTTGCGTATGCAGCGGCATTGTGAAAACGGCAGGGCGATTGCCGACTTCTTAAACTCCCATCCTAAAGTAGATAAAGTTTACTATCCTGGTTTAAAAGATCACAAGAATCACGACATTGCTGTTGCTCAAATGCGTGATTTTGGTGGCATGCTTTCTTTTACATTGAAGGGGGACGATATCAAAGATGCTACTAATTTTCTGGAGAGGGTAAAGCTTTTTGCTTTGGCAGAGTCTTTGGGTGGCGTTGAGTCTCTATGTGGCCACCCTGCTTCTATGACCCATGCCAGCATTCCTAAAGAGGAAAGGGAAAAGGGAGGGTTGAAAGATACGCTTATAAGGCTAAGTATTGGTGTAGAAGATGTGGAAGATTTAATAGAAGATTTAAATCAGGCCATTGGTTAGTGTTTGTTAGGGTGCAATAGGGGTAAAACCCTTGATACAAAAAAAGAGCCATGGGATATCCGTGGCTCTTTTTATTTTTACTTATTGCTTTTTAGTTATTTTCAAGGATTTGGAACAGCTCGTCCAACCTAGGAGTCAGAATAATCTCTGTTCTTCTGTTTTGCTGACGGGCTTCTTTGGTTTTGCCCTCAGCTACAGGCGAAAATTCTCCACGGCCAGAAGGTACAATCTTTCTAGGGGAAACGCCGGCGTTGATAAGGATTCTTGAAATTTCTGTAGCCCTTAATACACTTAAGTCCCAATTATCCTTAATGGCACCAGAGCTTTTCCCTACCGGGACATCATCCGTGTGCCCTTCTACCATAACATTGACATCGTCTTGGTCTTTTAATACCTCAGCAAGTGTCTTTAAAGCTTCCTGGCCCTTGCTATCTATGGATGTACTTCCTGACTTGAACAGAAGTTGTTCTGATAGGGAAACATAAACTTTGCCATTCTTTACATTAACACTTAAGTCTTTTTCTTTGAAAGAAAGCAAGGCTTTTGAAACCTTATTTTTGAGTTCGTTTACTGCTTCGTCTTTGTCTTCCAGTACTTTTTCTAGTTCTTTTACCCGATTTTCGCGTTCTTTTAGACTTTCAGTAAGCTCTCTGTTTTTCTTTTCAGCTTCATAAAGCTCCTTTTCTCTTCTGGCAAGGTCTTGGCTGAGCTTGTCTTTTTCAGCAGATGTCATGCTTTTGAATTTGTCATGGTTTTCCATGAGCTTTTCGTATGACTGGCTTACATCTCTAAAGTTTGATTTTAATCTTCTGTAAGAATCTCCTGTTTGGGTAGTGTCATCTATAAGCTTTTGGCACTTTTTGTTTAAATCACCAGCCAACTCGCTTAGCCGCTCCCTATCTGCAACTGCCGCAGCAAGCTTTTCTGAGCATTCAGCGTTTTCAACTTCGAGTGCTGATTTTTTAGCATTTAGATCATCAAATTTTTGTCTTGTAACACATGAGGTAACACTCATGCTTAGCATAAGGCCGGCAGCCAAAAGCAATTTCATATCAGATAACATTGACATCTCAGGTTTTTTAGATTTTTTTACAATAATACTTTTAATGAATCAGAAAGTACAGTCTTTTTTTTTCAACACCAACGAAAATATAGTTTTAAATATCTGATTTTGCTTTACTAAATGTAAAATTTAATCAAATTTTTAATTACATGCTCCTGCTCTTGTGCTGTCATGGAATAAAAAAGTGGTAAACGAACTATTCTCTCGCTTATATCTTCACAGATTGGTAGGTGAATGTGCTTGTTGTTAATGTCTTGCTGATAATAACTGCTCAAGTGTAGGGGAAGGTAATGAAATACAGCTTTAATGCCGTGCTTTCCTAAGTGCTGGATTAAATCGTTTCTTTCTTTGTGTGTGCGGCACAGAATGTGGAACAATTGACCGTTTTTGGTAGCATAGTCTGGCACAACAGGAAGCTTGAGAAATCCTTTGGCTTCTAAATCTTTTAAATGAGTATGGTAGTTATCCCAAATTTTGATGCGCTTTTTTTGAATTTCATCTTTTTGTTGAAGTTGAGCAAACAAATAAGCTGCATTGATCTCTGACGGCAAAAAGGAGGAACCTATATCTACCCACTCATATTGTTTGGTCTCTCCCCTGAAGAACTTTGAACGATTGGTGCCTTTTTCTCTTATAATTTCGGCCCTCTCACAATATTTGGGGTTGTTGATTCCTAAGGCACCTCCTTCACCACAAATAATGTTTTTTGTTTCGTGAAACGACCAAGTGGCAAAGGTCCCTATAGAACCCAGTGCTTGTTTTTTGTAAAAGGCATCCATAGCCAATGCCACATCTTCTATAATTGGAATATTGTTACTTTCAGCAATGGCAGATATTTCGTCCATTTGACAAGCTATGCCTGCATAATGCACCAGTACAATGGCTTTTGTTTTGCTGGATATGAGTGACGGGAGTCCATCAGGGTCTATGTTGAACGTATTGGGTTCAATATCGGCAAATACAATGTTGGCGCCCCTTAAGACAAAAGCGTTGGCAGCAGATACAAAAGTAAATGAAGGCACAATTACCTCATCGCCAGGTTTTATGTCTAGGAGGATGGCCGCCATTTCTAAAGCATCTGTACAGGAAGTGGTGAGCAAAGCTTTCTTTACTTGATAGTTTTCTTCAAGCCAGTGCTGACACTTATTGGTAAAATGCCCATCCCCTGACAGCTTGCCTTTTTCAACAGCTTCTTTTATATATTCAAGCTCTTTACCTACAATAAATGGCTTGTTGAATGGTATCATAGCGTAAAGCTAATAAATAATTATTAGCTTTGGTGTAGTACATTAATGTTAGACTAGACTTTCTGTAATATGGAAAATATGTTAAGCAAAGAAGCTCTAAAAGGTAAAGTGGTATTGATAACTGGGGGAGGTACTGGTTTGGGAAAGTCAATGGCAAAAACTTTTTTGGAATCTGGTGCATCTGTGGTTATTTCTAGCCGGAAGTTTGAGGTGCTTGAAAAAACAGCAGCCGAACTCATGGAAGAAACCGGGGGGGCTGTGCTTCCAGTGGCTTGTGATGTTAGAAACTATGATGAAGTTGAAAAAATGCATGCTTCGGCTGTAGAAGCCTTTGGTAAAGTAGATGTGCTGGTAAATAACGCGGCAGGAAATTTTATTTCTCCTACAGAAAGACTTTCTGCACGGGCTTTTAACATTATTCTTGACATTGTTTTAAAAGGTACCACCAACTGTACTTTGTGTGTGGGTAAACATTGGATCGCCAATAAGCAAGCAGGAACTGTATTGAATATTGTAACAACCTATGCCTATACAGGCTCAGGATATGTGGTGCCGTCTGCCTGTGCTAAAGCTGGCGTATTGGCTATGACCAGGTCTTTGGCTGTAGAATGGGCCAAGTACAACATTCGGATGAATGCCATTGCGCCAGGACCTTTTCCGACAGAGGGGGCATGGGCAAGGTTGTTCCCTAAAGCGGTAGCCGACAAAATGGATCCCGAAAAACGTATTCCTTTGAAAAGGTTTGGCAAACACCATGAGTTAGGAAACCTAGCGGCTTTTTTAGTATCTGATTTTTCTGCATATATTAATGGTGAGGTTATAACTATTGACGGTGGTGAGTGGTTAAAAGGGGCAGGAGAGTTCAATGATCTCGACGATGTGTCGCAGGAGCAGTGGGATGATGTAGAGAAGCAGGTGAGGGGAAAGTGATGGAGCGGGTGTATTTTTCTGTTTTTGTATAGGATATACTGAGTACTTTTATTAAAATACTTTGTGCCATCATAGCCTTACTTCTGTGGTGGCATTCTTTTTAGTTTTTGTAATAAACAACAATTTTCTTATTATGAGATATTTACTGATATTAATTTCCGTTTTTTGTATACAGTTCCCTAGCCAGGGACAGGTATCTTTAGGAGCAAAAGGAGGCGGGAATGTTTCTTGGTTGAGCACTTCCATTGAAGATGTCTCGCAGGCACCTTTATTAGGAGTTCATGGAGGCGTTTCTGCACAGTTTGGACTTCCTTTTTTACATCACAGATTATCTGTTCAGCCTGACGTGATGTACTCTCGCCAAGGTTCCAGTTTTAATTTTAGTGAAAGCGGACATGATGGTTTTGCTGCTTATAACGTAGATGGCCGGGCAGTAATGCGTACTGATTTTTTCAACCTTATGGTTCCTTTTAAACTAACCATGGGGTTAGAAAGGATTGGTTATTACTTTTTGGCAGGTCCTTATGCAGGTTATTGGTCTTCTGGTAGGATGGATGTGGAAGCAACAGGTAATTATGGAGCCTTCCCTATAAATGTGACCCAAGATGCCAGCTATGAATTTGAAGACGAAGATCAGCGCTTGGATATCGGTGTTACGGTAGGGGTAGGCTACAGAATGACTGTTGGACCTGGAGATTTTTTGGTGGAAGTTCGATATAACCATGGGTTTGTTAATAATATTAGCACAGCTATACCTCCGGTAGGACAGTATTTTCAAGGGGTTGATTTTGGAGAAAACTCTGCCAACAGGGTAATTATGCTTTCTTTGGGATACCTAGTTCACTTGGGGAGATGAGATGGGTGAGCTTTAGCTAATATAAATGTTCGTGCGATAGTTAATTTTTTTTATTGATAATCAGGTTGTAATTATAAAAAGTTAAATTTTTTCTAAACAGGGTTTGGTATTTAAAAGTTAAACCTACATATTTGCAATCTCAAACGGGGAAACAGCCCAACAATGAGAAGGTTATTGTCCGATGGTGTAATTGGCAACACGTCTGATTTTGGTTCAGAAGAGTCCAGGTTCGAGACCTGGTCGGACAACAAATACAGGAAATAAATCCCGGACTTAAGACCCGGGATTTATTTGTTTAAAGTAGCTTCTTTCTAAATACGATATGTCGTACATCAAGATCTTTTCCGGTACCAATTCCCGTTACCTTGCAGAGAAAATAGCCAACTCTTACGGCAAAGAATTAGGATCTGTAACAATCAAGCGTTTTAGTGATGGTGAGATTTCAGTTAGCTACGACGAATCTGTTCGCGGTGCTGATGTATTCTTGATCCAATCTACTTTTCCTAATGCAGATAACCTTATGGAGCTTTTGCTTCTGGTTGATGCTGCAAGGAGAGCTTCGGCCGCTTATGTTACTGTAGTTGTTCCGTACTTTGGTTATGCAAGACAGGACAGGAAAGATAAGCCTCGTGTACCTATTGCTTCTAAGTTGGTAGCAAACTTGCTTTCGGCTTCTGGGGCAGACAGGTTGATGACTTGCGATCTACACGCTGGACAAATTCAAGGTTTCTTTGATTTTCCGGTAGATCATTTGGATGGCGCTGCTATTCTTATCCCTTACATTCAGTCGCTTAATTTAGAAAAGCTGATTTTTGCTTCTCCTGATGTAGGAGGTGTGGCACGTGCAAGAAGTTTCTCTCAGTATTTTGGTGTTGACTTAGTGGTATGCGACAAACATCGTAAAAAAGCTAATGAGATTGCTGCCATGCAATTAATTGGAGATGTAGAAGGTGCCAATGTAGTGTTGATCGACGACCTTGTAGATACAGGGGGGACAATTTGCAAGGCTGCAAAATTAATTTTAGACAAAGGTGCCAAAAGTGTAAGAGCTATATGTACGCACCCTGTACTTTCTGGTCCTGCTTACGAAAACATTGACGCTTCACTTTTGGAGGAGCTTGTAGTAACAGACACTATTCCTTTAAAAACAAGTTCTCAAAAAATTAAGGTACTTACTGTTGCTGACCTTTTTGCTAAGGCTATTAGGAAAATTCAGGACAACGAGTCTATTAGTTCGCTTTTTATTTAAACTTAAACTTATAAATTAAAAAAAGATGAAAACCGTAGAGATTATAGGGTATAAAAGAGCAAATCTCGGTAAAAAGGTTTCTAAAGACCTAAGAGCTGAAGCGCAAGTGCCATGTGTATTATATGGAGGTAAAGACCAAGTACATTTCCACGTTCCGACTTTTCTATTCAGAGATATAGTATATACGCCTGACTCTCCAAAAATATTGATCAATGTTGATGGAAAGCAGTATGAAACTATCCTTCAGGAAGTACAGTTTCACCCAGTAAGTGAAAATATTCTTCACGCAGACTTCCTTGAACTAGTACCTACTAAACTAGTTAAAGTTGATGTTCCTGTTAAATTCACTGGAACTTCACCTGGTGTAGTAAAAGGTGGTAAGTTTACTGTTAACTTGAAGAAAATCAAAATTAAAGCTTATCCTAAAAATATCCCTGAGTCTATCAGTGTAGATATTTCAAAATTAGAATTGGGTAAGTCTATCAAAGTTTCTGCAATCACACCTGGAGACTATACTATCCTTAACAACAAGTCGCTTCCTGTTGCTACTGTTGAAGTACCAAGAGCACTTAAAGGACAACAAGCACAAGCTGCTGAATAATAAGCGTTTTTTAATAAACTGTTTTGCAAAAAAGCTGTTTCTTCAAGAGAGACAGCTTTTTTCGTTTAATTTTTTGCTGATATGAAATATTTGATTTGTGGCTTAGGAAATATTGGTCCGGACTATGCCAATACCCGGCACAATATAGGTTTTATGGTGTTAGACCGTTTGGCAAGCCGGTTGAGCACAGGCTTCGATTCTGGTCGCCATGCTTTTGTTTCTCAAGGTAAATTTAAAGGAAGGAACCTGATCCTTGTGAAGCCTACTACTTTTATGAACCTTAGCGGAAAGGCTTATTGCCACTGGCTCAATAGTGAAAAAATACTTATTGAAAACAGCTTGGTAATCACGGATGATATTTCTTTACCTTTTGGAAAAATTAGGATCAGGCCCAAAGGGTCTAATGGAGGGCATAATGGATTAGGGAATATCCAAGATATGCTTGGGCACTCCACTTACCCACGATTGAGAATAGGAGTAGGTAGTGACTTTCCTAAAGGAAGACAATCTGAATATGTTCTTAGTCCTTTTGACCCAGAGGAAGAAGCTGGCCTCGATGAACTATTAGACAGGTGTTGTGATGCTGTGGAAGCCTTTACGACAATAGGTCTTCAGATGACTATGACCCAGTTCAATAAATAATTCAATCTTAAAAAAACAGGTAATTAGGGCCTGCTGAAAAAGTCACAAATGTGCAAGATACGCATGGCCTTACATGAAGACGTATTGGAATACTTCGAATGTAAGGCCATAAAGTAGATTGTGCGCTTGTGGCTAGCCCAAAAAAAGTATTGGATTAAAAGTTTTTCAGTTTACTGTGCATGGAATAATAAGAAATAACCGAAAAAACCTTGCACCTATACCTCATAACCTTTAACATATAAACAGATCAATGTTTTGGGCGTTTTTCAGCGCGCCCTAATCATATCCGAAATATACCTTAGTCAATACTAAAGTTTATTTCGGATATGAGATTTTTGGTTAGCTTATTTGGCTACCGTTTGATACAGCTTTCCCAGGGCTGACAAAAGCCAAGGTTCCGTCTTTGTCTTCAGCCATTAAAATCATTCCTTGGGACTCTATTCCTTTGATTTTACGTGGTGCCAAGTTCGCCATTAGGCATACTTGTTTCCCTATAATTTCTTCAGGTTTATAGTATTCTGCAATTCCGCTAACCACCGTTCTTTCATCAATCCCGGTATCTAGTTTAAGCTTTAGCAGCTTTTTAGTTTTAGGTACTTTTTCTGCTTCAAGAATGGTAGAAACTCTGATATCTACTTTGGTGAAATCATCAAAAGTGATTTCAGACTTTAGTTCAGGAACACTTGCTGCTTCTAGTTCATTGGCTTTTTTGGTGTCCAGCAATTTTTGTATTTGGGCTTCAACAGCATTGTCTTCTATTTTTTCAAAAAGGAGTTCTGCTTTGTTTATAGTATGACCTTCTGGCAGTAAGTTAGTTGTGCCTGCATGCTCCCATTTTTTGTTTGTTAAATTTAGCATCTTGCTCAAGGTGGCAGCAGTGAACGGTAAAAATGGTTCAGACAAAATGGCAAGAGCACCAGAGATTTGAAGACCAATATTAAGGATGGTTTTCACTCTATCTGGATCGGTCTTGAACAATTTCCACGGCTCTGTGTCTGCCAAATATTTATTTCCTGTGCGTGCTAAATCCATGAGGTAGCTCAGTGCTTCGCGGAAACGGTACAATTCAAGTGAGCTGGCAATTTTTTCTGGAAAAGCTTGAAGCTTCTCTAGAACGTCCTTGTCAATGTTTTCTAACGGGCCTGCCTCTGGAACTTTTCCGTCAAAATATTTGTGCGTCAATACTACGGCACGGTTGATAAAGTTGCCATAGATAGCCACCAGTTCATTGTTGTTCCTTGCTTGAAAGTCTTTCCAGGTAAAGTCATTGTCTTTAGTTTCTGGGGCATTGGCACAAAGTGTATACCTTAGTACATCGGCTTTACCCGGAAACTCCTTTAAGTACTCATGAAGCCATACCGCCCAGTTCCTTGACGTTGATATTTTATTGCCTTCCAGGTTAAGGAATTCATTGGCAGGGATATTATCAGGCAGAATATAGTCACCGCTTGCTTTGAGCATAGAAGGGAAAATAATGCAGTGGAAAACTATATTGTCCTTACCAATAAAATGAACAAGCTTCGTTTCTTTGTCTTTCCAGTGTTTTTCCCAATCGGTGTTGTTTTCTGCTGCCCAGTCTTTAGTTGCAGAAATGTAACCAATAGGAGCGTCAAACCAGACATAAAGGACTTTTCCTTCCGCACCTTCAAGAGGTACCGGTACGCCCCAGTCAAGGTCACGTGTTACGGCACGGGGTTGCAGGCCTTGCTCTATCCATGACTTGCATTGTCCATAAACGTTGGGTTTCCACTCTTTGTGTTCTTTAAGTATCCACTCCTTGAGCCAATCTTCATATTTGTTCAGCGGTAGGTACCAATGGGTAGTTTCTTTTAAAACTGGTTTTTCTCCACTTAAGGTGGAATGAGGATTTATAAGCTCTGAAGGGCTTAAGGTAGAACCACAAGACTCACATTGGTCACCGTAAGCATTTTCATTGCCACATTTTGGACAGGTGCCTACAATGTACCGGTCTGCCAGAAACTGTTTGGCTTTAGGGTCGAAATACTGTTCGGTAGTAGTTTCTTCAAAACAACCTTTCTCGTAAAGGTCTTTAAAAAATTCAGAGCTGGTTTCGTAATGTGTTTTTGAGGATGTCCTTGAGTAGATGTCAAAAGAAATCCCAAATTCTTTGAAGGACTCTTTTATGATGTTATGATATTTATCTACTACTTGTTGAGGGGTAACACCTTCTTTTTTAGCTCTAATGGTTATCGGCACACCATGCTCGTCAGACCCACAAACAAAAGCAACTTCTTTGCCTTTGGACCTAAGGAAACGTACATAAATATCGGCTGGAACATAAACACCTGCCAAATGACCAATGTGTACAGGACCATTGGCATATGGAAGTGCAGAAGTAATTGTATATCTTTTAAATTGCTCAGACATGGTTTCTGTTATTTGAAAAGGCAAATATAAAAAGAAAATTGAGGTAAAAGAGTTTAGGATTTATTTTATAATTTAAAGGATAATGAACTCAAATTTTAAAAAATACATTAAATTTAATATTGATCCGGTTATAAATAGAAAGGAAATACATATTTTTGTATCTTGATATTTTCAGTAATTAATTTAAAATGCAGAACATTAGAAATGTTGCCATTATCGCACACGTTGACCATGGCAAAACCACACTCGTAGATAAAATCATTCATGCCTCTAAGCTGTTCCGCGAGAATCAGGAGTTTAATGACCTTATACTAGACAACAATGACCTCGAAAGAGAAAGAGGGATTACCATTGTATCTAAAAACGTATCTGTAAGATACAAAGATGTTAAAATCAATATTATTGATACCCCTGGTCACTCCGACTTTGGTGGTGAAGTAGAAAGGGTTCTGAAACTAGCAGACGGTGTTCTTTTGCTTGTCGATGCTTTTGAAGGACCAATGCCTCAGACACGCTTTGTTCTTGGAAAAGCTTTAGGTCTGGGACTTAAGCCTATTGTAGTAGTAAATAAAGTTGATAAAGAAAATTGCCGCCCTGACGAAGTGCACGAATCAGTATTTGATTTGATGTTCAACTTAGGAGCCACAGAAGACCAACTTGATTTCGTAACCTTGTATGGTTCTTCTAAAAATGGCTGGATGGCACATGACTGGAAAACGCCTACTAACGATATTATTCCTTTATTGGATTCTATTGTAGAAAATATACCTGCTGCACCTTCTCCAGAAGGTATTCCTCAGCTTCAGATCACTTCTTTGGATTATTCTTCTTTCGTTGGCCGTATTGCCATCGGTAGGGTTTACCAAGGAACATTAAAAGAAGGTGCCAACATGGCGCTTACCAAAGCTGACGGAAGTATTAAAAAAGTAAGGATTAAAGAACTTCAGGTATTTGAAGGTCTTGGTAAAGTAAAAGTGCCTGAAGTACATGCTGGTGATATATGTGCTGTAGTGGGTATAGAAGGTTTTGAAATAGGTGATACGCTTACAGATCCGGAAAACCCTCAAGAGCTTCCAAGGATTGCCATAGATGAGCCTACAATGAGTATGTTGTTTACCATCAACAACTCACCTTTCTTTGGTAAAGAGGGTAAGTTTGTAACCTCAAGACATATCAGGGACAGGCTGTATAAAGAAACAGAAAAGAACTTGGCGCTAAGAATAAAAGATACAGATTCTGAAGATAAGTTCTTGGTTTACGGAAGGGGTATCCTTCACTTGTCTGTTCTTATAGAGACTATGCGTCGTGAGGGGTATGAACTTCAGGTTGGACAGCCTCAGGTGCTTTATAAGGAAATTGATGGGCAAAAGCATGAACCTGTAGAGCTTTTGGTAGTAGATGTGCCGGAAGAGTCTTCAGGAAAGGTTATTGAACTTGTTACTCAAAGAAAAGGAGAACTTGTTATTATGGAACCTAAAGGAGATATGCAGCATCTTGAGTTCAATATTCCATCAAGGGGAATTATCGGATTGAGGAATAATGTTTTGACTGCTACCGCTGGTGAAGCGGTTATGACACATAGGTTTAAGTCTTATGAGCCTTTTAAAGGTGCTATTCCTGAAAGAAATAACGGTTCTTTGATTTCTATGGAAACTGGTACTTCCACAGCTTACGCCATTGACAAACTACAGGATAGGGGTACATTCTTTGTAGATCCCGGTGAGGAAATATATATGGGACAAGTTATCGGAGAGCACTCTAGGAGCAACGACCTTGTAGTGAATGTCATGAAAGGTAAAAAACTTACCAACATGCGTGCTTCGGGTTCTGATGATAACGTAAAAATTGCTCCTAAAATCCAGTTCTCTCTTGAAGAAGCGATGGAGTATATTCAGAAGGATGAGTATCTTGAAGTGACTCCTAAAAGTATTAGGATGAGAAAGATATATCTGGATGAAACAGAACGTAATAGAAACAAGCAAAGAGAAGCGACTGTTTCTTAATATTATCTAACATTTAATTAGAGCCTTGCTACTATATAGTGGCAAGGCTTTTTTTATATATCTATTATTGATTGCTTGTTTGAACCTGAATTCTGCATTAGATTTCGTTATGAGGGGCAAAAGAACAAAAAATCAGCGTATTTGGTTTGCAAAGCAAGTTAAAAAACAAATGCGAACGAAGCGTCTGATTTGAAGTTGTTTTGCCACGAAATAAAAGTTACTATTGCATATTTCTATTTTAAAAAGCTACCCCTATATTAAAGCCTAGCATAAGTTTAATTCCTCTTATCTGTTCTGAGTCTACTACATTATCATAAAGGGTGCCGGTTCTTTCTACTGCTTCAATTAAATTGTTTCGCCCGCCTATAGCTGTAAAGAAGTCTATGACAAGGAATTTTGCAAATGGTTTTTGCCAACCGCCCATAAAAACAGCATTTCTATAATGCATTCTGATAGCTGTTTGGGGGTTAGACCTTTCGGTGAACTCGGCATAGCTGTAAGAAAAATGAGGTCCAATATAAAAACCGTCCATTACTTCGTCAGATAGGAAATATTTAAATGTTGCTTGCAGTCTAAATCCGTTCGTTTCGGTATTTACATGCTGCCCTGTTTCCGCAAGTATAAACTCATCGAGCGACAATAGATTGGATGGCCCTAGATATGAGAGTCCCATTTGGGCAGAAAGCTGCTTTCCAACAGCTTTTTCAATAGATAAACGGTATTCGCTTGTGAAAATGATCGGCCCCTGTATCATTGCTAGGGGAGATGTTTTTATAGCATTATGCTTAGGGCGTTTAAAATTAGAAAAGTCATTTTGTCTAAAGTTGTCTTGGGCTATGCTAGAATAACCCATAAAGACAAAAAACATCATTAACCCTAATATCCGGTTCATTCTTTTAGCGTGGCTTATTTTTTTCTTGAAATTTGTTTAAGTTAATCAAAAATATTGGATGATTAATAATAATTTTAAAAAATTGTTCAATGTTGTATGATGGATACATCGAGTTATTTTATGTTTTCAGGAGCGGTCTTGCACTATTCTGTCCGAGGGAGAGGAGGTAAGGCGATGCTTTCGTTTCACGGCTATGGTCAGAGCAATGAGTGTTTTAAAAAGTTGGATGAGGAACTGTCTGAAAACTATACTATATACAGTTTTGACTTGTTTTATCACGGACAAAGCTTTTGGCATAAGAAAGATGAACCAATGTCAAAACACTTTCTGCGAGAGATGATATTATCTTTTTTGAATGAAAAAAATATTGGTCGGTTCTCTGTGTTAGGCTTTAGTATGGGAGGGAAGTTTGCCTTAGGGGTGTTGGAGGCTTTCTCTGAAAGGGTAGAGGAGGTGATCTTAATAGCTCCTGACGGCGTTAGGCGCAACCCATGGTATGTATTGGCAACAAGTTATAGATTGCCTAGGAAGCTGCTAAGAAGGATTGTTTTAAGGCCTGGGCTTTATTTGGGAATGGCAAAGTTTTTTAGTGGAGCTGGTTTTTTGAATAATAGGGTGACTAAATTTTCCAATTCGCAAATGGCTACCGTTAAACAACGGAGGAGGGTCTATTTCTCTTGGGTGGTTTTTAGGTTGCTATGTTATGATGTTCGTGCGCTTGCTAGTTTGATAAACAAGCACGAAATAAAAGTGACTTTTTTTTTAGGTAAATATGATAAAATTATCACCATTAGCCATTTAAAAAGATTTTTGAAGTATATTAAAAGTTCTGAAGTTTATGTTTTACAAGCCGGCCACAGTAACCTGATCAATGCCGTGGCTGATTTTTACAGAAAAAGGAATGAAAAATAAAGTTGTTATCATTACTGGAGGGTCTTCTGGTATAGGAAAAGCATGTGCTGAAAAGTTTGGGTCGGAAGGTGCTAAGGTTGTTGTTACCGGTAGGAACCCTGAAAAGCTCCAAGAGACAGAACAGTGGCTTAAAAACAAAGGAATTGATGTGTTAGCGATAATCGCAGATGTAAGCCTTCAGGAAGATTGCAAACGGATGGTTGCTCATACCGTTGATCGTTTCGGAACCATTGATATACTTATTAATAATGCCGGTATTACTATGCGTGCTTTGTTTGAAGATGCTGATGTCGAGGTGATCAAAAAAGTTATGGATATCAACTTTTACGGGACTGTATATGCTACTAAATACGCCTTGCCCTATATTTTAAAACAAAAAGGGTCTATTGTGGCAGTTTCCTCTATTGCAGGTTTGCGTGGATTGCCTGCTCGAATAGGATATTCTTCTTCAAAATTTGCCATGCAAGGCTTTATGGAGTCTTTGCGTGCTGAGTTATTGTACAAGGGCGTTCATGTACTTGTGGCTTGTCCTGGGTTTACTACTTCCAATATACGTACTTCTGCGCTAGGGGAGGATGGCTCTGTACAAGGAGAATCTCCAAGAGATGAAGGTAAAATGATGACTGCCGAAGAAGTAGCCAATCATATGTATAAAGCTGTAGTAAAAAGAAAAAGGGATATTGTATTGACCACCCAAGGTAAACTGACTGTGTTCATGAATAAATGGTTTCCTGGATTTATGGATAAAGTCGTATTTAAAGTTTTGGCTAAAGAAAAGGACTCTCCTTTGCAGAAGGCCTAATTTTTTTCAAAAAAAGTATAGGTTACTATCTTTCTGAAAATATGTTAATTGCGAAATATGGCCTGTGTGAATTGAAAAATTATTGAAGAAATTTGCCTTCAGGTTTTGGATTTAAAGGAATACCTCCTACTTTTGCACTCGCAATTACGAAACAGAACGACATAAAATATCGATTCCGTAGCTCAGCTGGTAGAGCAATACACTTTTAATGTATGGGTCCTGGGTTCGAATCCCAGCGGGATCACAAAATAAAAAAGCTTGTATTAAAACGTGATACAAGGATAAAATGATAAAGAATACTTTTTTGAGTTGTTGTAGATTTTAAGAAAAATATTTTTAACTTTGCACCCTCAAAAAGATAGACATAAAATATCGATTCCGTAGCTCAGCTGGTAGAGCAATACACTTTTAATGTATGGGTCCTGGGTTCGAATCCCAGCGGGATCACTTAAGCCTCTCAAAAATTTGGGAGGCTTTTTTTATTTCCTATTCCTACATCCTGAGGAAGGTAAAGTGTTTTAAGTTTAAAATATTGTTGGTGAAAACCCCAACAAAATGGCGTGAAAACACCAACAAAAGGGCAGAAAGTATTGGGTTAAGTTTAATTGGAGAAAAACAAAAAGGTGGGGAAGCCCCACCTTTTTGTTCTGCTTTATATTTATTGCAAATATATTCCAAAAAGACAATGAAGCTCTTTCGAATATATATTATGTTATGTTTTAATTACGTATGTGTACGTCCTGGTCCCGGTTCGTTATGGGCAATTTCATAATCTGGTTTGCCCGCTTTTCCGCCAAATGCAGAAACAACTGCACCTAGGATCAAGGATATACCCATAAATATACCTGCTCTGGAAGCAGCTTGGGTAATCTCCTGTCCGTATGCCCTAATTTCTTGCTGCATTTCTTCATCTTCCGGCACTTCTTCACCTTCTGCTTCTATGGTAGCTCTCACTTCCTCCTCAAGCTGCTCGATGTCTTCAGGAGTAAAAGCTAAGCCTGCTCCGGCCACTTCCATGGTCTGGCCTATAATACCACCAACGCCACTTATAATGGTGCCGACTGTGGTGGTAAGCAGGAAAAAGCTGAATAGTGAATATACGCCCCAAGTAGTTACGCCATGAAGCATACTTTCAAAAGATTTTGGGATAGAGGCCAGTCTACCCGCAACATATGCACCTATAAAGATTGAAATCAAATTGGTCAATACCCAGTATATTAAAGAACCTATACCCAATCCCTCAGTAGTTGCGCCAGGATCCATTGGGTCCAATGTGCCAATCCCTATACCAAATCCAAGTACACTAAAGGTCAGTTGTAGTACAACTGCGATCAATGCACCTGCAAATACGGCTCCCCATGAGATCTTATTTCCTCTCTTGAAGCCCGACCACGTATTGTGTACATTTATGTTCTCTCTCTCCATCTTTCTATTCCTTTTCTTTCTTGTCTTCTAAAGGAACATGGAACATAGAAAAATGTTTAGCAGTCTACTAGTCAGTATGTTTTACTGTTTTTGGAGGTTGTTTAAAATATGCAATACGCCCGGGAAAAGGGCATTTATGGTTTCTTCAGCTCCTTTGGTTGAGCCTGGAATGGCCATGACTAATGTCTTGCCCATAAGTCCTGCAACTCCTCTTGAAAACATTGCTGCTGGGGTTCTTTGTTGGCCATAGCTTCTGGCTGCCTCCATGATGCCTGGAATCTCTGTCTCAAGCAAAGGTTTTAATACTTCTGGGGTATTGTCTTTTTTTGTTAAACCGGTGCCACCGCAAATGATTATCAAATTGGCTGACTGGCTTGCTGAGACGATCTTTTCTTTTAATAGTTCTTGATTGTCGGGAATGATAGTGTAACCTGAAATTTCCAGATTATAAGATGCTAGCTTAGACTTGACAATACTGCCTGCCCTATCTTCTTTTTTGCCACTGGCAATGCTGTCTGAGCATACAATTACTTCAGCTGTTGTTCCTGGTTTTGCTGCTTTATGGTCGCTTTTTCCACCTTTTTTCTCTAAGAGTTTTATATTGGCAATTTCAATGCCTTTGTCAATGGGCTTTAGCATGTCATACATGGTTAGGGCTACTACCGATGCACCATGCATGGCTTCCACTTCTACGCCAGTTTTATAAATGGTTTTTACCTCAATATATATGAATATGTCAAGCCCTTTAATTTCATATGAAATATGTGTGTATTCTATAGGTAGAGGATGGCAGTCGGGGATGGTGTCTGATGTGCGTTTTACAGCAAACAAACCTGCTGCTCTAGCTATTTCAAACACATTGCCTTTTGGAACCAAACCATTTTTTATAGCGTCTATAGTTTCTTGTTTACTAGTTTTTACAATGGCTTGTGCTATAGCATGTCTTAAGGTGGTGGACTTTTCTGTTATATCTACCATGTTTCAAAAAATATTTTTTTTCCAGGTATAAGTATTGTTGTCAAAAATTTCTTTTCCCCAAACAGGAAGCTCTTTTTTTATTCTTTCTACTATATGCGCACAAGCTTTGAATACATTGGGCCTGTGCCCTGCTGTGACAAGTACAAAAAGGCTGGCTTCCCCTGTTTTGACCAAACCGAGGCTATGATAAATTTGAACGGTATTGAGCTCAAAGCTTTTTATAGACTCTTCAATGATTTTCTGGGCAGCTTTTTCTGCCATTTCTTCATATGCTGTATACTCTATGCCTTGAACTTCTTGCCCGTCTATTTCGTCATTGCGTATCTGACCAAGAAACATGGTAAATGCACCAGATCTGTAATCTGAAGCATGCTTTTGAATTACTTCTGAAACGAATAGCGGTTTTATGGGGCCTTGTATAAATAGTTTTTCCATTTTTCGTTGGCTTGAAAATTAGTGTCAAAAATTTTATCCTCCAGAAAATGGTGGGAGTAATGCAACTTCATCTCCGTCGTTTAAAGGAACATTGTCGGTGATGGCCTCTTGGTTACGTGCTATTACAAAATTTAAGCCGTTAATTTTAGGAAACTTATTTAACAGGTAGTTTTTTAAGGTGTTCGTGTCTGAGATATTTTCGGCGGTTAACTCTTTTTGGCCTGTTATATCTGTTACCGATCCAAAGAATAATATTTTTATGCTCATAGTTCAGATGTTAATTTTTTGTAATCTTCCGGCGTGTTAATGTTTAGGTATTGATCCGCCCCTTTTAAACTACAGGTAATGACATTGCAGTTTAACTTGGCAGGGAGTTGTTGGAGCTTTAAAAAGTCTTCATTGATCAAGTCCTGTAGTTTAGATAGACTACTTTTATTATAACAAGCATACAATGGTTGTAGTAGTTCACCTGTCTTGGGTATGGCAGCATCAAAATGTTGAATGTTTTCTAATAACATTTGCATAAACGATGCAGAAACCATGGGCATATCACAAGCAACTACTATGTTTAGTGGGTTGGAAGACTGTTGTAACGCACTATATATTCCTCCCAAGGGGCCTTTTTCTTCCATTACATCCGTGACTACCTGATACCCCAAATGGTCGTACTTGTGTGAGTTGGCATTGACAATTATTTCTGATGTTACCTTCTCAAGTTCATTGGCTATATGGTTGACAAAGGTATCGCCATTGAAAGTGAGCAAGCCTTTAGGGTATTCTTTCATCCGGCTGCTTTTCCCCCCGGCCAATATGATTCCTGTAGCTTTCATAGTTAATGGTTGAGTAAGTTGACTTTTACAGGTTCTCCTGTTTTAACTTCTCCTGTTTCCGAAGGAAGATATACAAAAGCATTGGCTTCTGAAAATGTGTGAAGCATGGATGATGCTTGTCCTTGAGATATTTCTACTTCACTTCCATTTGCCTTGGCTTTAAGAAACATGGCGAGACCTGGTTTTTTGGCAAAGCTGTTTTTTAAGGTCATGTTTTGTTCAGGAAGAAAATATGAAGAGTGTCCCTGGTGCTTTTTTAAATAAGGGTAAACGTACTGGTAGTAACAGGTCAAGGCAGCGGCAGGGTTTCCTGGAAGCCCAAAGACTGCTTTGGATGCTTTTTTGCCAAAATATAAGGGCTTTCCTGGTTTTTGGGCTATTTTATAAAATATACTGTTTACGCCTAGTTCTTCTAATGCTCTTTTAACAAAGTCATATTTTCCAGCCGAAATCCCACCAGTGACCAACAATAGGTCGCTTTCTTTAAAAATATGATCTATGGTTTCCTTAACAGAATTGAAATCATCTTTGACAAAATGGATGCTGACATCTTTAAGCCCTAAAGTATAGTGTAAAACAGATTTTAGCATCCCTGAATTAGACTCATAAACTTGGGCTTTGTCTAAAGCGCTTCCTGGTTTTTGGAGTTCATCTCCTGTTACCAAGATGCCGATCTTGGCAGGTTTTATTACTTTAATTTTTTCGATGCCCATACTGTTCAGGTAGCCTACGCTGGCAGGAGTGAGCAGCGTACCTTTTTTCAAAGCCAGCGCCCCTTTTTGTACTTGCTCGCCCTGTGGCCGAATGTTGGCCATGGGTTTCAAAAAATCAGCTTTGTCCGATGTTATCGTGTCGTTATTGGCATTCACATTTTCCTGAATGACAAGACAGTTTACATCGTCAGGAACTCTTGCCCCTGTAAATATTCGGACAGCACTTTGTGCGTCTACAGGCCTTTCTACATAATCTCCTGCGCGTACCTCTGCAATTACCTTGTGATTAATGCTTTGGGTTTCTTTTGTTAATGCTATTCCATAACCGTCCATGGCAGCTTGCCTGAATGGGGGAAGGTCTGTAGGGGAGAATATATCTTCTGCTAATATTTTCCCTGCTGCTAGCTCACAATGTACTTCTTCCGAATTTTCTGAAATAGAGGTGTTTTCTATAATTAATTTTTTGGCTTCTTCTACTGAAATCATATCATGAAACTTTAATAAACATCAGTTGCAAAATGGGTTTCTTAAACAGCTTGATGGTAAATGGTTGCCATTTGACCATTGAATATCGTGCGCTGTTTTTTTTAAAATTAATGCTAAATGTTTATTTATTCCTAATTCTTGTTTAAGTATTTTTACTTAATAAGAATTAGGTTTTATGTTAATTGATTAATGGGACGGTTTCTTTTTTACCTTATAAACTCTCTAAAAAAACTTGCTCTATATTGTATCCCGTATACTTCTCTGTACTAAATAGACTTGCTGAAAATAGGGGTTTCTGGTATTTTTCTCCATAGCCTTGCGTCAAAACACATGCAGATGTTTCGTATAAATGGCTTTCCTTCTTTTTTTATTTTAAGGCTTCCTTCTTTGAGGACGACCAAGTTGTCTTCTATAAAAGGTTCTAGCTTCTCTAATCCTTCTTTAAATGATTCTGATTCAGAACTGGCATCCCAGCTTGTCTCCATTCTGCACATTAGGTCAAGAATATGCTGTCTTATGAATAGGTCTTCTTCAGTTAGCTCATGTCCTTTTAGAACCGGCAACCTACCTTCATTGACCACTTTTTCATACTCTTCCACCTCTTTCACATTTTGCATAAAGCAGTCGGTGCTATCGCTTATTGAAGATGCGCCTAAACCAATGAGCAGTCCCGTGTTCTGTACTGTGTAGCCCATGAAGTTTCTGTGCATTTTCCCTTCTTTCATCGCAATATACAAATCGTCCTGCGGTAGCGAGAAGTGGTCCATGCCAGTTTCTGTATACCCATGTGCTACAAGCATTTCTTTTCCTTTTTCATACAGTTCCCGCTTCTCGTCTGCTGAAGGAAGATCTTCTTCGCTATACCTTCTTTGGGCCTTGCTTTTCCAAGGTACATGAGCGTAACTGTAAAAAGCGATTCTCTCAGGTTTTAGTACACTGGTTTTGCTGATTGTTCCTTTTACACTTTCCAGCTTTTGAAAAGGGAGTCCATAAATGATGTCCGCATTCAATGAGGTGAAACCTGCTTTTCGAGCTTCGTCAAATACTATTTTTGTTTGTTCAAATGTTTGTACCCTGTTAATAGCTATTTGGACTTTCGGGTCAAAATCTTGAATGCCGGCACTTAAGCGTTTGAAACCTAATGCGGCTAATACATGTAGATGTTCCTTTGTTGTATAGTTGGGGTGTACCTCTATACTAAAATCTGGATCTTCTGGTATAATGGCCTTACTAAATATGCTTTCTAAAAGATATTTTAAGTTTTGAGGAGTGAAAAAAGTAGGGGTTCCGCCACCAAGGTGCAATTCTTTGATAATTGGTTTGCCGCCAAATATTTCCAGATATATATTCCATTCCTTGAGAAGGGTGTTAAGATAAGGAGTTTCTACCTTATGGTTTTTTGTAATACGTTTGTTGCAGCCACAGTATGTGCAGAGTTGCTCGCAAAATGGTAGATGCAAGTATAAGCTTATTTCTGGTGATTTTTGAAAAGCCTGTCCTACATGTTTTGCCCATATGTGTTGGTCAAAACCATCACTTTCCCAGTAAGGAACGGTAGGGTAGCTTGTGTATCTTGGTGCAGGTATATCGTATTTGGAAATAAGATCGGCTCTGTTCATTGTAACTGTTTTTTTCGAGTTGTCGATAATGCAAATGTAGAAAATGGTAATAGGGGAAAGAATGACTCACATCATATTGGCGACCATGATTTATCACTTGTACCCCTTGTTGCCGTTCTAAATCGGTACATTCAGGTAATCTGATTGAATTATTTGAAAAACCATTTTCTTTTTTGCCTGTTTTTAATCAGAATCATTTTTATTTGTATAAATTTTTCATTTAGGATTCATGAGTAACTTATATTTTAATTTAAAAGTACACAAAGTAGTTCAGGAAACAGACGAGGCTGTTACTTTGGTTTTTGAAACAAATCAGGAGCCCTTATCCTATAAGTCAGGGCAATTTTTGACTTTAATAGTAGATATAGAAGGAAAAAAAGTGCGGCGCTCTTATTCTTTATGTTCTGCCGACGGTATAGACGAGTACCCTGCTGTTACAGTAAAAAGGGTGTCAGGCGGTTTGGTGTCAAACTATTTGGCTGATAATATCAAGCAAGGAGATGTAATAGAAGTGATGCAGCCAATGGGTACTTTTTGTCCTGAACTTGACTACCATAAAAAACGTGACGTGGTATTATTAGGAGCCGGAAGTGGTATAACACCTCTAATGTCCATTGCAAAATCTGTATTGGCCAAAGAACCTTTATCCTCTGTTTATTTACTTTATGGAAATAGAAATGAAGACTCTATTATTTTTAAGGACAAGCTAGATGAAATGGTCAAGGAGCATGAAGGGCGGTTTAAGGTAGTCCATGTTTTAAGCCAACCTAAAGACACTTCTTATAAACCAGCGGGAAGGTTAAATAGGAGTTTAATTATAAAGCTGTTGGAGTCTTATGAAGGCCTGGATATGAAACGTGCCGATTATTTCATTTGTGGCCCTGAAGGTATGATGGAAGAGGCACAGCAGGCATTAACGCTTCTAGAGGTTGCTAAAGATAAAGTCCATCAAGAGAGTTTTGTCTCCTCAGATGCTAAAGAGCCTGCTGGTGAGGTTGTAGAGCTAGAACAGGGGAGTGCCCAAGATGTGACCATTTTTTATCAAGGAACAGAATATAAAATTACAGTTCCTCCTGAAAAATCTATTTTGGAAGTTGCACTAGAGGAAGACATAGATTTGCCTTATAGCTGTCAAAGTGGTTTATGTACTGCATGTCTTGGAAAATGTATTAGTGGTAAGGTTAATTTGCAAGACTCTGATGCGCTTTCTGATAAAGAGCTGGAGCAAGGGTATGTCCTAACATGTGTAGGCCATCCGGTGACCCGCAATGTAGTAATCGAGATTGACTAAAGAAAAAATACATAGAATGTCTGAAGCATTAACGCTAAAGAAGCGAAAAAGAAGATTTTTAGAAGAAGCCTTTAAGGTAGAAAACTGGGAGCAGGTTCGGCCTTATTATGAAGAGCTTGTAAGTAGGCCTATTAATAATGTTGAGGAACTGAGGGAGTGGTTTAGGGACAGAAGTGAGCTGGAATCTGTGCTTTCAGAAGAATTGGGGTGGAGGTATATAAAAATGACTTGTGATACGGCAAGTAAAGAATATACGGACAGCTTCAATTACTTTGTAAACGAAATTCAACCTCAGGTAGCACCATTTTCAAATAGGTTGGACAAAAAAGCACTGGAAAGCCCTTACTTGAAATCGCTTGATGATCCTGAATATGATATTGTGAAAAAGCTGCTTGAGAAGGATGAGCGAATTTTTAGGGAAGAAAATATTCCTTTAGAAACCCAAATTCATACAGAAGAGCAAAAGTTTGGTAGTATCTCAGGCGACATGACAGTGGAAATGGAGGGAAAGGAACTGACGCTCCAACAGGCCGGTGATTACCTGGACTTGTACGATAGGTACTTGAGGGAAGAAGCGTATAGAAAAATAGCAGAACGCCGGTTGAAGGACAAAGATCAGTTGGACGGTCTTTTTGATAAATTGCTAAACCTTAGAAACAAAGTCGCCCTTAATGCTGATTTTTCTAATTTTAGGGACTATATGCACACAGCTTTGGGACGGTTTTCTTATGGTGTGGAAGATTGTTTTAAGTTTCATTCTGCAGTTGAGGAAGAAGTCGTGCCATTGCTTAATGATTTGGCAGTTGAAAGGAAGAATAAACTTGCTCTGGACAATTTGCGTCCGTGGGACTTGAATGTGAACTACCTTGGGAAAACACCTTTAAAGCCTTTCAAAACAGGAGAGGAGCTGTTGGAAAAAACATTGGTATGTTTTGATCGGGTAGATTCTTATTTAGGTAATTGTTTAAGGACAATGAAAGAAATGGGGCACCTTGATTTAGTTTCTAGAAAAGGTAAGGCGCCGGGTGGTTATAATTATCCTTTGGATGAAACCGGTGTGCCATTTATTTTTATGAATGCTACCTCTTCTCTTCAGGATTTGGTTACTATGGTGCATGAAGGCGGACATGCTTATCACTCTTTTCTGACCAGAGATTTGGAGTTAAGTATTTTTAAGAACCCTCCTTCAGAGGTTGCCGAGCTAGCCTCTATGGCTATGGAGTTGATTTCTATGGAGCACTGGGATGTGTTTTTTGATAATGAAAAAGACTTGGTTAGGGCTAAAAGAGAGCAATTGGAGGGGATTATCAATACATTGCCTTGGGTGGCCACGGTAGATAAGTTTCAACATTGGATTTATGAAAACCCTAATCATTCTCGCCAAGAGCGGGTGAAAGCCTGGAACGACATTTTTTCCAGTTTTAGCAGTTCTGTCACAGACTGGACTGGTCTTGAGCAGTATAAAGACTATGTTTGGCATAAGCAGTTGCATATCTATGAAGTACCTTTTTACTATATAGAATATGCCATTGCGCAGTTAGGTGCGGTTGGCGTTTGGAAAAACTATAAGGCTGACCCTCGTAAAGGATTTTCCAGCTATACTGAGGCTTTAAAGTTGGGGTACACCAGACCGGTAAATGAGGTTTATGAAGCAGCAGGGGTACGCTTTGATTTTTCTCGTGAGAATATTAAAGCGTTGATGTCTTTTGTAAAAGCTGAGTTGGATAAGTTGGCAGTATAGATAACAAGCTATTGACAGGATGTTGTCCTGTTAGATCTTGCTAAACAACAAAGGGCCTCACTTAAGGCCCTTTGTTTATGGTTCTAACCTAAACAGTTTTCTTTTCTTAAGCCTGTTGTACGGATCACCGGAACGTTCTAGCCTCTTTTGGTTATCGTCAATTAGTTTGTTGTACTTGTATGCCCATTCATCATACCTGGCGCGGTACAGTACCACATCTTTGTCTTCGTCCATTATCTCTTTTTGGAGCTCTGAGATTTCTTCATCGTCTTCCAATTCCTCTGTTTCTTCAATTAATTCAAAAGACTTCTTTATCACTTTATCTGTTGCCAAATCGTAACTGTCTATCTGCTCATCTGTTAAAGATTCAGGCTGATACCTCATTTGCAACAAGTCATCAAAGTCCTTTTGCAGTTCGGAAGTTTTTGGTTCTTCGACACCTCTCACATTAGAAATTTCACCAATAAGCCTGTCTATATCAGCAAGTTTTCGGTCATCGGCGGCCATCATTACATGCCATGCCTGATCCATACTGTCTACCACAGTGTCTACCTCTTTTTTGACTTTAGCTTTTTTGCTCATGCCGCCAAAGAGACCTCTTTGACCACATGATGTGGCAATTAAACAAATACAAATTATAAAAATATTTATCGTTAAAAGCTTTCTCATTGTTGAATCTGAAATAAAGGTTTCTTATTTAAAGAACCATTGATTGAGTCTATTGTTTTTAAGGTTTCTTTGTTCTCCTCAATAAACTGGTTGTATATTAGTGCATAGTCGTCGTAGTCTTTCCTATATTTCCAAAGTGTCATATCAGCTTCAGTAATATCTTCTATGAGTTCAGGTACGATAGAATGTTTGGAAAGTTCGGGTGTGTTTTGGGTCAAATCAAAAGTAGCTCTGATTAAGCTGTCTGTAGCTGCATCATAAGCATCTATGCTTTCATCGGCCATGTTTTCTTGGACGTATCTTTTACTTATCAGGTTTTCAGCCATTTTGCTGATACTGTCTAGGGCTATTTGGTTGTACCTTTTGCAGTAACTTACTTCTTGTAAAAGCCTTTTTATGTCTGCTATTTTTTGGTCATCAGAACGCATCATTTCGGCCCAATAGAAATCTACACTGTCACATATTTGTTGGTATTCTGCGACTATTGCTTCTGGACTTGATGGGATTGCCTTTTCATGGGTTTCTTTCTTTTCTTGCTTCTCCGATGTCTTTTTCTCGCAAAAGGTGAACAAACAGGTAGAGGCTATCGCAATAATTGCAATAAAAAATCTTTTCATAGTATTCTTAAATTTATGCAGAAACAATTATAAAAATAATTTACGTTCCTTTAAAACAACGATTTAATTATCTTTATATTTCTTTACCTGTGACAGGTATTGTTTCTGTTTGGTAAGTTGTTTACTGATAGTTTGTTATGGGTTTGTTGGTGGAGCTGTTTTATTCTGCTTATGGCATGGTTTACTTTATATGTCAATTTGTAAATCAGTTTATAGCAAGTTTAGTATTTTATTTTTTTAAATTTGTTAATGATCAGGGCAATCTTCGGGCAATTAAAAACTCACAGATACGTTTCTGTTTCGTTGATATTATATGTTATGGATAAAAAATACGCAGTTTTTTTATTTTTTCTCTTACTAACTAATCTTCCTTTTTTAAGCCATGCCCAGTTTACCGCACCCAAATATAGTAATGAGTTTTTAAATATAGGGGTAGGCGCCAGGGCGTTGGGTATGTCTGGTGCACAAACTGCGATTGCCAATGATGTGACTGCTGGGTATTGGAATCCCGCTGGGTTGCTGCATATGGAATCTAAGTATGAAGTGTCATTGATGCATGCGGAATATTTCGCAGGTATTGCAAAATATGACTACGCTGCTTTTGCTACCAGAATAGACTCCAACAGTGTTTTAGCTATTACCGGTATTCGTTTTGGCGTTGATGATATTCCTGATACACGGTTTTTATATGATAATAACGGGGCGATAAACTATAACAATATCCGGTTTTTCTCAGCCGCAGACTATGGTTTTTTACTTTCTTATGCCAGACAAACGCCTTCTATACCGGGCCTGAGGATGGGCGCCAATGTTAAGGTGATCCATCGTGTGGTAGGCCAATTTGCTAATGCATGGGGTTTCGGATTAGATGCGGGTATTCAATATGACCATAAAAAATGGCGTTTCGGAGCTGTGGCCAGAGATGTTACAAGTACATTCAATGCTTGGAACCATAACACAGCCCTCGTGAAAGATATTTACTTGCAAACAGGTAATGATATCCCTGTTAATTCCATAGAAGTTACTTTACCAAGGCTGATAATAGGAGTAGGACGGGAGTTTTCTCTTTTTGAAGATAGAATAGGCATTTTAGCGTCTGTAGATCTTGTTAGCACTTTCGATGGGATGCGAAACACGTTGCTTAAGACAAACTTGGTTTCTGTTGACCCTTACGCCGGGCTTGAGATTGATTATAAGAAAATTGTCTATATTAGAGGTGGTGTAGGTAATATTCAAGAAGTAAAAGATTGGGATGATAAAACTTATACCAGTATCCAGCCAAATTTTGGTATAGGTGTGAAAATCTATAAGTTTTCTATTGACTATGCTTTGACAAATATTGGTGACATGTCAGAGGTGTTGTACTCGAACGTTTTTTCTCTCAAACTTGCCATTTAGTGTAGCTAATGAAGCATGCAATATTATTAAAATACCTCTTTTTGTGTATTGCATTTTTGGTGCATTTCGTGGCGCTTGGACAAAGTGATTTTTTTTCATGGATCGAATCTGGCAATCAATATCTTAAGATTACAACCGCACAAACGGGGATACATTATATCAGTAATGACAAACTCGCTGCTGCAGGTGTGCCATTAAATAATCCTGATGCGATCAAATTGTATCATCGTGGTGTAGAACAGGCGATAGATGTCACCTCCGAAGGCCTTTATTTTTATGGTAAGGAAAACGATGGTACGTTAGACGCTCATTTATATGTCAATAACGCACAGCCGCACCCTTGGTACAACCTTTTCTCTGACAGTACTGCTTATTTCTTGACGTGGTCCAGTGCTTCGGGAAAGAGAATGGAGACGATAGAAGCTGTTTCTTCTGAAAGCCCTGATACCTATCATATGCAGGAGCTTATTAAGGTATACACAGATAACTATTCTGAAGGAATGGTTTATAACACTTATAATACCTTATCGGAATTCGACCTTGGTGAAGGGTGGACTGGCCCTATTGTTTCGCGCGCTGCCAATGCGGCTACTGTTACCCATACCGTAGAGTTGGAAACCCAAAACTTATATGCGCAAGGTAAGGATGCTAAGGTGGAGGTTGTATTGGCAGGGAGGAACCGCCTTCCCCATGATGTAACTGTCTTGGTTGGAAATCCCAACGCTCCGGCCACTAGTTCTTCTGTCAGCTCTTTTACCTCTTATAGAACCAGAAAGGTTTTACTGCAAGTGCCTATGTCTGCTTTTTCGGCAGATGGTAAACTTAGTCTTTCTATCAGGTTGAACAGTGGCAGTGCCGCTGACGCTGTTTCTATCTCAGCTATTAGACTTCTGTATCCGCAGTCTTTTAACATGGGTGGTACACTTGCACAACACTTTAGATTGTCGGAGAATGCTTCAGGAAACTCTAATTTGGAATTGCCTGGAGCACCTGCCAATGCAGTAGTCTATGATATAACAGATGAAAATAATATTTTTAAAATTGCTTCTCAAGTAGAGAACAATACACTACGAGCTGCTGTACCTAATACTACTGCATCAAGGAAGATCTTGGTCAATAGTAATGAAAACCTCATTACAGTAGACCAGCTAAAAGCTGTAGAAATGCATACTTATCGTAATGCAGATGCTCATAATGCAAACTTTATTTTGTTGTCTCATCCTACCCTATGGTCGGCTGCGTCCGAGTATGCTTCTTACCGTCGTTCTGGCACAGGGGGCGGCCACAAAGTTCTTTTAGCTGATGTAGAAAAAATTTATGACCAATTTTCGTATGGGGAGAAAACACCTTTGGCCATACATAATTTCTGTAAGTATCTTGTAGAAAATGGAAACCCTGAATACCTTTTTATTTTTGGAAAAGGGCTGACCGTTAATTTTCATGGAAATACAGCCCAAGGCAATCGTTTCTACAGACATGACCCGCACGCTTTTATCAACAATAGCCATGCAGATTTTCGACTTCAGGATTTTATACCGCCTGCCGGAGTACCTGGAACGGATAATTTATATGTTATGGGGCTAATAGATTCCCTTCCGAGTCATAACCTTGCGGTTCCCGTTGGTCGTGCACCAGTTAGAAATTTGGCTGAAGCGCGTGCTTATCTGCAAAAGGTTAAAGACCATGAATCATTGGACAGTCGACAGCTTTGGAGAAAGCACTTGGTACATATAAGTGGAGGAACGAGTGAATATCAGCAAAATTCCTTCCGAAACAATGTTAACAACCTTAGAGCTATTGTTGAAGATACAGTGTTTGGTGGAAATGTTGTCGCAACTTATTCCAAGCAAAACACAAACACTGTGGACGATGCGTTTCGGGAGTCTTTTTCCAGTATTGTCAATGAAGGGATTTCCTATATGACTTTTTTTGGACATTCGGCTCCCGCTTTGACTGAAGTGGATATTGGATATGTTTCTAACCCTTTGCATGGGTACAATAATTACAAAAAGTATCCGATGATCTTGATGAACGGTTGTAACTCAGGTAATCCTTATGTAAAAACTTCTATTACAGAGGACTGGATTATAACACAGAACAAAGGAGCGATTCTTGTGCTAGGGCATACTGATTATGGGTTAACAGACCAATTGTACTATTTCAGCCGGTCTTTTTACCAGACAGCCTTTAGAAGCAGGGTGTTTTCTGGAAGGTCGGTTGGTAAAATACATCAGCGGGTAGTCAGGAACTTTATGTACAACAATGCTTCTAACCGAACGCAGGTTCAACAGATGATGTTGCAGGGCGACCCTTCTGTAAAAGTTTATGCGCCAACTTTGCCTGATTATCATATTACGGGTGATAATATCTTTTTGGAATCTTTTGACGATAATCCTGTTACTGCAGTCTCAGATTCTTTTCAGGTTGGTATCGTAATTACCAATTTCGGACACTTTTATCGTGACGATTCGGTAACTGTGGCCTTGTCAAGAACTATCAATGGGTTAACTTCCCAACTTGGACAAATACGTGTGCCTGGAATAGCCTATAAAGATACTTTGTACCACACGGTTCATTCAAGAGATGCCAATACCTTTGGTATGAATGTTTTTGATGTAGTTATAGATCCAGAAGGTGAAATAGAAGAATCTGACCGTACTAATAATGCAGCATCCTTAAGTTATTTTATGCCACTAACGGGTGTTTCTCCTGTCTTTCCTAAGGAATATGGAATTGTTAGCGAATTGCCTGTTACCTTAATAGCTCAATCCACAGACCTGCTGATTGGAGAAAAAGATTATTATATTGAATTAGATACATCACATACTTTTAATAGTCCCTTTAGGAAGTCTTCTATAATTAACTCAGGGTCTTTGTTAAAGTGGGATGTTCCATCTTTGTTGCCAGAGACGCCAGCTAATGATAGCACTGTTTATTATTGGCGTGCGAGGTTTAATGAGATACCAACAGGGCAAGATACTTTATGGGCAAATAGCTCTTTTATTTATATTAAAGATAGCCCGAATGGTTGGTCTCAAAGTGCATTCCCTCAGTTTTACAGAGCTTCCCTGGACGATGTGGTTAGGGATAAAGATACACGCCGCTGGGACTTTGAACCGGTGCAAACAAGAATTGTAGCAGCTTCGGCGGGTGCAGAATATGAAGATCATTACAATGGTTCCATACCTAATACCGAGCTTGCCATTAATGATCGAGCTTTGGTTTTTTACAGAAATGAAATCCCGAGGGGGAGCTGTACCGCAAATTCTATTTTGGCTGTAGGCTTTAACCGGTCAACCAGTAGACCGTATGCGTTGACCGGAAATCCCTGTGGACACAATCAATATGCAGACCAGACGCGTGTGATCAATGCCATTACGGCTCCGAGTGTTTTGGAAAATGTGCTTAATGAACTCCCTGATAACGATCATATTTTGTTGATGAGTTATGGCAATGTAAACTTAAGTGCTTGGGGATTGAAAGAGATACTTGAAGAACGATTTGGGTTTGAAAATATCGATAGCCTTTCTGCTGGCAAACCTTTTGTCTTAATAGGTAAAAAACATCCCGAGAATACCCCAGTTGCAGAAAGGCAACCTCTTTTAAATCTTTATGGCGATGCAGATGATATCGTGCATGCAGATATTTCCATTAATGGAAAGAGGGATAGGGGGCGTATTGCTTCTACTGTTATAGGCCCTTCTTCAGGATGGGGCAAACTGTACCGTGATATAAAAGTAAAAGGTGAGCATAAAGAGTGGAAAATGACCATAAAAGGCTATGACCTTGAACAAAAAAATCCTGTAGAGTTGTACCGTGGAATGCCTGATGATTCTTTAGACTTGGGTTTTATAAACCATGAGCAATATCCCTTTATCAGGTTGGTTGCCTATATTTCGGATACGGTAAACTTACAAGCGCCACAATTGAAACGTTGGCAGGTGATTTATAACGGCGTTCCAGAAGGTACATTAAACACTACTTTGGCTGGTGTTGAGCAATACAAGGTGGAAGATAGGGTAGAGGGGGATAGTGTTAGGTTGAATTTTATTTTTGAGAATATATCAGACCTTGATTTTAAGGATACTGTTAAAGTTCAATATACGCTTAGAGCTAACAATGAGGTGAAAATAGAAGAAGTGGTGCCTATAGGAAAGTTGAAGGCTTGGGAAAAACTAAAGTTTGAGTATGCAGTGCCTACGAGAAATGCAGCCGGTAAGAATGATTTTCAGGTCTATGTTAACCCGAAGCTTCAACCGGAGGTTTATTATCACAATAACCTATTAAACCTAAATTATACTGTTGAAAAAGATATGACCAGTCCTGTACTGGATGTAGCTTTCGACGGAATTCACATTATGGATGGAGATATCGTTTCTCCGAGTCCAATGATCAACATCTCAATTAATGACGAAAATAAATATCTTTTGAAGAAAGATACAGCAGAAATGCGTATTTTTCTTAAAGCTCCGTGTGAAAACTGCGATTTTAAACAGGTGTTTTTTACTGATCCGGAAATAGTCAATTATGGACAATCGGCTGATAAGAAAAATAGTTTTAAGGTCGACTACAACCCCAAAAATCTGGCGGATGGAATTTATACCTTGCGTATTCAAGGGGCTACCGACGAATCGGGGAATAGTTCAGGTGGGCCTTTTGAAATAAAATTTGAGGTAGTCAATGAAGCTTCCATTACTAATATTTACCCATATCCTAACCCTTTTTCCAGTAGCACCAGGTTCGTATTTACCTTAACGGGCAGTGAGATCCCTCGTGATATGAAAATTCAAATCATGACTGTAACAGGCAAAGTGGTCAGAGAAATTATGATGGAAGAACTGGGGCCTTTGAGGATAGGAAACAATATTACAGAGTATGCTTGGGACGGTACAGATGAGTTTGGTGACAGGTTGGCCAATGGTGTCTACCTTTATCGAGTTGTAATTAGGGACGGTGACGATCTAAATCACCGCCAAACAGCAGGGGACAAAGGTTTTAAGAAAGGTTATGGGAAAATGTATATTTTAAGGTAATGTTAGGCGAGATTTATTGATGCTACTATGTAAGACCAAGATGAAATAAGCAATAGGACTTTTTAACACCCCGATCCTATTGCCTAATTTTAAATAGCCCTATTGGTCTTTCTTTTTATAGAACTTCTTTTTTCTAAATGGCTTTCTTCCGCCTTTCTTTTTGTTGATAAGAGCTTTGTATTCAGGCGCAGGTCCAAACTGTTCAGGAACAGGTATTTTTTCTACATCCTTACCCATCAACTGCTCAATTCTCCGAAACTTTCTTTGATCTTTTTCATTGATAAAGGAGATTGCTCTTCCTTTAGTGGCGGCACGTGCGGTCCTGCCTATCCGGTGAATATAATCTTCAGCGTCACCAGGGATGTCATAATTGATGACAAGGTCGATGTTTTCTATATCTATTCCTCTTGAGATAAGGTCAGTACCTATTAAGATACGGAATTGTCTGTTCTTGAAGTTGTTGAAAATAGCTTCCCTTTCAGGTTGCTCAAGGTCAGAGTGGATGGCGTTTGCATCTAGTCCAGCTTTTTTAAGGGTTTTGTTAAGCTCCCTTACATTTTGTTTGGTTGAAGCAAAAATGATAATGCTTTCCAGCTCCTCTGCTTTTAGCACCTCTTGTAAAATGGGCAGTTTCTGTTCCTCATGTACCACGTATGCCTCTTGGCGTATTTTTTCGGCTGGCATGGAAACGGCAATGTTGATTTGTACAGGATCATTCATTAGTTCTGAAGCCAGCTTTCTTATTTTAGGCGGCATGGTAGCAGAAAGTAAAATGTTCTGACGGTCTGCTGGAAGCTGCCTGATGATTTTAACAATGTCATCATAAAAGCCCATGTCCATCATTTTGTCTGCTTCATCTAGTACAAGGTGTTTGATTTCTTTTGTGTTTACATATCCAGAAGCAAGGTGACTGATAAGCCTACCTGGGGTAGCAATGATTACATCAGCGCCTCCTTTTTTTAAGGCTTTTCTTTCTCTTTCATAAGCAGCCCCGTCTCCGCCTCCTGTGATAGGGAAAGTCTCAACGGAGGTGAAATATGTAAGCCCTTCAGCTACCTGATCTACCTGACTGGCTAATTCACGTGTAGGAACAATAATAATTGTGCTCAGGTTACGGCTTTCTTGTTTTAAAGCATGGTTAATAACTGGCAACAGGTATGCGGCAGTCTTTCCTGTTCCTGTTTGTGCACAAGCTATTATGTCTTTTCCTGACATGATTTCAGGTATGGCTTGAGCTTGAATAGGGGTGGGGGTCTTAAAATTCATTGATGACATGCCTTCATATAAGGCGCTGTCAAATTTAAAATCATCAAATGTCATAGGTTATTTGTTTCTAAACTGAGAAAAGCACATTACTTTTCTACCTTTCTCCTCTTTTAGTTTTTTGCTTCAGTTTGTGCTAAAAAATTTCTGTTCCCGATCCTCATAGACTGAGACAGTAACTAAAAACCATATTAGAAGTAGGCTAATATATCAATTATTTTAATTTAAACCAATTAACCGAATTTTTGGTTTCGTGGTACGGCAAATGTTTCCGGAATGGTAAGTAACAACAGAAGGTTGAATGTATATTTTTTCGGTTTGCTGATATAGCTACTCTAATTCTTTTAGCAAATCTTCCAAGTCAAGAGATTTCGTATACATGTCTAACGAACCGTCCATTTTTTTTGGCCACAGGTCTTTTGGTCTGTCCCAATAGAGTTCAATTCCGTTTGAGTCAGGATCATTAAGATATATTGCTTCAGAGACCCCATGATCTGATGCGCCCGATAAGGGGTAGTTGACATGCTGTAGCCGTTGGAGAATGGTTGCCAAGTCTTTTCTTGAAGGATATAATATGGCTGTGTGGAACAGTCCTACGGCATTTTTTGCTGCTGGGGGTGCATTTTTACTAAACCAAGTATTTAAACCTATGTGATGATGATACCCCCCAGCCGATATAAAGGCAGCATCTTTCCCGTAAGTGGTAGTCAATTCAAACCCCAAGAGTCCACAATAAAAGTCTAACGCTCGTTGCAGGTCGGAAACCTTAAGGTGTACATGACCTATTTGGGTTTTACTTGGGATAGAATAGCCTGATTTCATACGTATATAGGTTTATAGCGCTCGTCATTTACTAATTGCTATACTTTTTAAATATTAGAATGTTCTTCAGCCATAGCTGGTAATGAGGAAGGGGGGGCATGGTTTTTTAATAGAATAATTGTGGGGATGGTGTTCAATTGTGCGTTTCTTAACTACCTTTTTATCATAAATTTTCAATAAAGCCGTTTTTTAAATTAATTTTATTGAACTTTAAGGTTATTTTATTTGACTTTTTTTGTAATTTTCAACTAGTGTTATCTTTGATGAAATATTAATTATTGAAAATCATTGTTTTAAATAAATTAATTATCGTATGACTAGAATCACTGCACAAGGAGCTATTTTATTGTTTGGTACGCTACTATGCTTTTCAACTTTTGCTCAGACGGGGAAAAGCTTTCCGGGTTTGGTAGGTACCACTCTAACGGATCAGGAAATTAACCTTCCTGTGGATACAAAAGGAAAGTTTACTTTGTTAGGGCTGGCTTATTCAAAGAAAGCCGAAGATGATTTGGTTACATGGTATGAACCTGTATATAATACTTTTATCAATAAATCATCCACCCCCTCTCTCTTTGACTTTGACTATGATGTGAATTTGTATTTTGTTCCCATGTTTACTGGTGCGAGCAAAGCTGTTTCAGGAAAGGTCGTAAAAAAAATGCAAAAGAATGTTGATAAAAAGCTCCAACCTTATGTACTTGTCTATTCTGGCAAAATAGATGATTACAAAGATTATCTTGATTTGAGCAAAAAAGATACACCTTACTTTTTTGTGTTAGATAAAGATGGAAAAATCATTTATGCCACTTCCGGGGAGTTTTCAGAAGATAAACTTGATCAGATAGAAGAGTTGGTAGAAGAATGAGTAAATTCCTGGTCGTAATAACCGGCCCCACGGCTTGTGGCAAGACAGATCTTTGCGTTCGTTTGGCCAAGCATTTTCAAACGGAGGTGATATCTGCAGACTCCCGACAGTTTTTTCGTGAAATGAGTATTGGTACAGCCAAACCTGACATTAGCGAACTAGAAGGAGTTAAACATCACTTTATTGATTCTCATTCCGTTTTTGAAGAGTATAATGCTGGTCAATATGAGTCAGATGTTTTAAGCCTCCTTGCATTACTTTTTAAATCAAAGAACCCTGTAATAATGACAGGAGGGTCAGGTATGTACATTCAAGCTGTTTGTGAAGGTTTTGATGCGCTACCTGAAGGAAATGCTGAAGTAAGAGCGGAGCTTAACAGTTTGCTAAAGGAGCGAGGGCTAGAGGTTTTGTTAGAGGAGTTGAAAGAAAAAGATCCTGTTTACTTTAGCACGGTTGATAGGGCTAACCCGCAGCGGGTCATAAGGGCTTTGGAGGTAATAAGATGTTCAGGTAAACCATACTCATCATTTCGAAAGAAAGAGGCTTCTGAAAGACCCTTTAAAAGTATTAAGATTTGTATCGAGCGACCTCGGGAGGAGTTGTATGACCGTATCAATCGACGGGTAGATTTGATGATGGAACACGGTTTGCTAAAGGAGGCAGAAAGGCTTTATGAAAATCGTCATCTTAACCCATTGCAAACGGTCGGTTATCAGGAACTTTTTGATTTTATGGAGGGGAAAACCTCACTAGAAGAGGCCGTAGAATTAATTAAAAGAAATACCCGCAGGTATGCTAAAAGGCAAATAACCTGGTTTCGCCGCGATCCAGAAATGAACTGGTTTCCGGCAGGTGCGGAAAGGGAGATTCAAAAATTTATTGAAGACGCCATAAGACATTCATAAAAAAAGCCTGATCAATTCAGGCTTTTTTTATATCAACTGTAATTATTGAATAATAGGAGGATCTGTCTGATATTTCCTGCCATTGAGTATTTCAACAATTCTAATAAGGTCTTTGTTGATCGGTTTTTTCTTAGTAATAGTATCTTTAAGCGGCGTATAGCAAAGGCTTCTGTTGATTACACCAACCATAACGTTAGATTTACCTTTGATAAGTCCTTCAACTGCACCAAGTCCTAAACGGCTTGCCAGCACCCTATCAGAAGCACTAGGGGCTCCACCTCTTTGAACGTGTCCCAATGTGGTTACTTTGGTGTCGAGGTGTGGGCATGCTTGTTTTACATTTTGAGCGATTTGGTGCGCACCACCAGTTTCTTCTCCTTCCGCAACGATAATGATATGCGAAGCTTTAGATTGGCTTGAGCCATATTTTAGTTTGGTAATGACATCTTTGACTTCGTCTTTAGTTTCAGGCATCAAAGCCATTTCTGCACCACCAGCTATAGCCGAGCGAACAGCAATATAACCCGTGTCACGTCCCATTACTTCTATAAAGAAGATCCTTTCGTGTGCATCTGCGGTATCCCTAATTTTATCAATAGCAGCTAACGCAGTGTTAACAGCCGTATCATAGCCAATGGTAAAGTCAGTACCAAAAAGGTCATTGTCTATGGTTCCTGGTACACCTATGCAAGGGATTTCAAATTCATTGTAAAACAACTCAGCACCTGTGAAAGTACCGTTACCACCAATAGCAATAATGCCTTCTATGCCATTTTCTTTTAGTTTTTCGTATGCTTTTCTACGGCCTTCTTTTGTCCTGAATTCTTCACTTCTGGCAGATTTAAGGATTGTTCCTCCTTTTTGAATGATATTACTAACAGATCTGTCATCCATCTCAATGAAGTCTCCGTTGATCATGCCGTCATATCCACGATAGACACCAAAAACATCTAATCCAAAATAGTGTCCGGAACGTACTACCGCTCTTATACAGGCATTCATGCCCGGAGCATCTCCTCCGGAAGTAAATACAGCTATCTTTTTCATATATCCCTGTTAAATAATCATTGGCAATTTTAAGAAAAAAAAAGATGTTTTAAAATTTATTTATCATTAAGATTTGCCCGATTATGAATATTAAATTTTTTTATACTTTAAACTCGATTTATTCAATAAAATTTTTTTTAAAAACAAATTTGGAGAATGCATGCTTTTAGCCCTGGTTTTGTCATGTATCCATTATACACATTTGTATTAATATTATCCATGTTTAGGGTTCTTCAAATTGGCTAACTTTGCTATGCTTTCCTTTTTAGAACCTTTAAAACCAGATCGGTAAGCTCTGGTGAGATCTTGAAATACAAAATTGGAAATAAGTATATTACTGTAATAGCAGTTGCAGTAATAAAAAGGTTCAGAACAGCATGCTCTGTTTCTGGTAAAATACCGGCTATAAAATAGGCTATGATGCCTAACAGCAATACTTTAGGTGTATGAACTGTAAATGGTTGTATTCTGAACTTTGCTACTATAAAAATGTATTTGCAAGTATTGAAAACAAGTACAGATAGTGCTGTAGCCATGGCCGCACCTGTTATCCCGTAGATAGGTATAAAAATAAAATTGGTTGCAATAGTTAGAAGTACTAAGGTCAGGGTGAAGTAAAAATGGTATCGGTAATATTTTGAATAGTTAATTATTTCTGAGTTGTTGCCTGTAGCCATATCAAACAGTTTTGCGAGGCCCACAAAAAGCAGAGGCCATTTGCCTGCACTATAAATGTGAGAATTGGGAATTATTGAAAAAATGGCATCAATCCCAGTCCATAATACCAAAAAAATATATCCTCCGACTATCATTTGATTTAAGGAACTTTTGTGATAAAGATCTTTAACCAGTTGATGGTCATCGTTCTTAAAGGCATTGGATAAAATAGGACTGCTTATTTGCAATAGAGCCCTTTTGGGTACTTCTATGACAGAGGCTATATAAAGTGCCAACGAGTAAATGCCTAATTCAGCCAGATCCTGCATTATGTAGGATATCATTACTGTGTCAATCTTAAAGACCAGTAAAGCAGCAGTGCTTCCGAAAAAACCATAGGCACTGAAAGAAGCTATATCTTTAAGGATTTTACCTTTGAATTTTCTTAGGTCAAGTTTTATCAGAAGCTGGCCTATACTATTGACGTAAACCACCAGCATTAGAAAGGCTATGGCATAAGTTGCGGCAAATAAATACCAAAATAGGTTTATACTTATGATGTCCAGTATAAAGAGCAGTATGAGTATTGAGAGGGATAGCCTTAGAAAAACATCTCTGATGAGATTTGAAACAACAATATTAAAATACGCTGCATATATTTCAAAAATAATAGATAGCAGCATAAAGAAGGATATGACAAAAATTAAAGGATAATATTCATAAATTAGAGGTGAGGTTTTAACATAAATGTCAAAAATTTGTTCTCTGAAAATAAGGGCAATAGTACTTAGTAAAATAAAACCTAAAAGCGGGACAAGGATAACGAAAAACAAAAAGCCATTGTGCTTTTTAGCTTCGTTTTTAAAATATGGGAAATACCTGGTGATAACACCTCTGAATCCAAGCAAGGATATTTGTGCCATAATCAGGGAAAACTCCATGAGTACAGACCGAAGTCCTAGGTGTTCAGGTTCAAAGAACTTCGGGAATAGGAGAGCCACATTTACATACCCGATTATTATTCCTGTGTAGGATAGGAGGGTTGCAATGAAACTTTGGCGTTGGATTATTCCCATGAAATAGTCAATTTTGGGACGAAGCTATTGAAAAAGTGGCAGTTTTCATACTTGAACTGTTAATCAATGGGTTTTATTGTAAGGATAGGTTTTTGGGAGTTTTGATAGTTTAAGTTATTTGACATTCATTTTTATGACAGATCGAAAAAAAGTTTTGATTATCACTTACTACTGGCCTCCTGCTGGGGGGATAGGGGTATTGAGGTGTTTGAAGTTTGCCAAGTATTTGAGAAAGTTTGGCTGGGAGCCTGTGATTCATACTGTTGAAAATGCACAGTATCCTATTAAGGATCAATCAAACTTTAAAGATATTCCTGAAGGAATTACTGTTTTAAAAACTCCTTGTATTGAACCTTTTAATTTTTATAAGTTAATCACTGGGAAGAAAAAAGATGATCCTATGGGCAATGTGCTGAACACGCATGATAAAAAACCTGGGATTATGCATCATTTGTCTTTGTGGATAAGAGGTAACTTGTTTTTTCCAGACGCTAGAGCCCTGTGGATTAAGCCATCTGTTAAGTTTTTGAGCAAGTATCTCCAAGAAAACCCTGTTGATGCTATATTTTCAGATGGGCCGCCACATACAAATACCATGATAGCGTATCACTTGAAAAAGAAGTTAGGTATTCCTTGGGTTTCAGATTACCAGGATCCGTGGACTCAGGTAGATTATTATAAGCTATTCCCCCTTACAAGTTGGGCAGACCGCAAACATAAAAAGATGGAGCAGGAGTGTTTTAAAGCTGCCGACAAAATTACAATTGCAAGCCCAACGTGGGGAAGGCAGTTAGAAGAAATTGGCGCTTCTAAAACAGAAGTTTTGTATTATGGATATGATGAAGATGACTTCAAATCCCTGCCGCAGCAACTGGATGAAAAATTTACTATTTCCCATTCTGGCTTAATGGGGCCTGACAGATGTCCTGTGCCTTTATTTGCGGCGCTTAAAGCCCTGAAGGAAGAAGTGCCTGGGTTTGTAGATGATTTAAGGATTGTTCTGATGGGGCAGGTAGATTATGGTGTAGTAGAAGAGTTTAGAAAAGCTGGTCTTGAAAAGAATCTAATACTGAAAGGAATGGTGCCAAGGGCAGAGTCATTGCGGTGTATGATTAATTCTCAAATCCTTCTTCTGCCTTTAAACCAAGCCCGTAATGCCAAAGGGCGTATTCCTGGTAAGTTATATGAAAATCTTAGGGCTCATAGGCCAATTTTAAGCTTTGGGCCTTTGGATTCTGATGTGGCTAACATATTGAGTAACACTGGCGCTGGCGAAACCTTTGACTATTGTGATCTTGAAGGTGTAAAAGAGTTTCTGTTGAAGAGTTATAAAAAGTATAAGGCAGGTATGCTAACTGTCGATTCTTCTGACATCATTTGTTATTCTAATGAAAAACAGACTGAAAAACTCGCTTATTTATTGAATAAAGTTACTGCCAGAAGCTTAAAGAAGAAAGCTGCTTTAAAAAGAGCTTTATCGTAGGTTGCTTAACTTGTTCAACCTGAACTATGCGATAAATTTCGTCGTGAGGAGCAAAATGACAATAAATCAACACTTTTGGGTCGCAAAGCATAGCAGCGCTATGGCTAAGATATAAATGTGAGCGAAGCGACTGAATTTAAGTTGTTTTGCTAAGAAATAGAAAGTTCTATTGCATATTTCAGGTTCAACTATCTTTTTCTAAAAGCAATGAAGGCATATTTCATTAAATAGAAAATAGTGATGAAGTCCAGACGTAGTTTCAGTTTAGCTGATAAAAACAGGAAAGACTTTATGCTATTGATCTTTCGGTAAAGCTTTCTGTTTTTTTTACCTAAAGCGAGGTTTTTAACACTATAGTAATTTAATTGCTTGAGCAAATAAACGGTCTGCTTTTTTGATAGTTTGCTGGGGTAGATTTTAGTAAAGTGTGTATAGCGGTCTTTTTCTTCAGGTAATTGCATGTAGGAAGTGCCATACATGTTTATAAGATAGGCTTCAATGTTCCCTGGACTGCTAAATTCGATTTCACAAAACTTTACCTTGCTCAGAGGGAAAACATCCGAATAGTGGAAAGGACCTCTTTTTCGTTTGATCATGCAATCGTTAAAAGAAAAGTTGATCAAGTAATCTTTTCCTTCAGATACATGTGTACTAGCGTTCAGATAGTTGTTGTAAAACTCATAGAACCTGTCTTTTTCTTTGTAAACATTGTCCCCTTTAGGAAGGTATGGCTTGTGTTCTTCTAAGATTGCTTCAGGGTATTTAGGCTCACCTCTAAAGTAAACAGAAGCAACATTGGTGATGCTTTCATCTTTAGCGATTGCTTCAGGTGTATTTTCAAAGATTTTTACCGGTACGATGTCAATTTTAATTGGGAAAACACCATCTAACAAGTAGTCTATTTTCCCAAAACACTCACTCCAGTAGCCGAACTTATGTGGTGAGAAAAATAAGACATAGTCCTCGTTGTTGTTACAAAAGTCTTCCAATACAGGGAGTAGCCTATCATACTCATCTTTGGTAAGGCAAATGTCCAAATCGTCGTCCCAAGGGATAAAGCCTCCATGTCTTACAGCGCCTAACAGCGTACCACTGTCAATCCAATATTCAATGCCATGCTCTTTACATAGTTTGTCTACTATGATCAATAGCTCCAAACATATTTCATGGGTTTTTTTTAGGGCAGCGCTTCTTTCTAATGCCTTAATCATTTTGCGACTCCTTATTTTTTTACTATAGGAGGTAATTATTCAATAAATTTTGCATGCTTTAGGACATGCTCCAAGTCTTTAGGAGTATCTACCTCATAACTTTCGATGATGCATCCTTTGATAGGTAAATGCTTCTCTAGTTCTTGGTAAACGAACAGTCCTTCTTTGGAAATTTTAAAATTAGAAAAGTAAGCCAGTCCAGTCCACTCGTAGTCAGAGATTTTATCTCTGCCAAACTCTACGATGTTTTCGTTTTCGTCCAATCTGGCATAAATGGCAAACTCTGTATATGCAGGTGATACAGCAACCAAATCTTCACCTTCCATAAGCTTATCCCGGAAAGTGTCAAAAGCCTCTTGGGGCATGAGCGTGTCTCCATCCAGGTTGATAAATGGCTCTTTTAAATCATGCGAGCCTAGGTAAAGGCTATAAGAGTTCGTGGTGGTTTTAAAATCTGGATTATGAATAAAAGTAACATCTTCGCGGATGTTTTTTACATATTTCATCACTTCTTCAGCTTGATAGCCTACCACTACCCGTACATTCGGAACATCGTCAAGAAGTTTTATTAGGTAATAAATAATTCTATGGCTTCCTGCCTCTACCATGCACTTTGGCATGTTTTTTCCAAGCCTGCTGCCAAGACCTGCCGCACAAATAACAGCGTTTTTGATTTTCATTTTAATATAAAAGAAGGTTGTTCTACAAATAGTTTAAAGAGCTTAAATGCCAATTATTCTCCTTTGCTATTTCAGGCTTGCGACCCTATTATATAGCTTGTGAAATTGATAGGCATAAGCTCTTTATGGGTTAAGCAAAAGTTAATATATAACCACTTTACTAAATGAAACATAGGGACGCATCCTACAGTGTTCCATGAAAAATTAAAGAAAAATGCAATTCTAGAAAACAAGCGGTTTACCCATTTATATTGTTAACATAACACTTCAAAGGTAATTAATGTTGAGTAGCATCACAAAAAAACTTTGAAAGATTGTTTTTGCCCCGGATGGCAAATAAGAAGAGGACATTTATTATCTAGGGCCTGCTTAAAAAGCCACAAGTGTGCAAGATACGCATGGCCTTACATGAAGACGTATTGGAATACTTCGAATGTAAGGCCATAAAGTAGATTGTGCGCTTGTGGCTAGCCCAAAAAAAAGTTTTGGGTTATAAGCTTCTCCCATTACTGTGCACGGGAAAATAAAAAATAACCGAAAAAAACTTGCACCTATACCTTCTAATTCTTATAAAAGAATCAACAGGTCAATGTTTTGGGTGTTTTTCAGCGCGCCCTAGCTATCCGGGTGCAAAGTTTATGCTTTACTGCATACAAATAGAAAGTGCCTCGTATTGGGCCATACATTAAAAGTATCAGGGTAGATGTCAAAGCATTGGATGTTTGAAAATCCGGAAGCTTGTAACAATGCCATTTCGCTGTCTACCTGCCGGTATTGGGCAAAAAATTGACACTCTAGTTCTGTAGAGTAACCATCTACACAAACATCTTCAGTGAGCCCACAGTGCATCCTGACAAAAAACAGTCCTCCTGGTTTGACCATGCTATGAATGTTCTTATATATTTCAGCCATATCTTCCCTGACGAAATATTGAGCTACACCGAAGCAAAGTGCTATGTCAAATTCTTTGCGTATTTTAAATCCATACAGGTCTGCGTTGATTACTAACATATTAGGGTGGCAGTTGATAAACCTTGTAAAACCCTCAAATTTCTCAACTGCAGTAATGCTCTTGACCCTGTCTACTAGTTTGTTAATAATTAGCCCTGTGCCGCTTCCTATGTCCAACAGCTCAAAGTGTTGGTGGAGAAAGGGGGATAGAAAATCTAGTTCTAAATCTGTGGTATCGACCCTTTTATTCTTTACCTCAGTTGGAGATATAATTCTCTTAGAAAGATTTCCCCAGTAGTTTTCCCCCTCACGCATAGATTTTAGGTTTTGTTTTCATGAATTTTTAAAGCGAACAAATAGTGTTTTGAGTGAAATAGCTGGATTGTTTTTATTTGATTTTTTCTACTTTTATAAAGTGTCTTAACTTGTTGAAGTAGTGTGTTTTGAAAATATTTTTGTTTCTTTTTATATTATAGTTTATCCCAGGGGTAATTTATAATTTTTTATTGATTTTAACGCTAGAGTTGAATGCTGCGGATGATTTTTTTGTTAATTTTTTTTCAGGATTATGTCTAATCTTTAAGAGATGATTTTAGATATATGACTATTGTAAAAACTTACTTTTTAGCAGGTACATTTGCAATATGTTGTTTGAGAATCGAAAGTAAAGTTTTAGCTTTGACACTAAATTGATTTATTGGTTAAGATGAACAAATATTTAAAGACTTTTTTACCACACTTATTGGCTTTTGCAGCTTTTATCTTATTAGTCATTATATATTTTAGTCCTGTTTTTTTTGAAGGAAAGGAACTGGAATTACATGATGCTTTTCACGGAATAGCTTCTGGTCAGGAGGCACGGGAATATAGGGAAAGGACAGGGGAGGAGGCCTTATGGACTAACTCTATGTTTGGTGGCATGCCTCTTTATATTATAAATATAATTTTTTCTGGCGACTTACTTTCGACACTCCGAAGTATCATTCTGTTTCTGCCACGTCCTGCAGAAATGGTTTTTGTTCTTTTCTTTGGATTCTATATTTTATTGGTGACTTTAAGATGCCGTCCACTTGTAGCTTTTGCTGGTGCATTTGCTTATGCTTTTTCAACTTTTGCTTTTGTTTCTATAGACGCAGGGCATATCTGGAAAGTAGTAGCCATGGGATATGCTCCGTTGTTGTTGGCGGGCATTATTTTGACATTGAGAAAACAATACCTGCCTGGACTTCTGCTTACCGCTCTGGCTGTTTATTTGCAGATTAGTTCACAGCACATTCAGATCACTTATTACTTCGCTCTACTGATAGGTATATTTTTTATTAGTGAGCTTATCATTTCTTATCAGAAAAAAACACTCCCTGATTTTTTCAAAGCATGTGGTGTACTGCTCATAGCTGCTTCATTGGGTGTTGGTGCAAATTTTGGGCGCTTATGGACTGTGCAGGAGTACAGTCAATACTCTATACGGGGAAAAGCAGAACTTTCTGATAGAAAGGAAAATGGTGACGGTGGCCTCGACAAAGACTATGCCTTCAGATGGAGCCAGGGCCGATTGGAAAACTTGACCTTCTTTGTTCCTAACCTATATGGTGGAGGCTCGCAAATGAGGCTTGGTGAAGATTCGGAAACCTATAAGGCGCTTAGAAGTGCTGGTAACCCTGCGGCTGCTAGTCGTGATTTCGTTAAGAACGCTCCTATGTATTGGGGAGATCAACCTATGACCAGTGGGCCGGTTTATATAGGTATTGTTATTGTGTTCTTCTTTGTGCTGGGGATGTTCATTCTAGGGAATAACCTTCGATGGTGGTTGTTGGGAGGAACAGTTCTGTCTATACTGCTTTCGTTAGGGCATAACTTCGAAAGCTTTAACTATTTTATGTTTGACTATTTTCCAGGGTATAATAAATTTAGAGCGGTGACTATGGTATTGGTAATTGCTTTGTTTACCTTACCATTAACAGCTGCTTTGTCTTTGGAAAAATTGATTTTTGATGTCAAAGAAAATAACAAAGAACTGCTGAAGAACTTAATGGTGGCTTCTGGTATTACCGGTGGTATAGTCCTGCTTGTACTGTTGTTTTCTGGATCACCGTCATATGTAGGCAGTGTTGACGAGCGCTTACCTGAGTGGCTAAGAAGTGCCATTCGTAGTGACAGGGCGTCTTTACTAAGAAGTGATGCTTGGCGCTCTTTGCTTTTAATTCTATTTGCTGCCGGACTGGTTTTCTTCTATGTCAAAAAGAAGCTCTCTTTCAATATTCTCATGCTTTGTCTTGCAGGCCTTATTGTTATTGACCTTTGGAGCGTAAATAAGAGATTTCTTTACGATGATAAATTTGAGAAAGGTGCTAAAGAACGCTTTTTGGCTCCAACTGCTGCAGATAAAGTTATTTTGAGCAAAGGGGAAGGAGATCCATATTACCGTGTCCTAAACCTTGCAGGAGATCCTTTCAATGAAGCCCGTACTTCTTATCACCATAAATCTGTAGGTGGATATCATGGTGCTAAAATGAGGCGTTACCAAGACCTCATTGAACATCATTTGGGTCAGATGAATAGACCTGTGTTAAACATGCTCAATACACGTTTTGTAATAACAGGGCAGGCCGAAAGTCCTGTTCAGGAAAACAGAGGAGCTTTAGGGCCAGTTTGGCTTGTAGATAAAGTAGAAGAGGTTCAATCACCTGATGAGGAAATAGCTTTCTTAGGTAATTTCAACCCTTCTGAAACAGCTGTGGTTGATGCCAGCCTTTTTACGGTAAACCAACAAGAGTTTTCTAAAGAAGGAAGTATAGAACTTACCCATTATGAACCAAACCACCTTAAGTATCAGTTTGAGGCATCACAACCTTCTTTTGCTGTTTTCTCAGATATTTATTATCCTGAAGGGTGGCAGGCGTATATAGATGGAAATCCGGTAGAACATATGAGGGTAAACTATGTACTACGTGGCTTGGAAATCCCTGCAGGGACTCATGAAATCGAATTTAAGTTTGATCCTGCTTCTTATAGGATCGGAAATATAATTATGTTGATCAGCAGTATTTTAATTATATTGCTGATACCATTCGTTCTCTTTGTGGCTTTTAAGAAAAAAAGCCATAAAGAGGAACTGGTAGAGGAAGCAGTGAGTTAACCTTAGCTTTTGCATAGGACTTTTATAAATAGCATAGAACTTGCAGTTTATAGAAGCCCTATTGCCTATGTGAATTAAGTAACTTTAATGGCTATATTTGAAGTGCTGGGGCTAAACAACTTTATGTTTTTTATGGTTAAAGGCATATTGGAGAATAATTCATCATTTCTTTGGTAAGTTTTATTATTTTTGTACTGAAATAAATATCTGATAAATACGCTATGTTCGAAAATCTTTCGCTGAAGCTAGATAAGGCAATGAAAACCCTGAAAGGGGAGGGTAAAATTACAGAGATCAACGTGGCCTCTACTGTCAAAGAGATCAGAAGGGCTCTTATCGATGCGGATGTTAACTATAAAGTGGCTAAGTCGGTTACTGACTCTATTAAAGAAGAGGCTTTTGGCCGTGAGGTATTGATTGCTGTTTCGCCTGGGCAACTTCTTGTAAAAATAGTTTATGAAAAGCTAACCGAGTTAATGGGAGGTGAAAAGGAGGATATCAACATCAAAGGAGATCCTGCTGTTATCCTTATTGCCGGTTTACAAGGTTCTGGTAAAACAACCTTTTCTGGTAAATTGGCCAATTATCTTAAAAAGCAAGGCCGCCATGTTTTGTTAGCTGCCTGTGACATTTACAGACCTGCTGCAATGGATCAGCTAAAGGTTCTAGGTGAACAGGTTGGTGTCGATGTTTATGCAGAGCCTGATAATAAGGACGCTGTTTCGATAGCAAACAATGCCATTAAACACGCTAAAGAAAACAATAAGAAGATTGTCATTGTGGATACTGCCGGCCGTTTGGCTGTAGATGAAGCCATGATGAAAGAAATCTCTAAGTTGAAAGAAGCGCTTAAGCCAGCAGAAACGTTATTTGTAGTTGACTCCATGACTGGTCAGGATGCTGTAAACACGGCTAAAGTCTTTAACGAGCGACTTGATTTTGACGGAGTCGTATTGACCAAGCTTGATGGTGATAGCCGGGGTGGTGCCGCCCTTTCTATCAGAACAGTGGTAGAAAAGCCTATCAAGTTTATCAGTACAGGCGAAAAGATGGATGCCATTGACCTTTTCTATCCAGATAGGATGGCACAGCGTATTCTTGGCATGGGTGACGTTATATCGCTTGTAGAGCGTGCACAGCAGGTATACGATGAAGATGAGGCCAGAAAGCTCAACCAGAAGATCAGAAAGAACCAATTCAACTTTGAAGATTTTCTTTCGCAGCTTCACCAGATCAGGAAAATGGGTAGCTTGAAGGATCTTGTTGGCATGATTCCTGGCATGGGTAAAATGATGAAGGATGTTGAAATTGACGACGATGCCTTCAAACCTATAGAAGCTATTATTAGCTCTATGACTGTTCAGGAAAGACAGAACCCTGATATTATCAATGGCCCTAGAAGAAAGCGTATTGCGGATGGCAGCGGAACATCTATTCAGCAGGTGAACAATCTTCTTAAGCAGTTTGGGGACATGCGTAAGATGATGAAGAGCATGAACAAGATGTCTGGTAATAAAAAGATGATGATGCCTGGTGGCCTAAAAGGCTTAGGGAAATAATTTCTATTTAAATTTACATATTCAAAGTGCTGGTGGTTACCATCAGCACTTTTTTTGCCTCCGAATTTTCTTTTAAAGATATTTGCTTATTAGGAGATTTTTGCTGATTTTCCTAAGTGTTTAGAGCTGTTAACCTTTTCAAAGATAAGTATCTTTCTTTTTCGCCAGTAGTCCACTTTGTCTTGAAACTGGTTATATCCTACTTGCTCATGCTTGGTATGTATGAATGCTACCGTGGCTTAAGCATTCCAGGAGGTAGCTTTTATTGGCCAATGCTGGAAAAGTATGGACCTATTCGATGGATGGCCGAAGGGCTGGCCTACCTAGTAGCTTTGACAGTTCAGAAGGTCGGGCACAATGTTGTTATAGATGGACCTTTGCTCAGGCTTGACAGTGGGGCAGGAGTTATCATTGTTCCAGGGTGCCTTGGCTTAAAAATCATGTTCTGCTGGATAGCTTTTATATTTGCATTTCCCTCTAGTAAAAATAAAACACCTTTTATCCTTTTAGGGCTTGTCTTGATCCAAATTATTAACATTGGACGTATTTCAGCCCTGCTTTTGAGTTATCAATACCAAAAGGATCTTTTCATGGATCACCATGACTTATTTAATATTCTTGCTTATATAGCTGTTGGTGCTATGTTGCTTGTGTGGGTTAGGGGGATAGGTAAAGTGCCTTCGCTGTAAGGTTTATCTAGTTGAAGTTATAAGATGTATTCGTACTAAGTTATAAACTATTGTGATACACCATTTATCGTTAGAGTAGAAGAGTAACAAAAAAACCACCTTTTTGGGGTGGTTCTCTTGTATTTGGAAAATCATGTATTACTAGCGATACATTACAGAGTTAATAGCACCAACTGTTCTTTTTACATTTGGAAGAATCTCTTCAATAAGCGTTGGCGCATAAGGAAGAGGAACATCCCGGTTAGTGATTCTTGCTACAGGAGCATCAAGATAGTCAAATGCATATTTTTGAACATGGTAAGCTATTTCAGAAGAAATACTTGCTAATGGCCAAGCTTCTTCTACTACTACCAGTCTATTGGTCTTCTTTACAGAGTTTACAATAGTTTCATAGTCAATAGGTCTTACAGAGCGAAGGTCGATAACTTCTACAGAAACACCTTCTTTTTCCATTGCGGCAGCAGTTTCGAAAGCGATTTTCATCATTTTTCCGAAAGAAACCAAGGTTACATCAGAGCCTTCTTTTTTTACTTCTGCAATACCTAGAGGTAAAAGAAATTCTCCTTCAGGTACCTCTCCTTTATCTCCATACATTAACTCAGACTCCATAAATATTACAGGGTCATTGTCTCTGATAGAAGATTTTAATAGACCTTTGGCATCATGTGGGTCAGAAGGTACTACTACTTTAAGTCCTGGACAGTTTGCATACCAGTTTTCGAAATTTTGAGAGTGTTGTGAAGAAAGCATTCCTGCATTTCCTGTAGGGCCTCTGAAAACAATAGGAACACTATATTGACCTCCAGACATGGACATCATTTTAGCGGCACCATTAATGATTTGGTCAATAGCAACAAGTGAGAAGTTAAAGGTCATAAACTCAATAACAGGTCTTAACCCATTCATTGCAGCGCCAACACCAATACCCGCAAACCCAAGCTCTGCAATAGGGGTATCGATGACTCTTTCAGGGCCAAACTCATCGAGCATACCTTGACTTACTTTATATGCTCCATTATATTCTGCCACTTCCTCACCCATAAGGAAGATATTTTCGTCCCTTCTCATCTCTTCGTTCAATGCCTCCCTAAGGGCTTCGCGAAATTGTATTTGTCTCATGTGTTTTTGGATAGTCTAAATTTGAAACTGAGCAAAAATAGGAATTAGAAAGACAAATCACAAATGGAATATAAACAAAAAAGCCCCGAAAAACGGGGCTTTTTTGTTTATATAAAAGGGTTTATTATTTAAGCGCATTTTTAAAGTTCTGAGAGTTTGCAAAGTCTGCAAATTCCATGTCAGTAACTGCCCTTTCATTTAGTTTTTCGTCAAGCTTAACTGCTTTTTTAAGGTTGCTAGTTAACGAAGCTTCATCATTAAGCCTTGCTGCTGTTACAGCTGCACCATAATGTGCTAATGCATTGTTTTCGTCAGCAGAGATGGCTGCATCAAAAGTTTTCTTAGCAGCTTGGTAATCTTTGTTCAAAAGACTGGCAAGTGCAAGATTGTAAAGAACTTCAGCAGTTTCGTTTGCTTTAGAAAGATTCTGAACTGCATTTTTGTACTTAGCTTCTTTGATTTCAAGTGTACCTTGTACAGCCGCTATACCTTTTTTCAGCTCGTTGTCTGCTTTTTGAGTTGCAGCTTTGTTGATAGCTTGCACACCTTCAGTTTTCTTTCCTGTCATAAGTAGCGCAGATGCAAGGTTTGTGTTTGCATAAGCGTTGTTTTCTAGCTTGTTAGAAAGTTCAAACTGGTTGATGGCTTTTTCAGCAAGCTTAGCTCTTTCATTTTTGTTAAGCTCTTTCTTAGCCATTTCTAGGTATACAGCACCTAAATTGTTGTGAGAGTCCCAGCTATCTTTTTTCTTAATAGTAGCTACGTAGATTTTTTCTCTTAGCTCAAGGTCATTGGTAAGCGTAGCAGCGTAAGCAAGCTCTTCATAGCTTAAAGTGTCTGCATTGGCTTTACCTTCTACGATTGCTGATGCCAAAAGAGATATTTCAGCGTTAGACTTCTTCGGCTTAACTGTAAGAATTTCAGTTCTTGCTGTTCTTAAGTTAGGGTATACCTTGTTAAGAAGCGTTTTGTAGAATGAAAGCTTCTCGATTTCTTTTTGCTTGTCAGCGAAAGAACCTTTACCGTCAATGATTTCAAGCACTTGCGCTTTTTGGTCGTCATTGATAGCAGAAGTTTTTTCTAGCTCTTTCTTAAGACCAGCCCAGTCCATTACAACACCTTTGGTGACAAATTTAATGGAGTCAGCTACTTTTTTGTGGTCATATTTTTTCATTGCCTGACGGTAATGCTTTTCAATAACTAAAGCCCTTTCGTCAGCAAGTTTTGAGTTTTTGGTTTCAGAACCTTCAGGAGAGTGCTGTCCAATAATAGTTACTGTTCTTGTAACGTTATTTTGAGCTAAGTAAGCATTTAGTTTTTTGCCTTCTTCGCCTGAAATTTCAGAAGCTTTTAGGTTAGATCTTCCTTGGTCAAAGAAGAAATTAACAGTAGTAGGGATAAGTTCTTCTCTAAAATCATAACCATGATCTGCATAAGCTACATGGTATATATCTTTAACAAGAGTAGAAGTGGTGATAAGCCCTTTGGCCAATGGAAGTTCGTCTGTAGATTTTGATCTTGACTTAGCCATGTTGGAAGCTGTACCAACTACTATGAGGTCCCCATTTCCGATTTCAGGGTCATAACCAAAAGAATATCTATGAGAAAGCTTAGGCTGGTTCATATTAGCGTCTGGGTAGTCGTTGCTTTTAAACTCTACCTCTTCCAGTTTAATCTTTTCTCCGTTATGCTCATAATAAGCATTTACCGTATAGATTTTGTTTTTCTTCAGCATTTTTACTGGCAGTAGTGCAGACATTTCAAATGAAACACTGTCACCATGTACTTCCAGCGGAGATGGTTGTACCTGAAGTTCTTGATCTTTAGACATTTTGATCATTTGCTTGAGGGCACATCCGTTTATACTCAGAAGTCCCGCCACTAAAGCAACTGAAGTGATTTTCTTATTGATTACCATAATAAACCCTATTGTTTTTTTGCGAATTTATTGTTATATTTTAATTATTACAAAAAATGAAAGCTATTTTTAAACAAATTTAATAACCTCACAGTTAATCTAATGTTATTTTAAAGCGTATGAAAAGACTATATTCGTTCCTTGAGAAATATGCTTTTGGAGTCTGTACCTCGTTAGGTGAAAAACTTGGTATAGCGACCAGCAGTATTCGGATCTTTTTTGTTTATGCATCTTTTTTAACGCTCGGATCACCTGTTCTTATTTATCTCTGCATGGCTTTTGTTATGAATATTCACCGCCATTTGAGAAGGAGCAGAAGTGTTGTCCGCGACTTTTAATTTTAAATCGGAAAACTTTTGCTTCCCTTTTTTAAAATAGTCAAACACAATACTTCTATGATATAGTTCAGAACGGGTGTTTATTTTCCTTCTTTTTTTCTCCAGCGCTCTTTTTTGCTTTAACTGATTAATGTTTAAGTAAAACGAAAAATGAGCACGTAGAATTGCCATGGTATGCCGCCAAGAGTCTGTAAAAAGAAATCTTGCCCCGGCAACGCCATCTAAAATGAGCCTTACAGCTATTTTGGTAGATATTTGCCCTGGATTATTTTTATAAATATTATATATGCTGTTACGAAAGTTTAAAAAAGTTTTTGTTGGGCTAGACTTTGACAGGGTGCCACCGCCTACATGGAATACCTCGCTTTTTCCACAGTACATTATTTTGTAGCCTAAGTTTTTTAGCCTCCAGCAAATATCTATTTCTTCCATATGAGCAAAAAAACTTTCATCAAGTCCACCGACTTCATGGAAAGCTTCAGATTTTATTAATAAACAGGCGCCACTTCCCCAAAAAACCTCTGCAATGTCATTATACTGGCCTGTGTCTTTTTCTAGCGAAAAGAAAATGCGCCCCCTGCAAAAGGGGTATCCCCATTTATCTATGAAACCGCCTGCTGCCCCTGCATATTCAAAGTAGTCTCTTTTTTTATAGTCTTTGATTTTCGGCTGACAAGCAGCGACTTTTTCATCGTCTCGAAAAACTTGTAGCAAAGGTTCAAGCCACCCTTCGGTTACTTCTACGTCAGAATTTAATAAAAGATAGTATTTTGAGTCAATTAAATTTAATGCGTCGTTATATCCTTTACAAAATCCTTTGTTTTCAGAGAACTGTATGATCGTAACTTCTGGATAGTTCCTCTCCAGAAAAGGTACGGAATCGTCTGCAGAATTGTTGTCTGCTATGTATATTTTTGCGCCGGCACTATTATTTATTACCGAAGGCAAAAATAGCTCAAGATATTTTTTTCCATTCCAGTTAAGTATAACAATGGCTATTTCTTCCATTGTTATACCAAATTGCCAAAGTCGAATCCTGGAATATCAGGAAGCACCCCTTGTGTGCTTTTTTTCATTTCTTCACGGATTTTTTCTTCTATATCCGCTAGTGCTTTATTGGTAGCGGCTACAATTAGGTCTTGCAGCATGTCCTTGTCTTCGGGCTTCACTAGGTCATTGTCTACCTCCAATTTTATTAATTGTCTATGACCGTTTACTGTGGCTTTGACCATGCCTCCTCCAGACTCAGAAGTTATTTCTATTTTGCCTAGGTTTTGTTTGGCTTCATTAAGCTTTGCCTGGACTTCTTTTACTTTGCCAAGCATATTCATCATATCAAACATAATATACCTCCTTTTAAAAAATAATGGATATTGTTCCTCTTTTGTTAATTCTTTCTCCAGTATAATCTTCTGCTTCTATTACATAGGCGTAAGAACCGGGTACGGGAGCTTGTCCTCTAATAGTTCCGTCCCAAGCTTCATCCATATCTGTACTGCTATAGACAACTTCGCCCCATTTGTTAAAAATAGTAATACTATAGTTTTTTACAAACCTTCCCTTTACTTCAAATGTATCATTGAGGCCATCATTATTTGGTGTAAAGGTGTTTGGTGGGAATATACCCATTCTATATCTTAGCTCTTGTACATTGGAGTAGCTCGTGAAAGACGTGTCTCCTTCTGATTGGATACGTATACGGTACCTTATTACCTGTACACCTTCCTCTTGTGGATCTTCTATGTTTAATAAAGGGCCTATTTCTTCTGTGGCGTAAGGTGTTAAGCCTTCCTCCAGTTTTTCTAGAATATAGTTTGGCTCATCCTCCCAAAAAGATCCTGTATAGGAAGTCCATGACAAGCGGTTAAAATCCTCTCTTCCTTGTTCTGCGCTCAATATGATCGGACAGGTCTCTGCACTTGTTGTTGGTCGTAAGTTACATGGATTTTTGTAAAAAACTTTATAACAGTAGGTGTTTTCAGGAATGGAGATTTCTTGATCCGTATAATTAAGGTCGTTCAGCTCCTGAAGTAGGGCATAGTCTCCTCCATTGACAGAGCGATAGACTTTAATTTCATTTACTTCAGAAGGGTTTTCAGGGATTTCCCATAATACCTTGATTGCTCCGTCTTCTATGGTTGAATTAATTTCAGAAACAGGTGGTGGTGGTTCTGTGGTTAAGGCTTGGACGCATTGGGGAGCGGCGTGAACGATAATAGGTGTCCCTGCTGCATTTGTATGCTGAAGTTCTGCTTTCAATACATAACAATATTCTTGCCCACAGTTTATTTCAGTGTCAGCGAACTGGCCTTCTGTATGGGAAAGGCTTTCGAATATTTCTGTGCCGTTTCTGGTAATGAGATAACGGGCAAATGATTCGGAGTCTACATAAGGAGCCCAAGAGATTTGGTTTTCATTTTCTACTGCCTCTACCGTGTGGTTAATAGTACAAATAGTAGGGCTTTCTACAGAACTATTGCAGTCTGCAGCAGAAATGATGAGGCACACTGGCTCGGATGGGAGGTTAAAGCCGCTTAACGTGTGTTCAATAAGCCCCTCTTGATCTTTAATGGTACTTATCAGATCACTTTCTCCTGTTTCCTGGTTTACTTTAAGTATATTATAGACATGATTGTCATAAGCATTGAACTCAAGTACCAGTTCCTCATTAGATAATGCTTTTAGTGAAATGATATCAGGCACTATCAATTGTTCTAAGGGGTTAATGGTCTTCGTTGCGCTTTCGCCACAACCTCCTGGTGCATACTGGCCTGTTACAGTTATAGTTCTGGGGTCTTCATTTGCATAAGTGTGTTCCGCCATTTCATCACGCAAAATAATAACCTCTTCGCTTCCGTCACCAAAGTCAATGATGTACTCTTCATAAGGAGCATCTTCTATTTGTAACTGGACAATCCTGTCCTGACAGTAGTTTACAGAAAATACAGGTTGAGGTTTGGGCAGTACTTCTATATAGTCAGTCTTGGTAATCCTGTCTACCGGCGGGTTGCCACCTGTTTGGATAAATTGGGTTATAGAATAAATCCCGGGTTTTGTGTAGGTATAAGTTTTGGCTTGTGTCGTATCGCCTCCATCTCCATAATAGTAAAAAGGGCTTGCCAACTGAGGATCCGCTTCAGATCCAGACAAGTCCTTTACTGTTACGGTAAAAGGCACACAGCTTCTGGTAAAATTATCGACAACCTTAAAATCTGCCTTATACGGTTGTGCATAGGCAAAACTTGTAATGAACAAGGCAAGAATTAGGTATAAAGTTTTTTTCATGCTTCAGGGTTTGAGTTCAGCTATGATCTCATCCACAGTTTTTTTAGCTTGATTGCCGGTTTCCATGTTTTTAATTGAAAGCAACCCTGATGAAATTTCTTCTGAGCCAATAATAATGACATTCGGGATGTTTTTTGCATTGGCGTAGTTGAGCTGCTTTTTCATTTTTACTGGTTCTGGGTACATCTCGCTACTGATACCTGCTTCTCTGAGTCTTCTGATCAATGATAACGAATACTTTTCTGATTCCTTATCAAAACTGGCGACAAGAACTGCAGAAGATGCTTGCTGGAGTTCGGTAGGGAATAGATTGAGCTCTTCCATGACGTCGTATATCCTATCTACGCCAAAAGAAATGCCCACACCAGACACATCTGGCATGCCAAAAACGCCGGTCAGGTTGTCGTACCTGCCTCCACCGCTAATGCTGCCTATTTTTACATTGTTGACCTTGACCTCAAGAATGGCTCCTGTATAATAATTTAATCCACGTGCCAGGGTGATGTCTGGCTCAGGTAGTCTACCTTCGTAACCTGAAGCGATCAAGTATTCATATACCTGTTCCAGTTCTTCTACACCTTGAAGTCCTACTTCTGAGGTGGCTAATAGTTCTTTAAGTGCCGTAATAACATGCTCGTGGTTTCCGCTTAAGTTAAAAAGAGGGTCAAGGCATGAAATTTCCTCATCAGAAAACCCTTTTGTTTGAAGCTCTTTTGTTACGCCCTCTCTGCCAATTTTGTCGAGTTTGTCAATAGCCACGCAAAGATCTGTCTCGCTTCCTTTTTTGCCAATGATTTCGGTAATTCCCGATAGAACTTTCCGGTTGTTTATTTTAATGCTGATATCCTCAATGTTTAGCTCAGAAAAGACTTCATTGAGCAACATAATGAGTTCTGCTTCACATATTAATGAACGTGTTCCGATTACATCTGCATCGCATTGATAAAATTCTCTATAACGACCCTTTTGTGGGTTGTCTGCCCGCCAAACAGGCTGTATTTGAAATCTTTTAAATGGAAAAGTGATTTCATGCCTGTTCATGACCACATACCTGGCAAAAGGCACAGTCAGGTCATACTTAAGCGCTTTTTCAGATATTTTAGGTGTTAAAGTAGCTGCGCCTTGGTTGATATCTTCCTGTGTTACTTTTTTTAGGAAATCTCCCGAATTGAGTATTTTGAATATCAGTTTATCTCCTTCGTCTCCATACTTACCTGTTAAGACTGACAGGTTTTCTAGTGCGGGAGTTTCAAGTGGTAAAAAACCATATTTATGAAAACATCTTCTTATAATGTTAAAGATATAGTTTCTTCGAACCATTTTATCCGGTCCGAAATCACGTGTTCCTTTAGGTAAAGTTGGTTTTTGCTCGCTCATAGAGTCCAAAATTAATACAAAAAGTAACTTTTTAATAAAAAAATAGCTAAATCATATGAAAGGCATTTGGGCATCATATCTAATTATTGTTTGGCGTGAAAAATTTATTTGATGGGATTTTGGTATAATATTGTTATTTTTAGCCTTTTAAAATGATTAATTATATGTTTAAAAAAGTTAAGAAAGTAGATTCTAAAGAAGTAGGGTTAGAAATAGGTCTTTTGATCTTTAAGTTTTTTTTAAAAACAGAGTATTTGCACTATGGTTTATTTTCTAATGGACTGAAAGGTGATGTTGGAAACCTTGCACAAGCACAAAAAAATTATGCAGAGTTTTTGATGGATCATATTCCTGAAGGGGTTAATAAAATCTTGGATGTAGGGTGTGGTAGCGGGAAAATGGCAAGAACTTTGGTAGATAGAGGGTACAAGGTTGATGCTGTTTCGCCTGGGGTAATTCTCACCGAACATGCTAGGAAATTGCTAGGCTCTGAATCTAATATTTTTCAAATGAAGTTTGAGAATATGAACTCCGAGATTAAGTATGACCTTGTGATATTTAGTGAAAGTTTTCAATACATTCCTATAGATTCTGCATTTCAAAAAGCTTTAGAACATTTGAATCCTGAAGGCCATATTATGATATGTGACTTTTTTAAAACAGATCCAGAAAAGAAAAGCTTGCTTGGGGGAGGGCATGAATTTGAGGAGTTTACAGGGAAAGTGAAGACGCATCCTGTTCATCTTGTTAAAGAACAAGATATTACCGCTGAGACTGCACCTACTATAGATATTGTTAATGATCTTAGCAAAGAAGTTTTGCACCCAGCCTATAACTTGATTTTTATGCTAGCAGAAGATAGGTTCCCTTGGGTTGCTAAATTTGTAAAGTGGAAATACAAGAAGAAGCTTGGCAAAATGCAGAATAAGCATTTTACTGGTCAACGCAGTGGTGAAAATTTTAAGAAGTATAAAAAATACATGTTTTACCTATATAAAAAGGGCTAAAGGTTCTAGCTTTAACTGTCTTAAAAAATAGGGATGTATAGGCTTTTGTTTTGGCGTTTTGTCTTGATATACAAATGTTTGCGATTATAGAACTTAACCCATCGGTGTTTTTTTCGTAAAAAGACTTTTGAAAGGAGGTCTTAGTATGAACTGGACACGCGCTTTTGTATATCTTATTTATCGAAAGCGGAGTTATGGCAAGTTGCTTACTCCGTTTCTGTTTCTCAGGCTGGAATTGTTCCTGACAGGTTTGTTGATCTTCAAAGTTCTAGGAATAGCATCGCCTGTTGTTGAAACCCATGACAAACCCATCGTGTTGATTTCCTATTTACATGGAGATAAGTTAGTAAAACCTTTTGGGAAGTTTTCAGAAGATGAACAACAATTAGTGATTATAAACAGCCATCAGACGCAAACCTTAGCTTTATATGCTGTTAATATAATGTTTGGGTTGGTTGGGATATTGATTTCTTCTTTATGGATCAATAGATTTTTTAGAAGGAATAACCTTAACCCAAAGTGGTGGATATGGCAGTTAGCATGTTTAGGAGGCCATGCTCTTTGTTTTTCAATGACTCTTTTTCTGAAATAATTTGGTGAAAAGTTTTTTATTGAAACTGAGATCGCTTAATTTTGCATTTTGTTTATCAAAGAAAATATATCATTATGGCAGTTACGAGACTACAAAGAAAAGGGAAGAGAAATAAAATTGTTGCAAAAGCTAGGTTAGCACAAATTAAGCTTCTTACCACTAAACCTGTTGTTAAAAAAGTTGACGTTGATGAACTGAAAAATCAACAAACTCCAGGTGCAGCAAAAGCAGAAGCTAAAAAAGGCGAAGAAAAAGCATAAAAAGGTGATTTATTCACCTTTTTTTATTTCCCCTCTTTTGCCAAGTTCAATTGCTTTCATATTTACTATCTTATCATTTTCAATATCGAACTTTAATAAAGTTCTGATATGGTGAAATCCCTGTATCCCTGCCGCACCTGGGTTTATTGCCAACATGTTATTAAAACTACGGTCGGTCATTACTTTTAGAATATGAGAGTGCCCACATACAAATATATCGGGCTGTTCTTTTTTTATTAACTGTTTTACTTTTGCAGGATATTTTCCTGGATACCCACCTATATGGATCATGAGTACTTTTAGTGCTTCTACTTGGAAAGCTAAAGTTTCTGGATGTTTAAGTCGGATTTCGCTCCCATCAATGTTACCGTACACACCTTTTAAAGGTTTATGAGCCTCTAATGCTTCAGAAATGTCTAAAGTGCCAAAATCTCCCGCGTGCCATACTTGATCACAATCTTCAAAATGGTTAAAGACTTTTGGATCCAAATAACCGTGCGTGTCAGAAATAACCCCAATTCTTGTCATTTTTCTGCTTTTTTATAACTTGGAGTAAATTTTATTAAAAGTCAACAATACTCCAAAAGGAATAACAAAGTGTTTAGTCAACGTTTGCCTTCTAAAGTTTTTGTTCTCCTTTGACCTCTATTTTTTGGTCATCCAAGGCATCTTCGACGTACAATGTTTTAACTAGGATCATTGCTGTTGCTAGGATAGGGGTGGACAATAGCAGGCCTAGTGGGCCTGTTACCATAGCAAAGAAAATTTGTATCAACAACAATAGCACTGGTGGCATGGTGATAGCTTTTTTTTGAATGGCGGGGGTGATAATGGAGCTTTCTATCAGCTGAACCCCTATATATAACAATGCAACATAGATAGCCTTGCTTGGATCGTCTAAAAAGGATACCAAAATAGGGGGGACGGCAGCAATAACCGGTCCAATGTTTGGTACGAACGAAAAGAAAAAAGCTATCAGACTAAACGTTAGTATTAAGGGGATGTCTATGATCCATAGTCCAATAGCTGTTAGTATCGCTACAGCTGTCATGTCCACTATTTTTCCAACAAACCACCTGAACAAGGTATAGTCAAGGGTTCTTAAGACCTCATCACCTCTTTTTCTGACGTCTTTGGGCAGCAACCTTAGAAAGCCTCCTTTGTATAAAGAAGGGCTTACGCAGATAAAAATAGACAGGATAATTACTGCTGCGAAATCAAGGATTATATTAACAGTGGCTGCCAAAAAATCGACAATACCTTGTAAAATACCTGCAGGGTTTTCAACAGATCCGTCATCTGGCACTTCCTGCATAAGTCTTCTGCCAATCTCAGACTGTTGCGCCCAATCCTGTATTTCTTCCATTACTTTGGGAATATCTTGGCTGAGCACTTCCACTTGTTCTCCGACCTTAGGTGCAAGGACGATGAACATTAGTACTATAAGGCCAAAGTTGACTATAATGACAGAGGCCAGTAAAATACTTTCTTTGATGCCTGTCTTTTTGTGAAGCCATCTGCTAATACCTTTCCAAAGTATAGCCATCATAATAGCTGCAAACAACAGCAAAAAAATGTGATAGGCATAAAAGACCATTACTGCTATTAATATAAGTGCAGCAATGAAAAAAGTTTTCTTTACAAAGAATCTAAAAGGGTTTTCATTAGGCATAACAATAGTATGACTTCGAAAACCCTAATTTTGTTTTACTTTTTCCAGGTGTCAGGGCTGTTTCGCCACTCTTTTAAGCTGTTTAAATCACTTTCCGAGATGTAATTTCCAGATACAGCTTCTTCGATAAGTGTATTATAGTCCGATAAGGTTACTAGTTTGATACCTGCATTTTTGAAATTATCGTCGGCAACTTTAAAACCGTAAGTAAATATGGCGACCATTCCCAGTACTTCGAATCCTGCCCGTTTTAAAGCGTCTGCAGCTTTCAGAGAACTGCCACCGGTAGATACAAGGTCTTCTATCAAAACCACTTTTTGTCCTTCGGAGACAGCCCCTTCTATTTGATTGCCCATGCCATGGTCTTTTGGTTTAGGACGCACATATAAGAAAGGTAAATCCAATACATCTGCCACCAAGGCCCCTTGGGCTATACCAGCAGTGGCAACTCCTGCAATGGCCTCTACTTGAGGAAAGGATTCTTTTACCGCTTCAGCAAGTCCATCCTTTATCAACGTCCGTATTTCAGGATATGACAGAGATAACCGATTGTCACAATATATAGGGGAGTTCCATCCTGAAGCCCAAGTAAATGGTTTGTCTGGACTTAATTTGATAGCTTTAATTTGCAGAAGTGATGCTGCCGTTTTTCTTGCGGTATTCATGATAGCATTTAAAATATTTCATACAAAAAACCGCAAATAATTTTTTTTTAACAATAGCTAATCCTAATTTGTTGGAGTGTATATGTGATTTTATTTAAAGAAATAGATTTTAAAGTTCTGAATGAAACTTTTTATAAACGATAAGCCAGTTTCTATAGTAAAATTGGACGCTCCCGTTCACAAAGATTATGACGTTGTTCTGAAACGTGATGAGGATATTACTTCTAAAAAACTTTTGGGAGATGTTTTGATATATGATGCTAAGGCAGCTCAGATAGATCGTCTTATCAAGATTTTGGAAAACAAAAAGCTTAAAGAGCTGTGGTCAATTACTTTTGCTGTTCGGGACAAAGGTTTGATGAAGGACTATGTAAAGGATAACTTTAAAATTATTAAAGCTGCTGGGGGCATTGTTAGGAAAGGAGATAAGGTTTTAATGATATTCCGCTTAGGTAAATGGGATTTGCCCAAAGGAAAGCTAAATAAGCATGAAGACCCAGCCGAGGGTGCACTGAGGGAGGTAGAAGAAGAATGCAATATTAAAGTGTCGTTGGATAAAAAAATTGGTTCTACCTGGCACTCTTACATAAGAAAAGGAAAACGAATATTAAAGAAAACCTACTGGTATGAAATGACCTGTGTTAGCGATGATGACATGGCTCCACAAACAGAAGAGTTTATAGAAGAGGTTGTTTGGATGTCCAACAAAGAGGTTAAATCAGCATTGAAAAATACCTATAAGTCTATTGAGGAAATTGTAAAAGTATATAATAAAACTCCTCAGAGCTTATAGGGAAGAAGAGAGTTTATTTCCCCTCCATGTTTATGAATTTCCCGAATAATGGTAGAGCTGATAGATGCCAATGACGGCGTGGTAATTAAGAAGATGGTTTCAAGTTCACTCCATAGGTGCTTATTGGCCTGGCAAATAGTGTTTTCATATTCGAAATCTGTGGTGTTTCTTAGTCCCCTGATTATATATTTAGCATTTTGCTCTTTGGCAAATGTGGCTGTAAGCCCCTTATAAGCCATTACCTCGACTTTTGGCTGGTCATGAAAAGCTTCTTCTATTTTGTTGATCATTGTTTCAATGGAGAAATACCGGTTTTTGCTACTGTTGTTTCCTAAAGAAACAATTACTTTGTCAAATAAAGATAAACTTCTGATGACCACATCGTAATGTCCTTTTGTAAAGGGATCAAAAGATCCAGGGAATAAAGCTATTTTTGTCATGGCTGTTCGCAAAGGTGCATGTTGTAAAGGTCAAAAAAACGATGGTCAAAAAGCTCGTCAAAGTGGTAGCTGAAACTTAAGTTTTCAGGTCTACTGCCAAATCTTAAGTTACATATATAACTGTTAAGCTTAATATATATGGCAGAGTCTGGTGTGATTTCTCCATACAGGAATACTTTAGTCTTCTCCGGGTCCAAGTTCAACTGCTCAAAAACAAACATAACAAAATATACAAAATCTTGCGTAGAGGTGAAATTGAAACAGTTGCAAAATTCTAGTTTTTTCTGATTCCTTACCAATAAGGTGATGTAGTTATTCTCAACCAGTATGAACATTTCACTTTTTTCATCCCCTTTGGTGCCTTGCAAGATGCCTTCAATTAATGATGAAGTGTGATGGACAATATGCAGTTTTTTTAGAGGGTAAGCCTCGGTAAAATATTTGACAATCTGCTTGTTGGCTGAAAATATGTTTACAGCGTCAGAACTGTTTTGTTTGTAGTAGTACACATGGTCTTTGCTTAAGACATCTTTTTTGCAATTGATGGTTAAATAGTCTGTAAGGTACTCATGGTCAAAAAGGGAGTGGGGTACTAAAGAAAAGTTTAGGTTTTTAATGCCTAGCCTGATCGTTTTCCAAAAACCAGCTTTTAAAAGGTGGTGGTCTTCATAAATTTCATTCAACACTTTGATTAGTTGAGAAGTGTCTGTAATGCCCTGTAATTGGTAATCCTCCACTATCAGGCAACGGTTTTCCTCCGTGTCTACTATGCAGAGCCTAAACAATGAGGTACTGACTTGAAGAGATAGGTCATATCGAGGTATCAAATCGATACTGAACTTATCGTCTTTAATTTTTTTTGTAAGCTTATAGAAAGTCGTCAGATTGTCCTGCATATGTTGTTTTCCTGATTAAGTAATATTTATTACAAAGTTCTAAATAAATATTTTTACCTCCCAATGGGATATCACATAAATTTATTGAAGTTTTTCGTGGTAGTGAAGAAAAAGTTTCATTTTTTCTTAGATTAATTTAATTTAGTTGCTTTGTCCCCTTATAAATCCTCTGAGGTTCAGAATTTCTTCTGTTGATCCGCAAAGGTTTATTACATGGTGAAAAATTAAAGGGTCTTTTTTCTTAATTTCTTCAAAACTGAGAAATACAACTTCGTTAATGATTTGATTGTTTTGTGTCATCTCCGGATCTGTGCCTAGGGCAACTTCTCCCGATAGAATAGTAACTTTAAAGAAGAGTTCTATGGCATGTAACGGTTTTTCCATGAATTCATGTACAAAAAGAAATTCATTTACCTCTACTTTTAACCCTGTTTCTTCTAAGAATTCTCTTTTTAGTGTTTCTTTTGCTGATTCTCCATAATGGATCCCGCCACCAGGAGGCGCCCATAAAATACCTTTAGGGCCTAAAGAACTGTGCCTGATCAGTAAAATTTTATCGTCTTTTATACAAATGCCGGAAACTCTTACACGAAGTTTGTTTCCGAATACTTTTTCTATTTCTTTGTTTAGATCTTCCATACTTTTGCAATTTACAAAATGCATTTCTGAATGTCTGCTTCGTCAAAAATTCTTTCAAGATTTCCATTTGCCCCAACTAAAGGACAAGAAGAGGCTTGCTATCTGTTAGATGCTTTTCTCTCAAACGGTGATTCGGTAAGGCAGGCCTATATTTTGAAGGGATATGCAGGAACCGGAAAAACGACTCTGTTAAGCCAATTGGTAAACCATGTCAATGGGTATGATTATGTGCTCTTGGCACCCACGGGTCGGGCTGCTAAAGTAATGGCTGGTTACTCAGGAAAAAGTGCAAGTACCATTCACCGAGAAATATTTATCCGGGACAAGGATGCTGCCACTGGCCAATTTTCTTTCAAAAGAAAAAAGAATACGGCTTCAAATACCATTTTTATTGTAGATGAATCTTCTATGATATCAGATGATGCAGAGTATGGGGGGAGTAGTTTGTTGGCTGATTTGATAACTTATGTATTCTCCAAAAAAGGCAATAAGATAATATTTACCGGTGATCCAGCGCAGCTTCCTCCGGTAGGAAAAAAGCAAAGCCCTGCATTAGACCCTTCTTATTTGGCTGTTTATTACCAAATGCATGTGGTCGACTATGAATTGACGGAAGTGGTAAGGCAGGATTACAATTCAGGTATATTGTTCAATGCAACAAGACTCAGACAGCAAGTTAACGGAAAAGGTTTTGACTTTAAATTTATAACAAGGGGGTATCGCGACTTGTATAGGATAACGCCTGATAAAATCGAGGATGGGCTTCGCTATGCCATTGATAAATTTGGACCTGATGATAATATAGTAATTTGCAGGTCTAATAAGGCTGCTGTTAATTATAATAAGTATATACGTCAGGCTATTCAATTTCGGGAGGAAGAGGTAGAAGCTGGTGATTTGTTGATGGTGGTGAAGAACAACTATGTCGCTTTGCCTGAAGATCACAAAGCTGACTTTATTGCCAATGGTGATTTTGTGGAGGTGCGCAAAATAAGAAAGTTTATTGAAATGCATGGCTATAGATTTGCCTTGTTAGAGTTGCACCTAAAAGACTATCCTGAGCAGCCTCCTTTTGAAAGTCTCGTAATCCTTGACGTGCTTCATTCTAATGCGCCTGCCTTGTCGGGAGATGAATATAGGAAATTGTATGATTCTGTATCTGAGGACTATATGGATTTGCCCAAAAGAAAACGGGCGATGTATATTAAAAATGATAAGTACCTTAATGCGCTACAGGTAAAGTACGCATATGCGTTGACATGTCATAAAGCTCAAGGCGGACAGTGGGGGGCGGTTTTCTTGGACCAGGGTTTTTTACAAGAAGAAATGATCAATGAAGAATATATCAGATGGTTATATACCGCCGTTACTAGAGCTGGAAAAGAGTTATATTTGCTTAACTTTGATGATAGGTTTTTTTGAACCTGAAATATGCATTAGAACTTTCTATTGCGTGGCAAAACAATTTCAAATCAGACGCTTCTGATTTTTTGTTATATTGCCCGTCATAACATAATTTATGTTGAACTTTTATATCAAAATTTGATATTGTATTATAAAATTAAGTAAGATGAAAAAGGTATTCGTAGTTATTTTTTGTTTGTTCGCTGGTCTGAACAGTATTTCGGCGCAAAACAATGAGGAAAAAGAGAAACAGTCAAAAGAGGGGCCTGAAATCACTTTCATTGAAAAATCTAAAGACTTTGGTGACATTGTGACGGGAGATACAGTGAGTCATGTTTTTGTTTTTAAAAATACAGGTACTGAACCCCTTATTGTTTCCGATGTAGTTACTACTTGCGGGTGTACAGCTCCAAGTTGGAGTAAACAACCTGTTATGCCAGGACAGTCTGGAGATATTAAAGTTGTTTTTAATTCTAAAAATAAGATAGGAAGACAGAATAAGGTGGTAACCATTCTTTCTAATGCCAGTAACCATCGCGAAACGGTTAATATTGTCACTAATATTTTACCTAAAGAAAAAGAGGAAAAATGATATACAGGCCTGTTTTATAATGCTTTTTGGGGTGTTTTTTAGGTTTGTCGAAAATAAGTAATATTTTTTATTGGTTTCCTTATATTGTATTGCGTTAGCTTATATGGTATGAGGAAACTTTTGTTTTTTATAGCATTATTTTTTTGTGCATTGAATTGCTCTGCCCAGGAATTCAATGGCTTCGAGAGTTTCCCTTCTGGTCATGAATATACTATGGATTCTTGGATCGATGACGGGTTTGATCCAAGGTGGGTCAATGGTTTTAACCAAAGCCGAGCGTTTGTCGATAACCAATATGCCGTTTCTGGCGAAAACTCATTAAGGGTCTTATTTCCTGAAGACGGGGTGGGTCCTGCCAACTCAGGTGCGCAAGCTCCGTTGAACCTTGAGCCCCGGGATGAGTATTATGTTTCTTACTGGTTGCGCTTTAGTGATAATTTTAGCTGGGGCTCCAGTAGTTTTGGAGGAAAACTGCCTGGACTAGCAGGAGGGGGCAACTGTAGTGGATGTAGCGAATGTACTGGATATAATGGGTTTTCTGCAAGGCTCATGTGGCGTGCTGAAGGTAGGGCTGTCCTTTATCTGTATGATATGGACAAGCCTGGCAACTGTGGCACGGACTATAACCTGACATGGGAAAATGGAGATGTCGTTCATTTTGAGAAAGGCAAATGGTATAATATTATAGAAAGGGTTAAGGTTAATACTGGCGATAATAATGACGGTGAGGTGGAGCTATGGGTAGATGGCGAACATGCCTTGTTGGTAGAAAACTTGAGGTTTGTAAATAACGGAGACAAAGTTGATAATTTCTATTTTTCTACTTTTCACGGTGGATCCGGCCCTGGTTGGGAGCCTGGGGTAGATTGTTTTATTTGGTTTGATGATATTAAGATCGGTACCACTCCTGAAGAAGTGTTCCCCCCTGAGTGTACTGCACCTGATTTGAATAGCGATGTTTCTTTTTGTGGAACTGAGGGGACGTTAACGTTAAATACTCAACTAGATGAAACAGATCGAAGTTTTCAATGGTATAAAGATGGTGTTTTGCTTTCGGAGAGCAGTGGGCAGTTGGAAATTTCTGAAACTGGAAAGTACCGGGTAGTGGTAGATTCTTTAGGTTGTGTACGTGAGGATAGCGTTAGGGCATATGCAACCATTCCAGAACCTGAGTTAACTACAGAATACAATCTTTGTGACCCTGCGGAGATCTTACTAGATACACGTTTGCCTGTTGAACAATACACTTTTCAGTGGTATCGAAATGATCAGCCCTTAGAAGGCGACACATCTCCTTATTTAGAAGTTCGTGCTGCCGGTAACTATGTCGTTAATATTAGCGCAGATGGTTGTGAACCGGTAGAGGTTATGGCAAACATAAGTTCAGCGCTTCCTGAAGGGGTGGGAGATTGCCTTCCTGAGCCTGGGGTGGCTTTTTTGGAAGTTATTCCTCAAAGCTCGGAAGATGGCCCTTTTGCTTGGTATACAGCTCCTGAAGGGGGGACGCTGTTACATGGGGGACAAGAGTATGACCCCTTTGTTGAAGAAACTACTACTTTTTACGTGCAGGATAATACTCAAGAAGTTTTTCATACTGGTAAATTGGAGCGAGACGGTCAAGTATGGAATATTTCTGATTTTGACAGTGAAGATAAAATGATGCGTTTGATTGTGGAACGTGAGTTGTACCTAGACTCCGTAACGGTATATGCTTCGGACGATCAAGATTTGGTAGTGCGCATAACTAAAAATGGCGAAGTGCTGAAAGTGGTAGAGAAAGCGGTGGAAGTAGGCAAGGTTCGGCTTCATGTTGGTATAACACTCGAGCCAGGCAGCTATTTAATGGATGCAGATGGATCCTCTGGACGTTTGGTATACGGAGCTGAAAATGGCGGTCTTCCTTATATCGTTGAGGATGTTGTGGAACTTACAGGAAATGCCCCTTGGGTCATGAACAATGATAGATACCCGCTTTTTTATAATGTGCGGATTCGTGTCGGTACAGGGTGTGCCAGGTTGCCTGTGGTTGCTGAGGTAGGTGGATGTTCTGATGCACAGCCTGTCGAATTACTGTATTTCAAGGGAGCGTCCAGAAAAGGCCAAGCCTTGCTTCATTGGGCCACAGCCACTGAACAGAATGCTAAAAGGTTCCTGATTATGAAAGCTTTGAATGGTATGGATTTTAAACATATTGGTAGTGTAGAAGCAGTAGGAAATTCCAGTGACGAACAACGTTATATTTTTACAGACCATGATTTTTTAGAATCGGCATATTATAAACTTATTTCAGAAGATTACGATGGTAGTACCGAGGAGAGTAAAATAATTTTTATAGGCAATTCCGATGTAGTCTTTCCTGAAGTTTTCCCAAACCCCTTTGCCAATGCATTCCAAATCAAAACTCGTGGTAGAGAGCATTTTGAGTTTATAGTGTCTGATATAGCAGGTGTAACACTTTTTAGTGGAAATACTGAAAGTAGAAGCTCCTATGGAGAAGCTTTAAAAGCTGGGGTGTACCTTATTACTTTTTATAACAAAAGTGGAAAAAAGACAGACCGGATAGTTAAACTTCCTTATTAACTAGGCACACTTAAAATTGCCAAGACGGTTTGAAGGGTTAGCCGTTCCAGTATGTATCTGGCACATTTGTGGCTTTTTCAGTAGGCCTAGTTAACGAGTATGTTTATCATGCTTCGAAGACATAGGGAGAACAATGAAATTATATACGCTCTCTATGGTTGCATTTTTTTTGTTTTAATAAGTTCAGTGTTGTAGAATATTCCGACTTGTAAATTATGGCTGATGTCAGGAGTGGTTTTGCCCGGAATTTTAATTACTTGTTTTAAATATCCTACTTGAAAATTGACTTTTGGATTAAACTGATATCCCGCAGCAAAATATAGCCTGTTTCTGTCTATAACTCCTCCTGACTGTTCTTTCCCTACATTTACAAATAGCTCATTATAGCCGTTAATAAATATGTGGTTTAATTTTGGCACAAAGTGGTATAAGGGTAGAAGCGCATTTACACGGTATCGTATGCGTTTTGAGTAATTTGTTAATTTGGTGTCATGATTATTCATAAACCTTTGCTCAAACCTGTACCTGTGTTCTACCGAGAGGATCCAAGGTTTCTGACGAAGGACCAGCTGCTGCCATAGCCTGTTTTCTGTCACTGAAGTTGCTGTAGTTACGTTTAAACCTGGGTGGGTGTGCAAAAATGCATAACCGGCCGTAAGCATGAGGTTAGGCGTGGCATAAAAATTTACGCCAGGCCTAATCAATGTTTGTTGTAATGTGTTAGTAAGCGGGTAATTTCGAAACTGTGCTTCTGAGTGAATGCCCCATCTGTCATTGATTTTATTATCACCAAAATACATAAACCATTGTCCATAGGAGGTAGGACGCGGTTGGTTTTGAGCAAGTATTCGGAATGGGCAAAGGCATATCAGTATAATCACCCATGGTAATGATTTCATTTATAAACTTATTTTTGTTGACCACTACTTACAATATACTAAAAAGCATGCCAAGTTTGGAGCAGAAGCAATAAAGATTCTTTTTGTTTATTAACTTTGTAATAAGTAAACGAAGACACATCAGTTTTGAGGATATAGACGTTTCTTATTTTTGATTGTGCTAGTGTCTTAGATGTTTAAAAGGCAAGTTTGGAAATCCCTAATGAGTAATTGGGGTGCTTTAACATTAGATTTATATATGAAATTTGTTCAACTGTTATTTCTGGGTTTAATTTTTTTTAGTAATGCTGTTTATGCCCAGGTAACACATAGTATACCATTAGATAAGAAAAGCAAGCTCTTGGATGTCTCCTACTTGGGTTCTGGAGATATAATTTTGAAGACAGGTCGGGATCTTGACTTTTTAAAAGATAGGAATATACGTATCACATATATGGAGGGAGGGCTTCAAGAGAAATGGCAGGTGCGTTTGTCTCCTTACCGTCAAAAAGGTAAATATGAGGAATACCTTGTTTCCTCAAAAGATGGCGAAATGGTTTATTTATTGACAATCTCAGGCCATCAACCTTTTAATGAAAAAAGCATTGTTAGGCTGGCACAAATCAATGATAAAGGAGAGCTGCAAGAACATCTTTTAGATGATTTGCCCAAAGGTTACTTGCAAACTATCTATTGTGACAATGACTTTTTGTATCTTATTGCTACAGAAAAAGATTTACAGCATCGTAAAAAGAAGAGGGGCGAAGAAAAAATCATTATAAACCGCTATGCCCATAATGGTTTTAGTTTTGGGGCATTTAATGCCCAACTTCCAAAACTTGAGGATCCTGAAAATGCATCCTTCTGGGAACTGGCAGGGAATTCAAAAGATACATTATACTTTTTGTCAAAACACATAGCAGAACGCTGTCATTTTAATTTTGCCAAGGTTTCACAAGATGGTACCTTATTAGGTGAACAAAACATAGAGGTGCCGTTGAAAAGTGATTTTTTAATGCCTTCGCATAATCTTAAGGACTTAGCTGGTGGGGCTATTGTAAATAGTAACGACTTTCGTACATTTTTGACAGGGACTTCCAACGGAGAAAAAGATGACGATGTAGACCAGCATATTAACAACGTTCACGTCATTCATGAAAATGGTGCATATGGAGGACTAAAGTTATATCCAGATAAAAATGCTTTATACATTTATGGCTTGTATGGACCTAACCGCTATAGGGCTGTCGGCAATATTCATGAGGGTTTTTTTGTAAGTAAGTTTGATATGAATGGAAACTTGGTGTTTAATAAGCAATTTCAAATGCCGGAAGAGGTGATTGACGATAGCTTTTTCCGCATTATGGCCACTCCTTTCCAGCGAGGTACATTTTTGGATGTGCTAGACCACCAAATAGTTTTTAGGCTTTGGTATAAAAATGAAGCGCACAACATTATTCTTGATGAAAAAGGGGAAGTGAAAAACTATTATACCTCTAGTACAAAAAACTCCCTTTTCAATGAGCAATTTTTTTCATTTAACCCTAGCGAAAAGACGCATGCAGGACAGTTTGTGGAACAGTTAGACAACTCTTATGTAAGAAAGAATAAAGTAGTATATAGAAAGTCTTTCGAAGGAGATCTAATTATTAGGGAAGATATAAAAGGGCAGGAAGTTGAGTTTTTGCTTTTTAAATAGGGACTGCTGAAAAAGTCACAAGTGTGCAAGATACGCATGGCCTTACATGAAGACGTATTGGAATACTTCGAATGTAAGGCCATAAAGTAGATTGTGCGCTTGTGGCTAGCCCAAAAAAGTATTGGATTAAAAGTTTCTCACTTTAATGTGCACGGAAAAATAAGAAATAACCGAAAAAACCTTGCACCTATACCTCCTAATTCTTATACAAATATCAACAGATCAATGTTTTGGGCGTTTTTCAGCGCGCCCTAAATAAAAGTGTAACCTGAAACATGCAATAGAGCTTTCTGTTACGCAGCAAAATAAGTTCAAGTCAGTCGCGCTTCGTGCACAATGTTTTTCGATACAAAGTGCTGATTATTTTGCTCCTCATGGCGGAATTAACCGTATAATTAGGTTAAACGTAAAGCAACAAAGCCATTTTAAAGAACATATTGTTTTGTAAATGACGGTTTGCATAAGGTCCATAACGGAAAAACATACCAAAACCTAAGCCTGCCTTAGCTCCTGCAATGTTGGCCACGATGAGTTTGTTCAAAAAGAACCCTGATTCAAGATAGCCTTTTTCCATGGTTTTAAAGTCAATGCCTGAATGGTCTTCAGGGGTTCTTAACCAGCCAATACCCATGTTGTGCGAAAGTACCAGTTCCGGTCTGAAGTTTGGGTCATTAGAAAATATCTTTCCAAAGTTGTGCGAAAGGAATAAGGCCACAAACCGGTCAGATAGGAACTCGTTATACCGCATGGTCTCAAAACTATTGTGAATGACAATAGAAGGTACCTTTAGCGCACCACGACCATTCCATAGCCGGGAGTAAGGGGCATCTCCTACAGTAATTCCCCCTAGTAATTGTATGCCTGTGGTTCCGAAGCGGGCTGTTCTAAAGGTTTGTTGGATTTTTACATCATATTTCGAAAAACCATATTCTCCGTTCAAAAAGTTGTCTATCCCTCTGGTGTATAAAAACCAAAAAACAGGGTACTCCGAGCCGGCAGGTATTTTTTGTCCTGAAACACGGAAGTACTGTGCCCCGGGAGCAAAGCGGAAACCAGCTTTTAGCTCGGTAAAGTTAAATGTCCCTTCATGGTCGCGAAAGGCATAGTCATAAACGGGTTGTGCCCTTGTTTGGGACAAAGCTACTTGCCCTTGCATGTTCCTAAACAAACTCCTTCCGACGGCAAACTGTACAGTTCTGCTCATGTCCATAATTTCAAGCTGCATGTTTCTCAACCTTTCGCTATTATACTGTGGCAGGTCGTAAGGAAACTCTACTGCACCGGCTTCTGTCAAATCCCTACCGTACATAAAACTGACGTGGTTATCTGGATTGCCATTTAAGAAATACGAACCATCTATTCCATACTTAAACCTTCCATCCCTAAGGCCGTAGCCACCATGCATGCGGAGGAAGTAGTTTCTGGAAAAATGTTCGTTTGTATGAAAGCCTAACCCAAGTCTAGTGCCTTCAGCTTCGTTATAATTGATAAACCTGTTAAGGTCAAAATTGACTTTGCCCAATGGTACATAACCAAAATGAATCCTTTCGCCCAAGCGAAGGAGTGTTTGGATTTTCTTGTCCCTGCCCAAAGAGTCATAGGCTTTATAAGCTTCTTGCTCTTCGTGTGTCAAAGGCTCCCTACGGTGTTTTTCCCAAAACTCTTCTGGTTGTTTGGTTACGCCTGGTTCATATGCCCGAACAACTTCAGTAAAATCTCTTTTCTTAAACCTTACTTCCGGTACTTTGGTATCGTACCATGTTTTGCCCTGCACTGTTAAGAGCATGGGGGAAGGCCTTCTATTTTGTTTTAAAATGGCCGTGGTAACGGTAACGTCAGGGACTGTAATCTTGTCCACTTTTTTATATTGCTGGGCCAGCTCCAGGTATAAAGCGCCCTCTATAGCATCTGTGGCCAAAAAGTATTTAATAGAGTAGTCTGCTGCCGATATATAAAGGAACCCCTTCACCTCTTGGATGCTTTTTCTCGGCAGTGGGTTGAACCTGACAATATAGGTGGTGTCATCGTTCTGTTTTAATGTGTAAAGTATTTCAAAAGCATACCTTCTGAATGGATTTCCTGTTAATGGGCTGATATATTCGTCAGATCCTATATTGATAAATTTGTCATAGACCGTTGTGTATTGTAAAGGGATGACGTAGGAGTACAGCATAGGCACATCTAGCCCAGTGGACTTTGCTCCAGTAATTTTTTCAAATTGGTTTTGCCGGTTTAAGTGCTTTTTCTTGCTTGCAGATTCTACCAAAAATAGGCTTTCTTTTTTTCTTCCTCTGAGTGGTATGGAAAAAAAAGATATAATTTTATTGAGAATACTACTGTCCGGCGGTGCAGGTATATCGGTAGCCGATACTGTATACTTGGAATAAATCGAAGACTCCCAAGTTTGCTTCGCAGGGTTATTGCGCTTTCTGTTTTTTAATACCTTTTCAATAAGTTTTCGTGCATCGTCTGGTGTGGAAGTAAGGTTATCTGGGAACCGGACTTTCTGCAAGACTAAGTTAATACTGTCTGTTAAGGTGTCCGTGCTTAAGGCAACATGCTGCTTTGCGCCAGGATGAATAAATTTCAGTTTATGAATAGGTGAGGGGGACGTTATCTCAAACCTTCCCTCTATGTCCGAAAATTGATATTTCTCCCCCTGATTTACTTCTACTAGAACAAATGGAAAGCCTAGGTGTGTGGAGTCGTCGGTGACTTGTCCTGAAAATTTATAGAAGCCTTCTGTTTGGGAAAAACAAGGAGTAATTAGCAGTAGGAAGAAAGATAAATGTAAAATATATAAATACAGGTGCTTTTTCACGCTAATTACAAATAGAATGTGCTTCTAAAAGGTAAATATATGATTTTACCTTGATTTTAGCAGAATTTTGAGCTTGGAAAGTGCCGCCTGATTATTCCCTTCATGAATAGTTCTGGTTAAACTTTCTTTTTCTCTGGTGGTCAGGTGCCAACTAAGTGCTGCTTTGTCGCCATGAGCCTCTACTTCGTCTGGGTTAATTTTTTTCTCGGTTAGTTTTCCCCATAATTTGGGCTTAGGTATATATTCAAATTCAACCACATTTAAATCTGCACCAAACCATGAGTGTGCATACTCCAACAAATTGTCATTGTTAAAGTCTTGTAAATAATCCCAATTATTGTAAATACTTCCTATAGGTGCCATCCATTTGGTGAAAATGGAAGGCTTTTTTCTTTTTTCTATAGGTACATCTTTTTCACAATCTCTAATAGAAACGACTACAACCCCACTGGTATTTTCTTTGATCCACTCCCTGAAAACATAGAGAAACCTGACTGCATCATGAATACCAAAGTTGTCAGAAATGCCCGCGTCCATGATCTCCATGGCAGGTTTGCTTGGCAGTTCCACGTTTGGAGTAATGTAAGGGAATGTAGCGCTCATGCGCAATCCGCTCATGAAATGAAGATTATCGGCATCATGATCATCAAACATTCTCCTAAACTCAATCCCTTTTATTTTGGCATTCAGGTTCTGTTTTTCAGAAACAGTAGATGCCGTAGACATATAAGAGATGTTTTGGGGAGATATATATAGTTTCCTTCCGTCATTGATTACGGTAGGAGACATAATCAGCATAGGAATAGTAGCTTGTTGCTCTGGTTCTTTATAGTCTCTCAGACGTTTGTCCATTTTAAATTGGGTGTTGGTGTGCACCTGGTGTTCAAAAGCATAGCCCCGGTCTTTGATATAGGTGTATTTCCCATCACTGAACCTTTGAAACCGGATAAAGAAATCATTGACAACCATGCTAAATATAATCGGGTTAAGGACATCGCGTGATATGTTGTCAAGGTATTTTTCGCTATAGATATTAATGTTTTCACCTTGTTGTTTTCTTAGGTAAAGCTCTCTAAAATAACTAGCTCCGATTAAACCCCCAGAAGCACCTGTAATAAGGGCGCTATGTTTGAACAGAGATCCGTTTAAAGTGCTGTCTACATGTTGCAAGGTTCTGGTAGTCCACACCGCGGCTCTTTGTCCACCGCCACTGGTGCAAAGCAAAACCATTTTTGGTAACTCATTTTCCGGAAATTTCTTTCTCCAATTTTCCAGAATTTTAATGGTTTCATTATAGTCTTCCTGATAGGTGATGGGGTTTGTGATTTCTTGGAGCTTTTCTAGATTATAATCGACCGGAGGCTGTTGATAGTTGATGCCAAAAGCTTGGTAATGGGTAGTGATTATTTCATTCTTGACCAAAAAATTTATGGTGATAAGCATTAGGATGATGGTGCTGATGGCCCACCCACGCAACCAAAAAGAAAAGGCACCGGTAATCATGATCAAAATGGCCAGGAACAAGATGGCACTAGCGCCGGCAGGTATTTGGAAAAAAGCAATGTCCCGGAACATGCCCAGCACAATCACCAGTACAATTATAAATATTTCGACAATGACAGCGTTCAGGTGGTTTTGGTCAAATACTTTGAAAAGCAATTGTTTGTCAAAACTATTATATTCTGGTACTTTTGCTATGCTGATAGGTGAAGAGAGGTAACTTGTAACAAAATACTTGTCTTTTTTAGCATTGCGGTATTTTCTCAGTACATTTACCCTAGTAATGGTATTTTGCTTAAGTTTTGTGTTGAGGTTACCGGCTAGTAGTTTGAAGATGTCTTTGTTGGTAGACCAGAAGTATGAAAACATGATCAGCACAGTAATGAGTATACCGAACAGCAAGGAAAGTACTTCTAGTATAATAACAAACGGAGGTTGAAAACCATTGCTCAGCTGAAACTGAATGATTGAGATCAGGTAAACTATTATAAAGACTAAAGGTATTATACTATTGTTAATGCAGAATTTGGTAAATGGCCTTGGTACTGTGCCGAGAAAGCTAAATCTATAACTGTCAAGGATGTAGGTGGTAATATGGAAAGACATTATAAATATGCCCAAGGCTATACCCAGAATAAAAAAACCACGTGCGGAGGTTTTGTACATATATTCAGGGTCCAGGAATAAATAGGGAATGCCGAACATATTTCCGGCATTTTGTGTAATAAAGGCAAAGAGGAGCAGCCAGATCAGTAAAAAGATCTGATTCTTCTTGAAATGGTTCAGAAGTAACTGAAAAGGAAAGGAGTAGCGAACCGCATCAACAAAAGCTTTAATATTTTTAAGCCTTTTTAGCATATAAGACCAATCATATATTTAATTTATAGAGACATATACGGAAATTTCAAATGTATGAATTAATAACTGATGAATTATTTTTTTAGTATTTGAATTTTCTAAATTTGTATTTCTTTACGCTCAGAATGAAAAACATTAGAAATTTTTGCATAATAGCTCACATAGACCACGGTAAAAGCACACTTGCCGATAGGTTATTGGAATTTACCCAGACTGTTACTGAAAGACAAATGCAGAATCAGTTACTGGACAACATGGATTTGGAACGTGAAAGGGGGATTACCATTAAAAGCCACGCCATCCAGATGGATTATTTATATAAGGGCGAAATGTATACTTTCAACCTTATCGATACACCTGGACACGTGGACTTTTCTTATGAAGTTTCCAGATCTATTAAAGCATGCGAAGGTGCATTGTTGATTGTGGATGCTTCTCAAGGTATAGAGGCGCAAACCATATCTAATTTGTACCTGGCTATAGAACATGACCTTGAAATTATTCCTGTTTTAAATAAAATTGACCTGCCAGGTGCCATGCCTGAAGAGGTGAAAGATGAAATTGTAGACCTGATCGGTTGTGACAGGGATAGTATTATCCACGCCAGTGGCAAAGAGGGGATAGGGGTTGAGGATATTTTAAATGCTATTGTAGAGCGGGTACCTTCACCTAAAGGCGATCCTTCTGCACCTTTACAGGCGCTTATTTTTGACTCTGAGTTTAACTCTTTCCGTGGTATAGAAGTAATGTTCCGTATTTTTAACGGTACATTAAAAAAAGGTGATAAAGTGAAATTTGTCAGCACCAATAAAACTTATGATGCTGATGAAATTGGTATACTTAAACTGGACAAAGAGCCCAAAAATGTACTAGAAGCGGGCAATGTAGGTTATATTATATCGGGTATTAAACAGGCAAAAGAGGTTAAAGTAGGTGATACCATAACCCATGTTTCTAATCCAGCCCCAATGATCAAAGGGTTCTCGGAGGTTAAACCTATGGTTTTTGCCGGTATCTATCCAGTAGAAACCAGTGAGTTTGAAGACCTGCGCGAAGCCATGGAAAAACTTCAGCTTAATGATGCGTCTTTGATCTGGGAGCCAGAAACATCTGCTGCGCTAGGCTTTGGCTTTAGGTGCGGGTTTTTAGGGATGCTGCATATGGAAATTGTGCAGGAAAGGCTAGAGCGTGAGTTTGATATGACTGTGATTACTACTGTACCTTCCGTACAGTTTCACGCTCATATGAAAAGCGGGGAAATCAATAAGATAAATGCGCCTTCTGATATGCCTGAACCTAATTATGTTGACCATATCGAGGAACCGTATATTAGGGCGCAGATAATTACAAAATCTGAATATGTAGGAGCTGTAATTGCGCTGTGTATGGATAAACGTGGAATGCTCCAAAATCAAGTCTACCTGACGGCTGATAGGGTTGAGCTTACTTTTGAGCTTCCTTTAGCGGAAATGGTTTTTGACTTCTTTGATAAGCTTAAAACCATCTCTCGTGGGTATGCTTCTCTTGATTATGAACTTAAAGGGTTCAAAGCTTCTACCATGGTAAAGCTTGACATCATGCTGAACGGAGAGAAAGTGGATGCTTTATCTGCGATTGTTCACCGCGACAAGGCGTATGAATGGGGTAAAAAACTTTGTGAAAAACTTAAAGAACTGCTACCAAGACAGCAGTTTGAAATAGCTATACAGGCTGCCATTGGTACAAAAGTGGTGGCGCGCGAAACGGTTAAGGCATTACGGAAAAACGTGATTGCCAAATGTTATGGAGGGGATATTTCCCGTAAAAGGAAACTTCTGGAAAAGCAGAAAAAAGGGAAAAAGCGTATGCGCCAGGTTGGAAACGTAGAGATTCCTCAAGAAGCTTTTATGGCAGTGTTGAAGCTAGAATAAGTGCCAATAGGTAAGGTTATAGAATGCACCCAGATGGTCGCAGTTCGGCTTTGGATCGTAACTTTAATAATACATAATAGATAAATGTCCAGTTTGCAGACAGCACAATTGCTTGACGGTAAGAAACTATCGCAAGAAATCAGGAAAGAAATTGCCGTAGAAGTAGAAGCTTATGTCAAAGGCGGTGGAAAAACACCTCATTTGGCTGCTATTCTCGTAGGAAATAATGGTGCCAGTGAAACATACGTGGCAAATAAGGTTAAATGCTGTGAAACCGTGGGCTTCAAAAGCACATTGGTAAGAATGGAGAGTAATGTCAGCGAGGAAGCATTGTTGGAGAAAATTGATGAAATTAACAATGACCCTGATGTAGATGGGCTTATCGTACAGCTCCCCCTGCCCGATCATATATCTGTACAAAAAGTAACCGAAAGGATCAGTCCAGAGAAAGATGTGGATGGCTTTCACCCTGTTAATATTGGTAGGATGAACAAAAACCTTCCGGCGCATATTTCTGCTACGCCTTTTGGCATATTAAAACTTTTGGAGCGTTATAATATCGAAACTTTCGGTAAACACTGTGTGGTGGTGGGAAGAAGCAATATTGTGGGGTCTCCAATGTCTATTTTGATGGGGGCCGACAGAAATCCAGGCAACTGTACCGTTACATTGTGCCATAAGTTTACAGAAAACTTAAGCGCATATACCAAACTGGCGGATATCCTGATTGTTGCGGTTGGTTTGCCAGGTTTGATAACCGAAGATATGGTAAAAGACGGTGCGGTCGTTATAGATGTAGGTATAACCAGGGTTGAGGACCAAACCAAAAAATCAGGTTTTGCTTTAAAAGGAGATGTTGATTTTGAAAAAGTAGCACCAAAATGTAGTTATATAACTCCAGTGCCTGGCGGGGTAGGGCCTATGACTATTGCTGGTTTGCTTATAAATACCTTTAATTCAGCCAAAGGAGAAATATATCAATAACTAAGGTTCTGTTGTTGCCTCTGCAATAATTATAATTTATACCAATCGTGAGTGACGAAAAAGTACATACCGGAGAAGCCTTGCCAGTAATGGAAGACTTTTATACCATTCAGGGCGAAGGTTTCCATCAGGGAAAAGCGGCTTATTTTATCCGTTTAGCAGGCTGCGATGTGGGCTGTCACTGGTGCGATGTTAAAGATTCTTGGGATAAAGATAAATATCCCGCTATAGATGTAAATGTGTTGTTGGAAAGAGCGTTAAAGTTTCCTTCCCGTACAGTGGTCGTTACTGGAGGGGAACCACTTATGTATAACCTCTCTGCTCTTACAAAGGCCTTTCATTTAAAAGGTTTTAAGGTGCATATCGAAACCTCCGGAGTTTGTTCGGTAACTGGTATTTGGGACTGGGTGTGTTTTTCACCAAAAAAGTTTAAGGAGCCAAACCCTGAGATTTATAGACTTGCCCACGAATTAAAAGTGGTTATTTTCCACAAGTCAGACCTGGAATGGGCTGAACAGCATGCAGCCCAGGTATCGCCACGGTGCAGGCTGTTTCTACAGCCAGAGTGGGGCAAACAAGCCGAAATGCTGCCACTTATTGTAGACTATGTCAAAACCCACCCTAGGTGGCACATTTCTCTTCAGGCCCATAAATACATGGATATTCCCTAATCCCGCACCAAGGGTTCATATAAGGGCTTTTGGTGATCGGGTGGCAATATTCTTAACTATTAAAAGTTTATTTACTGATCGATCATTAACAAGTGTATATGAGATATTTTGCTTTTGTTTTATTTTTTTTGACGGTTTTTGCCGTTTCTGCACAGGAACGCTCCCTGAGTACCACCAATAAAAAAGCGAAAAAGCTTTACCAAAAAGCAGACGAACTGATCAAACAACGAGATTTTGACAGTGCAATAGATGCCCTAAAAAAGGCTGTAAAAAAAGACCCTGAGTTTACAGAAGCTTACCTTCGCTTAGGCAGCTCTTATAAACTTTTAAGAAATGACAAGGAAGCAAGGAAGAACTTCCTGAAAGCTGTAGAACTTAAGCCAGACCACAAAGAACTTGCGGCAGCTTATCAAATAGTGGGCGAATATTATTTCAAAGACGGGGACTATGACAATGCACTGGTGTATCTGCAGAAAATGCTAAAGCACCGACCTTCAGGTAAAGGGTCTGACGCCGCACGTAAAATGGCCGAACAGGCTGAGTTTGGTATTGAGGCCAAAAAGAACCCTTTGCAGGTAAATCCTGAACGGCTCCCAAAAATCATTAACCAGTTTCAGATACATGCTTTTCCTGTATTGACTGCGGATAATCAAACCCTTGTGTTTACCAAACGTGATGGTGTAAGGCCGACAGACGATGAAGATATAATGATTTCCCATAGGAAAGATAACGGCTGGTCTGCTCCTGAACCTATTTCTCCCGTGATTAACACCCGCCAAAACGAAGGGGCTTGCACCATGTCTGCCGACGGAAGGGTGTTGGTTTTTGCTTCATGCAACAGGCAAGACAGTTATGGGAGTTGTGATTTGTATGTGTCTTTCCGTTCTGGTAACCAGTGGACGAAGCCTGCGAATATGGGGCCAGCTATTAACTCTTCCTCATGGGATTCAGAACCTGCGCTTTCTGCCGATGGACGAAAACTATTTTTCTCTTCTGATAGACCTGGTGGCAAGGGCAAAGAAGATATCTGGGTGAGCTATTTGGATGAAGATGGCGAATGGACGGAGGCTGTAAACCTAGGGGAGCCGATTAATACATCCGGTAGGGAAGTGACACCTTTCATTCATGCTGGTGGTAACTCTTTGTATTTTGCCTCTGATACCCATCCTGGAATGGGTGGATTTGATATTTTTGTGTCCCGTCTTGAAGATGAACAGTGGGGCGAGCCAGAAAATATCGGTTATCCTATTAATACCCACCTCAACGATAACACTATTTTTATTACCGCTGATGGAGAAAAAGGGTATTATTCTACCTATAAAGCCGAAGAGGGCAAAGCTAACCAGTCTTTTTTGTACAAATTCGATATTCCCGAAGCGCTTAAAGAAAAGCAGAAAACCACCTATGCCAAAGGTAAGGTATCGGATGCAGTAACCAGTGATCCACTCGGGGCTACTGTAGAGCTCATAGACCTGGAAAGTGGTAAAACCATTCAGTCGGTAAGTTCAGACCCGGACAATGGGGCGTATATGATTGTTTTGACAGAAGGTAGAGAGTATGGGCTTTATGTTCAGAAAAACGGATACTTGTTTTACTCAGGAACTTTTGACTATAACACCGAAGAGACATTTGATCCTGTCAACCTTGATGTAGGCTTGTTCCCTATCAAAGCCGGTAATGCTACTGTCTTAAAGAATATTTACTTTGAAGTTAACTCCTATAAGCTAGAAGAAAAGTCAAAAACCGAGCTGGACAAAATTGTCAGGTTTATGGAGGGGAATCCAGACGTAAAGATAGAGTTTGGGGGACATACCGATAATACCGGAAATGAAAAAGCAAACCAGGAACTTTCACTCAATAGGGCAAAATCGGTTTATGACTATATTGAATTAAAAGGTATAGATTCATCTCGGTTGTCATACAAAGGCTACGGTCAAAGTAAACCAGTGGCTCCTAATGATACAGAAGAAAACCGTAGGCTTAACAGAAGAATTGAGTTTCAGGTGATGTAAGTTGGGGAGGTTTGTGTTGTGGGTGAATTGGGGAGGGTGTTATAGGTATGGCTTCAATGGAATGGAGAAGGATGATGAGATATCTGGATCCGGGAACAGCTATACTACCTTTGAAAGGCAATATGACGCCCGTATAGCAAGATGGGTCAGTACTGACCCGATTTTCCATGAGTATCAATCAGCTTACGCTGCGTTTGACAATAACCCTATTTATTATAAAGATCCAAGTGGAGCGTCTTCTGAAGGGCCTGATGATGAAAGAATAAATGATAATGGTGATAATTCTGATAGTGATGGTTCTGATAATGATGGTTCTGATAATGATAGTAAAGAGCAAAATACAGATGATTCTGGCGTAGTTGATGGTCTTAAACGAGGCTCTCTTAATTTTATAAAAGGAGTTGCTAGCAATCTCACAGTTGCACAGATAGGGAATAATATTTATAATCAATTTTCTAGAGCTTTTGAAGGGGATCGAGAAGCTCTAATAGGTTTGATTTCTTATGGAGCATATACTTCTTATAAAGGTAAGGAGGTTTTTTCTTCTGGATCAACTGCAGACAAAACAGCATTTATTACTGAAAATGCTTTGTTTCTAGGATCTTTATTCTTAGGGGAATATTTTGTAATTAAATCACCAAATAGTGCGCTAAAGCCTGGGCCTTACAGAACAGGTTCTGGTCCTGTAGCTGGAGTACTGGAGGTGAGTCCCCAAGTTAAATCTGTAGCTCAATTCAAAAACTATAACCCAAGTAAGGCAATAGAATTTGTTTTTGATCCTCATACAAATACTTTTGTAGTGGGTAGCCCTAAAGCTCCTGTAGCAGGATTGTCTCCTCATCAGAATTTAGCTAAGTCTATAGGCGCTAACAATCAAGTTGTAGGCGGATTGTTTAAAAGAGGATCAGATGGTCGTATAATAACAAATGAAGCATCTGGTCATTTTTACAGAAATTGGACACCTGAAGTTCGTAAGCAGTTTCAACAATTTTTGGAAAACCAAACTGGACAATCAGTTGTTCATACTCAAGGTCCTAGTTTTTAAGATTATGGAAGGGTTGCAAAATATAATAGAGAGTAATGGGGTGACTTTAAGTCAAAAACTTAAAAATTATTTGCGTATATTTACATATCCTCCTAAAGGTTATGAGTTTGGGATAAGTCAAGATGGGTGGGTGTTAATTGAAGAGTCTGATATATTAATAGTTTTCTGGGACTCAAATAATTTTATTGGGTTATTAAAGACATTAGAAATACCCCATTTCACCCTTAAAAGTATTATTGATAATAAAATGCAGGAGTATAAAATCAATGAAAGTTATTTTGATCAAGTCTTTCCTATTAAAGGAATGACGATTACTGCATTTAATATGGAATCAGATTATTGGAGTAACTTATCTATAGAATTTCTTCTTACAGCTAATATCTTAGTAGAAGATTTGAAAATTGTTTTTAAAAGTAAAATAAGTGAAAAGTGGGTAGGTCAAAAATTGAAGCATAAGATGAAAAAGTATATTTATCTTACTTCCAATGGAGCCTAATTACTTCCCCCCCCCCTCTGGTCTAAGATTAGCGATAGCGTATCTTAGACCTAAAACATTGCAAGCTTGTAGCATGCGTAAGGTGAGTTGAGAAAAAGAAAATGAGAAACCGGAAGGTCTTTTGGCGAGGCTTTTCGGTTTTTTTTGTCTGAACCGGGATTTTCAGGATTATAGGATAAACAGGATTTAAAGTTTAATATACTTTCTGCTGTTTACCCATTAGTTGCAGACTTTGCTTATAACTCTCCTTATGCTTTTAGTGAAAATAGAGTAATAGATGGTGTTGAGTGGGAAGGTTTAGAAGTTGTTCAAGTGGGGAAAAACAATACCATGAGTTTTTTAATCAGTGGTTTTTCTGAAGGTGGTATTGTGGCTAGTTCTAAAGGTGTTTGGGCTTATGGGTCATATGGCTATGGAGTGGAATCTAATATATCTATTTCGTCTACCCTTTCATTTACTGTATTTCCATATATGGAAGATCCTCTTGATGCTGCAGGAACTGGGTATTCTGTAAGTGGTAATACAACGTTTATGGGAGCAGATGTTTCAGCTGGTTATGTTAAATCTGGGGAACATGATGGAATGAATTTCCAAGTGGGTATTGGAGCTTTTGTTTTTCCTGCTAGTGTCTCTGCTTATAAAACTGAGACAAAATTGCATCCTGTTACTGATAAGGCAGTTTTGTCAAAGTTTAAGTCTGAACTAAATGAGGCTTTAGTCAATATTGAAAATAGTATGATTCAGCCTTTGGAGAAAAAAGTGCAAAAAATGACCGAAGATTTGACTCATCAAAAGGATCTTCTTTCAAAATGGGAAAAAATGCCTGAAGGATCTGCAAATCCTTATACTCTTGAAGCTTGGGATAGTATTGCTAAGAGGCAGAAGGGATATGTGGCTAAATTAGAAAAAGAATTAGAAGTTGCTCAGGGTGAATTAAATGAAGTGAAAGAAAATTATGAAGCATTGAAAGAAATTGTTGATGAAGTCGAATAAGATAAGTTTTCTGCAAAGAATAAACATACTAAAAACTTTTGGATTATACTGGCTTGTTGTGTTCGTGTTAAGTATTGTAATTGAAAGACTAGGGTTTTATTTTGGTTTGTTTACGTTCCCTGTATTTTTAATATTACATTACATTTTAGGTGTTGAAGCTTCAAAGTATATAAGGTCTAATCATCCTAATATATACATGAAACATAAATCATATTTTGCAAAAGACTTTGATGGGAATCAGCTTGTTTCTTTATACCCTTTATTTTGGCAGAAAGAAGTTAAACATAATGAAGATTTTAAGCTCAGAAAACTTGCTTATAATTTCAGAATCACAGTTCTTTTTTTGATATTATCTTTTGTTTTTTCAGTAGTTTTACCTATTGCTCATATTTTTGTATAATAGCCGCGCTAATCCCACAATAATTTCACAAACCAACCTTCGTTACAGCGAAGTTTCGGGTCAAAATTAAAGAGAAACAGGTATTTACGTACACTGTTTCTCCTTTTAACCTTTAATGCTCACTGTAGCTTGCAGCTACAGCACCGTACTATCAAATAAGCCGTATTGCCAAAGGTAGCTTGCAGCTACCCCAACGTACTATATACCTATTAATACCCATACTATAAACCTTAATGTTATCCTATCTTGAGTATACTAGCTTAAATCCATATAACTACCATTTACTCGCCCCTTAAACGCTCACTGTAGCTTGCAGCTACAGCAACGTACTATCAAACAAAGCCGTACTGCCAAAGGTAGCCTGCGGCTACCAAACGTACTACCAGACATCAACACCTCCCACACCCATTACTTTTGTTAAAATTAACCCTTACCTCCCTCGCCCTCCTTGCTTGCTCAGTAAAATCCAGACCTGGAAAAACATCAGTATAAGCTTCCAAAGGCGTACGTCCACCAAGAGAAACATGCGGCCTGACAGAACAATAATCCTCTACCGCAAGAGAAAGACATTCATAAAGCCTTTCACCCGAATCAGGCTCATAATATCTCAGATATCGCTTCATGACCTTGTTCACCGCCTCCACAGGAGAATTAGAAAAAGCAATATCCTTCAGGGCAACCACTTTGGTGATTTCAGGATTCGGAGTAGTTTCAAGCAATTGCGAAATTGTTACCGCATGGTTTTCGCTTCCTCCGTCCGCAACAAGCGTGGCACAGACAAAATCAGAGTAATGGAACTTTATAGACTGTATTGCCATGGCAAGTGCATTTTTAACATTTTCAGCACAGCACCTTTCACCAACACTCCACCCCAGGATATTTCTTGAAAAATTATCAGAAACAAAAACTATAGCACGCTTCAAGCCATCTCGGAGCGTATAAAAAGTAGTACGACATGCAGGAACTGGTTAGGCCTGCTCGAAACAACTCCCTTCAACTTTTCAGGAGACCTTTTGAATACCCTTTTCAGCCCTAAAAGGTTAGCGTATTTGTACCATGTGCTCAAAGAAGCAAACAGCATAGAGTTTCTCCTTGCATAATGCGCAACAGAAGACACCGGCCAGCAGGGAAAGCTAGACAAAAGACCTTTCATTACATTGACCTCTTTGCCTGAAAGCTGTAAAGGGTGCCTTCTAAGGCAAAGGCTGAACGGCTGACTGAGACAGGAAAGTTTAAGTTTTGCAATCCTGTAACTAAAAGCAGCATAGGATAACCTGAAAATATTCAGTGAAAGATTAGCGGGCAGTATTTTCAGGAGGCCTTGAACTTCATTGATCAACATCTCCCCGTGATGCTTTTTCAATACCGGAAGCACAATTCCCGAAATGCTTATCCAAACCCTTGCAATAGCAAACAATATAGACTTAAGCCTTTTGTTTTCCTGCATAAGCTCATACCATTCCAAAGATTCCTTTTGCATATTTCTGAACTGGTGTCCTGTATAGGAGCTACAGTCAGTTTTTCTCCAAGTGGAAGCCGTTGAGTATGGAATGTTTTTGCGGAAAGAAACAGGCAGGAGGTGTTCTTTATTGTTAGCGTATAGGTAAATGACAAAGCTGTCATATTTAGCCCTGGCAGGTACATGTTTCATGTTTTTTGGTGTAGCTGTAAGCTACTTTTGGTATTTCGACAATAACATACTGGTGTTCCGTAGCTGGAAGCTACGGATAGCAGTGGTGATTTAATACCTCCTACGCTCACTGTAGCTTGAAGCTACAGAAACGTAATATCAATTAAATACGCACTTCCAAAGGTAGCCTGCGGCTACCAAACGTACTACCAAGTTTTTAGATATAAATATTTTATATATTATTGTTTATCTGCATATTGCATTGGATTTTTTTACTTGTTTATGGCGGCTATAAAAAACATAGATCTTAGTTCAGGTTATAAAATCAGAAACGAAGAGGGCATATTTTATCTTACGCTACAGGTGGTTTTGTGGGTAGATATTTTCTCTAGGCAAAATTACCGAGATATTATAATAGACAGTTTAAGGTTTGCAAAGATCAATAAAGGGCTTAATGTCCATGCTTATGTCATTATGAGCAACCATGTGCATATGATCGTTTCGGTAAAAGAAGGGAAATTGAGCAAGGTTATTGGAGAGTTTAAGTCCTATACTAGCAAACAAATTATCGAACATATTAAAGATGTTTCCGAAAGCAGGCGCACTTGGCTTCTTGAACTATTTGGCAGAGAAGGTAAAATTTCGTCTAGAAATAAAAGCTATAAAGTATGGACACATGAAAACCATCCAGTAGAGCTAGAGTCAACATATTTTTTTGACCAGAAACTAAACTACATTCATGAAAATCTTGTTAGGGCCGGTTTGGTTTATAAAGCAGAGGACTATGTTTATTCTAGCGCATCTGCATATGCTGGTATGGAAAGCATTCTTGAGATAGAGATAGATTATCTATATTGAATAAGGCAATCCCCCCCTTAATGCTCACTGTAGCTTGTAGCTACAGTACCGTATTGCCAAACAAAGACGCACTCCCCCTTAATGCTTACTGTAGTTTGCAGCTACAGTACTGTACTATCAAACAAAGACGTACTTGCAGAGGTAGCCTGTGACTACCAAACGTACTATCTACATATTGTAATGTTTAATTAATACAAGTGTTCCGTAGCAGGAAGCTAAGGTTAGCAAAGATTCCTTCCTCCTGATAGAAAATTGAATAGACAGCACAAGCCGTTAAGTATGGAACATTTTTGCGGAAAGAAACAGGCAGGAGGTGTTCTTTATTGTTTGCGTATAGGTAAATGACAAAGCTGTCATAGTTAGCCCGTGGCTGGAAGCTACGGATAGCAAAGGCAATCCCCCCATAACCCCATGAGCGTGCTCAAGTTCAAAAGTCCCGGCGCCAACCCACGGGAACCGCTCACGCAGGAAGAACCGGACAGCTCTTCAAAGCAGCGGAAAACCTGAAAGAGAAAGCGGTGCTGCACCTTTTTTACAGTTGCGGGCTAAGGCGCAAGGAAGGGGAGTCGCTGAACATCCAGGACGTGCACTTCAAGAAAAACATCCTTTATGTAAGGGAAGGGAAAGGGGCAAAACGGCGGGCCGTGCCAATGCCGGAAAAGGTGCGCAATGAACTGGAAAGCTATTACCTGAACGAGCGTGCCACGCTGGCCAACGTAAAGGACACAGAAGCCTTTGTCCTCAACAAGCTGGGGGGGGAGGATGAGCGGGAGCGGCCATAACAAGGTATTGAAACAGATAATCGAAAGGACAGATATCGCAAAAGAGACCAGCCTCCACCACCTACGGCACAGCATAGCCACGCACCTGCTGGACCCTTTTTTTGATTAATTAATGCCTGCCGCAGGGCTCCTCAAATCCTCCTATGATTTAGAAGAAAAATCATAGGAGGATTTCGAGGTTTATGCTTCTTTTACGCAGCACTTTTTCTATGAATATTATAAAATTCTTCAGGAGAAAGATATCCAAGAGAGGAATGTCTTCTGGTCCTGTTGTACCATATCTCAATGTATTCAAACAATCCCTTTTTTGCCTGCTTTATTGATTCATATTTCCGGTAACCAGTTTCAGATTTCAGGGTTTTGAAGAAGCTTTCAGCCACTGCATTGTCCCAGCAATTCCCTTTTCTGCTCATGCTCTGAGTAACATTTAGCTTACCAAGCTCATCCCTGAACTCTTTGCATGCATACTGCACGCCTCTGTCTGAATGAAAAACCAGCTCTTGAAAAACAGGTCTGTTTATCAGTGCCATCCTCCATGCAGGCACTACTGTTTCATATGCATGCATCGAAGTGGACATAGACCATCCTATTATTTTCCTATCATATAAGTCCATAATCATGGTCAGGTATAACGTATACCTACGGCCAAGTACATCTTTATTCCCAAAAAATAACGCCATAAGTTTGCATTACAAACTATAACAGCAAAATAATGGCAACAAACACAAAAGTATCTGACCAGATGCGTGAGCTTTATCAGCTCTGGCAACAAAGCGGTATCAGTAAAAAAGAATTTAGCCTTCGGCAGAACATCAATTATCAAAAATTCATCTATTGGTGCGGCAAATATAGAACAGAGGAGCCCGGTACCGGATTTGTCCCTCTGAAAGTAAGCAGCCCTGATGAAATTAACCCTGCGGCCGGCAACATGGAAGTTGTCTTTCCTTCCGGTGCCAAGGTCATATTCCACGGCATGGCAGATCCATCATTTGTTAAACAATTAGTCAGCTAGCCATGCTTTCATTGTCTCACCAGTGCAGGTACTTTCTCTATTCGGGCAAAACCGACATGCGGAAAGGGTTTGACAGCCTATCAGGTATTGTAAGGAGCAAACTTAACGAAAACCCCATGAACGGGGACATTTTTATTTTCCTGAACCGAAACCGAAACCATGTCAAGCTCCTTTTATGGGAAGGCGACGGTTTCAGTATGTATCACAAACGCCTTGAAAGAGGGACTTATGAAATACCTGTCCATTGCAAAAATGTGACCAAATCTGAAATATCCGCCTCGGTATTGCAACTGGTCTTACAAGGGATTTCCCTTGAGTCGGTCAGGCACCGCAAAAGATATAAAAGTCCTGGAAATCTTTAAACTTATTCTTTTTTTCCTAATACCACCTACATAGGTATATTATTTATCTTTGCAACATGCTTGCCGAAGGTATAGACTATAAAGAAAAATATGAGGAGGCGATGTCCGAGATCGCACTTTTGAAGTTTGAGCTCAAAGAGCTGAAGCGCCTCATATATGGCACCAAAAGCGAGCGTTTTGTGCCTTCGTCCGCACCGGAACAGTTAAACCTGGGACTTGGTGAAGAGCAGGCAACTGCCCCTGAAAAAGAGGAGGTCGTCAGGTTTAAGCGTGTCAAAAAAGAAACAGCCCGCAAGCACCCGGGCCGCCTCCCTATACCGGCACATGTACCAAGGGTGGAAGAGATTGTTGAGCCTGAAGAAGATACCTCAGGCATGAAAAAAATTGGGGAAGAGGTGACAGAGGTTCTTGAATATACCACCGGAAAGTTTCATGTGCGCAAAATTGTACGCCCGAAATACGCAAAACCTGAAGGGGAGGGTGTTGCCATTGGAGAATTGCCATACAGGGCGATAGAGAAAGGGATAGCCGGAGCAAGCCTTGTCGCTTTCCTTGTTGTCAGCAAGTATGTTGACCACCTTCCTTTATACCGCCAGATACAGATATTTAAGAGAGAAGGCCTTAATTTTCCTTCTTCCACAATGTCAGACTGGGTAAAACAAGGGGTAAACAAGCTTAAAATCTTATACGAACTGCATAAAAAGAGGACACTGCAAGCCGGTTACCTGATGGCAGACGAGACACCCATAAAAGTTCTCGACAAGGATAAAAAAAGTAAAATCCACCGGGGGTATTACTGGGTATATTATGACCCTGTCGGGAAACAGGTGCTGTTCGACTATCGTCCCGGGCGCGGGAGCGAAGGGCCATCAGATATACTGAAGGGTTTTCAGGGATACCTGCAATGTGACGGGTATAACGTATATGATATGTTTGCCAACATCAAGGGCATAACATTGTTCCATTGTATGGCACATGCCAGAAGGATGTTTGAGAAAGCATTGGACAATGACAAAGAAAATGCAGAACATGCCTTGAAAGAATTTCAGAAGTTATATGATATTGAGCGTAAAGCAAGGGAGGCCGGGATGTCTTTTGAAGAAAGAAAGGAATCAAGGCTTGATGCAAAAACAACATTGGACGACCTGGAAGAATGGATGAAAAACCTGTACCCTAATATTGCCCCTAGGAGTCCTATTGGAAAGGCGCTCGAATACTCCTTGAGCAGATGGGAAAGGCTCTCCATATATCTTGAGGATGGCAAGCTGGAGATAGATAACAATCTGGTGGAAAACTCAATAAGGCCAGTAGCCATAGGAAGGAAAAATTATCTGTTTGCCGGTTCACATGATGCTGCCCAGAGAGCCGCCCAAATATACTCGCTTGTGGCAAGCTGCAAAATCAACGGTGTAAACCCATTGGAATGGATGAAAGATGTTCTGGAAAGAATAGACAATCACCCGGTAAACAGGCTGGAAGAACTGCTACCCGGGAAGTGGGTAAAATTATAAAATCAACATGCACTTGCCCGAAGGCTTACGGTATAACCATGCCTCATTTGTCCGGATATAAGTTATGTCTGATACTTGCTGATGCCAAACTTGGTTGTCAGTTATTTCTAAATAATTGCCAGTCATGCCATAGTTTAGGTAGTGATTCTGGATATATAAGTTTAGAGGATACTCCAAAAGAAGCTATAGTTTTAATTATTCCGAACATTAATGATTCTAATTACCACAAGCCTACCTATTTTGACTTAACAGATTGTGAAAAAGCTCACATAACAGAATATATTCTTTCTTATTATAATGAACCTTTTGATGAACCTATTGTAGAGGTTGAGAAAAGTTGTTCTCAATTAGGCTTCTTCCCCGAAAGTCCGAGCAAGTGATATAACCGCTGTATCCCCCCCCTCTGGTCTAAGATTAGCGATAGCGTATCTTAGACCCAAAATATTGCAAGCTTGTAGCTTGCGTAATGTGAGTTGGGGAAAAAAGAAAATGAGAAACTGATGCTAAATCCATGGTTTGAATCAGTTGTGCAGACTTTAAATTTTTTACTTACAACACTCCTGATTCCGTGGTCTTTCATGATCCTGGCAACCCTTGGCCTGGATACTGCAAAACCCTTTTTTCTAAGATCTAATGTAATTCTAGGACTTCCATAGGTACCATTGCTTAACTCATGCACTGTTTTGATTTCCTTTAGCAATATCGCTCTTTGTTGAGCCAGTTTGAGTTGTTTCTCCTTCTTCCACTCATAAAAGCTGTTCCTGGCAACATTAAATGTCCTACACATCTTTTCAACAGCATACTCTTTTCTATGATCCATTATGAATTGGTATATTTGCTGTCTCCCCTGGAAAAGATGCTTACCGCCTTTTTTAGGATTTCCCTTTCAAGCTCAGATTCCTTTAAGGCTTTCCTCAAGGCATGAATTTCTTTTTGTTCTTCTGAAAGGTTCTGTTTCCCATTTCCTGGAAAACTGGCAGCGCCATTCGTCTTCATTTCACGTGACCATCTCCTTACTAAATCAGGACCAATGCCTAATTCTTTCCCAACAGCGGTACTGGTCTTCCCGCTTAAATGCAGCTCTACAGCCATTGTTTTAAATTCGTGGTCATATGACCTTCTTTCTCTTTTACTCATCGTTCCAAATTTAAGAAAAAGAGCTTAACTTACTGTCCTATCAAATATATACATTCCAATCTTCCTGTTCTTTGGGGAGCCATTCAAAGGCTTCTTCCACTAGAGCTTTAAAAAAAGTTCGACTCAGTGCGTCGGGAATTAAGCTGGACCCATTACCGGTCACTTTTAAAGGTAGACTTAAGTTTATATGCTCACTGTAGCTTGCAGCTACAGCACCGTACTATCCAATAAAGCCGTATTGCCAAAGGTAGCTTGCAGCTACCAGAACGTACTGCCAAATAACCCGCTAATACACAATATTATTATAGCGTCTTGCAACAATACCACCCTATGAGGTAAACCACATATGAAAATAAATCGTTAACTTTACTGATGACCAAATGCGGCACTCGAACATGAAACCAGAAATTAAATACAAACTAATAGAAAAGCTTATCCAGACCGAGGACGATGCATTGTTGAGCCAGGTACAGGAAATATTGGAAGACAGCAGTTCCAAAAGCGAAGACCTGAAACAAGAACTCGACAAAAGAATGGAAAAATACCGTCGTGGGGAAAGTAGCCTATATACTTGGGAGGAAGTAAAAAAACATGTCAAAAAGAAATGAGTTACAGTCTATTTTTTACAGACGATGCCAGAGCTGATATCAAGGAAGGTTATGAGTGGTATGAAGGACAGGGAGAAGAGCTAGGCGACGAATTTTTAGAGAGCTTAAACGCTACTTTGAAGAAAGTCGAAGAGCATCTGGCTGGCGATCTGCGCTATTCTTTTTTGTCTGAATCGGGATTTTTAGGTATCAATTAACCAATTCCAACAGTACCGGATAATATTCTTGTTTCATGAGCTTTGCCTTAAGCCAAGTATAAAAAGCCATGGCCTGAATATCTTCCTGTTCCTTGGGGAGCCATTCAAAGGCTTCTTCCACTTTAGCATGAATATCTGTAGATAGTGGATTTTGTATATAGTTTTTTACCAAAGTTAGGAAAACAAACCCTCTTTTGTAAATAGGATTATCAGCCAAAGCTGCAAAACTTCGTTCTACAGAGCGTATCCTGTTTTCGCAGATGTCCAATTTGTTGAGCTCGTAGTAAAGAATTACCTCCATCAGGTTCTTTTTAAATACCCATTCAACCCCCATTTGCTTTTTATACCAGTTGTCGGAATGGTCAAAGTGGTAGAACAGGTTTAAGGTTTTTTTGTAATCCCCACGAATGAAGTGGTACATGCCAAGGTTTATAATGGTGTTGTTTGTTTCATTAGCCTGAAAACCATAATCCATCACCAGCATATCTGATAAAATTTGAATAGCTTCTTCCAGATGCCCAAGAAACATCTTGTTGGCAGCTTTCATCTGTATGACCCTGCCCCAGAAACGCTTTTTCAATGATTTTGGGCCGGCGAGCAGGGCTTGCTCCAGCATTATAAGGTGGTCAAGTGATTGGGGAAACTTCTTGTTTCTATACAATGTATGGGCCACCATGTAAAGCATTTCTATCTGATAGGAGCCATAGCTTTGGGGCGCTTCTTTTTTAAACAGGCTTTTGTAACTGGATGTCAAAAAGGGCTCAAAATTGTGAAAGGCTTTGGTCGCAATGGTGCCGGAACGAATTATTTGCAAGAGTTTCAGGAATAGCCTAGGTTGCTGGAGGGTTTCTTGGCTAATTTGGTATTTACTTAATATTTTATTGATGAGGTACTGAAACTTTACTTCTTTCCCTGATAGTCTGTAGCGCTCCAGCTCTCTCACAATAACACTTTTTACTATAGAAAAGCGCTCATCTACATTCAGTAATACCCGATTGCGCTCATACTTCTCAATAATCTCCTCCAGCGACACCTTTTGCTGCAAGTGTGCATAATTTAGTTCTAGCAAATAAATATCGTTGAGAATATGAAAAGCGTCTTGTTGCAAAGCCATTTCTTCTGCCGACAGCAGGTATTTCCATCCCAGTTCATGGAGGTGTTTGTCCAACAAAAATTTGGCGGTATTCAGATTGGCTTGTATTTGCGCCGTTTCATTTTCCTGCTTTGACTGTGACTTTAGCAATATAAAGTCTGAGAGATGTCTAAACAAACGCTTTCTGATGGTGTGATAGGCATTGCTGTTCTTAGTGTTCAGGTTTGCAATAAGTTCTTCCGTGTCCCACTTCTTTTTTTCTTTGAGAAGCTTAAACAGCAATAAGTCCTTTCTGTCTTTTTTAAATCTGGACCTTTGAATGAACCATGAAAATTCTTCGCAGTCACTTGCGTCTAATGAGTGAATTATTTCTTGCAGGTTATCCATAGGGTAAATTGTGGCTCACACGTAAAAGTTGGGGAGTTTTGGTTTGATTTGTTAATTTTAAGGCAAGATGAAAGAAAATATTATTGCCCCTTTTTTGCCGGAAGGCATACTAGATTTTTTTGAAATAGAAGCTGTAATAGAGCTATGTGACCTGAACAGCAAAAGATCCTTTTATAAAATCAACCTCATTGAGCAGAACCGGCTATTAGGAAAACATAATCCTGAAGAGTACGAGTCTAAAGGTTTTTATGAACCTAAAATTGTGCAAGATTTCCCTATAAGGGGAAAAGCCGTTTATCTTGAATTTAAGCGACGAAGGTGGAGGCATAAAACATGCAAGAACAAAATAGTTTACAATGACTATTCATTTGTAGCTGAAGGCTCTAAAATCACTCAAGAGCTTTCAGATTTTTTAAAAGGTACAGGTCGAGACCCGCGAAGATACCATTGGTAACATTGGCAGCTATTATGAGGTCAAAGGGGATTTGTTGAGGAGGCACTATAAGAAGAAAAGCAGTGGGTTTAAGCAGTGGGAACAAAAAGAGCATGCAGAAGACTATTTGGTCTTTCCGGACAATATCGGAGAGCATCTCAGTATAGACGAAGTTGCACTGTCAAAAGGAGAGTTGTACACTTTTATTACCAATAAAAACGGGAGAGGCAAAAGAGGCTCTTTGGTAGCTTCTGTAAAAGGCACATTGTCGGCAAATATCATACAAGTTCTGGAGAAAATCCCTCTGGAACAAAGGAATAAAGTAAAGGAAGTAACCCTTGACATGGCAAAAAACATGGAGTCATCCGCAAGAACATGTTTCCCCATGGCAAATTTGGTTACAGACCGCTTTCATGTAGTAAGGCTGGCCCTGGAGGCTCTACAACATATAAGGGTCAATCAAAGATGGGTTGAACTGGATATGGAAAACAAGGCTATCGAAGCTGCCAAAAAGAATGGCGTTAGGTATAAAGCACCCTTATTGCCCAATGGGGACACCCCAAAGCAACTTTTGGCCCGCTGCAGGTATGTCTTTGCCAAAAAGAAAGCTGATTGGACTCAAAGCCAAGAGCAGAGAGCCAACATAGCTTTTGAAAATTATCCAGACCTCAAAAAAGCTTATGACCATGTTCTTGAGTTTAGGCTAATATATGAAAGCAACACAAAAATTTCCGCTGAAAAAAAGTTTAATGAATGGATCAATAAAACTCATGAGATGGAAATTAAAGAATTTTTAACGGTAGCAAATACAGTAAGCAACCATATGAGCAATATTCTAAACTTCTTTGACAATAGATCTACCAATGCAAATGCGGAATCTTTTAATTCAAAAATAAAGCTCTTCAGGGCAAACTTAAGAGGCGTTGTAGATACCAGGTTTTTCTTGTTCAGGCTCTCTAAGCTTTTTGCTTAAATCCCCAGAAAAATACGGTGACCCTAAATTGTTTGTCGATGAGGGTAAAGTGATGGATTTTAGTTATGTAGGATATACTAAGTTCATTGTTTCGTTTCCGTACTTTGCCCTTTAAATGTTGGGTGTAAGGAAAGAGGTATAGGCGTTCCATTACCAATATTTCTCAAAAACGGAATGTTTTACTAGTTTTTAAAAGTACGTTTTAAAATTTAAAAATTCAATTTAATGTAAATAAATGCCTTTTTTTAAGTAATAAAAAAGTACGTAAAGTGAGGATTATGGATTGAAAGCTCTATCAAGACGGCCTACTTTTGCTTCATAAACCTTTATACTTATGAAAAAGGCACGGTTCAATTTGTTTATCACCCAGTTTTATGGAGTTTTCAACGATAACCTACTCAAGAGCCTCATCTGTTTTGTGGCTGTTTATTGGCTTAGTCCCGAAAACAGGAGCATGGTTATTCCTTGCGCATCCGCATTGCTGGTACTTCCTTTTATTCTGTTTTCACCACTTGCCGGGGCATTGGCACAGCGATATCCTAAACAGCAGATCTTACAATTATGTAAACTAGCCGAATTGCCCATTATGGCCATTGCCATTACTGGGTTCTATTTTCAAAGTTTGGCAGTTGTGATGTTTGCCTTGCTGCTTATGGCTTTACAAAGCGCAATATACTCGCCGTCCAAGTATGGGCTTATCAAAGAAATATCACAGGAGGAAGGGCTTTCGGAAACTGTAGGTATTATGGAAATGCTCTCTTTTGCAGCAGTATTGCTAGGCACCACACTGGCAGGTTTTATAGCCGATGCCAGAGAAATTCAAACCTTACTGCTAGCTACAGCACTGGCAGTACCTGCAATCATGGGCTATGTTTCCAGCACCAGGATCACCCGCTCGGAGGCGGCCAATAAAAAAGACACTTCTATAAGCCTTAACCCCTATACCTTTACCAAGTCTGCCTGGAAACAAGCAAAGAGTTTTAAAGGGGTTAATTCCAGCCTTGTCGGCTTGGGTATATTCTGGCTGGTAGCGTCCATTGTACAGATGAACCTGCTGGTACATTGTCCTGAGCGCTTAGGTTTTACCCCCACCCAGACAGGGTTCGTAACCGCGGCACTTGCCATAGGTATTGGGTTAGGATGCTTTGCTGCCGGAAGAGTTACCAAATCACGTCTTGAAATTGGAATTGTTCCTTTTGCCGGCATTGGCTTAAGTTTGGCTACCATGGCCCTTTCGTTTAACCTTTCGCCAACCTTTTTTATAGTGGTACTAATTATTGCCGCCTTTTTGGGGGGACTGTTTAAAGTGCCTCTAGATGCCTGGGTGCAGGAAAGAAGTTCTAAAGAAAAGCTCGGACAGATACTGGCGCTCAGCAACATGGTTGTTTTTATATTTTTCCTGCTTTCTGCAGCTCTCTTTGCCTTGGCACAGCCGATAATAGGCTCCAAAGGAATCTTCTTGTTAACGGGCGGAATAATGTCAGTTACTAGCTTAGTTTGTTTTATTAAATTACCTGCAGCTGTGGTAAGGTTCATACTATGGACCCTGGCGCATACTATTTATAAGTTAAGAATTTCAGGCATGGAAAACATTAGCAAAACACAGGGAGCCATACTGGTTTGTAACCATGTTAGCCTACTGGATTCATTGCTGGTGGTGGCCGCAGTGCCTCGTAATACCAGATTTGTCATGCACGAGAAAGTGTATCACAATCCATGGCTGCACTGGTTTTTCAAAAGTGTTAATATGATACCTGTGGGCGATAATAAGAGCAAGGAAGACCTTTGGAACTTTACCATGAAATGTAAGCAGGAACTCGATAACCAGCACATGGTATGTCTGTTTACCGAAGGCCAAATCAGCCGAAACGGGCATTTACTGGAATTCAAAAAGGGTATAGAATACCTGATAAAAGCTTCTAAAGCCCCAGTTGTGCTGCTGCACATGGGCAATGTGGTAGGGTCGCCGCTTTCTTACCAGACAGGTACTTGTAAAACTTATGGGTTTAATTTTAGAACTTTAAGAAGACTTGTGTATCTTAAAATTAGTGAAGCTTATCATCAACCCTTAACTTCTTTTCAGATTCGGCAGAAAATGAAAGAGCTGGAAGTATACAATTTTAAGCAATTGATAAAAGATCATAATTATGATACTGGCATGGCACTAGAGAAAGCCCATCAAATGGTGTTGTTGGGCAAGGACAAAACAGGGCTGCTTGCAAAAAACGGTAGCGATTTGGAAAACCTGGTCGTCAGTACCCCAGACTGCACCATCAAAGATATCTCTGGCAAGCAGATTCAGCTTAATGGCTCCCAGCCGGGCAGTATAGGCAGACCTTTACCTGGGGTAGCCGTCAAAGTGGTAGACATAGACGGCAACGAACTTCCCGAAAACCAAAGCGGTATTATTTGCTACCTTGCTGCCTTCTGGGACGATGTTCACTGGAAGGCCACCGAATTGTGGGGAAGTATAGATAGGGAAGGGTTTGTGAGGTTAGGGTGAAGAAGTTACAAGACCTGCCGTGACATTTAAAGAAAACCTAGCGATTCACTCTAAAACAACGACAAAATGCCAACATACTTACAAAACAACTGGTTTTATATTTTTGCGTTAACGTGTGCAGGATTGCTTTTGCTGATGGATCCAATTCCTCAAAGCAGTATGTACCATCATTTTGCTGATCAGAGAACATGCTTTTCCATACCCCACTTTCATAATGTATGGACAAATATCCCTTTTGTGGCCATAGGGGTTTGGGGTTTATTTTCTACCAGGCTTAGCTCTTATCCTCCACTTTTACGTCAGATTAGCCAGATACTTTTTATAGGGTTTGTTTTAACAGGATTGGGTTCCGGGTATTATCATCTGGATCCGCATAACGCTACCTTGTTGTGGGACCGCTTGCCCATGACCATTATCTTTATAAGCTTTTTTAGCCTAATTTTTACCCAAGCTTATGGTTTAGAGAAAGGAAAGCCAATATTCTACTTTGGCTTACCGATAGGTATTCTTTCGGTCATTTATTGGTACGTTACAGAAAAGGCCGGATCAGGCGACCTGCGCCCTTATGTTTTTACACAGTTTTTTCCCATGCTGGCTTTGCCTATTATACTCGTTTCTGGGAAAAGAAAACTCCAAAACATGAGACTGATTATCATTATATTGCTATGTTATGTAATAGCCAAAGTATTTGAACATTTTGACCATGAAATCATGCATGCCCTGTCTTATAGCGGCCATGCCCTTAAGCATCTTGCAGCAGCATTGGCCATGTATTTTATGTATAGGTATATTGGGAAATCCACATACAAAGCATCCTAATGGTTGACTTTGCTTGCTTTGGTTTTAACCTGATTGATGCGATAGATTTTGCTGTGAAGGAGCTTGTTGACTTATTGAAGTAAATTTGTTTGGTTTAGATAGGTTACATTATCAGATTATGCTTTATACTTTCAAATTGTTTAATATACTAGCTTTGGTTAGTATTAGTTTTTTAGGTTTTTCTCAACCTCAATTAAAGTATGTAGAAGAGTATAACGAGTTGGTCAACAATTGTATTGGGTGTAGGTGTTCCATGTATGATATAGTGAAAATATTTGGCGAGCCTCGGTCGGTTAAGCAAAATGTAGAAAAGAGGGCAGAAAAGGTGATGACTTATGATGGTCGGTGGATTAGGCCAACTTTAAAAAATGTTGTTCTGCATTATAAAGATGTAAGCTTCTATTATACAGTGTCTCCTATATTTGAGGTATCAGAAGCGGTTGCAGACACAGTTTTTGGTTTAAAGTTTATAAAGCTTAACAAAAATAGTAGTTTGGGTACAAAACATGGCGTCTTCTTGGGTTGTGATTATGATACTGTTGTTTCCAAACTGCGACAACATCATGTGCTTTTTGAAGAGAGAGGAAAGGTGCTGTATTTAACTGGCGAGGGAATTTCTTTTTACTTTAAAAGAAATAAGTTGAACCGGATCATTCTATCTCACACTTGCTCCCAGTCACTTTTTTTTGATGAGTGAATGGTTCTGCTGGCGTTTGAAAGCGGATTTCTTCCATTTTTATCATAGTTTATATTTTTCACTAACCCTTGGCCTTTGTTTAGAATATTTTTTTAGTTAGCGAATATCCGAAGTAGTAGGGATTTTTCAGACTAAATGTTCTTTAGCTAAAAGAAACGGTTAATGTCTTAGTTTAATATTAGCGTATACGCTCTCTGTAGCTTCCAGCTACAGCCCCGTACTATCCAATAAAGCTGTATTGCCAAAGGTAGCTTGCAGCTATCAAAATGTACTGTTTAGTCACAGTGGCATACTCCAAAGTTCGCTCTTTTATATCTTATAATCCATCATAATATTTATTTTTCTACCATTATAAGTGAGAGTTTAGAAAGTACATACCAGCCAAAAGTAAATTGGCATGCCTATGGTAATGTTTACTGGAAATGTAACTGCCAGGGTCATAGGTAGGAACATGCCTGGGTTAGCTTTCGGTACGGCAATTTTCATCGCTGCAGGTACTGCAATATAAGAAGCACTGGCAGCAAGAATGGCAAAAACAAACCTACTCCCTATATCTTGAGTTACAAAAGCGCTCAAGAAAGCTACTATAACGCCATTCAGTATAGGTATGATTATGGCAAAGAACATTGGAAAATACCCTGCGTTAAGAAAGGCTTTTAGACGTTTGCCACTTGCAATTCCCATATCCAGAAGAAAAATAGCCAGAAAGCCTTTAAAAATATCTGTTGTAAAAGGTTTTATCCCTTCAGCATGTTTTTCGCTGGCTAGAAAGCCAATTGCCAAGCTTCCCAGGATCATCAAAACGCTGCCATTGGTAAATGAATGCTTAAGGGCCGAGGCTTTGTCAATGGTGTCTTCTGTATTTTTATTATAAATGGTTATCAAAATTAGGCCTGCAATGATTGCGGGCGACTCCATCAATGCCATAATGGCTACCATATGACCACGAATTTCATATTGCTGCATTTCTAGGTATCCAACAGCCGTTACAAAGGTAACAGCACTGACCGAACCATAAGCTGCGGCAATTGCGCCCGAGTCAAAAATATTGAGTTTCTGCTTTAATATAAAGAAAGTATACAATGGAATTGCTACTGAGACCCCTACACCAAAAAACATAGACCACAAAATCTCATTTGTAAAATGTTCGTGTGATAGCTCTTGGCCACCTTTAAAGCCAATACTAAACAACAGGTATAAAGAGATAAACTTTGACGAGTTTGCAGGGATTTTTAGATCGCTCTTTAACGAAACCGCTACAATGCCGAGTATAAAGAATAACAACGCCGGATTGGTCAAGTTTTCGAGTAATAGTTGAATATTCATTTGTTTGAATAGTTAAGAATTTCTCTCAAGTTTTTTTCGGCAAATATGTGTAGTTTTTTATATAAATTTTTATTTATATTTATAATGATTTGCATATATGTTTATTTATAATTTATTAAAGGAATCAATCATATCCTGTCTTATACAATAACTTATATATATCAGGCTAAGAAAAGACTTGCAACAAGGGGGAGTTTTGGCTGTCCAGTGATTTGTATGATTTCTTGTCTTTAATCTAGTCAGGTTAAGAATGAGGTTTATAGCTGAATGTATATGCAGGTATTCAGGTGCTGTTTCTAAAGGCTATTTGGCACATTTTGTTAACTTTGCTTGGTTAAATACTTTTTGCCATCTATAATTAGTTGTATATTATAATAATGTGCAAAAATGCCTTCCATGGAATTTTGGGGTTGGCAAACATTTGAAAGACTATGTTATTTAATTCGTTCGAATTTTTAATCTTTCTACCTGTTGTTTTTCTGTTATACTGGTTTGTTTTTCAGAAGAATATAAAGGCTAGGAACCTCTTTTTGCTGGTAGTGAGTTACGTTTTTTATGGATGGTGGGACTGGAGGTTTTTATTATTGATCTTTGCCAGCTCGTTGATAGACTTTATTCTAGGAAGTGCTATTTCCAAGTCAAGGGAGAAGAATCTCAGGCGTGTGTACCTTTCGCTCAGTATTTTGTTTAACCTAGGTTGTTTGGGGCTGTTCAAATATTACAATTTTTTCATAGAGTCTTTTGTGGAAATGACTGCTGCCTTCGGGTTGCAGGCAAATGTTACCTCTTTGTCGCTGATATTGCCTGTAGGTATTAGTTTTTACACCTTTCAGACGCTAAGTTATACCATTGATGTTTATAGAAAGCAAATTGATGCAGTAAAGGATCCGGTCGTTTTTTTTGCTTTTGTAAGCTTTTTACCTCAATTGGTGGCTGGCCCAATAGAACGGGCTCGGAACCTTATCCCGCAATTTCAGGGGCAAAAAATTTTTGATTATGATAAAGCTGTCAATGGCATGCGCCTTATTTTGTGGGGCTTGTTCAAAAAAGTGGTTATTGCAGATGGGGCTGCTCTAGCGGTAGAGCGTATTTTCAGCAATTATGAGTCAATGTCTGTTGCTTATTTGGCACTAGGGGCGATATTGTTTGCTGTACAGATTTACGGAGACTTTTCAGGTTACTCTGATATAGCCATTGGCGTGGCCGCTTTGTTGGGTTTTAATCTTATGGTGAATTTTAAAACACCTTATTTTTCAAGAGATATAAGTGAATTTTGGCGACGGTGGCATATTTCTTTATCAACCTGGTTTAGAGATTATCTATACATTCCCATAGGAGGCAACCGGGGAACTATGCTTAAAGTGGTAAGAAATACCTTTGTGATTTTCCTTGTCAGTGGTTTTTGGCATGGTGCTAATTGGACGTATATTTTCTGGGGCGGGTTAAACGCACTTTACTTTCTTCCCTTACTGCTTGCTAATAGAAACCGTAAGCACCTAGACACCGTAGCAGAAAATAGGTATTTGCCTAGCATGAAAGAAATATTGCAAATGACTTTCACTTTCGTATTGGTATGTTTTGCTTGGATTTTCTTCAGGGCGGAGAGCCTTAGTCATGCTTTTGGGTACATTCAAGGGTTTTGGGCGAACCCTTTGTGGGAGTCTAAACTTGTTATTTCTGTCCATTACTTTTACATGTTAGGTGTTTTTTTATTGATAGAATGGTTGATTAGGGAAAAAGGTTTTTCAGCTACAGTAGCCGATAGTTCTGTTTTCTTACGAAGATGTACATATACGATGCTTTTTCTATGTATTGTGTTTTTTGGTGTATTCAATGGTTCTGAGTTCATATATTTTCAGTTTTAGTTATGAGGAAGTTTGTTTTTAATTTATTGAAGACTTTGGCCTATTTGGGACTTTCTTATGTGATGTTTGTCTGTGCTTTAGTTTTTACAGGAGATGGGTATTTGCAAAACATTGTAGATGCCAGGGGAGGGGTAGGACATAGTTTAGTGCGCTTTAGTGAAGCTGAAAACGTTTCTGATGTAGATGTTTGTTTTATAGGCTCTTCTCACGCCTACAGGGGTTTTGATACCAGGTTTTTTGATAAGGAAGGTTTGTCTGCTGTAAATCTTGGTTCTCCTATACAAACACCTTTTAATACCTATTTTGTGCTGAATGAATATTTGGAAAAGGTTAATCCTAAAGTAGTTGTAATAGAAACTTATTGGAACATGTTGGTCAATGACGGTACAGAGTCGGCTATAGATCTTATATCTAATATTGGTTTTACAAGCAATATGCTTGAAATGGCCTGGGAGAAAAAACGTGATATCAGGTTTCTGAACTCTGCTTTTTTAGGTTGGTTGAAATATAGCTTTTTTGATGTTGCACAAAAGGATATTCCGCATGATATTTATATATCAGGTGGCTTTGTTATGTCCGATACCATTGCCAACCTGCCAGGTTTCGAACGTAAAATATTGTCTTCTAAATGGGACGTGCATCCAGTGCAAATGGAATATTTGGGTAAAATTCTCGATTTGTGCCAGTCTAAAAATATTCGGGTAATGCTGGTTTCCGCTCCTGTTACCAGAGAATTGTATCATTCGGTTCAAAAAGATTATGAAGCTAAGTATTATAACCCTATTCATGACCTCGCTGTAAGATATGGTATTCCTTTTTGGGATTATAATTACTCAGAAGACGTAAAACTAGACGCTTTAACGCACTTTTTTGATACTAACCACTTAACTCAAGCTGGTGTAGAGCTTTTTAACCAGCATTTTATAAGTAGGTTTAAAAGAGAAGTGTATGAAGTTGATTTAATGGCAGAAACAGTTGAAGAGGAAGTAAATATATTGTAATGGATATTTGACGTATATAATTATCTCTTATTTGTCTCTGATGCCTTTGGCCTAGTTTTCAGTGTTTACCTAAAGTTGCTCAGACCTGCTATTTTTTGGATTAAGCCAGAAGCCCTTGTGGGCTCCTGCTTTTACTCTCTATCTACCGGAAAGTCCTCAAACATGATGCAAACATGTCTAGGAATTCTTTCTTGGAATCTTTGCGGATTGTTGACCCTTTTTTCTATGCCGCCTCTCCAAATGTGTTGATTGTTTCTTCTGTCAAACATATCGACCACAATAGTTGCGTACTGGTAATGTACTTGCCTGACGCCATGGCCCCAGCCGCCCCAGCCGCCATATGGATGGCCCCAGCCACCCCAGCCGCCCCAAGCGCCCCAGGGATGTCCCCAAGCACCCCAGCCGCGATATGGATGACCCCAGCCGTAAAATCCAGGGCCCCACATGCCGCCCCAGCCAAAGGCTGGTCCTGTGGTAATCATTTCACGGCGTGTCTCGGTTTCTGTATCTACCCTAAGCAGAATGTCTGGATTTTCGGTGTCAAGCTCAAACCCTCTTTCGCGCATTTGGGTGTTTACTGCACTTTTTATGTTCTCAATATGAATTTCTGAATTGATCCTTAGATTATTTCCATTTTCGTCATCATCTTCTTCTGTTGGTACCCAGGCGTATGTATTATATTGTTCATAATCATGCCCTTCTACTTTTTCGTCAAAGTAGCTAGCCCGCCTACATGAAGCGACCACTACCAACATTGCCAAAACACTTAAATACAAACGTAGTTTCATTCCTTTCCCGATTTATCTAACCCTCCTTTTATTAAACAAATAAAGATATAGAAAATGTTTAAAGTGGTGTTTTTATGAGTTGTTTGTGCTGATTATTGTAGATGTCAACAATGCGTTTTAAACTTGGGTATAGTATGATCATCAATGTGTTGCATGTTCTAAAATGGGCGGTTAAAGACAACATTAGGGTGTGTTGTTGTTTTATTGGTGTTGACTATTTTATTTTATCGTATATTTTGTTGAATATTAGCATTACGGTATTTATTCCTGATGCGGCCAAAACAGTAAATAGTACTATAGGAAAAGTTAGTAGTGTGAAGTCTTCAAGACCTGAAAAGTGTCCCGTGATGTATATAATCGTGCCCCACCAAGGAGTCATGCATATAGGACAGTCAAACAAAGGTTTTCTTACAGACTCTGGCAACACCATTAACTTCTCTTTGATTCCATAGAAAATCATTCCCCTCCACGTAGTTGCTTTTATAAAATAAACTATAAATGCAACTATAAATGCCGTCTGTAACATAAAACCTTTGTTTGTTCAATTCTTGTTTTTGTTTTTGAAAACCACTTTTATAATATTAATTAATTCGCACTCTCTTTGGTTATGTAATCTAATACTTCTTTTATTTCGGCATCTGATAAATTTTGGTCAGGCATCATTACCTGATTGTATTTGTTGAATAAATCATTAGCAGTTTTGTCTCCGTTTTTGATCATTTTTTGAGGAGATTTAATAAATTCAATTAGCCATTCCTCATCACGATTTTCCGTAATGTTTTTTAAATCTGGGCCAGTTATGTCTCCACCTCCAATAGTATGACAAGCAGTGCAATTTTGGGTGAATGTTTTTTCTCCATCATCATTAGTTGTAAAATTAAAGCTGAAAATAATCGGAATTACTAGAGATGAAATTAAGTAAGTTGTTAGCTTTCTCATAATGTTTAAGTTTTCTGTTAGTATTACCTGCTTAACTTTTGTATTGAACAAAGGTTCTAAAGATGATATTTATCATCTTTTGTAGTGAATTTTTTATTAAATATTGATATATATCATTGTTAAATAAGTTTTTTGTATACGTGATAGATTAACTTAAACGGAGAAGAACAAATGGGATTATTGGTAGTTAAAATGGCATAACCAAAATCGTTTTTTTATGAAAGTATATTCTACTTTATTCTCAGTTTTTAGAAGTGTTAATAAGCTATTAGTTGTCTTTTTATGTGTGTTTTTTTATAGTAGTAATGCGCAGGATTTTTCTGAAAGTAAACTAAAAAATTTTTCCATTCATAACCCTACATCCTTACAATTTGGCCCTGATGGAAGGCTTTATGTTTCTCAGCAAAATGGTTTAATTAAAATATTTGAAATAGAGAAAAAAGACTCTAGTTCTTATGAGGTCACATCTACGGAAACTGTAAACCTTGTACAGAAAATTCCTAATCATAATGATGACGGTTCACCTAATCCGGAGGTAAATACACGGTTGGTTACAGGGATTTTTGTGGCAGGTACAGAGTCAAATCCGGTTATATTTGTTTCATCGAGCGATAGTCGAATAGGTGGAGGTGCGTTGGGTACAATGGATCTTTGTACCAATTCTGGTATTATATCTAAATTGAGCAAAGAGAAAGGCAATTGGGAGAAAGTCGACCTTGTGAGGGGTTTGCCTAGGAGCCAAGAAAACCACGCGCCAAACGGTTTGCAGTTTGATGAAGATAATAACCGACTTTTTGCTGTAATAGGAGGGATTACCAATGCAGGAGGACCATCTTCTATGTTTGGTATGACCAACGAATACGCATTGTCGGCTGCCATTTTAAGCATAGATCTCGATGCTATAGAGGCTATGTCCATCAAGGATGATCCAACAGGTAATCACCCTTATAAGTATGACCTTCCAACACTTGATGACCCTACACGGGAAAACAATGCAGATGGGTCCGATGTCAACGATCCTTGGGGTGGGAACCGTGGTTTGAACCAGGCAAAAATTGATCCTGACGGGCCTGTTCAGGTATATGCTTCTGGTTTTAGAAACACCTATGATATTTTAATTACCAGCACTCCCGGTCGCGAAGGTAACATGTATGCCATTGATAATGGTGCTAATCCAGGGTATGGAGGTTTTCCTTACAATGAAGGTCCAGATGGTACGGTTACCAATAATTATGATCCTGACGAACCGGGGTCTTTGGGGCCTGGAGAAAACTCGCCTATGGTCAATAATTTAGATGGTATGCACTTTATTGGAAACATTAATGACTATGATGAAGGTAGCTATTATGGTGGACACCCTAATCCTGTGAGGGCAAATCCTGAAGGTGCCGGTCTTTTTACACACTTTGGCGGTGAAGATGAAGAGGGCGTTTGGAGATCAAGCACCACTGATTCTGATTATCCTTTGCCGAATGATTGGCCACCTGTTCCAGTAGATATGGCAAATCCTGCTGAAGGTGAATATCAAAACCCAGGTGAAGAAGATCCGTCTTTGGTGACTTTTACAACTTCAACCAATGGCATGTGTGAGTATAAAGCCTCAAACTATGATATGAAAGGCGATATTTTAACTGTGGGCTATAGTATAACTGGTCCTGTATACCATATTAAACTTAATGAATCTGGGAGCAGTGTAGTTAATAACTTGGGCGACCGAAAACTCTATGACGATTCGCTATTTGCTTCTGGTATGGACAAACCATTGGATATTACATGTCAAGGAGATGATGACGTTTTTCCTGGTAGTGTTTGGATTGCTGGCTATGGCGATGACCATATCTTTATTTATGAACCTATGGAAAAGGTTACTGCTAGTAGAGTGGAAAAAGATTACACCTTTAAGTTATACCCAAACCCTGTTAATGATCGCTTGTTTTTGAATGTAAATGCTGATTCTGATCCACAGTATCAGGTAGAAATATATAATGAGCTTGGGCAGGTGTTGTTAGATAAGCAGTTTTACATTACGTCAGGTGCTTCTGAAGAAGTGTTAGACATTTCCAGTTTTTCACCTGGTGTGTATCAGGTAAAGGTTACTTTCGATTCTGGCTATGAGGTCGTTAAGGTGGTTAAGCTTTAGCCGTTTTATAGTTTTATGGTTTCTGCTTATTTTACTGCATGTTGAATAGGTTTTAGTGTAGTGTTATGATAGGAGAGGGGCGTTCCCTTTCCTATTTTATTTTCCGGCCAATACTAAAGGTGTTGAACATTCTAATTTATTTACATTTAGGTCGATAGGTGTTTTTCTGCCACAATACGCTAACATGTAGCTTAGTACCAAAGTTTTACCAGTTAAAATGTATTGCATAATTCAGGTTTAGATAGCCTTTTTCCTGCTTTAAAAGTGGTTTTTTTTATAGCTTTGGGTCAAGGTTTTGTATTCTTGCAGTGTTCTTGTTTTCGTATTGGAATCAATCATTTTTCGAAAAGTTAGACCTCTTGGATCCGCAAATGAAATCTCATTGCAGGGTCTTCTAGGTGTTGTTTACTTTATTTTTAGTTGGTCATCATGTATGGTGTTTTACATTAGGCTTTTTTAGTTGTCTAGTTGAAAAAAAAGAGAATGTGCGTTTTGTCTTGCTATGACCATCACTTTGCTTTATTAGGATTAAAGTGAAAAGAGAAAACCCGCCTCTTTTAAAAGACGGGTTTGTTTAGCAAGCGAGCATGAAGAAAATTATAAAGCGTTACTTTTAGTTGTTTTTAGCGCCCTCTTTTATCCAAGTTAGAATTTTGTCCACATCGCTTTCGCTAAGCGGGTTGGCAGGAGGCATTCTTGGGTTTGGATGTTTTATTTCCCTGTATAAAGGACTATCCTCTGGACTGCTAGTGTTTACATAACCTTTGGTAGTGAGTATTTCATGTGCACAGCAAGACTCTAGGTTTAGCTGGTGAAATTCACCATGGCATGTTACACAGTTTTGGTTGAAAATGGGCTGAATATCATCTTTAAAACTAAATGTATAAGTTTCTGTTTCTTCGTCTGGGTTTTCTTCATCTGAAGTCTCTTCTTTTTCGTCATCACCATTTTCAGCTATGGGTTCGTCTTCTGGTACAACCAAAGGTCCTTTGTCTTTAGCGCAAGCTAAAAGCAATGCCAAAATTAAAAGAGGTATTATGTTCTTTAGTTTCATATTACTTTTTGTTTCTTTTCCAAAAAACTCTTTTTAAGTTAAATCCTAGCACAAAGTTTCCGTTTAGATAATCTGCTTGTTCTGTAGTGAGCAGTTGTTGCTGTAATATATGTTGGCTAGATGTTAAGAATATTTGAAATGTATGTCCAGCCGTTGCTATTTCATATCCTATAGATAGTGGATACCTATGATTTGAAAGGTTTTCATTTATAATATATGAGTATTCAAAAATGATAGAAGAAGTTAAACCTGTCTTTATAGATCCTCCAATTGGAACGGCCATTACATAGTTGTCTCTTTCTGGCGAAACTAGGTTTCTGTAAACCAATGTAGGCGCCACTTGTAAAGATAACTTATTGCCAAATTTTCGTGATATTATTAATTGACTATTATAAGCTAATCTGTGCACAAAATGGTATTCGAAAGGCGTATGTCCATCTTCGAAATAAGCATTATCAGGTACTGATGGGAAGTTGTCAGTTCGTATTGCCGCATTGAAATAAGCAGCAATTGACACAGGTGAACTTTCGTCTTCGGTTTGTTGTGTTACTATATATTTTCCTTCAAAATCATATATTTTATTAAACCTTGTTCTTCCCACTCCAATATATAAACGATCTGAAATTGGTATAGCTAAACCTAATCTAATGTTCGATGGTAAATCCATACCTAAAAACTCCGTTAGTATTTCCCTTCCGGGGCTTACTACACCAAACCTGTGTTTAATATTAAATTCAACAGCATTACTTTGTATTGATTCTGTGGTCTGTGTATTTATGAGTTCATTACTTCTAAAGTTCTTAATAACTGCCGGTTTTTCACTGTCTTGTCCATAACATATAGTTGTATAAAAACTAATAATTATGAAGACTGAATATTTTAAGTATTTTTCTTTTTTCATAAAATATCTTATGCTTAAAAACTCAATATTAAGTTTAAATTGATATATTAAAAATGATATAATATTTCATAAATCTTATGCTATTAAACTGTAATCATTAATAATAACTTTAGTTGTATATGGTATGTTGGAAGTAATTAGGGTGATATATATCACTGGTTTTCTTTGTTAAAAAGTGATATATATCATTTCTTTTTTGTAGGTTTTAATGCTATAGTTTATTTATGATCTTCTTCCATTGTTGATATGTTGCCCTTCTTTTTTATAATCTCTTAATAGAGATTTTTTTAGTTCAAATACTTTCCTGCACTATTTATAATTAGATTGCTTTTTGGGTAGAAAGGGAAAACTTTTATGGAATAGTAGGGGGAAGGGAATTTTGTAGGAGCTTTTGATTATAAAACAGGTGTTTATGACAAAAAATAATTGAACCCAAGCAGTTACTCAGGAATATGCAAGGAAGGCAGGTAATCTTTATGAATCCAGAAGTTAAACCTGAAATATGCACTAGAATGTTCTATTGCGTGGCAAAAAATTATCAAATCAGACGCTTTGCTCGCATTTGGTTTTTAACCATAGAACCACTATGCTTTGCAAACCAAATACGCTGATTTTTTGTTCTTTTGCCCCTCATAACGAAATCTAATGCATAATCCAGGTTAAAAAAATGTTGCATATTCTGAAGTAAAAAAATACTGCTTGGGCATAATATAAATAAGTGGGTGGTACGTTAAGTCGCCCCACTTATTTTTTATTAAAGCATTTTATATAGGCTTCCATGTTTACCAAGTTTTAGGAGCCTCAAATGCTTGTTTATGGCCACCAGCCTAGGCGTATGAAGCTTCAAGCATGGTGGATGACAAAATGCTGTATACTTCAGCCCATGCGGCCTCTGTTTCTTCGGTAAAGCTTTCTCCGAGCCCTTCTTTTAATGTAGCCAGTAAGGCCGCGCCTACTGTATTGTAGTGGTCTGGTTTAACGCCATAACCTACATGTCTTCTGCCCAAGTCTTGTACCGCAGGAACTAATGCATCTAGATCGTCAAGGCCTTTAACAGCGGTTTTTATCATAAGCATTAGTTTTTTGCCCTGTTCTTTCATATCTCCCTTAAATAATGGTTTCAGGGAAGGGTCTAAGGTGAATAGTTTCTTATAAAAAATTTCTGCTGCTATTTCTGAAATGGGTTCAACTTTTTCAAAAGATTTTTGCACTAGGATTTTTTGTCTTTCAGTCATGATAATTGGTATTTATAGGTTGTTAATAAGATGCTTCTTTATATTGATTGTCTTCTGTTTTTTCTACTTTGTATTTTTTGCTGTCGCCATATGGGTCAGGTCCACCTAAGAAATAGTCTTTTATTCTTGCAGTTTCTATGGTATCCCTCAATTTTTCGGGTGCTTCCATCAGGTGATTTCCATGGAAGTCGTGGCATTGCAGGCAAGAAGTCCACATAGCGTTTTGAATTAGTTCCACATGAGGCACGTCTAAAGGGTCGTTTTTCATATTCAAGTCACTGTGACAGTTAATGCAATATGAAGTCTCGTTTATAGTAAGCCTTACCCCTTTATGTTCTAGGTGGCAAGACTCGCACTTTTCAGGGCCAATTGCTAGCCGTGCTTCTTCGAATCGTGGCTCTTCAAACCTATGTACAGGGTGTCTGTCATTTGGGCGGTCATGACAGGAAATGCACTTTGCATTGTCTACATCCTGCATGCCAAAGTCAGCCATCGTTTTTCGTTGGCCTGTTAGGTATAAGATGTTTGCATGTATTTGCTGAAAAGGGTTCCCTTTTGCTTTTGTATGGCATGCCTGACATTCCAGCTCTTCATGACCTGTGTTCATAGGCCCTAAAGAAAGCATATGTTCATTGGATGGAATGGTAAGGATTGCCCATGCCGTTACACCTAAAAATAGCCCTACGGACATACCTAACACCTGTCTTTTTCTTTTCCTGCTTATGTTAAGTTTCATGCTAACTTTTCATTTCTATCTTTACATTGTCATCTTCTGGGAAGCACACGCAAGGGAGTATATATCCTGCTTCTTTTTCTTCTGCTGAGAGGATGTTTTTTTCCTCGTTTTTTATTTTTCCAGAGATTAACTTGCTTTTACAAGAGCCACATATTCCACTTAGACAAGAGTAAGTCGCTTTAATATCTTCATCTAGTACAGCATCTAATATGCTTTTATTGGGTGTTACAGGTACCTTGTGTTCTTTTCCATTTAGAACAAAAGCCACTTGGTGCTCTGAGGCTGCCCCGCATGCTTTTTTTACAGGCGCTGTAAAAGATTCTATGTGGATTTTTTCTTCAGGTATGTCTAAATCGTACAAGCTGTTTTGAACCACTTCCATCATCCCTGTTGGGCCGCAGATATAGTAGGCTCTTTGATCGGCGCTTTCAGGTAGCATATTGTTGATCCAGCCAGCTATTTTGTCTTTGTTTATCCTACCTGTTTCTCCTGTCCAATTAGGTGAAGGTTTTTCTAAAATATGGACTAGGTTAAACCTGTCAGGAAATTGTTCTTCTAGTTGTTTGAGTTGTCTTTTGAATATGATCGACTGTTCGTTTAGGTTTGCGTAGTATAATGAAACATTGCTTTGAGGCTCAAAATACAATATGCTTTTGGTTATGGACATGAGTGGTGTAATGCCGCTACCGCCTCCAAAGAGGACAAAGTGTCTCCGGACACCTTTGGCCGCTTCAAACACAAAGTTTCCCATAGGTTTCATTACCTTTAGCGTGTCTCCTGGCTTTAGTTCCTCAAACAGTCTGTTCGAAACTTTTCCATCTTTAACCCTTTTTACTGTTACCGTTACTGTCTTGTCTATCTTAGGTGTGCTGTTGATAGAATATGCCCTTCTTACTTCTTTGCCGTCCACATCAAGGATCAAGGTCAAGAATTGGCCTGGTTTATATTTTATCTTGTTGAAAAATGGTTGTTTAAAATGGATGCTTATAGAGTCAGATGTTTCTTTTTCTACATTCAATACTTTAAGTTTCATAGCTCTATTTATTTAGATTATTTATTATTCATAATAGAATACCATCCAGACATGGTATATCATAAGCATGGAAATCAGAAGAGAGAAAGCCACATGGGCTATCATCCACCCCTGTAAGTACCAGTTTGCTTTGGTTTTTATTACCTCTGGATTAAGTAAGCCTAATGCATAGTTGGAAAAGAAGGTGATGCTAAGAAAAAACAGGTACGCATAGCCTAAATACATGGTATGTATATAGAATACTAGTGGCGCTATAGCCCCCATCCACTTATGAATGGTTGTAAACAACTGGTTGTTCTTTTCTAGCATTTTATTGAGCCTGACAGGAGTCAGAAACCATTGGGAGAGTATGTATATCCCAAGGGCAAGTCCCGTCCAGCGGTTAAACATTTCACCTGTTTGCAGCGACTCCAAGTATTCCCATCGGATATCCAGTAGGTGCTGGCCTAGGTAAAGCGTTAGCAGGATCCACCCAACTATGATATATCCCTTGTTGTTGCTCATTAGTACTTTAAGATAGAATTTAGACTTGTATGAGATGTTATCTTTGATATGCTGTCAACAAAAACAGCCGTTTCCGGTAAGGAATATCCGTGCGCTGGCCATTCAGCTCCTATAATCGGTTTTTCCTTATCTTTAAAAGTATTGGTCTTGTCAAGGTATGACTGGTAGGTTTTTGATGCTCCCATTCGATAAACCCTTAGCAGAGCTTTCATTTCATCAACTGTAACCGAATCTTTAGGGAAAGTCCAAGTGGTAGCTCCCATGATATCTCCCAGCTTCCAATCGTCTTTTGGTGACTCGGGATGTTCATTATGGCAAGTTACGCAACCTTGTACGACGGCAAAGTCTGGAAACATAGCAGTATGTTTGCCCGCTTTTTCGTCAAAGAAAAATTTTGGTTCTTTGTCCTCTTTAATTTTCTCAAATAACTCTTTTTGTTTTCCTGTAAATTCATTTGCTTGGTTCACAGGAAAATCGCTTCCTAAAAATAATCCTAAGGGAATATCTGTTTTTTGAATTTCCATAGAGGTTGCTCTAAGGAATAAGGCTGGCAATGGGCCTGCTTCTATGTGGTTCTTTTGCCAGTCCTCGTCAAAAGCAAGGCCTTTAAGTTTGCCAGCATCTACAATGGCTTTTGTGTATAATGTACGTGCAGCATCGTTCTCTTGGGCCAGCATGGTAAAGGCCTCTTCTATTGGGTATTTTGTACCAGAACTAGTTTCTTCGGGCAAAGGGTCACCACATGAAACTACAACAAAGGTCAATAATGTTAAACATAAAATCGATCCTTTAGGGAAAGCCATAAACTTTGGTAATGCACGCATGGTAATAATTTTTTTGGTGAATTTTATAAGTATTAACTATGACATAAACATAAGTATAAATACTTAAATAGTCAATACGTATATTAGGTAAAAATACCTGTGCGAGAATTTTCCTTGGATATTTATATTTAATGGTTTAAAAATATTATTTATGTCTTATCTATTGTAAGATTCTGGTTTTGATGAATATGTTTTACTATAGTAGTACTTTTGAACTGAGATTAGAATTGTTGTTGTGTACGGGAAAATACTTAGTGTGTGAGCTTGCCTTTTATTGCTTTTGCTGGTAGAATGTAATAAAGGTATTGTACGGAATGATGGGGACAGATTAAAGAATGTCTACCATATTTAACCTGAATTATGCAATAGCCTTTTTTTGTGGCAAAACAAATCGAGAAAACTCGTAATAGTGTTTATCCTGCTGTGTGACACCTAATATTTGTTTTGGTATTACTACCTTATTGCATAGTTCAGGTTAACAAAAAAATGGTGGTTTTACGATATTCTAAACCAATTAATTAACCATGGGAACCCGAATGTCCACCTTTTGGCTGGTGTATTTTCCTGCCTAATACATTGATGTCTTCCTCTTGAGCGTTTTTTATCTGCTCCTTGTCTTTTTCCTTGCTCTCTTTTTTTTCTGTATTAGGGGACTCTTTTTCTTTGTTTAGCTTCTTTTCTTCACCCTTTTGTTTATCTGTCATAAAACTGCTCTTTGTTTGGTAAGAAAACATTTGGGTTGATTGTATGAGTTCCCAAACCATTGGAGATATGTAAAAGGCGTTTTACGATTTATAAAGTTATTGAATGGCTTAAGAGTCGCTTTTTGTCATCAAATACTTTTAATGCTATTAAAAAGTGTGGCCAAATACAAAGAAGAACTGAGAGTCTTCCGCTGACCTTGCATAGTCAAATCTGAGAATGGTAGCTTGGTTCCACGCAATCCGTAAGCCTAGCCCAGGGTTTCCTTTGTACTGGCTTAGCTCAATTTCTCTAAAGCTGTCCCATATGGTACCTGCGTCAAAAAATGGAACTGCGTAAAATGCCAGGTGTTGGTTCAATATGTTTGTTTGGTAAAACCGGCTCCTAAGTTCGAGGTTCATGAGGTGGGTGACCATGCCAGCGAACCTTCCCTCTCTGTATCCACGTAGTGCTCTTGCGCCTCCTAGCACCGGGATGCCACCTTCTTCAGAAGCGCCCCAAAGGTCAAGCACTTCTGTAAAAGGGATGTTTTGGCCTCTGATATAACCTAAAGCCATTCTTCCTGTAAGTACCGTTCTGCCCAGTTTGTCAGGGAACAGCCTTTTATAGAAAATACCATGCATTAAGTGTTTTGTAAAGCTGAACTCTGACAAAGTCCAGGGAGCTGATATTTCTTGGGCATATTCTAAGAAAACACCACTGGATGGGTCTGGCTCTAGGTCACGTGTGTCCCACATTAGGCCGGTTTGTAACAGGCCAATGCGACCGCCTTCATAACCTCCAATATTATGTCTAGCCCATGGAGAATTGGGGTCTTCTTGGCCTGCCCGAAAATCTCTGGTAAGCCTTGTTTCTCCTTGAACTGCCTCTACATCTTCTCCTGTTTCATGATGAATGGCTTCTGGTGTCACTTCATTGTCATAGGTGTTGATTCTTATTATGAGTATTTCATAGCCAAACATCAAGCGCATCCTGCCTTCAAAAAACGTTCTTTCTCCTACCACGGCAGTTAGGAATTCTGTATAGTCAAGCTCGTTGTAATGGGCGTTGGTAAATAACTGGCCATTTATTTCTTGTGTCATGGCAAGGTTATGGTAATAATTGCTGAACCTTGCTCTATCTATACGGTCCCCTGTTCTTTTGTCTGTATATTGTAAAGGGTTTAATGTTTGTCTTCCAATGCCAAAATATTGCCAGTTGGGATCGTTGGCATAAATAAAGTCTCCACGTAGTCTCCATTTGGTGTTAAAAGCAAAGGGAACATCTACGCTTACAGCGCCATCAATACGTCCATTTTGAGCAGCCCTGAAGTTTAATGCATACCTCGCACGGTAGGGAGTATAATAAAAAAATGGATCGCTACGGTCTCTGTTGTTAAAAAGGAACGCATTGGCTCCTATACTTAAACCACGAATAGGGTCTATGGTCATTTCTGGTAGCCCCGTTACATAATACCCTTCTCTTTTATTTTCTATGTCTTCTCTGTTCAATCTTTTAGAAGCATCAAGAGCAAAAGGGAGCTGAAGTGTGTCTGTTTCTGTAACTACAATGCTGTCTCCGATAAACGACACCTGTGCGTTTGATACAAAGGTGGCTATAACAAGGTATAGCAGTCCTGTAAGGGTTCTCTTCATTCAATCTATTGGTCTTTTCAGCTTAAAGATAATGCCAGTTAGAGAAATAAAAAAACTTTGGATGCTTATACGCTATACTTACTCAGCAGGTAGTTGTTAGGAAGGGGTAATGGGGTGTTGAAAATTATTGGGCGAGTTGATTAAAGTTTCAGTTATGTTTTTATCTGTATGCTATTTTTATTCACACCGTTTATATTAATCTTAGAGTTAAATAAAATGAAAAAGCCGGGCTATTGACCGGCTTTCTATAAGGTATAACGAGTGTTGTTATCTTTTTCTTTTGATGACGTTTTGAGCTGCCTCTACAATGTTTTTTGCTTTCAGGCCATACTTTTCCATTAATTGATCAGGTTTTCCACTTTCCCCAAAGCTGTCTTTGACTGCTACAAATTCAATAGGGGCAGGGTAGTTACGACCTAAAGTACCTGCTACGCTTTCTCCTAAACCTCCCAAAACCTGATGTTCTTCAGCGGTTACCACACAACCAGTTTTTTGTACTGACTGGATGATGGCTTGCTCATCTAGAGGCTTAATGGTATGGATGTTTATAATTTCTGCGTCGATTCCTTGTGCTTCTAACATTTCTCCAGCTTGTATGGCTTCCCATACTAAGTGTCCAGTAGCAACAATGGTAACATCTTTACCTTCATTGAGCATTACTGCTTTGCCAATTTCAAAGTTTTGATCGGCTGGTGTAAAGTTAGGGACAACAGGGCGTCCAAACCTTAAATAAACCGGGCCATTGTAATCAGCAATAGCCATAGTTGCAGCCTTAGTCTGGTTAAAGTCACAAGTGTTGATCACTGTCATGTGAGGCAACATTTTCATCATGCCCACATCTTCGAGGATTTGGTGGGTAGCACCGTCTTCGCCAAGGGTGATTCCGGCATGAGAAGCACATATTTTTACATTTTTGCCCGAATATGCAACCGATTGCCTGATTTGGTCAAAAACCCTTCCGGTAGAGAAGTTGGCGAAAGTCCCGGTAAATGGAATATATCCACCTATGGTCATACCGGCAGCAAGACCGATCATGTTGGCCTCAGCAATTCCGACTTGATAGAAACGTTCAGGAAATTCTTTTTTGAAATCTCCCATCTTTAATGAACCGATTAGGTCTGCACAAAGGCCAACTACCTTAGGATTTTTTCTTGCTACTTCTACAAGACCTGCACCAAAACCGGAACGGGTATCAAATTTTTCTGTATAGGTGTATTTTTTCATTGAATTATAAAAAACTTCGCATGCAAATTTGGGAAATTATGTGGTAAAATCAGCATGATTTCCAGTAAATTTATTTACTGAATAATTTTACTGCAACAGAAGCCCCCGAACGGACGGTAAAATACTTCACATCGGTAAATTTACTGTTAATGCTCTTGTCTACCCTAAAAACCACTTTGTAGTTTCCTGGTTGTAAAGGCTGGCTCATTCGAGCGTTGGTAAAGTTATGTACCCACTCTGGATCTCCATTGCTTTTTATTTTATAGATGCTACCATAGCCAGTAAGTGCGTCACTTATATTTAATATGCCAGGAGAGGGTATGGGAATGCTTTTGATTTTCCCTTGCTCGATCTTAACATTTTTTAAATGTATTCTGGGTAAGGTCAAGATCTCTATGTCATAATTACCTGTTATATATTTTTCTTGTGTGCCTGCATTTTGGACATGCAGGGTCTGTGCAGACCCTGACTTTCGGACTATGGCTTGAAGATTTCTGTAATCTTTAGGGTTGTCTTTAAGCAGTAAGGTTCCCTGTGGTGTACTGATGTCTATTATGTTTTCTTTGCCCCCCTCTAGCACTATGTTTCTTTTCACAGTCTGAGGAATGGTGTTTACTATAATATCATAAGTAATTACCGGGTCTACCTCCACTTCGTCAGACTTTCCGTTGGGTTTGATCAGGTGTACATAATCATGCAACACCTCTCCTGTGATACTGTTTTTAAAAGTCATATTGACATTCGTTTCGGTAGGCTTGCTATATGCATCCAACAGGTTGACCCTGACTGTGGTTTCTGAAAGGCTGTGTTTGAGTATTTTTTGTAGATTGCCTTGAAACTCGCTTACTTTATTTGCGTCAAAATATTTACCAATACAACCAAGTTCTTTGGCAAAGTCTTCTTCAGGGCCTATGCCTATGATAAAAGGGGTTAGAAATATGTTTTTTTTCTGCAAGGCAAGAGAAACAGCACAAGGGTCGCCTCCACAAACTTCTATGCCATCTGTCAAAAGAATGAGGATATTTCTCACATTGTCATCCTTCGGAAAATCGTTGGCGGCCTGTTCAAGTGTATAGGCTATTAGCGTAGTACCGTTTGGCTCTATAGTTTTTAGCTTTTTCTTAATGGCTTCGTGGTTTTTGTTTCCAAAAGGTACTTCTAGTTTTGTGTCTTTACAGTTTTGATACCTCTTATGGTATTCATGGCCATAGACCCTGAGTGCCACCTCAATATTTTGATCGTTACTTAAGGAGTCAACCAAATTAGAAAGCACTTCACGGGCAATTTCCATTCTGGATTTACCTTCCCAAATAGCATACATGCTGCCTGAGGCGTCTAGCACAAACAATATCCTGGTTTTTTTGGGGATTTGTTGGGTAGACCCTGGTTGGGGAAGCATTATAAAGAAGATGAACAGTAATAAAAGTGTTCGTAATAGTAGATACAATTTTGCTGAATATTATATTTTCTCTGGATTATACGAAAAAATAACGTTTAAGATTAAAATAAAAGTGTAATATAATGTGCTCGACTACCTTTTTTGTTTGTTGTTGATTGTTATGATTTTTTTCCTACCCTTTATTATTTCATTAATCCTAAGTACAAAGCTAAACAAGACTTCATTAAGCTTTTTAATAAAAATGTCTGCCATTTTTACCCAATGAAGCTTTTCCGTAGCCCAGTTTAGGATATTTAAAGTGTAAAGAGACAGGGCCAAGGTGGCCAATAGCCCTAATAAGGTAATTGTAATATTGGTACTTATGTTAGGGGTGAGCAGTATAATCATGTTCCCGAAGAAGAATATCGAGAACGTGTTCCCGCCGTAAACTGAAATAACGTTTTTTATTTTACTGTTCAGGAACTTTGCTGCAACCATGGAGATGACCCAAAGCAATAAAAATGATACTATGCCATAGCAGAAGTATACATAACTGTTGTTTGCCCTATATTGGTCATAGTCGGCAATGGAGGCTTTAAATTCAGAAAATCCAATATTGTATATTTCATGCCCTAAAAGCACGGCAGATGTTACCCCCATGGCTGTTAATGCCAATAAATAGCTGTTTTTTTTCTTAAGAATAAAATTTGCAGCAATGGACCCACATAGAACAAAAGCGAATGAATGCATGATGCTTGGTCCTAAAATATCATCATATCCAAAAGTCAAAGCTGCAAAGTGTTGTAGTGCATAGTGCAGTTCAAAGTCTGCACTGTTGAGCAGTTCTGCAGTGGCTATCAGGGCTGCCACACAAACGCTTTTGGCCACAAATCCAAACTTGAACCTAACAGACATAAGCAGAAAGGTGAGCGGGATCAGTATGGCATAATATTTAAATAAATGAGCATGGAGTGATGTGCTCAAAAAAACTATACATGCAGCAAAAATTCTTAATTCTGTATGCCCTGCCAGCAATCCCACAAAAGCCAGGGCTACAAAAGCCAAATAACTTAATATGGTACGGTAAAGCATTCTGTTGAAGATGGTTGCCCCTCCTTTTACTTTCCATTTGCTGGCATAAATATACTCTACCATAAAACCGAAAATAATAAGTAGTCCAGGTAAGGACATCCGGGTAAGCAATCTTATGTTGGACACTGTTTCTGTGCCCATGAGTGTACGCCAGTCTTGGGAGATAAGGTAATGGGAGAGGAGCGCTGCTAATACAAGAAACAGCCTTAGGAAATCAAAATGATAAAGTCTTTGCAAATTGTATTGTGAACTCATCTAATAAGTTTGTTCAATATATGGCATTAGCTAAGTATGCAAAATCTATGTAGCTAAGCTTTGTTTGGTTCCTTTTTTCTCAAATGATTCCCCGGCTATAATTATTTATGTCCTAGGATAAATATTGGTTATATTATAAGTAACCGATATTTGTGTAAAATAGTGTAAGTTTATCAGTAACAAAAGAGGCTGTTTTATTGACAGCCTCTTCTTATATGTTTATTAAGAACAAAAGTTTAGCCTGGATAGTCCCCAAGGGTTTCTTCGAGCTGGCCTAATGCTTGTTCTAATTGCTCATTGTTAGGCGCAACACCATGCCATTTGTGCGTGCCCATCATAAAATCTACGCCGTATCCCATTTCAGTTTTCAAAAGAATCATGACAGGTTTGCTTTTGCCAGTACGTTTTTTTGCTTCTTCCAAAGTGTTCAAAACCGCTGCCATGTCATTTCCTTTGTCAAGCTCTAGTACATCCCATCCGAAGGCACGATATTTATCTGCTAAGTTTCTCAGAGAAAGCACTTCGTCTACAGGGCCGTCAATTTGCTGTCCGTTGTAGTCTATGGCCGCAATGATATTGTCTATTTTATTGTGGGCAGCATACATAGCAGCTTCCCATACCTGACCTTCTTGCTGCTCGCCATCGCCCATAAGTACATAAACAAGCTTGTCGTCGTTGTTTAGTTTCTTGGCTTGTGCAGCCCCAATTCCCGCTGAAAGTCCTTGACCAAGAGACCCAGAAGCCATTCTAATGCCTGGCAGGTTTTCTTCTGTAGCAGGGTGTCCTTGTAGCCTTGAGTTTATTCTTCTGAACGTTCCTAGCTCAGAAAGCTCAAAGTAACCAGCCCTGGCAAGGGTGCTATACCAAACTGGTGAGATATGGCCATTAGATAAGAAGAATAAATCTTCGTCTATGCCGTCCATTTTAAAATCTGGGTTGTGCTTCATTACCTTAAAATACAAGGCAACAAAATACTCTGTACAGCCCAATGACCCGCCTGGGTGTCCAGAGTTGCAGCAGTTGACCATTCTAAGGATATCTCTCCTTATTTGAGTGGCCATTTTTTTTAGATATACAATATCGTAGTTTTGTGTAGTTGTGGTGGACATTTATGTAAAATATAATTAGATACTAGCTTAGGATTTGATTGGTATGTTCCTTGGTTTTTACTTTTTTGATGATGTCTTCTATGTTGCCATTTTCATCAATAATGAATGTTGTTCTGGCTGTGCCCATGTATTTTCTTCCGTACATGTTTTTTTCTACCCACACACCGTAAGTTTCATTGATCTTTTTGTCAGGATCAGCAACCAAAGAAAAAGGGAGGTCATATTTTTCAGCAAATTTCTTGTGAGAAGCTTCATCATCGCCACTTACGCCAAGCACCACAAAACCTTGACTAAGAAATCTGTCATAATTATCTCTCAGGTCACAAGCCTGTGCTGTACAGCCAGGAGTGTCATCTTTAGGATAAAAATAGAGAATAACTTTTTTGCCTTTGAAGTCAGAAAGCTTTATAGTGTTGCCATTTTGGTCTTTGCCTTCAAACTCTGGTGCTTTGTCACCTTTACTTAGTGCCATAGAACTTTATAGTTTTGTTTTAAAAATACTGCTATTGCCAGCATTGTCTTTGACCTCTATTTCAAAATTTCCTTTTAAAGGCGCAGATTTGTCAAGCCTGTCAGACCAGAGCAGGTTCCGCTTATGGTCATAGTTCATTAGTATCCACTCACCATCTAAAGTTGCTCTGAAGCTTCCTATGCCAGATTTCTCATCTTTGATAGTGAGGTAGATAGTGTTTCCCTGAACAGACTTTAGCTTGATTTCAGGAGCAATGCTGTCTTGTTCAAATGTAAAAGTACCAAAATTTTTTGTTTTAAGGACAATTTTATTTTTATCCCATGTACCTCCTTCAAAACCGGCCTTCCCGTATTTATTGAGGTGATATAAGTGGGTGTTGCTGCTTTCGTAGTTTGTTAGCAGTGGGTCTATGGTTACCTTTATAGGGCGGTAAAGCGAGGTCTGGAGGTTGTGGATATGGAAATACTCTTTGCCTTTATCCGTCACTTGGTGATTTAGCTTAAGGTACAGTGAGTCAAACAGTGCATTGGACGGAAACTCTATTTTGATACCATCTTTTTCTATTGTATGGTTTTCGCCCGAGGGTACCATGGCCGAAAAGTTGAATACCTCTTTGTTGTTTCCTGCCACTACCGAATCAGGTATACCTTTTTTCAAGTCATACAGGTATACATTGTACCCGCTTTTTCTATAGGCAGGCTCTAAGCTGATCGTATCTCTATCTTTAGTATAGAATAAAGCCGGTATGGTCGCCCCATTGCGATTAATGATTTTTAAGGTGTTTTTCGTAACATCGCTTGTCCAAGAACCAGAAGCGGGCGGGGAGCCCGTTAGGGATGTTTTCGGCTTTTCTCCTTTTATTTTAAAGTTAAGAGTCGAAAGATTGCCAAAAGCATCATATGCATTGATCTTTACTGTGTGTACATCAGTGTCATATATAGTGATTTTGCCATTGTTGCGCAAGGTGGTATAAATTGGAAGCAAGTTGCCGTCATCAACATAGCATTTTTCAAACCTTTGGCCTTTTTGGTGATAGGTGCAGTAATCGATATGGTGGTTTATATAGCGGCTTTTCTCTATTGGGTGAAAGCTTATGCTTTGGGAGAAAATAGTGTCACCATCAAAGATCACTTCTGTTGTTTCCAGACCATAGACATTGCTGGTATAATTCATTTTGTCAATAGCTTTCAATTCTATACCAATAGTACCCCAAGCAGAAATTGTTTCTGAGATGGTATAGGAATTTTGACCTGTCTTGGTAGGTGTGAATTCAAACCTTTCGAATTCATTTTTGACCCTTCCATCAATAGCAAGCGGTTTTACGGCTATCTTTTGAATGATAGGAGCAATGTTGTCTTTCAATTCAGAAAAGCCCAGTAAAAGCGGGTTGAATATATTGTCTAGGGTATCTCTGATTTCCCAGTGTAGATGGGGGCCTGTAGAGCCGCCGGAGTTTCCAGAGAGCGCTAAAACTTCATCTTTCTTTACTTTGAGCTCGTCTTTTTTAGGAAATAGTTCTATGTCAAAACTTTCATTGTCATACTGTTTTTGCCTGACATAATCTGCTATGGGTTTGCTGAATTTCTCCAAGTGTGCATACACGGTAACAAAATTATTGGGGTGCCTGACATATAGCACATTTCCATAGCCGGTGGTAGAAACCTTTACCCTACATACATAACCATCTGCTGATGCATAGACCGGGTGGTTAATGACGCCGTCTGTTTTTATGTCTATGCCACCGTGGAAGTGGTTAGGTCTAAGTTCACCCATGCTCCCTGCGATATAATTTTGCTTTCCTGGTTTAATTGGAAAGGTAAAGTAGTCTTTGGGCAGCTCGGGCATAGGCGGCCTTTGGTGTTGAGCATTGACCTGAAAGGCTAATAACAAGCCTATGAAATATAAAACCGATTTATTTAATTTCAACGGTAAGAAGTTTTTTGTCTTCCAGATAAGCTTCAAGTACATCTCCAATATTTATTTTGCTGACCCCTTCAGGTGTGCCTGTAAAGATAATATCACCTTTCTTTAAAGTAATGAATTTTGAGATATAGGATATTGTTTCATCAAACTGGAAAATCATTTCATTAGAATTTCCCACCTGTTTTTTTTCGCCATTAACAAAAAGGCTAAAGTTTAAGTTTCTAATATCGTCAAGTTCTTCTAGTGGAATAAACTCCGAAATCGGTGCTGAACCGTTAAAAGCTTTCGACAGTTCCCAAGGAAGTCCCTGTTCCTTGGCCTTTTGCTGCAAGTCTCTTGCTGTAAAATCAATACCTACGCCTATGGCATCGTAATATTTATGTGCAAATTTCTCCTGAATATTTTTACCTTCTTTGCATATCCTTATTATAAGCTCTACTTCATGATGAATGTTTTGCGAAAAGGATGGGTGATAAAAAGGTGCATTTTTCTTCAAGAGTGCAGTGTCTGGCTTTAAAAATATAACTGGCTCTTCGCTTTTTTTATTTTGCAGTTCCTTTATATGGCCGGAATAGTTTCTTCCTACGGCAATGATTTTCATTTTCAGTTTTTAATATATGACATGCAAAAATATTTTTTTCTGAACAGGATAAAAAGACAAACTTAAACAAATGCCTGTAGCCTATGTTTTTTTATATATAAATAAGGAAAAACTTGGAGGAGGATGAGAAAAACAAAATACACCTTTTTGCTGGTTGTGTTGACCATTTTTGCTGATTGTAGTAGGGTACCCATTACTGGTAGACGTCAATTGGACTTGGTTCCTGATCAGCAGATACACAATATGGCCCAAGAGCAGTATAACCAGATGCTGGATCAGGAAAGGCTTTCTGATGATCCTGAACAGGTTGAAATGGTTCAACGTGTTGGCCATGACATTGCAGCGGCAATAGAACAGTATTTCCGCGATAACAATATGGAAGATGAGCTGGAAGATTATGATTGGGAGTTTAATTTAATAGATGATGACGAGCAAGTAAATGCTTGGGCAATGCCAGGCGGAAAAGTGGCTTTTTATACTGGCATTCTACCTGTTACCCAAGATGAGACAGGGCTTGCTGTTGTTATGGGGCATGAGATAGCGCACGTGGTGGCCAAGCATGGAAATGAAAGGATGAGCCAAGCGCTTACTGCTGAACTTGGTGGTGTGGCATTGGCTGTAGCCATGCGTGAGCGTCCTCAGCAAACACAGCAATTGTTTATGGCTGCTTATGGCTTAGGTGCTCAAGTGGGCATTATGTTGCCTTTTAGCCGAAGACAAGAATCTGAAGCTGATCATTTAGGCTTATTGTTTATGGCTATGGCTGGGTATGACCCTCGTGAGGCTGTTAGCTTTTGGGAAAGAATGGCTGAAATCAACAGGGGACCTGAACCTCCAGAACTTTTGGCTACACACCCGCCTACAGAGCAGAGGATAGAGGATATGCAAGAGTCGTTGCCCGAAGCTTTAGAGTATTATGAGCAACATGCAGCAGCGGGTAATTAGAATTCTAGGTTTTAAATGATGTGGATAAGTAATTTTACTAGCGAAACTTAATTGTTTTGTTTGTGGCGAATTGTTTTAGACAAACAGCTTTCTTTGGGAGGCTGTTTTTTTGGTTTTGCCCAAACAATCCTTTTTGCTCACCTGTTTATTTTATACACTCCTTATAGATTCAATTTTTAACCTCTAAAATGTATGCCTATGAATATGTCTGACCACCTAAACTGCAAAGAAAGAGAGTATGAAGTAGTTCTGAATTCATTCAAAGAGTCGCTTTATAAAGAGTTTCACCTTGAGCGGTTAAATTCAAAATTGCACGACTGGCACAAGCTTGACTTTCAGGATTTTTTGAAAGAAATACTGAAAACTGGTGAAAAGCTAAACTATAGAAAAATAATGGATTGGAAAAGGTTTTTTAGCATTCAAAAAGAAAAAGCTGTTACTTTGGAAAAGCAAATAAGAATGCAAAAATTTAAAGAAGAACGTTGTTTAAACTAATACTCAAGTGAACTTTTTAATTAGCCTCGTTATTTTATCCATTTTTGTCCTTGGGGTGTCTGCCATACTTCCAGGGGTTACAGTTACAGGTTTTTGGTCTGCTTTAGCACTGGTGCTGGTATTGTCACTGCTAAATTTATTTATTAAACCTATACTGGTTTTTCTAACCATACCTGTAACTGTATTTACTCTTGGACTTTTTTTGTTGGTCATCAATGGTTTTATCGTTATGCTCGCAGCCTATCTGGTACCAGGGTTCGAAGTAGTCAATTTTTGGTGGGCTCTACTTTTTAGCTTAGGCATATCATTTATCAACTCTTTACTGTATAAATAGATTGTGTTTTTTATCGTACCTTACTAACTTTTGCAAAAAGGAATGCCTTGGGGTTGCTGCTTGTTTTTCTTAAAAACTTTATAACCAAAAGTAGGTAAAAACCGTTTTTATTATATGCAAACGGAGAATAGGAAAGCTTTTGAGAGTTTGGTTTTTACCGCTATTTTTATCTGTATCTTATGGCTTGTAAGACTTGGAGAGGAAGCACTTGGTACTGATTTTAGGACTTTAGGTATTTTCCCTAGGAGTGTATCTGGACTCCCTGGAATTTTTACGGCACCATTGATACATGGGGATAATGAGCATTTGATGTCCAATACCTTGCCTTTGGCCACCTTAGGGATTATTATATTATATTTTTACCGGAAGATTGCCCTTGAAGTAGTGCTTTGGATTTACTTTTTGAGTGGGATATGGGTATGGATTTCAGCTACTAGCGATGGATATCATTTAGGTGCAAGTGGGCTGATTTATGGTTTGGCTTCGTTTATATTTTTCAGTGGAATATTCAGGAACGACAGAAAGTCCATAACTCTTTCGCTATTGGTGACCATTGTTTATGGAAGTATGGTATGGGGCATATTCCCATTTTATCAGAACATTTCTTGGGAAACCCACTTTTTTGGAGCCTTGGCGGGTATAATGTGCGCATGGTATTACCGAAAAATTAATACGATTCCCAAAACTGGCATCCTGAGCAAGCAAGAAGGTCCAGATAAGGACTCTAAAGAAAGTGATACGGACGATCAGGTGGTGAGTAGCTGATCAACCAGTTTAGGCAAACCTGTTCCTGCTTTTTCTTTAATGATGCTTACGTCGCGAAGCTCAAGTTCGGGTGTTTTGGGATCCACAAGATATATGGGAATGCCAGGTGTCCTGTAGTGGAGCAGGCTGGCGGCAGGGTAAACTTGTAAAGATGTTCCTGTTACGATAACAATATCAGCTTCAGCAACCAATCCTATAGCTACTTCCATCATTGGTACCATTTCGCCAAACCATACAATGTGTGGCCTTAATTGGCTGCCTTTGGCACATTTGTCACCAAGCCTAAGTTCCCAACCTTCTACATCATATATCAAGTTTTCATCTACGGTGCTTCTGGATTTGAAAAGTTCCCCATGTAGGTGCAATACCTTTGAGGAACCCGCTTTCTCATGCAAGTTATCTACATTTTGGGTGATAACAGTTACATCATATTTTTCTTCAAGCTTTTTTATGGCTTTATGCCCTGCATTGGGCTGTGCTGAAAGTGCTTGTTTCCTGCGCTGGTTGTAGAACTCTAAAACCAGCGCAGGGTTTCTTTCCCATCCTTCAGGGGTAGCGACATCGGTCACTTCATGATTTTCCCATAGACCGTTGGAATCTCTAAAAGTGGCAATGCCGCTTTCGGCACTTATACCTGCTCCTGATAAGACTACAAGCTTTTTCATTACTTATTTTTTCTTTTTGGCAAATCTACCTTTCTTTTCTGGTGCTTTTTCAGCAAGTTCTATGCATTCCTCAAGGGTAAGACTTTTTGGGTCTTTGTCTTTTGGTATTTTTACATTCTTTTTGCCTGCAGAAATATATGGGCCAAACCTTCCATTCAGTACTTTGATGTCAGGGTTTTCAGGGAAAACTTTGATTTCTTTTTCTGCATCAGCCTTTCTTTTGGCCTCTATTATTTCAATAGCCTTTTTCTCGTCTACATCAAGAGGGTCTAAATCTTTGCCTATGGAAAAGAATTTTCCGTCATGTTTTACATATGGGCCAAATCTCCCAATGGCAACCGTCATAGGCTTGTCTTCAAACACGCCAACTTCTTTAGGAAGCTTAAATAGCTCTAAGGCTTCTTCAAGTGTAATGTTTTCAATGAGCTGCCCTTTTCTGAGGCTTGCATAAATAGGTTTTTCGCCATCTTCGCCTTCGGCAGGTTGTTCGCCTAGTTGGGCCAAAGGGCCAAATCTACCCAAACGTACAATTACTTTTTTACCAGTTTTTGGGTCTATCCCTAATTCCCTTGAAGTGCCAACACTGGCCCTGTCAATATTAGATGTTTCTTCTACCCGGTCATGAAAACCTGAATAGAAAGTTTCTATCATTTTATTCCATTCTTTCAAGCCACTTGCTATTTCATCAAACTCTTTCTCGACAGTGGCAGTAAAAGAGTAGTCTGTAATATTGGGGAAGTGTTGTACCAAAAAGTCATTGACAATCATGGCTAGGTCTGTAGGGAACAGTTTCCCTTTTTCCTGCCCTGTCATTTCGGTAATAGTATTATTTTCAATTTTACCTTTCTTAAGGACAAGTTCTTTAAGCTTCCGTTCTTTTCCGTCCCTATTTTCCTTGATAATATAGCCTCGTTTTTGAATGGTAGAAATAGTGGGAGCGTAGGTAGATGGACGACCTATGCCCATTTCTTCCAGTTTTTTTACCAAACTAGCTTCAGTATACCTAGCAGGAGGGCGAGAGTACCTCTCTAAAGCTTTCATTTGAAGCAGGCCTAGTGTTTGTCCGATGTTTAACGGAGGTAACATGCCAGCACTTTCCTCGTCGCTTTCTTCTTCGTCTGTTGACTCAATATAAACTTTTAGAAAACCTTCAAACTTGATTACTTCACCTTTAGCTACTAATGTTTGAGGCACGGTAGATATACCAATAGTGACTATTGTTCTTTCTAGTTGTGCATCGGACATCTGTGAGGCAATGGCCCTTTTCCATATTAGCTCATAAAGCCTTTGTTCGTTTCTGTCTCCTTCTACCTCATGGGCAGAAAAGTCTGTAGGTCTGATGGCTTCGTGCGCTTCCTGTGCCGACTGAGACTTTGTTTTATATTTTCTGGCATGGGCAAATTCATCGCCGTACGCTTTACTGATTTCATTTTTTGCAGCGTCTATTGCAAAGTCTGACAGGTTCAATGAGTCCGTTCTCATATAAGAGATTTTTCCAGCCTCATAAAGTCTTTGGGCTATGGTCATGGTTTGTGCCACTGAAAAACCAAGTTTCCTTGATGCCTCCTGCTGCAAGGTAGAAGTTGTAAAAGGAGGGGCGGGCGTTTTTTTTGCAGGTTTTTTTTCTAGGTTCTTGATTGAAAACTCTGCGTCTTTACATTTCTCCAGAAAAGCTAAGGCTTCTTCTTCAGTGTCGAAGCGCTCACCTAGCTCAGCGGTGAGCTTTTTGCCTTTTTCTACTTCAAAAATGGCATTTACCTTAAAGGCAGCTTTGGCCTTAAACTTCTCAACTTCTCTTTCTCTTTCTACCACCATACGCACTGCTACCGATTGTACTCTTCCTGCAGATAGTCCGGTTTTAATTTTTTTCCAAAGAATAGGGGAGATCTCAAAACCTACCAACCTGTCGAGAACCCTTCTTGCCTGTTGGGCATTGACCAAGTCCTGATCTATGCCCCTCGGAGATTCTATGGCATTGGAAATAGCTTGTTTGGTTATTTCCCTAAATACAATTCTTCTGGTTTTTTCATTGTTGAGGTCCAGTGCCTCCTTCAAATGCCAGGAAATGGCTTCACCTTCACGGTCGTCGTCCGTTGCGAGCCAGACTGTTTCTGCTTCGCTGGTCAGTTTTTTTAATTGATCTATAACTTCTTTCTTATCAGGAGAAACCTGATAAGTAGGTACAAACCCGTTTTTAACATCAATGGCGAGATCACCTTTTGGTAGATCGCGCACATGACCATAGCTAGATTTAACTAAAAAGTCTTTTCCTAAATAGCCTTCTATGGTTTTTGCCTTTGCCGGCGACTCAACTATCACTAAATTCTTTGACATAATATAAATCTGAATTCCCCACGTAAACGTTTAGATTTGATCAAATATGTGTATTTTTTTTTAAAAAGAACAAACTTTGCATTATTAATAACTCTTATTTAATTAAATTTGATTAGTAAAATAGCTTATGAGCCGTACACTAATACTAATAAGACACGCCAAGTCAGACTGGTCAGTGTCAGGACAAAAGGACTTTGACCGAGACCTTAACAGTAGGGGGTATAGCGATGCTCCCCGTATTGGAAAAAGATTGTCTTCTTTGGGAGTACAACCTCAACTAATTATCAGTAGCCCGGCTAAACGTGCTAAGCTCACTGCTGAACTGGTCACTGAACAAATCAATTTTGATAGTAATAAGATAGTTTTTAATGAAGATGTTTATGAAGCCTCTTTGAGAACTTTATTGAGCTTGGTCAATAACTTGGATAATAAGTATACAGAAGTGGCGATATTTGGCCATAATCCGGGTTTTACCTGGTTTGCCGAATATCTTACAAAGGATGAAATAAATAATATACCTACCTGTGGTGCTATTAGTATAAGGATTGATGTTGATAGCTGGGAGGAGGTGTCTGGCGGACTCGGCTATACTAACTGGTTTATTTACCCTAAGCTTTACAAATAAATGTTGGCTTAACGTCTACCATAGTTCCTTTTGTTTTTTCTGGTTTTTCGCTGTGCTTTTCTAAGCCTTTTGTTAGCCTTTCTTTCTGCTTTTTTGCGGGTTATTTTGTTTTTCTTTTCTTTCTTTTTTCGCTCTTTTTCCTTTTGCTTTTCGTAATAGGTCTTTTTGTTAGATTTACGTTCTGCTTTTTTGTTTTCCTTGTCCAAATCTTCCTGAGAGCCCATTCCTTTTTTTGGTGACTGGGCATAGGTCGTATGGGTGAAATTTAAAAAAGCGAATGAAAAAAGTATAAGAAATAAGTATTTCATGTAAATTCCTTTCTATTCAAGTACGCTCAGATGTTGGACTTATTGTTCACTTGCAAGTTAATTAAAAAGTCCTTAGATTAAAAAAAGAGGAACATTTTTAGAAATATGCCCCTCTTTTGTCATTTACCTTTCTCCTTTAAAAATCCTTAACGGATTGTTGCTGCTATAATATCTTGAAGCAGGCGTCCCGTAATACTTTTTGTTGTTTTTAACCTTTTGTTGTCTGGTGCGTCTTTGTTGACGCTTTTTGCGCTCTAAACGTTTTCTTTTTCTTTTGTCGAGTTTTTGTTTTCGTTTTAAGTCGCGTACTCTTTTTTTGTTGTTGAACTTCCTGTCGTTTATTTGACTTTTTTCCTTGTATTTTTGTGTGTAAAGCTTTTTTTCTGAGTTTTTACTTAAAATTTGCGCTTGTGCATCATTTACAGTGCTCATCAAAGCGAACACCATAACCAGTATAAGATATCTCATTGCCCCTCAAATTTTCTTCCCACATTCATTATCTTATTATAGTAACATGTGGATTTGGTGCATTGTTAGGTGTTTTTTTGAATTTTCTTCTTTATAATCTGGTTTTTGGTAAAATATGTTGGCTATATCTATTTTTATAGTTATAATATAAATAGGATTACCCATTTAAGTCTCTAGGAAGTAATAAGTTTTTTTTGTACGATAAAATGCTTTTAACTGCCTTTCTTAAATGGCGATATGTGCCATTGTTAGAAAATAAGGTGGCCATTGATGAAATTGCGTTAAGAACTTTATAAGCATGAAGCGGCCAAAAAATTTGCTGTTTGAGCCCGACGCAAGGAGGGTTAGTTTCAAATTTTTTAGCGTAATGGTTATAAAGTTTAGCAAATTTCATCACAGGCCTTGACTTTTTTGCTTACTTTTTTTGTCTAATAAAAAAAGTAAGGCCCTGCCGGCGAGGCAAAAATCTGCTAAGCGAGTCTTGGTAAGCTAATAACACATAAGATATCTAAGTGGGTAACACTATTATATAACATGATTATGGTTGTTTTAAGAAATATTTTTTATTCCCTTATAATTGTCTGGTTTTCTGCAGGCGCTGTGTTTTCCCAAGAGGGTTCCTTGCTTTGGGAGATATCTGGCAATGGTATCGAAAAGCCTTCCTACCTTTTTGGCACTATGCATGTAAAAGACAAAAGAGCTTTTTTCTTTGGAGACTCTTTGTTGAACAAACTTGACAAATGCGATGCTATGGCTGGTGAAATAGTTGCGGATCTTGATGTGATCAAAAAAGATATTGGTATGATTTTGATGCCAGATAGTGTCAACCTCAAATCGTTACTGGATAAAGATGATTATAAAACTGTACAAAAATATGCGAGGAAGAACTTAGGTGTTTATGCCCTGATGATTAATAAAATAAAGCCTATTTTTACATCCGCTCTTGTTACAGAAAAAATGATGGAGCAAGATGTAGGTGAGACTATTGATGAATATTTGCAGCGACAAGCAAAAAAACGTGATAAAGAGGTGTTTGGCCTTGAAAGTATCAGTGACCAGTTGGAAGTGCTTAACCTCTACTCCCTTGAAGAGCAAGCGGAAATGCTGGTGGATATGGTAGTTAATATTGATAAATATCAAGAAGCTACATTAAAGATGCTTCATACCTATATAGCTCAAGACTTGGAAGGTTTGCTAGTGGCTGTTAAGGACTCTGATATAGGGGATGAGTTTAGCTATGCTCTGTTGGAAGAGCGGAATAAAAAAATGGTTAAGAGAATACAGGAACTCCTTCATGAAAAACCTGTTTTTTATGCAGTAGGAGCAGGGCACCTGCCTGGTGAAGAGGGAATATTAGAACTTTTAAGAAAGGAAGGTTATACGCTTAAACCACTTCCTGTCAAATAATTAATTTAATATGTACAGCTTTGGTTATTACATGTGGATATTTTCTTACCGCTTTTTAAATTCTCTTTGATATTTTTGGAAACTATTTGTGTTTAATATTAAAATTTAAATCAATTGGCATTGCACAGTAATCAGATTGCACAAGAGTTGAACCTGCCTGAAAAAAATGTACAGGCGGTTTTAAAACTTCTTGAAGAAGGTGCTACAGTACCGTTTATTTCCCGTTACCGGAAAGAGATGACCGGTAGTCTCGATGAGGTTTTTATTACCTCTATTAAAGACCGGAACAATCAACTGACCGAATTAGCAAAAAGACGGGAGGCTATTCTTAAATCTGTTAAAGATCAAGGTAAACTTACTGAAGAGCTTGAAGATAAGATAAAGCAAGCAGAAACAATGTCTGAGTTGGAGGATATTTATCTGCCTTACAAGCCAAAAAGGAGGACAAGGGCGACTATTGCTAGGGAAAAAGGGCTTGAACCTTTGGCCGAGATGCTTCTTGCTCAAGATAGCAGTGAGGTTGTTGGAGAAGCCGAGAAGTATGTTGATGCAGAAAAGCAGGTTAACTCTTCTGAAGAAGCTTTAGCTGGCGCAAGGGATATCATAGCTGAAAAAGTCAATGAAGACCAAGAGGCGAGAAAGAAAATGCGTAACCTATTTACCAAAAAAGGTATTGTGCAGTCGCGCGTTATACCTGGAAAAGAAAAAGAAGGGGAGAAGTATAAAGACTATTTTGAATGGGAAGAGGAGATATCCAAAGTACCTTCGCACCGGATGCTTGCTATGCGTAGGGGTGAAAGAGAAATGATTTTAATGTTAGATATTTATCCTCCGGAAGACGATGCTATTGACCTTTTGGAGAAGCAGTTTGTAAAGTCGAATAATGAGGCAGGTGCGCAGGTAAAACTTGCGGTTACAGATAGCTATAAGCGGTTGTTAAAACCATCTATGGAAACCGAGGTACGCATGGGCTCTAAACTAAAAGCTGACGATGAAGCCATCCGTGTTTTTAGTGATAATATTAAACAGTTGCTTTTGGCTGCGCCTTTAGGACAAAAGAATATTCTAGCTATAGATCCAGCCTTTAGGACTGGTTGTAAAACAGTTGTGCTGAACAGACAGGGGAAGTTGATGCACTATACCACTATTTTCCCCCATGATTATCAGCATAAAGTGGCTGAAGCAGAAGCCGAGCTAAAGGGGTTATGTGAAAAATATAAAGTTGAGGCTGTTGCCATTGGCAATGGAACGGCATGTAGGGAAACTGAGGCCTTTGTTCGCAAAGCAGGGTTGCCTTCGTCTATTGCTATTGTCATGGTCAATGAAAGCGGTGCTTCTGTTTACTCTGCCTCTGAAGTGGCCAGGGAAGAATTCCCAGATTATGATTTGACGGTACGCGGTGCGGTTTCTATTGGGCGTAGGCTTATGGATCCTTTGGCTGAACTGGTAAAGATTGACCCTAAGTCTATTGGTGTTGGTCAGTATCAGCATGACGTGGATCAACATGCATTGAAAGAAAAGCTGGATGAAACTGTCATGAGTTGTGTAAACTCTGTTGGAGTTGAGCTAAATACAGCTAGTAAACAAATACTGACTTATGTGTCAGGCCTAGGGCCGCAATTGGCAAAAAATATTGTTGAGTACCGGGATCAAAATGGCCCTTTTAATAGCAGAAAAGAGCTTTTAAAGGTAGCTAGGATGGGTGAAAAAGCTTTTGAGCAATGTGCAGGTTTTCTTCGCATACGTGATGCCAAACACCCTCTTGATGCTAGTGCTGTACACCCTGAAAGTTATCATTTGGTAGAAAAAATGGCCAAAGACTTAGGTTGTGAAATTGAAGACTTGTTGAAAAAGCCTGAGTTAAGGAAAAAAATTGACCCAAAGAAGTATGTGACTGATACTATCGGTTTGCCTACTTTAAATGATATTCTTCAGGAACTGGAAAAACCTGGTAGGGATCCTCGTGAAAAATTTGAGATGTTTAGTTTTGCCGAAGGAATAGAAAAGCCTTCTGACTTGAAAGTAGGTATGCGTTTACCTGGTATAGTGACTAATATAACCAAGTTTGGAGTATTTGTTGACATTGGCGTGCATCAGGATGGGCTAGTACATATTAGCCACCTTGCAGACAAGTTTGTCTCAGATCCTAACGAAGTAGTCAAAGTGGCACAAAAGGTGAATGTGACTGTACTAGAAGTTGACCTTCAGCGAAAAAGGATTTCACTGTCAATGAAAGCAGACCCGATGACAGGGCAAGCTAAAGAAAAGAAGCCTAAGAGAAAAGCCTCAGCCAATGATAGTGGCGGAGATATGAATGACATGCTAGCCAAGCTTAAGCAAAAGTTCAAGTAAATAAAAAAGGGGTTAATTCAATTTAACCCCTTTTTTATGTATGACAAATCGCTCAGATTCTTTCTTCTTGAGATTTGATTGTTTTCACATCCTCCTTAGTATAAGTCGGACAGGTGTATTGACGGCAAGCGCTCGCCAGAAATACAATCATACCAAAGAGTAATAATGATTTTTTCATAAGCCCTTATAAATTTTAACAGTTTTAATAGAATTATTCAAATATAAGATAAATATTGTAAAACCTGGCAATTTTTTTCAATTCTTAAAATAAAAAAATTAATTTAAGAAATGGTCATGATTCGCACATTTTCTTTTTAACGCATTATCTTTATAAAAGTTTTACAAAAATAAATTAGATATTTGTTTTTTCTAATGATACATCAAAAATGAAAAATCTTGGTATAGTAGGTTTTGGGAGTTTTGGTCAGTTTATTGTCCCGCACTTGAAGCCTTATTTTAATATATATGTCCATGACCGTATGGATCTATCTGATGCAGCTTCCAAATTGGGCGTTAAATGGGGGTCGCTCAAAGAAGTTGTTCAAAAGGATATCGTTGTCTTGGGAGTTCCTGTGCAGTATTTGGAAGATTTGGTTATTTCCGTAAAGGATATTATCAACCCACATGCACTGGTGCTAGATATTTCTTCTGTCAAGATCAAACCTGTAGATTTAATGATGCAGCACCTTCCATCTAGTGTACAGATTGTAGGCACGCACCCTTTGTTTGGGCCACAGAGTGGAAGGAATGGCATTAAAGGCTTTAATATGGTGGTTAGCCCGGTGAGGACTCGCTTATATGGCAACTTGTTCAGGTTTTTTTCTAAAATTCTTGAGCTAAATGTGTTGGAGCGGACGCCTGTTGTACATGATAAGCAGATGGCTTATGTGCAAGCGCTGACACATTTTATAGGAAGGGCTGTCAATGAAATGGACATACCTGATGTAGAGCAAAAAACGCAAGCTTATCAGTACCTTCTTGATATAAAAAGGAACTTAGGACAAGATTCATTAGATCTGTTCTTGACCATAGAAAAAGAAAATCCCTTTGCCAAAGAGGTAAGGGATCAGTTTATTGATGAACTTAATATTTTAAATAAGAAATTGGAAGATCCAAAAGTTTTGATGTGATACGGTTTCGTATCACATCGTTACCTTTGGCTTAATTAATTATCTTTTTTCTACAGGAACGTAGTTTCTTTCATTGTGGCCTACATAAACTTGTCTTGGTCTACCAATCGGCTCACCAGCTTCTCTCATTTCTTTCCATTGAGCAATCCAACCTGGAAGACGTCCAAGAGCAAACATAACTGTAAACAGGTCTGTTCTAAGCCCTAGTGCCCTGTAGATGATACCAGAGTAGAAGTCTACATTAGGATAAAGCTTTCTGTCTATGAAGTAAGGGTCGCTTAGAGCTTCTTCTTCAAGTTTTTTAGCTATATCTAATACAGGGTCGTTGATACCTAGCTTAGAAAGAACCTGATCGCAAGCTTTTTTGATGATCTTAGCTCTTGGGTCAAAGTTTTTGTATACTCTGTGACCAAAGCCCATTAGTCTAAATGGATCATTTTTGTCTTTAGCTTTGGCAAGATACTTTTTAGCATCGCCACCGTCAGCTTTAATAGCTTCTAGCATTTCAATTACAGCTTGGTTTGCACCACCGTGTAGCGGTCCCCAAAGTGCATTGATACCAGCAGCTACAGAAGAATAAAGGCTTGCGTGAGCTGAACCTACAATTCTAACAGTAGAGGTAGAGCAGTTTTGCTCATGGTCTGCATGTAGAATTAAAAGCGTATTTAGGGCATCAACAACTACAGGGTCTACTTCGTATTGCTCATTTGGAAGGCCAAACATCATGTACAAGAAGTTAGAGCAGTAGTCTAAGTCATTTCTTGGGTACATTTCAAGTTGCCCTTTAGAGTTTTTGTAAGACCATGCTGCAATGGTTGGCAGCTTAGCCATGAGCCTGATGATGGTCAGGTCTATATCATCATTAGTTGCATTTGGGTTAATAGAACCAGGGTAAAATGCAGTCAGCGAACATACCATAGATGACAATACGCCCATAGGGTGCGCATTGGATGGGAAACCATCAAAAATCTTTTTAAAGTCTTCGTGAAGGTTGGTATGCTTTCTAATTCTTCCTGCAAAGCTCTCTAGTTCTTGCTTAGAAGGAAGTTCGCCGTATATTAACAAGTAAGAAACCTCTAGGAAAGAAGATTTTTCAGCTAGCTGTTCGATAGGATAACCTCTGTAGCGAAGTATCCCTTTTTCTCCATCAAGAAAAGTAATAGCACTCTGAGTAGCGCCTGTATTTTTATACCCTGTGTCAAGAGTGATATAACCAGATTGACCTCTAAGTTTAGTTATGTCAACGGCTTTTTCATTTTCAGTACCTTCTATAACAGGTAGTTGGTAACTCTTGCCATCAAGGATCAGTTCAGCTTGTTTGGACATTATCAAAAATTTTTGGAGTGAAAAAACGATTCATTGGCGAGCGAAAATATTAAAAAAAATGATTCTTTGAAAGTCCTGCAACGCAATTTTTTTTAGTAATTGAAACATTCATGCTTGTTTTTGGGTGAATTATATAGATAAGGATAGGAGGGTATGAAACTAAAACTGATTTACTTACTGACCGCAGTTGTAGTCACTGTAGGCTGTAGAAGGGGGAATTATTACTCCGACCAAATAGACGGCTTGGATTATGGCCAATTTCAGACGTATGCCTGGTTGCCTTTGCCAGACACTGCCTTAAACAAAGAGCACAGTCTTATTAACAATGAAATTTTGGTTGAAAGTATCCGGCAGGCTGTGGACAGCGAAATGGAGTCCCGTGGTTTTGAGGTCGATGTCGATAGCCCTGATGTTCTTTTGCTTATTCATACCATGCTCGAAGACAGGCAGGAGTTGATTGATGCTAGTCCTTTATATAGTACTTACGGTTATTATTATCCTGGTATTTTTACTGGGCCAATGCACCCGTTCTACTATGACCGGTTTTATACCATGCCTTTTGTCGAAGGTTACGGCATAAGGCAAGTAGAGTATACGGAAGGGGCTATGGTTGTCGATATGATAGAAAGGGATGAAAACCGACTTGTCTGGAGAGGGTGGATGGAAAAGCGAATCACTAATCCTGACAGGTTGCAAAGAAATATTCCGGAGCATGTGGCTAAGATATTTGAAGGTTTTCCTTTAGAGGGGCATGAGGCGAATTAGAAGATTGGTTGCGTGTTATTAAGGTATTTTTGTATAAGGTCGTAATACCTGTTGAACTTTTTATGCGGAAATGTGTCCTCTATGCCTAATAGTATGACTTTTAAGCGTACGCATGCACGGTAAAGCTTGTAGTACTGTAGCAGGTGCTGTTCTTTCTTCGGGTCGTAACTGGGGAAGGCAGAGTGGTAGCTATCTATAAACGCCTTGCTTAGGCCCCAGTGCCCAAACGCTTCTAGATCCATGCTCAGAAAAGCTATTTCGTTTAATGTGTCTATGGTTCTAAAGCCTTTGTTGAATTCAATACAATCAAAAATCACAGGTTCTGGAAGTAGAAATATATTTCCACTGTGAAGGTCTCCGTGTAAGTCCCTGAAGAACCCTTCTTCTGCTCTTTTTTTATATAAAAATTGAGATTCTTGGAGGTGTTCACAAGAGTAGGCGATCGCTTCTTCTATTGTGTCAACCCCATCGCTTCCCAGATACTTTTCTATTATTTCTTTAATGCTCCTTAAATCATTGAAATCGTTTCGGTATCTTTCTGTAGAAAAAGCTCCAGGTACGATGTCTGCTGTTTTGTGAAAGTCAGCCACACGCTCGGCCAGTATTTCAACGTGTTTCTTATTGACCTTGTTTTGTTCCAATAGCGTTGACATTAATTTGTCTTGGGGTAATGTATGCATAACCACGGCATACTCTACTATTTCACCATTTGGTTCAAAAGAAACCTGCTGGCCTTTCTTGGTTAATGCTTGGACAAAGAGGTAAACGTCTTTAGTCAACCGTTGATTTAGCCGCAGTTCTTCAAAACAGTACTTTTTCCTTAAAGACAGTGAGCTAAAGTCTAGAAAGGAGGTTTTTACAGATTTTTTTATTTTGTATGTGTACGCAGGGGTGATGAAAATATGTGAAATATGGGTTTCCAGATACTTGACTTCCTTGTGCTTTGAGGTTAGGTAATGATGTAATTGCTGGGTATCATGCTTGTTCATAGTCTAAGTGTTTTAGTGCCAATGCGATCATTTGGTTAATATTTTCATTGGTAGACTCAAGTGTTAAATGTTCTTCCCTTAGGTCTTCTTCCTCATTTTTAATTTGTTGATATACATTATAGTCTGCATCACTGTCTTGGCGCTTTTTTGATAGCCTATCTATGATTAATGTTTCATTGGCTACTACCTTAATCCACTTAATTTCGACTTCAGGAAAGTGGGCTTTTAAGCTATCTCTGGTGCTTTGTTTGTGGAATGTCGCATCTAGAACAACTGTATTGTTGGTTTTTAAAGCCTCTTGGGCCAGGTTGTACATTTTTTTGTACACTTGTATTTTTCCTTGAGGGGAATAGTCTTTTTTTGAAAAGGCATTGTTCCTTACTTGGTCACTGTTAAAGTATGTTGCATTTAGCTTTTCGGAAAGTTTTTTTGCAAACCAGCTTTTTCCAGATCCGGGCAATCCTGTGATGGCTATTACCATAGGCTCTTTTTTGATTCTTTAAGAAGTGAGAAAACCTATTAGTTGTAATTTATGTTTTGGGGTTAAGGGAAAAGAATATTCTACTTATTAGTTAAACATAAGATTTATGAAGAAAGAAGTAAAGGTAAACCTTAAGAAAAAGACTAAAGAAGCAAATTCCTTCATGAAGAAATACATGACTACTAAAAATGTTCTTACTGGTGTAGGAATTTTGTCTGCAGCCGGTGTTATTGGCTATGGAATTAAAACCAGTGGGTTTAAGGATGTGCGTGATAAAGTGGAGAAAGCAGAAGAGGATTACAAAATACCAATTAACATAAGTTAATCTGCGAAATTTCTATTATAAATATGGATGATAAAAGGAGCTATAATGCTCCTTTTTGTTTGTTCTATCTGTACTATAGATAATAGGAATGTGATTAGGACTACACTTTTTTTAAGAATATTAATATCTCATTACAAGCCTTTTGCATGTCATCTGGAAGCTGTTGTTTTTCCCATGGGTGTGCGCCTCCAAAAACGTGATCGGCTCCATCGATGATCATAAGTTCAGCATTGTTGTTTAGTTCTTTAAACTTATATGCATGACTCACATCAACTGAAGTATCGGCTGAACCATGCACAATAAGCCAAGGTTTTGAGAGTTTTGAAGCCTTTTCGTTTATATTCAATCGGTCATGGTTTTCTATCAAATCTTCATAAAGCGTAAAGTTTAAAGGCATTTGCTGTTTTGTTCTTGCGTTTTCTATATACATTACGCCATCAGCCTTCCAAAGCTCTATCTGTTGCTCTGTATAGCGGTTTTTAAAGTCAGCAACAGCCGCTAAGGTTACCAGCCCATGGACTTTGTTGGAGTCAAAAGCTTCCAAAGTGGCAATAAACCCACCCCGGCTGTGGCCTAGGAGAAAGACTTTTTGAATATTTTCTTTCGGTAAGAACTCATTGTTTTCTGTAACCCAATTGATCACAGCGTCTAGGTCTGCAAGTTCTTGCGAAAAAGTGTTCTTAGCGAAAGATTCTAGGTCGACAAACTCATCAGGCTTTTCAGGAGAAGTGCCATTAAGGCTAAAATTAAATTTTATAAAAACATACCCTTGGTTGGCAAAAAAGTCTGCCATCAGGTCAAAATAGCCCCAATCTTTAAAGCCTTTAAAGCCATGCGAAAAGACAATAACATCTTTTGGGGCATCAGATTCCTTAAAATATATATCTAAAAGAATCTTAGAACCGCTTTTTGGGTCCGTAAAAACGTGGTTTTTAATTTTCTTTAAATTTCCCATGCCACAATATTAAGAAAATAACGTTTTTCATAGTAATATTGCAGTCATATGGCTGCAGATCTTAGGAGCATTCAGGAACCGATCGCTGACGATATCAAGAATTTTGAGATAAAATTCCGTGAGAGCATGAAAAGTAAATTCATGCTGCTTGACCGGATAATGACCTATATTGTCAAACGCAAAGGAAAACAGCTGCGTCCGATGTTTGTTTTTCTCATGGCGAGGCTGTGTGGCGGTATAAATGATTCATCTTATCGCGGGGCTGCTTTAATTGAGCTGCTTCATACCGCTACCTTAGTTCATGACGATGTGGTCGATGACGCCCATTACCGAAGGGGATTTTTCTCTGTAAATGCTTTATGGAAAAATAAAATCGCCGTGCTGGTTGGTGACTATTTGCTTTCCAGGGGCTTGTTGTTATCATTGGAAAATGATGATTTTCAGTTGTTGAAAATAGTCTCTAAAGCTGTTAAGGAAATGAGCGAGGGAGAATTGCTGCAGATGGAGAAAGCCCGCAACCTAGATATTACCGAAGATGTATATTATGAGATCATCAGGCAGAAGACAGCTTCGTTAATCTCGTCTTGTTGTGCTGTAGGAGCAGCTTCTGCCGGAGCTGATGAACAAACGGTAAAAAACGCAGCACTTTTTGGGGAAAAGGTAGGTATGGCCTTTCAAATTAAAGATGACCTGTTCGACTATAGCACTTCAGAAGCCATAGGAAAACCTGTTGGCATCGATATTAAAGAAAAAAAGTTAACCCTTCCGCTAATACACGCCCTCAATAAAGCAAGTTGGCTTAAAAAAAGGCAGATTATCAACATCGTTCGTAATGAAAGCGCTAAACCGGCAAAAGTTAAAGAAGTCATTAATTTTGTAAAGTCCTCCGGCGGTATAGAATATGCTACAGAAGTTATGCACCGGATCAAGGATGAGGCCTTAGGCCTTTTGGATGGTTTCCCAGACTCTGCCAGCAAACAATCGCTTCACCAGTTGGTTATTTATACTATAGAGAGAAAGAAATAAATGTAGGTTTCGTTTTTTTGAAAACAAAAAATGTAGGGTTATGGCAAGGATGATGTTGTTTAAGAAAAAAAGAAGGTCTGTTTTCAATGACATTTTATTGGCAAGTGCAGTTGGCCTTTCTAGCAGATATACAAGAAAGTATAGGAAAAAAATGAAGAAGAATTTTGCGAAATCTGTAAGGACTTCTTATAGAAAGGTTGGAAAGACGATTTCTTCAAATACTGTTAAGGTGCAAAAATGGTTTAGAAAAAAATATAAGGCTATCCGCAAATCGGAATGGTATAAGGATATTAAAAAAGGCCGCTTTTTCTCTAAACGTTATAAGATGTTTAATAAGTGGACTCAGAAGAAAGTTAAACCAGTTTCAACTTCTTATACCAAAACAGTGAAGTGGGTCAACAGAACCTATCCTATGGTTAAAAAGTCGGTTACTAATTCCTATAGTGGGGTTCAAAATGTATTGGCAAAAGTAGCCTGATTTTCTCAGGGTAAAAGGATAATGGTGATGCCTCAGTAACAGGGGCATCTTTTTTTTTTCATTTAGTTTGTGTTTAACCCACATCATTTTATTTTTACTTATAAGATTATTTAAGAAAAACAGGCAAAAAAGCTCAAGGCGCACTGTTATGGCATTGGGTAACAAAATTGTGTAAAGCGGCTGATCGTAGAACAGCTCTTTTGATATGTAGAATCAGTAGTTTTATGGATACCAATTTTTTTGATACGGATGAATGGGTTCGTACTGGAATAAGCATGGGTGAGCTTGTTCTGGTTGTGCTGCTGGGTTGGGGAGTTTCTTTTGTAATGCTTAAGATCGCATACTTTTTACTGCAGAGAAGAAGTGATTTTATGGCTTCTTCATTAAAGAAAAGGGTTTTCTTACCTATTTACTTATTGCTTATTCTTTTCTTTATTAACCTGGCATATCCACTTATTCAATTCCCTCAGCTATTGCACCAGTATTTGCAGAAGGGGCTTGAAATAGGGTGGATTGTTATATTTTCCTGGATTATCATTAAGCTTTCTTATGTCCTCGAAGACTTTATTTATGTAAAGTATACTATTGATATTGAGGATAACATGAGTCGGCGGAGAATCAGGACTCAGTTTCAATTTATAAAAAAGATATTTATTACCATTGTTTGTATAATCGCCCTTTCTCTCATCTTAATGACCTTTGAAAGAGTCAGGGAAATAGGTACCAGTTTACTAGCCTCTGCCGGTGTTGCTGGCGTAATAATTGGTTTTGCCGCTCAACGTACTATTGCCAATATTTTGGCAGGTTTTCAGATAGCTTTCACCCAACCTATTAGGATCGATGATGTAGTCATTGTTGAGAATGAATGGGGGAGGATAGAAGAAATTAATTTGACCTATGTTGTAGTAAAGATTTGGGATTTGAGAAGGTTAGTTTTGCCTATTACCTATTTTATTGAAAAACCTTTCCAAAACTGGACGAGAAACCATTCCGATATACTAGGCTCGGTGTTTTTATATGTGGACTACTCGATTCCGTTAGAACCCTTAAGGCAAGAGTTGAAAAGGGTTTTAGACAGTAGCCCTCTTTGGGATAAAAAAGTTTGGGTGCTCCAGGTGACCAATACCACAGAAAAAACCATGGAGTTGAGAGCGCTTATGAGTGCAAAAGATGCTCCTAGGGCTTGGGATTTGCGCTGCTATGTACGTGAACAGTTAATTACATTTGTTCAACAGAATTACCCGGACTCCTTACCTAAAGTACGGGCTGAATTACAGGAGAAAGAAAATTCTACAAATGATGAAGTGCCTCCAAGAATGGTTTAATAGCAGTTGTTTAATCTCCAGGTAAAAAAAGGCGTTTTTCTATTTATATTAAAGATCTTTTTGATTTTTAAGCTTTGTGATTTGTTCTTTTTTTAACCCGGTGGAATGAATGATAATGTCTATATCTACATTATTTTTTAGTAGTTCTCTAGCTATTTCAAAAGCTCTTTCTTCTCTACCTTCCTCTTTGGCTGTGTCCAGAGAGTTTTTTAGGTCACGGTAATACTTTAAACTGTCCTCGTATGGTTGGACTTGTTCTGGCGTAAATTTTGCAATTTCAGCCGTTTCGAAAAGTTTTTCAAAAATATGCTCTCTTAACTTATCAGGCACTCGGTCTAGTTTGTTGAGGTTCTGCTATACTACCATTGTTTGTATATTTTCCTTTTTCCTTAATTTTGGTTTTTAAGCTTTGTGATTTGTTCTTTTTTTAACCCTGTAGAATGAATGATAATGTCTATATCTACATTATTTTTTAGTAGTTCTCTAGCTATTTCAAAAGCTCTTTCTTCTCTGCCAATTTCTTTTCCTTCTTCTCTACCTTCCTCTTTGGCTGTGTCCAGAGAGTTTTTTAGGTCACGGTAATACTTTAAACTGTCCTCGTATGATTGGACTTGTTCTGGCGTAAACTTTGCAATTTCAGCCGTTTCGAAAATTTTTTCAAAAATATGTTCTCTTAACTTGTCAGGCACTCGGTCTAGTTTGTTGAGGTTCCTTAATACAAACAGCCATTTGTCAAACCTTGTTTCCAGTTCATCAATGGTTTTATTGAACTTTGGCATTTCAAGATATACGAATGTCAACTTATCATAGAAAACTTTTTTGGTCTCTATGTCTGATAGCTTAATGTCATAGCGGTATTTATTGGGCTCGTGCTTGTCTTCGTCAAACACAAAATCGAGAATGGCTATTGTGTAAACAGCCTTTAATTCATAGTTCCAATCTGCACGTTTTGCCTGCTCGCGTATAGGGAAGGTTGAGTAATAGACAGTTCTGTCTTTGAAAAAATTCTGCTTAGTTTTTTGAAGCTCTACGATAAATTTTTCACCTTTCTCATTTTCACAGTATAGGTCAAAAATGGCTTTTCTGTCCACTTCGGTTGCACCTAACTGTTTTCCTTTCAGATAGGTTAGATCTGTTATTTCTCCTTGTTCTTCTTTTAATAGTACATTCAGAAAGTCTAGAAGCAAGTCTTTGTTGGGTTCCTCACCAAATAGGCGTTTGAAACCGTAATCAGTAAAAGGGTTTATGTATTTTTCTTTAAACTCAGCCATGACAAGTATCTTTGTACAAAGTTACTACTTTTGGGGATTTGCCTGTCTCTTTTTCTTATAATACAAGGAAATATCGCCCTGCTATTATTTAATTGTTCTTTAATATACCTGAAAAATTAAACATATTCAAGTTGTTTACTGTGAGGGTTTAGGGCTGATAGTTGAGGCTTAATTCTCGTAACCCTTAATAATCGAGCTGTAGTAAGGTATACCTAATGGTAAATGTCAGTGTACTGAGGTTGAAGTTGGATAATGGGTATTGTGGCGCCTGATCTAATGCTGCTGCTCTGCCACTTTCTGTAAAGATAAAGTTGTTATAAGTGCTTTCTGCTATGTCTCCGACCACTAGAGGTGTTCTAGTAAGTGGAAGGTTATACCTTAGCTCAATGAACATGTCTCTGCGTAGAAGTCTTGTGGCGCTTCCAATACCCAATATAAAATCAAACCTGACGGGGTTAAAGTCGGTTACTTGGGCTTCAGCACTTTTTTCTTCTATATAAGTGTTATTGATCGCATCGTACTCATAGACCGAAAACATATTTTTCTCATGTGACTGAAAACGCCCACGGAATACAAAGTTTGCGGCAAAGCCACCTAGTGCATAAGTTCGTCTGTTATGGGGAAAAGCGTATTTGGCAAGGATGGGTACGCTCACATATCCAAACCTAAATGATCCACTGGATGATATTCTTCTACTGCTGCCATGTAAGGCTCCATCTGCTTCATAAAAGTTTTCGGAAACAGTGGTCAAGAAGATTTTGCTGCGGGTAAAATTTACAGAAGGGTCTGAAAGTAAAGAAAATGAAGGAGAGAAGATATGTTCCCCAAATATACCGATGGAGTAGTGTCCTCCATATCCTGGGTTTGCCCCGGCATGCTCTAATGAACTGTTTTCTTCTGTACGGTTTTGCATGGAGTTCATTAAGTGCGAGGATCCTAACCTTGACAGTCCACCACCCAGCTTAATACCCACTTTTTGAGCTACACCTGTGGTTGGATGCAAGAAGGTGCATATAATTGCTGTAACAAAAAAGAATTTGAAGTACTTCATCAGTTTGAAAAACTCTATCAATAGCGTTTTGTACGTAAATCTCGCTTTAATGTTGTGTTAAACTTAATTGCGGTTGGGCTTTGTTAATTAAATAAAAAGGAGCTTATGACAAGGAATGTATGCCATAATGATAAGGTAGTACGGGTTGTGTTAGGGATAATCTTGCTGATACTAGCCATTTCGATCAATAGTTGGATATTTGGAGGGTTTGCGGTGTATTTCTTGCTCACGGCTTTTTTCTCCTTTTGTCCAATCAACAAAGCGGTAAACTATAATTCTTGCCGAATTGGTAATAGAAAGCGAAAAGGTGCTTCTGAAGTGTAAGCATATAGGTAATGGTAACGGTTTAGATCATAAGAAAAAATCAGTCCTATAGCATCACCTGGCTTAATATTGATGGGAAGGAAAATCGTCTTCAATCCCCGCTTCCTGTAAGGTAGGTTTGAAAACCTGTTCTAAGAGGATGAAGTTTTCATATTGCTCCTCCAGGGTTCTACTGATCATAATTTTTCCAGAGAGGTCGATAAGCTCGGAATAGTCTCTTTCTGGAAAAGTTTTTTCAAGTCTAGTTATGATCCTGTTGAACCTGCCTGCATGAATGGCAGCTGCATCTGCATCGTTTTGGTGGATGGAGTCATTGATCCCGATAAACTGTCGGTAGGCTCTTCGCAGCAAAGTGACTTCCTGGTTGATATCCTTTGGTGCCAAAAAGCGCTCTAGGTTTTCGGGAAGAAAGGTTAAGCTCAGAAATATCGTTAGAAAAAGAATTTGCATTGCTTTTTCTATGATAACCCTGATTGGTTAAGAGAGTTTGTTGGAAAGAGAAAATATATGCTAGAAAAGTAAAGCTTCGACTTAGGTTGCTGCTATTCTTCGTCTTCGTAATAGAACTTGTAAAAGTTCATCCCTTTCCCTTCGTCGTAGCCTTTTTCTATGCGCTCTTTGTTGCCGTGAATATAAATATGGAAATTACTGTCCAATTTGAGCACACTTCTTATATATTTACCTGACTTTTTTACTGCTACAGGAGAGATTGCAAATTCGTCTGCTATAACAATGGATTTTTGTTCTTCGTAGTTTTTTTTGTGCTCTTTGAATGCGTCTATCACTTCCGGCTCCTTAATCACTTCATTGTTAAACTCGTCCATGTTAAAATTTTCTTTTTCTTGGAAAAAAGAAAATGACTGGTTCAGTAGCTCTATCTCATCAGTTCTAGAAAGCTCTTTCTCTTCTTTGAGCTTGCCGCTTATAAAGTCTTTGCAAACTTTTAAATAGTTTTGAGTATTGTGGTATTCGTCCTGTATAGGGGAGAGGCCTAAGAAGTCATCCTTCCAAAAAGAAGCCTCGTCTGCTTTGTTGGTCTTGTCAATAATATTTACGATATAACCTTCTTCTTGAAATGTATTAAAAATAAGGCAGCCTTTGTCCAATTTATGGATATCTATACCTTCGTCTTTATTTATGCCAATATTTCCTTGTGCGGTATATATTTTCAGGAACTTCTGTTTGTTTTCAGATTTGAATATGCCGATGGCGTCTATGAGTTCATCTTCGTATACACAATCTGTAAAATAAGCAATGCAAAGCTCTCCACCTTTAATTTTAGGATGCCTGGAAATTTCGTAAAGGTGTTCAGCAATAAGCCTGCTGTTAGGAAGCAACTGTTGTGGTTCCTCAAATATTGCAGAAATTAGCTTAACAATACCGTCCTCTTTAGAGAACTGGTAATGTTCCTCTTTGGGGATGGAGGACAAAAAAAAGTTCTTTAAGAGGCTATTGAGTTCAGTATCGCTTATGTCTGTAAAGTCATTGGAAAGCACCAGGTCTTCGTTTCGAACCCTGTTTCCAATTTTATGGATACATAAATTTTTTAGATGTGCTTTGGTAAAGTCAAGCATCTTAGTTGGAGTATACATAAAAAGGTGCCAATTAATGACACCTTAGATTGTTAGGTTTGGCTTTGTACACCCGGCAGGAATCGAACCTGCACCGTCAGAACCGGAATCTGATATTCTATCCATTAAACTACGGGTGCAAACAATCCAAATATACTATATAGTATACCTTGATTAATTTGGATACAAATCTAACTGAAAAAAGATTTTAAAATAAAGAAAAAAAGGCTGAATTTTTTATCAGCCCTTTTTGATTATTTTAAGTGCTTATTAGCTAAGTACTTCTTTTACTTTAGTAGCAGCATCTTTAAGCAAGATAGCAGGGAATACTTTCAATCCAGACTCTTCAATAATTTTCGCGCCTTCCTCAGCATTGGTTCCCTGAAGCCTTACAATAATCGGTACTTTAATGTCGCCGATATTTTTATAAGCTTCTACAACTCCATTAGCAACCCTGTCACATCTAACAATACCACCAAATACATTAATAAGTATGGCCTTTACATTAGGGTCTTTAAGAATGATTCTGAAGCCAGCTTCTACCGTTTGAGCATTTGCTCCACCTCCTACATCAAGGAAGTTTGCAGGCTCACCACCAGACAGCTTGATTATATCCATGGTTGCCATAGCTAAACCTGCGCCATTAACCATACAGCCTACATTTCCATCTAACTTAACATAGTTAAGGCCAGATTCAGAAGCTTCTACCTCTAATGGATCTTCTTCGTTTAAGTCTCTTAGTTCTGCAAGCTCCTTGTGACGGAAAAGAGCATTGTCGTCAAGACCTACTTTTGCGTCAACCGCGAGTATTTTATTGTCAGAAGTTTTAAGCGCTGGGTTAATTTCTACCATAGCAGCATCTGATCCTTCGTAAGCCCTATAAAGGTTGGTTACAAACTTGACCATTTCTTTGAAAGCATCGCCTTCTAGACCTAGTTTGAAAGCAATTTTCCTAGCTTGGAAAGGCTGAAGACCAGTAAGAGGGTCTACCCATTCTTTAAAGATCTTGTCAGGGTGTTGTTCTGCAACCTCTTCAATATCCATACCGCCTTCTGTACTTGCGATAATTACGTTTCTGCCAAGAGCCCTGTCCAAAAGGATACCTAAATAGAACTCTTTTGTCTCAGATGGTCCTGGATAATATACATCCTGTGCAATAAGAACTTTACGTACAAGTCTTCCTTCAGCTCCAGTTTGCTTGGTTACAAGGTTCATCCCTAGGATATTTCCTGAGACCTCCTTTACCTGGTCAAGGTTTTTGGCCAGCTTCACACCACCACCTTTTCCTCTTCCTCCTGCATGAATCTGAGCTTTTACCACATACCATTCGGTACCAGTTTGCGCATTTAACTTTTTTGCGGCCTCTACTGCACCTTCGGGTGTGTCAGCGGTTATACCTTCCTGAATTCTTACTCCGTAGCTCTTTATTAGCTCTTTTCCTTGGTATTCGTGTATATTCATAAGTAAAAATTTTAGCTGCACGAATCTAAACCATTTGGATATGAATATCAAGAAAAGCGTTTATTTTAATCCTTTTGCCTTAGATTTGGGTTATTTTTTGTTAATTAAGGATTAAATTTAAACGCATGCTGAACGCCAAAAACATTTATAAGTCATATAGTGATCTACAGGTGCTCAAAGGAATAGACCTGGAGATTAAAAAAGGAGAGGTGGTTTCTGTAACAGGTGCCTCGGGAGCTGGGAAAAGTACTCTTTTACATATTTTAGGCACTTTAGATAGGCCTGACAGTGGTGAGCTTATTATCGATGGTGTTGATGTTTCTACAATTTCGGATAGAGAGTTGGCTGCTTTTAGAAACAATTCGATTGGCTTTGTATTTCAATTTCATAATTTATTGCCAGAGTTCACAGCTTTAGAAAATGTGTGTATGCCTGGGTATATAGGCAAAAAGGATAAGGAGCAGGTGGAGCAAAGGGGCAAAGAGCTTCTTGTATACTTTGGGTTAAAGGACAGGTTGCACCATAAACCTTCACAAATGTCCGGCGGGGAGCAACAAAGAGCCGCTGTGGCCAGGGCGTTGATTAACTCACCTGCTATTGTTTTTGCAGATGAGCCAAGTGGTAATCTCGACTCTAAAAATGCAGCAGAGCTTCATAAGCTTTTTTTCGATTTAAGAGATCAGTTTGGGCAAACTTTTGTAGTTGTTACCCATAATGAGGCGCTTGCTGAGATTACAGACCGGAAGCTGGTGATGGAAGACGGTAAAATCATTGAACAAGTGCGTATATAATTACCTGTATATAGTGGCGTGTGTAGTTTTTATAAAAAGATTTTGTTTTTATAAATGTGTTGATTGTTAGTTGTATATAAATTTTTTTTAAAAAATATGGATAGCTAACAAACATTAAAATATTACATGGTGTTAATTCTATATAAATTATCGGAACTTATTTGAATCTGATGATTTTGATGTCTCTTGTTCCTTTATGGTATGTGATATGGTAAAGTAAATTTAAGGAAAAGTAAAAACTGGTTTTTTATGACTAATGTAGAATTCAACGACCTCGTATATAGCGCTTCAAAATCTTTAAAATATCCTGCACTAAAGTTTACGCACAATCAATCTGATGCTAATGACCTTGTGCAGGATACGATTTTAAAAGCTTTAAAGAATAAAAATAAATTTAAGAAAGGTACTAACATTAAAGCATGGTTATATATAATCATGAAGAATACCTTTATAAGTAATTATCATAAAATTGAAAAGAGAAACAATCTTGTTGACCCAATAGATGATGATTACGCTTTGATAGTTCCAAGTACTATTACCAGCAATGAGGGTACTAGTAATGTGGCAATGGACGAAATCAATAAAGCTATCAATAACCTTGATAAGGTTTTCAAAGAACCATTTATGATGCACTTCTCTGGTTTTAAATATGAGGAGATCGCACAACAGCTTAAAATTCCTATGGGTACTGTTAAAAACCGTATACACGTAGCGAGAAAAATTCTTATGCAAGATCTTAAAGATTATAAGATAAGATAATCTTATATATAAGTATTTAACTGTGTTAGGCAGTCGTTTTTATTAACGTCTGCCTTTTTTTATACCCAGCTTTTCATTTTTGTAATTAAATAAGTAAAATGTTTATAAATATTACATGAATAAATATTATTCTCCTTATTTAATTATTTGTGTTTTTGGTACATGTTTATTTTGTTAATAAAAGGTTAATAAGTTACATGTAAATTTTGCTTCTCTATATTTGCTAAGTGTATTATTTGCTGTAGTTTTGTGATAACAAAGTCACTAAAAGAAGAGTTTTTTAAGTGTATTTTGATATTTTGTTTACATAGTATTTGTAATTTATTTGTTGAACTTTTAATAAAAATTTAGGTTGAATTATGAAACGTCACTTCAGTCAGAAAAATCTTTCGGGCAAGAAAATTAAACATGAATTTAAGAAATTGGTACATCAGTATGATGATGAGGATTACATGGATGCTTTTTCGGAAACACAGCAAATAAATAGTGTAGAGACTTTCAAGAAGAAGTCTGGTAATAAGAAAGTAAATCAATAATTAACTAATATTTTTTAATAACCTTAACTATTCTCCACCTAAAAACTAAGTTTATGACAGCAGTTGAATTCAACGACATGGTTTATTCAGCATCAAAATCCCTTAAAATTCCTGCATTAAAGTTCACGCACAATAACAATGATGCAAATGACTTGATTCAGGATACTATTTTAAAAGCACTTCGGAACCGGTCTAAGTTTAAGAGTGGCACGAACATCAAGGCATGGTTATATATTATTATGAAAAACACCTTTATTAGCAACTACCATAAGATTGACAAAAGGAACACTTTGGTAGATCCTATTGATGAGGGGTATAACTTTAACATTACCAGTACTATATCTTTTAATGAAGGTGCTGCAAATATTAACACTAAAGAGATTTTTAAAGCAATTAAAAAGCTTGATAAAACATTTAGAGTGCCGTTTATGATGCACTATGAAGGATTTAAATACAATGAAATTGCCGAGCACCTGAATATTCCAATGGGTACGGTGAAGAATAGGATCCATGTGGCGCGGAAAACTTTAATGGACTGCTTGAGAGAGTTTAAATAAGGTTCTGACATACTGGTAAATATTTGAAGGCTGCTTTTATCGGGCAGCCTTTTTTATTATCTTGGGTGCGGTCGAGTTTTATGGGTAAATGCTTACAGAGTTATTGAAGAAATATTGGGGATATGAATCCTTTCGGGAACCCCAGGAAGATATTGTTCAAAGTGTTGTAGATGGCAATAATGTACTGGCTTTGCTTCCTACAGGTGGAGGAAAGTCTTTATGCTTTCAATTGCCTGCTCTTGCTATGGATGGTACATGTATCGTAATCAGCCCATTGATAGCGTTGATGAAGGATCAAGTAGAGCAGCTTAAGAAATTGAACATACCTGCCGGGGCTTTGTACTCTGGAATGCATAAAAGGGATATTTCTATTACGCTTGAGAATTGTCTTCAAGGTTACCTCAAGATCTTATATGTTTCTCCCGAAAGGCTTCAGTCTGAGTTTTTTTTAAGGTACGTGCAAAACTTCCGGGTATCTTTTGTCGCTGTTGATGAGGCCCATTGTATTTCCCAATGGGGCTATGACTTCCGGCCTTCTTATTTAGAGATTGCCTCTTTTTTAGAACTCTTGCCTTCGGTGCCTGTTATTGCGCTTACCGCTACTGCAACCTCTAAAGTTCAAGATGATATTATTGATAAGCTGGCCTTAACCAACTGCAAGCGTTTTAAAAACAGTTTTTCAAGACCCAATATTTCTTTTTCCTGCTTTAATCCTGATGATAAGGAAGGTAAAATTGTAGAAATTTTAAATAAAGTCCCTGGGGCTGCTATTGTATATGTGCGTAACCGCAAAAAGGCAAAGGAGCTTGCTCTTTTGCTAAATAGGAAAGGGATATCTGCCGGGTATTACCATGCCGGACTGCCAGTGAATGAAAGGGAAGGCATTCAGGATAGATGGCTTAAGGATAGATTTAGGGTGATGGTGGCTACCAATGCTTTTGGAATGGGCATTAATAAACCTGATGTAAGGGTAGTGGTACACTATGGCCCTCCTGAAGACCCAGAATCTTACTACCAAGAAGCGGGAAGGGCAGGGCGTGATGGCAGAAAATCTTATGCGGTTTTGCTTTATTACCAGCAAGAAGTACAAGGTCTTTTGGATCGGATTTACCAGAAATTCCCACCTACAGACCTCATAAAGAGGGTGTATCAAAGCTTAGGGAATTTTTATAGGTTGGCAGTAGGTTCTGGTAAGGATGAATTGTTCGAGTTTAGTTTTGAAGAGTTTGTCCGTATTTATAAATATCCAGCCACTGAAACTTACCATGCTTTAAAGCAACTGGAAAAATCAGGGTTTATCGAGTTTAATGAATCTTTTTATACACCTTCACGCTTACACTTGACTATTAGCGAAGCTGACTTGTATAAGTTTCGAGTTGAAAATCCTCAGTTTGACCTTATGCTAAAATCTATGCTTAGATTATATGGAGGCGAACTGTTTAGCGGGTTTACCGTTGTTTCTGAAACCGATATCGGCAAGCTTTCCAACTTGGGGGAACCAATGGTAAAAGAAAGACTTCAGTTTCTTCACAAAACAAATGTTCTTATCTATCAGCCTGTAAAAGACAAACCTCATATTTTGTTCACTGAAGCAAGGGCTGATATGAAAGGGTTGGCTTTAAATATAAAAGAGATAGAGGCGCGCAAAGAAAATGAGCTTGCCAAAGCTCGTGCTATGCAAGGTTATATGACGGAGATGTTGGTATGTCGTCAACAATTTATCCTTGATTATTTTGATGAAGAATTTGAAGTCGGATGTGGTATTTGTGATAACTGTTTACAGCGGAAGAAAAGCGAACTTGCAGAGTCCGAAGAGTTGAAAAATGAGTTACTTAAAAGATTAGAGCAAGGATCTTCGTCGGTAAAGGACTTGAAACAAGATTATAAAACCTACTCTAATGATACAATTATTGCTTCACTGAGGGTGTTGGCTGACGCTGGGCAAGTATATATCAAGGACAATATCGTATATCACGAAAATGACAAACCTGATTGATCCTGGATGCATAATGCAGGTTGAATTTTAGGGTATGTTTTTTAACAAAATGCAAGGGGAAAAGCTTAATAATATTGAGCAGCTCTTTGTATGAAAGATTATCAATCATTTTTACCCAAACATATTTCGCAATTTCTGGAATCGGCAGGAGCCCTGACACGGTTTACCGGGAAGTTTTTTAAAGAAGCTTTTACGCCTCCGCATGAGTGGAAGGAGATTTTTAAGCAGTGCTATAATTTAGGTGTAAAGTCCTTATCGCTTGTAGGTATTTCTGCTTTTATTATTGGCATGGTATTGACCATCCAAGCGAAGCCAACTATGGCAGAGTTTGGTGCGGTTTCTTTCATTCCTGCCATGGTTTCTCTTTCTATTATCCGTGAAATAGGGCCTGTGCTGACTGCATTGATATGTGCTGGAAAAATTGGTAGTGGTATTGGGGCTGAGCTTGGTTCTATGAAGGTCACAGAACAGCTTGATGCTATGGCTGTATCTGGCACAAGGGCTTTTAACTACACTGTGGTAACACGGGTCACAGCCACTACTTTCATGATTCCTGTTTTGGTTTTTTATGCAGATATCATAGGTCTTATGGGATCTTGGTTTGGAATGAACATAGATAGCTCTATGTCTTTGAGGTTGTTCCTGAGGCAAGCCCTAGGTGCTGTTCTTTTTATTGACATAGTTTCGGCCACTGTCAAATCATTTTTCTTTGGTTTAGCTATTGGGATAGTAGGGTGCTATAAAGGGTATAATGCAACAAAAGGTACTGTAGGGGTCGGTAAGGCTGCTAACTCCGCTGTGGTAGTGGCCTCTCTTCTGGTTTTTATCCTGGATATGATAGCTGTACAGATTACCCAATTATTTATGTAAGTTATGAGTAGGAAAATTGTAATTGAGGCATCTAACATAACAAAAAGGTTTAATGACATGAAAGTCTTAGATGGGGTTTCTTTCAATTTGTACGAAAAGGAGAACCTTGTCATATTAGGACGCTCTGGTACGGGGAAATCTGTTTTGCTTAAATCTATCGTAGGGCTGATCAAGCCTGATAATGGTACATTAAAAGTATTGGATAAAGATGTCTGCTGCCTTTCTGACCGTGAATTGATGGATATTAGACGAAAAGTGGGTTTTTTGTTTCAAGGTGGTGCATTATACGACTCAATGACTGTCAGGGAAAATCTTGAATTCCCGTTGGTTCGGAAAAATGCTAGTATTTCTAAAGAGGAGTTAGAAGAAGCTATTATGGATGTGTTGGAAAGTGTTGGTCTGAAGAATACAGTAAATAAAATGCCAGGGGAGCTTTCCGGTGGAATGCAAAAAAGAATTGCACTGGCCAGAACTTTGGTCTTAAAGCCTGAAATAATGTTGTATGATGAGCCAACAACTGGGCTTGATCCTGTAACAAGTCAGGAGATAAGTCGGTTAATTAATAAGATGAGGGAAAAGTATAATATGTCTTCCCTTGTTATTACGCACGATATGGCCTGTGCAAAATCGGTTGGGGACAGGATTTTTTTACTTAGCGAGGGTCGTTTTCAGGAAGAAGGCGATTTTGAAAGCCTTCGAAATTCCGATAATGCATACATTAAGGCTTTTTTTCATTAAATGGGATACGTGAATGAGCAGGAATATAAGATTAGGGGCGTTTGTAATTGTTGGTACGCTAATATTTATAGGGATCCTATATTTTTTGGCGCAGCAGCGCAATCTTTTTGGGTCTACCGTGAATGTTAAAGCTTACTTTCACAATGTTAGTGGGCTTCAAAGTGGCAATAATGTACAATTTTCTGGCATTAATGTAGGAACGGTAAGAAGTTTGGATATTGAGGAAGGGGCAAGGGTAAAGGTTACTATGGCTATTTCTAAAGAAGTTGCCAAGTATATCAGAAAAGACAGTAAGGCCAGTATTGGTTCTGAAGGTTTAATGGGTAACCGTATCATCGTGATTTCATCAGGCAGCTCAGACATGCCTCAAATTGCCGAAAATGATGAAATTAAGGGCGAAGAGCCTGTGGCCATGGAAGATATCATGAACACTTTTGTGGAAACTGGTGCCAATGCCAAAAAAATTACTGCGGATCTTTCTGAAATTATGGACAAGGTTAAGCATGGGGAAGGTGTTTTAGGTATGATGGTGGCTGATACTAATTTTCAGGATCGGTTGGTAAATGCTTTTTACTCTTTGGAGCAATCTGGTAAAAATTTATCTCAGGTTTCAGAAGATTTTTCTGCCATAAGTGCTAAAACTAGACGAGGGGAGGGGACTTTGGGCAAATTGTTGGTAGATGAAGAAATTTCTGGAAACTTAAATGTTGCTCTGGATTCCTTAAAGTCCGCTGGAAGCAAGTCTGCTGAGGCTACGGATAACTTGGTTCTTTTTACAGAAAAACTCAACAACTCTAGAGGACCTTTAGGTAGGCTTTTAACGGATACTACCATGGCCGATACTATGGATGAAACCTTAGGAAAGGCCAATGAAAGTGCAGAGGATCTTGAAGTTCTGGTAAAGCGGGTTCGGAACAGTGGACTGATGAATTTTTTGTTCGGTACACGTAGGAATGATTGAGCAGTATGGGGTGAAAAAAGCTGGAGTACAAATAAATGCCAATGGGAACCTTTTATTTTCCCCTGATACTTTTTATTATTATCCTGCTTTCAAAACTAAATTGCCGTGCATAATAATTATTTTTTTATTAAAAATATCAGTAGTGAGCTGGGAGAAATATTGCCAGGGATGCAGCTTGCTGAGTGTTTTAGTCAGAACAAGGATGAGTTAATCCTGATTTTTACACATCAAGAGAAAGAGTTTGTGATTCAGGCGCATCTGACTTCTGTTTTTTCGGTTTTGAATTTCCCTAAAGAATATTTTAGAGCAAAGAAAAATACCGTTAACCTTTTTAATGAGCTTAAAAATGCGACGGTTGAGTCTGTTACGCAACCTGAAGGCGAGAGGGCTTTTGTAATAAACTTTCATGGTTATCAACTTTTGTTTAAGCTCTTTGGTAATCGTGCAAATATAATCTTGTTTGAACAGGGTACTTTTTGCAAAATGTTCAAGAATAGCCTTCGCCAAGACTTGAACTTGGATATTAATTCAATTGGTAGGGTGGTCGACTTTGATTTGACAGCCCTTCCAGATGTAAGGACGTTCATAAAGCAATACCCTTTTTTGGGCAAAGAAACTGCTGAGTATTTGACTGAACTTGGATATGATGATGCTGACAGTAATGGGCGTAGATCTATTTTGCAAAAAGTTCTAGATACTCTTAATCAAAAACATTTTTACTTGATTAATGACGATGGCCAGTATCATTTGTCCTTTTTTGCACATGGAGAGGTAGCTCAGGAATTTACTTCTGCCATTGAAGCTTCTTCTGCGCTGTATGTTCACTTTTTTAAGTATACCTGGCTAAACAGGCAAAAACAAGCATTGGAAAGTAAGCTGGGGCAGCTTATTAAGAAGACCGAAAAGTATATTGAAAATGCGTATTCAAAATTAATTGAGCTTGAAGAAAAGGCATCACCTTCACAAACGGCTGATATAATTATGGCTAATTTGCATGCCATTCCTCCCAAGGCTGAAAGCGTGAACCTATATGATTTTTACAATGACCGACATGTGGATATTTCCCTAAACCCAGACATGTCTCCTCAAAAGTTTGCCTCAAAGCTATATCAAAAAGCTAAAAACAGGCCTGTGGAGCTACAAAGCATACGTGATAATATAGCTGGGGGAGAAAGTCGTATTCAGGAATATAAAAACGATCTTCAGCTTGCAAAAGAGGCGGAAAACTATAAATCGTTCAATAAGATCAAGAAGAAATATGAAAGGGAAGATCCTGAAAAAGTAAGTACTACCGAAGGAAACTTTAAGACGTTCGAATTTATGGGTTTCAAAATTCTGGTAGGGAGAAATGCTGCCAATAATGATGTGTTGACTCAGCAATATGCTGCTAAAAATGATTTGTGGTTGCACGCTCGTGATGTTTCCGGTTCTCATGTAGTTATAAGAAATAAGCCTGGTAAACCATTTCCAGCACCAGTAATAGAAAAAGCGGCTTCTGTAGCAGCCTTTTATTCTAAGAGAAAAACAGACTCGCTGTGCCCTGTTATTGTTACAGAAAAGAAGTTTGTGAGAAAAGTAAAAGGGGCACCTACAGGCGCAGTCAAAGTTGAAAAGGAAAAGGTTATTATGGTAGAGCCTGCAGGGCTGACGCATTTAAGTTTCAGGGTGTAAGGAACTGCCTTACAGGGCGTTCCGCAAGTCTCATAACCTTTATTGGGTTTATTTAATATATGGGTGCCTTACGGGGCACTGATGATACAAATATAATAATTTTTTAATTGATAATCAGTGTTTTAACATTTTTTGCTTGACTTTTTTCTATATAGAGAACTCAATTAAAAAATTCAGTTTCCGATTCATTTGTTCGTATATTTGGCACTGTGTCAGAACCAAGAAGAACCATCAAAGGCAATTTCAAATATCCGCTGCAGGAGATCCTGTTTCTGTGCGTAAGTGCCGTTGTCAGCAATGCGGGGGACTGGCATGAGATTGTTACATTCGGCAAAGAAAAAATTGAATGGCTACGTAAATTTTTTCCTTACCGTAACGGTGTCCCTTCGCACGATACCCTGGAAAGGGTATTTGCAAAGATAGTACCGGATGAATTTGGCGAGTGTTTTGTAGAGTGGGCATCAACCATGTTCAGACCAGTCGAAAACGAGACAATCAATATTGACGGGAAGCGGATCCGTGGATCGTATGACAACAGAAAGGGCGCCAATGCATTGCACATGGTATCGGCTTATGCCACCGCTAACCAGCTTACCCTCGGTCAATTGGCCGTGCCAGACAAAAGCAACGAGATCACAGCCATTCCCAAGCTTTTGGATATGATAACTGTTGAAAACACAACAGTGACAATAGATGCCATGGGCTGCCAAAAAGATATTACGGAAAAAATAATCCGGAAAAACGGTGATTATGTAATTGCTGTAAAGAACAACCAGAAAGAGCTATTCCAGCAAATAGACAGGGCTTTTAAAAAACAGGTAATTGCAGATGTGCACAAACAGATAGACACGGGACATGGCAGGTTGGAGAGCCGCACCTGCAAACTGATAAATGACCTGAGGTTCATAGATGCAGCACATCAATGGTGCGGCATAAAGTCAGTGGCAAGGTTAGAGTCAGAGCGCTATAACAAGCTTACAGGAAAGCAGGAGCAACAGGTGAGGTATTATATAAGCAGCCATGACAAGACCGCTGAATGGCTTAACGGTACAATACGCAACCACTGGGCAATTGAAAACAAGCTGCACTGGAGCCTGGATGTGGTTTTTGGGGAAGATAGTTCCAGAAGAAGAAAGGGATATACAGCACAAAACTTCCACATCTTAAATAAAGTGTCCCTGATCTTGCTACAAAAACATAAATCTAAGGAAACAAAACCCAAAAAAAGGTATAAGGCAATATTCAATGATGCTTTCAGGGAAGAAATTTTAGATGTTTTTTAAATGCGTCAGCCCTGGTAGAGCCTGCCGATATTTGAATCATGTTGATTTTTTCATTATCTTAATCGATAAATTTATCAATTAAGAAACATCACATGAGAAACCTTTTAGTATTTATTGTTTTTGCTCTGTTTTTATCAGCTTGTACTGAAAAAAGTGTAGAAATTGTAGAACAGTCGCCTGAGCAAAATGTTGAAATCAGAATTACTGGTGTTAAGCCTACTATGGTTGATCCTTTCAATGTCAGTATCAATGTAAAAGGTTATGGCTCTGATGAAACAGTTACAACTGAAATACATAGCAGTGAGCTCGACTCAGAAAATGTAAAATTTGAATGGGTTTCAGAAAATGAATGTTTCTTTACATTCATTCAGCAAGATAACACCATTCGTAGAATGCACTTACTGATCGGTGAAAGGCAATTGCAGTTAAAGGAAGCCGGCAGTAATTCTGCCGACCATTTATCCATGTGATGCTAGTTGGTCAAACAATTTATCGAGTTTTTGTAAAGTCTGCATATTTTCGGGATTTTTAGCAGATTCGCCAAATTTATACCATAGACCTTCGCCGGGATCAATATAGGTTCCGGCATTTTTGGGTTTTTTCTCCAAAGCATCTTCAGGGAAAAAGTCAAGGGAAAAAATATCTTTTAACAAAGCGTTCAGGTTTTCCCAAGGATATTCCATTTTTACCTCACTTCCTTTGTCTTTAAAAACAGATACTAAAACTTTTTTCTCGCTAAAGTCTGGGGTGAGATGTAGCAGGTAGTCAGTTTGCTTGTCTTTTATCTTTCTTATCGCAATTGTGAAAGGCACTTCTTTGCCAGTAGTTACATATACTGCCTGTATAAGTTCTTCTACAAAAAATCTAAAATGCTCTGCTTTTGGACTGCCTTCATGGATGTTTCCCTGCTGGTCTGTTACTTTTAAATGTATGTCAGCTGTGGGGTTCTTTTTTAGTTTAATATTAGAAAGCACTTTTTGGATTTCCTTGCCCCAGACAGGTTTTAAATTGCCTTGCCACGTAAAGTCATCATCTGGTGAAAAACCTTCTTCATAAATCTCTTCTTCTGTCAGCTCTTCCCGGTTTGTATATTGAACATTGAAGTCTATATAGGGACTATCTTCTTCAAGTGTTCCTTTTATTAGGTACTGGTGGGAAAAGGGAGGCGGAAGTTCGTTTATATTATAAGATATTTCAAATTTTTTAATCTTGTCCATGTGCTTATATACTTGCTTGTTAAATAGGACGTGCTGAGAAACGTCCAAAAATTTTTTTTTAATGTTTATAATGGGTGAAAGGGTTTACTCCTTATTTCCCCCAGGGGTTCCAAATAGTAATTCTTTTGTTTTGATCCGGTTTATTTTATCATTTTTAGTGTAAACAAAGCGGTTGAGATTGTATAATGCTTTGGGGTTTTCGTATTTCCCAAGTTTGTTTTTCAATAGCTGACCAATGGTTTCTAACTCCTCTTTTTTCCCTTCAGTAACCAATATGATTTTCTCACCTAAAAAATCATCAGGTACAGAAGTAATGAAAAAGTGGCATGGTATCTCATGTTCATTAAGTATGTTAGAGACTTTCTTTTCTAGTTCTTCCGGGTGAACTTTAATTCCACCGGTATTGATCGCATTGTCCGCTCGACCTTTCCATATAAACTGATCGGAGCTGATTAGTTCTACTACATCATTAGTTATGATTTGTTTATAATCAGTCGAAGGGGCTGAAATGGTCAGGCACCCTCTGTGATCTTGTCCTAGGTTTACCCCTTTAAGCGCTGTAAAGATATCACTTTTCTGGTTTTGGTTATTTATCTTTTTCAGTGCTATGTGAGAAACTGTCTCTGTCATACCATAAGTATTGTAAACAGGTGCGGTGATAATGTTCGACAACGTTTTCAATGATTCGTTCACCGGAGCTCCACCTACAATGATGGCTTTCATGTTGTTCAGTATATGTATTTTTTCAGGACTTTGTTTTAATATATTTTCGAGCTGAATGGGTACTAAAGCTGTAAAGTCTAATTTTTGCTCTGGGTCTATGTTGTGTAATGGGTTAGAAGAGGGGGAGGAAATGATAAGTTCCAGGTCAAGCACCATGGCCCTTACCAGCATCATTAGCCCCCCAATATAGGCTGTATTGATGCACAATAATATCTTGTCTCCTTTTTGTAAGCCTAAAGCTTCAGCCGTCATATGGGCACTCGCCTCCATTTGGTTTCTTGTCAAGGTAATAGGTTTTGGTTTTCCTGTAGAGCCAGAAGTATTTATTTGAAAGTATTTTTCACCTTTTTCCCATGCTTGACAAAAGTTTCTGGCGTATTCAAAGTCTTCAGGAATTTCAGGTATCATAACTCAACAGGAATTTAAAGTAATAAAGGTAACCGAAGTATGCATTAGGAGCTTAATTTGGGGGCAAAGCAAATTAAGTCAGCAGTTATGTTGTTTTGCCCCTCATGGCGATTCCTATTATATATTCCGGTTAAACTTGGCCTTGAAAGTAAAAAAAGATATGTGTTTTTTGGTGCTGATGTAAGTATTCAAACATATTTTTTTTAAATATAGTTATTTAAGAGAGGGATTCTAAAAAGACGGGAAATGAAAGAGCAAAAGGAGATTATTTCTAAGATTAACGATTTGATTGAAGTGTGCAATGAAAGGGTTCAGGGTTATAGGACAGCAGCTAAAGATGTAAATGACCAGGAACTTACCTCTTTGTTTGAGCAGTATGCCAGACAAACAGAAGATTTCGTTAAAGAGTTAATGCCATACAGCGATGAAATTAATCCAGAAGAGATAGGTACGCGTACCATTGGCGATGCTTGGAAAATATGGATTGACCTGAAGGCTTCTATTACAAAAGGTGGCAGAGAGGCTATTCTAGGTGCTTGTATTACTGGTGAGCAGGCTGCTATTAGAGCTTACGAAGATAACCTTGAAGAAAACCTGCCAATGGAACTTAGAAATATTATTGTAAAGCAGTTGGGAGAGCTTAGAAGTGCTCTAGGGAATATTAAGGCTAAAAAAGAAGCACTTCATTAATTAGAAAATGCTTATTATGACTAACCTAATTGCGATATGAAAAATAAAAAATGCCACATTCAATAGTGGCATTTTTTGTTAGAGTTTTTATAACAAAATGCTGATTTTTCTTTAGTCAAAAAGAGAAAACGTTTCGCCTGGATATAATTTAGGGGCTACATGTAAACATTCAGGTATATCATAGTCAGGAGAGTTGACAATCCTGTGAGATTTATAGTAGCTCATTTTATCGCCATTGAATGGTTGGATAAGTTTGCCAAGGTCGTCTGGGCTAGCCGTTGTATCGAGCCATTGACTTTCATCTTCTGGCTTTAAAATGAGTGGCATCCTGTTGTTTAGCTCTTTTAGGAGCTCATTGGCAGGGGTTGTTACTATACTAAAAGTATAGATGATTTTGCCGTCGTAATTTTCCCATGAGTCCCATAGACCTGCAAAAGAAAAAACCGAATCGTCAGAGAGGGTGATTCTGTGAGGTTTTTTTTCTTTACCTATTTTTTTCCATTCATAATATCCATCTGCCGGTATCAAACACCTTTGTTTACCCGCTATTTGTTTAAAAGGTGCTTTGCTGAATAAAACTTCCCCTTTGGCATTGATTAGGTTTTGCCCTGTGGTTTCATTGACAGACCAATTTGGTATCAGTCCCCAGGTGAAGAGTTTTATTTCTTCGGGGTCGTTGTTACAAACAACAGGCATGCTTTGCCCTGGAGCAACATTATACCTGGGCTTGCAACCGGTAGTGTTTCGAATATTATACCTTTCTGCCAGTTTTTCAGCAGCTTGAACAAGAGAATACCTTCCACACATAATTGTTTGTTTTCTAGAAATACGTTTTAACCTGGAATATGCCAGGACTTTGTTGGGTAAGTGGTTTTAAAATCAGCAGCTTTGTTGTTTCTGTGTGTTTACAGTTATTTATCGGCTGAAAGTTTTCTGACTTTTGGCTCAATGCCACCTACCAAGACCCTTGTTGCATAATAAGGTTTAAATTTAAATATAATTGCCTATAAATTCAATAGCTCTTTTCTCAGACCAGTAAATTCCTTCACTATTGGCTTCGTAAAAGCCACAATGACCACCTGTGGCAGGAATCTCTAATAGAATATTAGATTTTTTTTCTGCTTCTGATATGGGGAAACACTCTTTAGTCAGAAAAGGGTCATTTGCTGCACTGACAATTAAAGTCGGTAATGTAATATTTTTTATATAATGAATACTACTGTTCTCCTGCCAGTACGCTTTAGCACTTTTATATCCAAACATAGGAGCAGTATATTGGCTGTCAAATTGATAAAAGTTTTTAATGGCACCAAGTTTCGAGAGATCCAAAGTGCCGGGAAATAACTTGTCCTTTTCTTTAAGTTTGGATGTAAGGCTTTTAATGAATCGCTGCATGTATATTTTGCTGCGAAACCGCGCAAGGTGATATGCAGTGGTTTCCAAGTTGCAAGGTACAGAAAAGTTTACTGCGCACCTGACTTCGGAGGGAATGGTAAACTTCTGTTCTCCAAGGTATTTTAATGTGATGTTTCCTCCAACACTGAAACCCAATAAATATAGTGAGTCGTATTGTTGCTTAGCCAGCACATGTTGAATTACATAATGTAAATCACTTGTAAAACCACTGTGGTATGAACGGATCTGTTTGTTTGCCTCTCCACTGCATCCTCTATAGTTCCAAGCTAGCACATCCGATCCTTTGAGATTTAAGGCGCGTACCATTCCTAAGACATAGGGGCGACAAGAGTCTCCTTCGAGGCCGTGGCTGATAATCACGAGGTGGTTAGAGTTATTTGGTGTGGACCAGTCAAGGTCTAAAAAGTCATTGTCATCTGTAACAATTCTTTCACGTCTGTAATGCACATTGCCCACCCTTCTAAAAAGAGCAGGCAATATTGTTTGTAAGTGTCCTGTATATAAGTATGCGGGGCTTTGATAGCCCGGCTGGTAATTAACTGGCATTTTATAGTTTACGCATGTTGAGCTTCCAACATTTTAGAAGACTCCCATTCCTGAAATTTAGCTACTTCTTCGTTGATGGTTTTGATGAACCACATTAGGACAGCAATATCGTCAATTGCGCCCCAAAAAGGAACTTTATCAGGAATTAAATCATATGGTGACACAAGATAAACAAGCGCTGCGATAAGTACAACTACTTTATAAGTAGGAAGCTCTTTGTAGTCGCCTCTTACATGCGCTTGAAACATCCTGTAAAAAGCGTTCAGTTTTTCCCACATATCAGATACTGTTACCTGCTTGTCTTCGTGGGTGGCTTTATTGTATACATCTGAAAGCATGTTGTTTAGCTGTTCAGGATGTGTGAAATAATGCCCTGCAATTTCTTTTAGTTTCTCAAACCTAGGTGACTCCCTGAAAAACTCCCCTGCTTTTCCTTTCAGCGTATTTAATCCTTTTCCCAAAGTTGTCATATGTTGTAAAATTTATCCTCTTCTATCCTTCACCTTCAAAAAGCAATAAGAAAATTACCTATGCTTCATATAAATAATAATACTTGACTATGGTAAAATGTTATTGGTATAAGTGAAAGCGTTGTAATAAAAAGTGATAAAATTTAGGTCAATATCAGTATTAATTTTTTAATTTTGGAATCTTCTTTAGAAACAAATTTTTATGAACCAGATTCTACGTCTAGCTATACAAAAATCCGGCAGGTTGAGTGAAGATTCCCTCAAGCTTATAAAAGAATGTGCAATAGATATTGCCAACGGAGGGAGTTCCTTAAAATCTACAGCCTCTAACTTTCCGGTTGAGGTGCTTTTTTTGAGAGATGACGATATCCCTGGCTACGTAGCCGATGGAGTCGCTGATATAGGTATTGTGGGGGAAAATGTATCGGAGGAAACCGGAAAATATGTAAATGTTGTAGACCGTCTTGGTTTTTCCAAGTGTCGCTTATCCATAGGTATACCCAAAAATCAGGACTATACAGGCCCTCAGAGTTTGAATGGTAAGAAAATAGCAACTTCTTATCCTAAGATCTTGTCGGATTTCTTGAAAAGGGAGAACATTTCTGCTAATATTCATGAGATTAGTGGATCTGTAGAGATCGCCCCTAGTATTGGTCTTGCTGATGCGGTATGTGATATCGTTAGCTCTGGTAGCACGCTTATCAGCAATGGCTTGAAAGAAGCCGAAGTTGTATTCCGTTCTGAAGCTGTAATGATCAGCAGTCCTCAATTGGCTGAAGAAAAAAATAAAATTCTTCAAGATTTATTGTTCAGAATGAATGCGGTAAAAAAGGCTAGGAACACTAAATATATTCTTCTGAACGCTCCTGATGAATCGATTGAAGAAATAATAGCTTTGTTGCCAGGTGTTAAAAGTCCAACCATTATGCCGTTGGCGCAGCAGGGGTGGAGTTCTTTACATTCTGTGGTAAATGAAAACGAGTTTTGGCAAGTAATAGAAAAGCTTAAAAATGCCGGCGCTGAGGGAATTTTAGTATTACCTATAGAGAAAATTATCCAATGAAAATAATAGAGTATCCTGCGAATAGCGATCTGGAAAAACTTCTTGAAAGGCCTTATGCAGATAATACTGTAGTAGAAAGTGCCGTCCAAGAGGTGTTGGCGTCTGTAAAAGAAGGTGGCGACAAAGCGTTGCTTGAGTTTACACGCCGGTTCGATCAGGCTGAAATTTCTTCACTAGCTGTTTCTTCGGAAGAGGTGCAGCAGGCAGAGCATTTGGTTCCGCAGGAACTCAAAGAAGCTATTAATACAGCTCGTTCTAATATTGAAAAATTTCATGCACTACAAAAGGAAGAATCTATAAAAGTAGAAACTTCTAAAAGTGTACAGTGCTGGCGGAAAAGTTTGCCTATTCAAAAGGTGGGACTTTATATTCCTGGAGGATCTGCGCCACTGTTTTCTACCATACTTATGTTAGCTGTTCCTGCCAAACTAGCAGGTTGCCGTGAAATAATTTTATGTACCCCGCCTTCTAAAGATGGCAGTATACATCCTGCTATCCTGTATACTGCAAAGCTTACGGGTATTTCTAAATTATTTAAAGTAGGGGGAGCACAGGCCATTGCTGCCATGACTTACGGAACAGAAAGTATTCCTTCTGTTTATAAGATTTTCGGTCCCGGCAATCAATATGTTACTACCGCCAAACAAATGGTAAGTAGGGAAGGGGTTGCTATCGACATGCCTGCTGGGCCATCAGAAGTTGCTGTCATTGCGGACGAAAGCGCTAACCCAGTGTTTGTAGCTGCTGATTTGCTTTCTCAAGCTGAACACGGTCCTGATAGTCAGGTGGTACTTATTTCTGATAGTAAAACCAAAATTTCAGAAATATTGGACGCTGTTCATGCGCAGCTTGAGCAACTTCCCAGGAAATCCTTAGCAGAGAAAGCTTTGGATAATAGTAAGGCTATATTGATTAACGATATGACAGAGGCCATGTTGGTTAGTAATGCGTATGCCCCTGAACACCTTATTTTACAGGTGAAAAATCCTGAAGCCTTAGCGGATATGGTTACCGATGCTGGTTCTGTATTTTTAGGCCACTATACACCTGAAGCTGCCGGCGACTATGCGTCTGGTACCAATCATACCCTTCCTACCAATGGGTATGCCCGTGCTTACTCTGGTGTTTCGTTAGATTCTTTTGTTAAAAAAGTTACTTTTCAACATATAACTGAAGCTGGAATACAAGCATTAGGGCCTGCTATAGAGCTGATGGCAGAAGCTGAGCAGCTCGATGCGCACAAAAATGCCGTTACAGTCAGATTGAAGCACCTTAAACAGGGCTAAGAAAATATTTCTGCACATTTGGTCTGGCGGTAGTCAAAAATACTTTTGAGCCTTCCTGAGACAAATAGTTTGTGTACCAAGGGTTCTATAATCCATCCGGGGACTTTGTAATCCACTATATCTATCATTTCTGTAGATGTGCCTTTAGGGGTAAGTATATGTTGGTGCTCCCAAAGTAGGTATGGTCCACGGATCTGTTTGTCTACAAACTTTTTCATGGGTTCCCAGTGGGTTATTTGGGTTCTCCAAAACATCGGTATCCCGCTCAATTTAATCTTATAATCTATAATTGTGCCCTCTGCTATTTCAATGGGGGGCTTTGAAATAATTTTGAACTGCATTTCGGGAGGCGTGATGATATTTAGGTTTTCTGCCTTGCTGAAAAAATTAAAAACTTCCTCTATAGGTCTGTTTAATGTTGTGGTTCTTTTGATGGTTCTTGTTTTCATGACAAGTCAACCATTAGGGAAAGGGTAAAGTTTTTTAGTTTTTTTTATTTTTTTTCTAAACAAAAGGGTATAGATCTGGTTTATATGAGAGTTGCAATTTTTAATTTTATTTTATGAAAAAAGGAAAAGTAAAATTCTACAATGACTCTAAAGGATATGGATTTATTGTAGAGGATGATTCTCAAAAAGACATCTTTGTTCATTCTAGTGGCTTGCTTAGTCCAATCAACCAAAATGATTTGGTTACGTTTAGTGTAGAACAGGGAAGAAAAGGCATGAACGCGGTTAACGTAGAACTAGTATCATAAAAGATATACGGATTGGTTTAATTGGTTTTTTAGGTTACAAAAAGAAACATGCCTCCATGAGGGGGCATGTTTTTATTATTTATAGTCATCATCATCATTTATATGGTGCCGTTCGTCTCTTCTAGGCACTCTTTTCAGAAACTTCGACAGGAGAGGAATTACAATTATCATCAATACAATCAAAATCAGACCTTCTACCCAATCTATCGTATTATAAGCTACTCCTGCAGCTATTAGTATAATTACACCAATAGCTCCTAATATCATTTGTGTATTGCTCATAAGACCTATTGTTTGTTATTAAAAAAACAATAGGTGTGTTAAAATGGTTGCACAGGAGATTTGAGCTAATGGAAGCTTGGTCTTATGTTGCCCTCCTTAAATATCAAGTGTTTTGAGGTCTTGAAGTCCGAAATATGCCCTAAATGGCCGTACCTTATTGTACATACCGAGTATAGGCTCCTGTGTACACTTTTCCTGAGACTATTCAAATCTAAGGTGCTTGACAGACTCTCCCGAATTTATAAGCTCTAGTAGCGAATCAATGCCTATTTCTAAATGCTTTGTAACATAATTTTTAGTGACCGTTTCATCGCTTTTAGAAGTTTTTACTCCATCTGGATCCATTGGATTGTCCGAGACCAACAACAAAGCGCCATGGGGGATGCCGTTGTAGAAACCAACCACAAATATGGTGGCTGTTTCCATATCAATGGCCATGGCCCGGATCTGCCTTAGATATTTTTTGAACTTCTCATCATGTTCCCATACCCTTCTGTTGGTTGTATAAACAGTACCTGTCCAGTAGTCCTGTTCATGTTTTTTTATCATTGAAGAAACCGCTCTTTGGAGTCTAAAAGAGGGGAGAGCTGGAATTTCAGGGGGCATATAGTCGTCACTGGTACCTTCGCCTCTTATGGCTGCTATGGGCAGAACAAAATCACCTACCTTAGATTTTTTCAAACCGCCACATTTTCCTAAAAAAAGTGCAGCCTTTGGCTTTACAGCAGAAAGTAGATCCATTACAGTAGCTGCTACTGCACTTCCCATCCCAAAGTTGACTATGGTAATGTTGTTGGCCGTAGCTGTTTGCATAGGCCGGTCTTTACCAATTATTTCAACATTGAATTTTTCTGCAAACATTTCTACATAGTTGATGAAGTTTGTCAGTAAAATATATTCTCCAAACTCATCCAATGAAGTTCCGGTGTACCTTGGTAACCAGTCATTGACAATTTCCTCTTTACTTTTCATAGTATATGTAGTTCTCTGAACGTATATTTGTTAATATGACCAGACTTAATTTTCCTGAATTTGAATTCAGATTTCAGCAAGTTAATGGGAAAACCCATATTTTCGACATTATACGAAAAAAAATGATAATGTTAACTCCCGAAGAGTGGGTTCGCCAGCATTTTGTACATCTTCTTATTAAATATTACCATTATCCCAAGTCTTTGATAAAGTTGGAGTCCGGATTGCGTTACAATAAATTACTCAAACGTACGGATATTGTTATCTATAACCGAACGGGTGAATGTTTTATGATTGTAGAATGTAAAGCTCCTGAGGTGAAGATCGATGAAAAAGTTTTTAGTCAGGCCTCTGTGTATAACCAAACTCTCAAGGCTAATTATATACTAGTTTCTAATGGAATAAAGCATTTTTGTTGCTTTATTGACCATAAAGAAGGTACCAGTAAATTTATTTCTGGCATACCTGCTTTCCCTCAACCTTCTGAATAGACTATTTTAGTATATCCTCAACCGGTATATAAGGCAGGTTGAAAGCTTCTGCGACGCCTTGGTATACTACCTTCCCTTGGACAATATTGAGGCCCTTTTTTAGCTCATTGTTTTGTGTGCATGCATATTCCCAACCCTTGTCTGCCAAATTGACAATATAAGGCAGTGTAATGTTTGTAAGTGCTCTGGTAGAGGTATGCGGAACGGCACCTGGAATATTGGCTACGCAGTAGTGTTGGATATCATTGACGGTATAGACAGGGTTGTCATGGGTTGTGGGCTTGCATGTCTCTATACAGCCACCTTGGTCTACGGCTACGTCTACAATGACAGATCCTGGCTTCATAAAAGAAAGCATTTCTTTGGTAATCAGTTTTGGCGCTTTGGCTCCTGGCACTAGCACAGCCCCTATTACTAAATCAGCAAATTTAAGGTTTTCAACAATATTGTATTCGTTTGAAAGCTCAGTTTTGACATTGGCTGGCAATATGTCAGATAAATAGCGTAACCTTGCAGGGCTAATGTCCATAATAATGACATCCGCACCAAGGCCAGCTGCCATTTTTGCAGCTTGGGTACCTACCACGCCGCCTCCCAAAATTATTACATTGGCGGGTTTTACCCCAGGCACACCGCCTAACAAAACACCTCTGCCTCCAAATGGCTTTTCAAGGTATTTAGCTCCTTGTTGAACAGACATCCTTCCGGCTACCTCTGACATAGGAACCAATATAGGTAAGCTATAATCTGACTTTTCTACCGTTTCATAGGCTATACAAGTTGAACCATTTTCTATCATGGCCTTTGTCAATGTTTCGGAGGACGCAAAGTGGAAGAAGGTAAATACCAACTGGTCTTTTTTTATTAATTCATACTCGGACGGCAAAGGCTCTTTTACCTTTACAATCATGTCACTTTGTCTGTATACTTCATCAGCACTTTCAATAATTAAAGCACCTACTCCTGTAAATTCACTGTCGCTTATGCCAGAATTTAAGCCTGCGTTTTTCTCTATAAGTACTTTATGCCCTTTGGCCGTTAAGGTTTTAGCGCCGGCAGGTGTCAAGGCTATGCGATATTCATTGTTTTTTATTTCTTTAGGTACTCCAATAACCATGTCTCTTTTTTTTAGAAATTTAACCTAAAATATGCATTAGAACTTCTATTTCGTGGCAAAATACTTCAAATCAAACGCTTTGCTCGCATTTGGTTTTTAACCATAGGGCCATTATGCTTTGCAAACCAAAAACGCTGATTTTTTGTTCTTTCGCCCCTTGTAACGAAATCCAATGCATAACCCAAGTTAAAGAATATACTTTTTTTAGAACAAATTTCTTCTGGAATTTATACGCAAAGGTTTGAAAAAAGGTAGGCTGAGGAGTATAAAAAAAAGGCTCTACCTAGGAGGGTACAGCCTTTTTTATTGGAGGGGTTGTGTTTTTACTTGAAAGGTACTGCGCTTCCTTCTTCTTTAACTGGAGAGTCAGAAGACAGACTTTCAACTACATCTGCAGAAAGGGTAACTGTTGATTTAGGATTGTTAATGTCATTGGACGAAATGATGATTTTGTCCGTATTTGGCCCATCATAATAAGGTGAGTATATGATTTCAAGCTCACCTGTTTCTCCGGCAGGTATTTCCCCATCTATATTATGAGAAACACAGCCACAAGCAGCTTTTACCGAGTTAATGGACAATGCTTCTTTACCTGTATTTTTTACTTCCACTTTAAGGCTAACTTTTTGACCTCTTTCTATTTTGCCAAAATGGTGTTTCTCTTTATTAAGGTTAATTGTTGCTGAATTTTTCAGGTCTTCTGCAGAAGGTTCTTCTTTTTCTTCTTTCTTTTCAACGATTCCTTTGATAAAAAGGACTTTGGTCGGCTCTACAGAATTAGAAGTTATAGTAATGCTCTTGTTAAAGACGCCAGGTCTTCCTTGGCTGTTATAAGAGGCTTTAATAGTGCCTTTTTGTCCTGGTCCAACTGGTTCTTTAGGCCATTCTGGTGTCGTACATCCGCAGCTTGGCCTTACATCAGAAATGGTAATTGGGGTCGATCCCGTGTTTACAAACTCAAATTCATACGTAGCCTGAACCCCTTCTTCAATTAAACCAAAGTCATGTTTTTCTTCGGTAAATTTAAAAGACCCATCTTGGGCCAGGGCAGTTACGAATGAAAGCAGAAGTACTGCACCCGATAAAAATAATCGTTTCATAGTTTATTTTAATAAAAGGTTTTTTTTAATGTTTTAAACAGGTTTTTCAAATATACTCAAATACCAAATATTATTCCAATAATTTAAACATTTGCTACTGACTTGGAAAGCTTAAACCTTTTTGTTTATTTTTGGCTTTAAAATTGTATAGGGTATAAACGGTCAAAATAGTTCAAACATTTTGAAGACTCAGGAAAATATCGACGAATTGTCTCTGACAAAGGAAGAAATACTGAATGATTACAGGGTTGCCTGTGAAAGCCGTCAGGCCAGTATTCTTGCACGAAAGGAAGTATATATGGGCAAAGCCAAATTTGGAATATTTGGCACAGGTAAAGAAGTAGCCCAAATAGCCATGGCAAAATATTTCCAATATGGAGATTTTCGATCGGGCTATTACCGAGACCAGACTTTTATGATGGCTATTGATGAGCTATCGTTGCAAGGATATTTTGCCCAACTTTATGCCCATACAGATGTAGAGGCAGATCCAGCTTCGGCAGGTAGGCTGATGATAGGCCACTATGCAACCCGAAGTCTGGACGATAATGGAAAGTGGCGAGACCTTACTGCTATAAAAAACTCAAGCCCCGATATTTCTCCTACTGCTGCTCAAATGCCTAGATTGCTAGGTCTAGCATGGGCATCTAGCCTCTATAGGAAGAATCCAGAGCTTAAGCAGTTTAAGCAGTTTTCAAAAAATGGTAACGAGATCGCATTTGGTACCATCGGAAATGCCGCTGTGGCTGAAGGGGTTTTCTTTGAAGCCATTAATGCAGCAGGTGTTTTGCAAGTCCCTATGCTAACTTCCATCTGGGATGATGGCTATGGTATTTCTGTTCCGCAGGAATATCAAACTACTAAAGTAGATATTTCTGAACTTTTTGAAGGCTTTAAGAGAACTTCTGATGAGCGCGGAATCGAAATTATAAAAGTTGCCGGCTGGGACTATGAAGCTTTGTGCAAAGCTTATAAAAGGGGGGCGGAAATCTGTAGAAAAGACCATGTGCCAGTACTTTTGCATGTATACGACCTAGCTCAACCTTTAGGGCATTCAACATCAGGTTCCCATGAAAGATATAAAACCAAAGAAAGATTGGAGTGGGAAGAGGAGTACGATTGCAATGTGAAGTTTAGGGAATGGATTTTAGATAACAAGATTGCCACAGAAGAAGAAGTGGTGGCTGTAGAAAACAAAGCACAGGAGGCTGCCCGTAAGGCGAGACAGGAGGCTTGGCGTGCCTTTACTGACTCTATGAAGGATGACTATACATTGGCCTTAGAGTTTATTCAAGAAAGTGCAGAACACTCTCCTCATAAAGAGGCTTTGCTTGCTATTAAAGATCAATTAGCGAAGACTATAAACCCAATCAGATCCGATGCGATAAGGGCGGTAAAGAAAGCTTTAAGGTTGTTGCGAGGTGAAGAAAATCCTGCAGTTGGTAAATTACGTGACTGGGTTCGTCGTACAAGTGAAGAGAACTTTGAGCGCTATAGCTCCCATGTCATTAGCCAATCTGAAGACTCTCCTTTACATGTGCCTGTTATAGTACCTGAGTACACAGACGAAAGTCCTATGGTGGATGGGAGAGAGGTGTTGCAGGCAAACTTTGAAGCGCTGTTCCGTAAAGATCCAACGATCGTTGCTTTTGGGGAAGATGTTGGTGTTATAGGTGATGTGAACCAAGGTTTTGCCGGCCTTCAGGAAAAGTTTGGTGAGCTGAGGATTACCGACACCGGTATCCGGGAAACCACTATTATGGGACAAGGTTTGGGTGCGGCTATGCGTGGGCTAAGGCCTATTGCCGAGATTCAGTACCTAGATTATTTGCTCTTTGGGTTACAAACCTTGTCTGATGATTTGGCAACGCTCCATTATAGAACCAAAGGTGGACAAAAAGCGCCAATGATTATTAGAACCAGAGGACACCGTTTGGAAGGTGTTTGGCATTCTGGCTCTCCTATAGGAATGATCTTAGGTTCTTTAAGGGGCATTCACTTATTGGTGCCAAGAAACATGACTCAAGCCGCAGGGCTTTATAATACCATGCTTCAATCTGATGATCCAGCTTTGATCATTGAGTCTCTCAATGGTTACCGTTTGAAAGAAAAGCTTCCTGCTAACTTGGGGACATTTACGGTTCCATTGGGTGTGCCTGAGATTTTGCGTGAAGGGGCAGATATGACTATAGTAACCTATGGGTCTATGTGCCGAATTGTGCTAGATGCAGCAGAACAATTGCAAAAAGTGGGCGTATCTTGTGAGGTAATAGATGTTCAGACTTTACTGCCTTTCGATATTAACCACACGATTGTGAAGAGTATTAAAAAGACCAACCGTGTGTTGTTTACAGATGAAGATGTTCCTGGTGGCGCTTCAGCTTACATGTTGCAACAGGTTATGGACTTACAAAATGCATGGTATTGGCTGGATTCTGCACCTAAAACTTTAGCCGCAAAAGAACATAGACCGGCATATTCCACAGACGGAGATTACTTCTCTAAGCCAAATGCCGAAGATGTATTTGATGTGGTGTATGAAATGATGCATGAGGCCGATCCTCAGCAGTTTCCTCAGATTTATTGATTTGGGGAAATTGGTTTCTAATAAACCTGTTTGGGAAAAATTGAATTTTTCTATACCTCTTAAGTAGTTACGTTTTTGCTCATTAACATAGAGCGTAGCAATAGGGGGAAGTGCGTGGTTACAAAGGGAAGTCATCATTGTTTTCCTGTCCAATTACAAACTCTGGACTAGTTACAGTGTTGCTATAGTTCATGGCTCGGTCCCTGATCCTTATATCCATTCTATACCTTCCAGGGTGGCGGCTATGAGGGATTAATGGCAAACCTTTTTTTAAGATCCCATCAATAGGCCCTCTATAACTTTTGTCAACCATAGGGGGAAAGGTACCATTGAGGGGTAATTCTAATTCATATAATACAAACTCTCCATTTTGAAATCTGTAAAGGTCTACGAAAAAATTGGGTTCGGCATTTGTTTCTCTGTCTTCCCCTAGGTCTCCATCTCCATCTTCAAAATATAAGTGAATCACCAATGAGTCACTGCTTCCCAAGGTAAACTGTTCTAGTTTTTCAAAACGGATAAATGGTTCGTTTGGGTAATTGGGGCTTTTGCTACAGCTATAAAAGGCCATAGTAGTAAGAAAAAATAATAATATGCAAGTATATTTGCTCATATTAATAAGCTACTGGTTGTATGAATTTTCCTAAAAAATTTAAAAAAGAGTTATTCTCGACTTCTTCCGATGATTTTAACGAAAAAGCTATACGTTTATTCCAATATCAGGCGCAAAATAATGAAATATATAAGAAATACCTTCATGCACTTAATATTGTTGCGGAAGATATAGAGCGAATAGAAGATATTCCTTTTCTACCAGTTTCTCTTTTTAAACACCATAAAGTAATTACAGGTGCTAACGTGTCGGAGTTCTTTTTTATGAGTAGCGGAACCTCAGAAACCGGTCGCAGCCGTCACTATTTACATGACTTGGATTTTTATAGAAAGGTTAGTCAGCACATTTTTGAGCAGCAGTATGGAGCTATTAGTAATATACGCTTGATATGCTTGTTGCCTTCTTATCAGGAAAACCCTCATAGTTCTTTGATATTTATGGCAGATAATTTGATTAAAAAAGCGATGCCAGGTTCAGGGTATGTCAAAACTTCACAGGATACTATTGCTATAGTACGGGAATCTTTGGATGAAGGGGTACAACCGGTACTTCTGGGGGTTACCTTTGCTTTGTTAGAAATGGCAGAGAGGTTTAGTCAAGATCTTCATGGGTTAATTATGATAGAAACTGGAGGTATGAAAGGCAGGCGAAAAGAATTGATAAGAGAAGAACTTCATCAGATACTGTGTGACGCTTTTCACCTTGACCAAATCCATTCTGAATATGGTATGTGTGAATTATTGTCTCAGGCCTATTCTTTGAGGGAAGGCTTGTTTTCTACCCCGCCATGGATGAAAGTTTTGTTGAGGGAAGTTAACGACCCTTTTTCTCTTAGCCAAAAAGGTGCTGGGGGAATTAATATTATAGACCTTGCCAATGTAGACTCTTGTGCCTTTATAGAAACTATGGACATAGGCAGGTACAGGCAAGGAAAATTTGAAGTACTTGGTCGTTTTGACAACAGCGATATCAGGGGGTGTAGCCAACTAATGGTATGACTTTACACCCCAAACAGATTTTTTAAGCCTTGCCATAACTTTTTCTTTACGTTTACATCTGTGGATACTTTCGATAGAGGGTCGGAAAATACTGCACTGATATTATTGCCTGAAGAAACCATATATAAATCTGATTGAAAGCCAGCGTATGAAGGATTGATACCAAAGAGCACTGCTTTATGGCATTTAGAAGCATGAAAATAGTCCTGAGGTATCAAGGTTTTTTCAAGAACGGCAAGGGCTATATCCTCTTCTGTTAGCCCAACAGCTCCTAAAATCTTCATCAGTAGTTCTTTTAGAGCAGGGTTGCTAAGCGAGTCATCTCCTATAAGAATTAACACCTTCTTTTTGTTGCCTCCCTTCAGCTCTGGTTGGGTTGGAGCTGCTTTTGTTTTAGGTGGTTTTGCCTCCAGGACATCATCTTGCGCTCCAGTCTGTTTTTTCTTACTGGCAAATTCATTTTTGATCAGGTACAGTGTTTCGGGGAATATGTGTGGAAACAATGCTGATTCTTCAGGTGAAAACATAGGTTTTGTATCTTTTAGAAATGAAAATAATAAAAAATCATGAATAATGGTATTGCTGGATTGGAAATTACCTGATTTTAGGTGAACGGTATTTTTTATGGATTTGTAAAGTGTTTATTGTCAGTTTTTAGAATGTCTTGACTTAGGGTTTAAACATTTTGGGGTGTTTAAAGATGATTATATAAAACAGTTGTTGTAAACATAAGTATTGCCTGTGTGTTATTTATGTGTACGACAGTATGATTGTAAATTAAAAGGAGAATTATGGGAAATCTGCTTTATATAATAGCAATAGTATTGGTAATCATGTGGCTTGTAGGCTTTCTTGGGTTTGGAGATGCCGTAGGAGGAGTAATTCACGTATTATTAGTGCTTGCGGTGATCGCTTTCCTATTACGTGTAATACGGGGAGCCTGACCTTGATACCGATAGAAAGGTACTGACAAAAAGGGCAGTCTTGTAAAGGACTGCCTTTTGTGTTAAGTCCAAGGTTTGTTTGTGCTTGTTTTCCTATACCTTGCGTTTATAACGAAAACAGGTTTTTGAGCTCTGTAGCATCAGAAGGCTGCAGCCTACCGGCCAATATGAGCCTGAGCTGGCGTCTTCTAAGTGCGCTATCATAAAGCTCTTTTTCTTCATCTGTCTCAGGAATTACCTCAGGTACTTCCACTGGTCGCCCAGTATTGTCAACAGCTACAAAAGTGAAAAAAGCCTCATTGCTTTTTATCCTTGAGTTTGTTGTGAAATCTTCTGCCCACACTTTAATATGGATTTCCATAGATGAACTGAACGCTCGAGTTATCTTAGACTCCATTGTTACCACACTTCCCAGCTTTATGGGGTGTGAAAAAGAGACATTGTCTACAGATGCTGTTACCACCACATGGTTTGAATGTTTTTGGGCAGAAATGGCAGATACGACATCCATCAGGTGCATCATTCGCCCACCCATCAGATTGTTAAGTGGGTTGGTATCATTGGGCAGTACCATTTCTGTTTTTATTACCAAGGAGTCTTTGGCGTGTTTTCTAGTTTTCATAAGTTCATTTAAAGCTATTGCAATAGAGGCCTATTGAAATGCATATATACAAAAAAAATGGTTTGCGTCAATGCTGAACAGTCATACACGTCGCATAAATCTTTTGTTTAAATATTTCACATTGTCCATTTACGTATTTTTTAAAAAAGTCAATGCTCTTTTTTGGGGTCTAATAGAAAAACTTATTTGGTTTTTGTTTTTATTGCTGCACGAAGGGGCTTTTTCTATAAATGTATCATCAATATGGGCTTCGCAGTAAGCGCATTGGATTTCTATTTCTTTGGCTTTTACAATGTGCAGGTAATCGTGGCATGGAGTTGTTAGGCAGCTATTTAGAAATTTTATCAAGTTTTCTTTTTGACTATCTTTTACTAATACCAAGTCAAAATATCCGTCATCAGGTTTGGCTTTTGGGGCTAGGTTTAGGTTTGGTCCAATAGAGGCTATGTTCATTATTTCTACCATAAGGTAGGTGCCCGAATATTCCTTTCCATCCGCCTTAATATGATACTGGTTCGGTTGATAGTTTTTTAGAAGCCTTTTCATCATATCCACTGCAAATTTTATTTTTTCTTCAGCGTTTGGAAAAGTAATGTAATTCTCCTTTTTGAGCTTGTGGACAATGGATCCCATATGGGAAAAAAGGCCAAAGCCAATGGATTCGATAAAGTGAGATCTTTCGCAATTGTTTTCCACTAAACCTACATCAAAGGAAATGGTGGATTTGTGCTTGTCTAGCTCTTTTAGCTTGTCTTTGCTAAAGCTTATCCCCAGACATTTTGCTATATTGTTTGCTGTACCACTTGGTATTATATATATGGGATGTTCTCGGCCAATTAAAGTTTTCGAAACTTTTCCTACCGTGCCATCGCCGCCGGCTATTACTACACAGTCTGCTTTTTGCTCAGCTATTTTATGGTATGTTTTTTCTTTTACATTATAGTAATCAATATCATGACCTGCACCGAAAAGTGTCTTTAGTTCCGACTCTGACAAATTTCCATCTCCAGCAGTGGGGTTATGGGCAAAAATAATTTTCATTATAAGAAACGTTTAAACCATCCAGCGTAGGCGTTTTGGGCATAATCTGGATTTTAAGTAACCATCAATGTTTTTATTTGTTATTCTAATAGAATTAACTGCGATTTAGTTATGAGAATTTTGATATCAAATGATGATGGAATTTACAGCCCGGGGATTCTTGCACTGGCAGAAGTGGCCAAAAAGTTCGGTGAAGTCCGGATTGTTGCACCGGATGTTGAACAGTCTTCTATGAGCCATGCTGTAACAGCTTATCGGCCGTTGACATATAAGCACACGCCTATTCAAGGAGGATTTGAAGCATATAGGGTCAATGGTACACCTGCCGATTGTGTTTCTTTGGGGATCTCGCAGTGGGATAACGTAGATGTGGTTCTTTCTGGAATTAATTTAGGGCCAAATTTAGGAAACTCTATATGGCATTCTGGAACGCTTGCCGCTGCGAAACAAGCGACTCTTTTAGGAGTAAGGGGAATTGCTTTTAGTGTACCGGTTTCTAAAGATGAACCAGAATTTGACAATGTTATACCATTTGTCGAGCAAGTTCTAGAAGAGTTGTTGAAAGAAAAAACGCCAGACTTGATCAATGTTAACCTTCCTGAAAATCCACGTGATATTATGTACACAAGGCAGTCAGTAAGGCACTATGATGGAAAAGTAGTGGAAGATCGGGATCCAATGGGGCGTCAGCACTTCTGGTTTACTGTTACTCCTTTAGAAGCAACGGAAGAGGGAACAGACAGGTGGGCCGTAGAAAATAACTATGTAAGCATTACCCCTCTACGGATTGACTTGACGGATGGCCGCAAGCTTGAGAATATGAAGAAATATCATAAAATAGATGTTTGTTAATCTTTAGGGATATATAATCAGGGTTTGAGTAGGTTCAGTTGTATGGCGTAGATATATTCTAGTCATTACAACTGAATGCATTAAATGAAAGAGATTATGATTAATGATAAACTAGAGCAAATATTGATTATAGATGATGACCAAGCACATAATTATGTGGCTACACGGGTTATAGAAAAAATGAAGATTGCCGATAAGGTCAAAACCTTTGCGAATAGTAAAGAGGCTTTGGAGTATATATTAAAGCAGTGTGAGGAGCTGCCTTCCGGTCTCTGCCCAGAGTTGATTTTTATAGATTTTTTCATGCCAGCAATGGATGCAGAAGAATTGATGCGACGCCTGCAAGATGCTAACTTTAGCAACTGGGACAAAGTCGTATTTATTGGTATGTCTGCCGTTGTTAAACAAGAGTCTCAGGAGCGACTTTTTGAGTTGGGGGTTAGGGAAACCGTGGAAAAGCCTTTGTCTACAGAAAAAGTAAAGGATATTTATAGCAGGTATTTTGCAAAGCAAATAACTTAATCTAGAAGAGGTTAGTCTTTTTTTATGTCGGAATGTTTATTGAAAATTTCGTTCCGGAATTTTTTAATGTTTCAGCTGTAACTTCTCCCTCCATTTTATCTATAATGTTTTTGGCTAGATAAAGTCCCAAACCACTGCCTGACGACTTTTCTGTTTTATAAAACATTTCGAAGATGTGGGCTTTGTCTTCTTCTCTCAGCCCTATGCCATTATCTGATATTTCTATAGCTATACCATCTTTACTGTCAAAGATTTGGATATCGATCTGGGGGGTAGTAGAATAGTTGTAAAGTATGCTATTGGCAAAAAATTCTTCTAGCATTACTTCTATCAAAGCTTGATCCGAAGTTAATGGTTTGGTGGCAGAAATTGTTGTTTTGTACTGTACTTCATGTTCGGGAAACCGCTTTTTAACCCTTTTAATAGTGTTGTTTATTGCTTCTTCCCATTCAATGGTTTTAAACTTACAAGGTTCGCGCACGGAAATAAGCTTGACAAGACTTATGATTGTACGGTCTAATTTGTCTTCAGTTTTCTTTAGGAGTTGTAAGTAATTTTTAACCTCTTCTTGGTTTACTTGGTCAAGTGCTAAATTTGTTAACCCTTGTAGCGATTTTATTGGGCCTAATAAATCGTGGGACAGTTTATAAATAAATCGGCTAAGTTCATTGTTAAGGGAAACCAGTTTTTTGTCTCTGATTTCCAGTTCTTCATACTGTTTGTTGATTTCTTGAGTCCTTTCAATGACCCGCTTTTCTAAAAGCTCTTTTTCTTTTTCAAGGGCTTTTTTGTTCATGGTTAATTCAAAAAAAACGATAACCTGCTTGCCTAACAACTTCAGGTTTTTTTTCTCTTCTTCCGAAAGCTTTCGTGGCTGTTTGTCTATTAAAGCCAATGAGCCCATGGCGTATCCTTTTTCATTAATTAAAGGAGTGCCTGCATAGAACCGAATTTCAGGCTCATGGGTTACCAGCGGATTACTCGAAAAGCGATCATCTTTGTGGGTGTTTTCAATTTCGAAAATATCCTCACCCATTATGGTGTATTGGCAAAAGGAAATGCTTCTTTCTGTTTCTTTTACTGAAAGCCCGTGGTTTGACTTGAACCATTGTCTTTTTTCATCGATGATTGTAATAAGAACAATGGGTACATTGAATAATTTTGAGGCAAAAGTGGTTAATTGATCCAGGTCTTTTTCATAGTGTGCATCTAAAAAGTCGTAATCAAGTATGGACTCTAACCTTTTCTGCTCATTTTTAGGAATGGGAAGCTTTCTGATTTTCTTCATTCTACAACTCTTAAAGAATAAATAATCGAGTTTTTCAGGAAATGTTAACTTGTATCAGTAAAAAAAGGTTTAAAAAAGCATTTAGTCTACTTTTTTAAACCTTTTTTTACTGATGTATACAGGATTACGTTTAATCTTCTGATTCCTTATCTGTATTTTCCTCAGGAACTGGGTTTCTAGAGCGGAGGTACGCTTTAACCAGGTGTCCTGATTCTGTGATTTGATAATCTTCCCATCCTCCAGTAGGGTCAGGCCTTACTGTTCCTCCACCATCTGGGTTAGGTGCTCTTTTTAGTGCAGCAGAACCTTCGTTTTTATCAGTTATAGACCAGTTGCAGCCTGAAATATGGTTTTCGTTCATGAAGGTCCACCAGTTTTGTGACCACGCCTCACTAACGCTTCCGTCCCCATCGGCGTTTACTGTACCATATTCTGTTACCATAAGAGCAACACCAAGTCTTAATGCATCCCTGGCATACTGCATAACCCTGTTTCTATGGGTGCCTGCATAATAATGTAGAACATAAGCAACGTTAGGGTCGTCTAATGGATCCATAGCTGCTTGGTCTACTCTTTGTGACCACAATGGAGTGCCACAGGCGATGATGTTGTTTTTGTCGTATTTTCTTATTACCTCAATAATTTCTTCAAAATATGGTTTACAAGTTGCAGACCAAGAGACATCAAGAGGTTCGTTGTATGGTTCATAGATGATATGGGGGTAATGACCGTATTCTTGCGCTATTTCGGCAAAAAATTCCTTAGCCGCTTCTGTATTTGTTGGGTCATGGGCGTTATGGTCATGCCAGTCAACTATAACATATATATCATTTTCTATAGCTGCGTCTATTATTGTTTTTACTTTTTCTTTTTCCCTTTCAGGGTTAGTTAAATAGCCCCCATATTCCACGGCCATTGCAGCACGTACAACTGTACACCGCCATTCGTCACGTAGGTATTTTACTATTTCTTTATTATAAAAAGGGGCACCATCACTCCATTGGCTCCAAAACAGAGACATTCCTTGTAGCTGTACGTAGCCTCCATGCTCTCCAATAATTTTATTCCCGCTTACACTTAACTGCCCATGGCGCTGCACGGAAGGCGTGTTGGTGGGGATTATTATTTCTTCCTCTCGAGGAGCTACTTCCTGCTTTCTGCAACTATGGAACAGTAAAGCTAGACTTATAGTGGCCATAAGACATATAGCTGCATATATAAGTGGATTAGTAGGCTTTCTCATTTGTCTATGTTTAGGGGAAACACTTCTGATAACCAGCAAATGCTTGATTTGTTTATAGTGTAATTTTTACAACTAGACTATAAATATAAAACAAAAAGTACATTTTATATAAAAATAATGAAAGAAAAATGCATTGGCTTAGTTTGAAAGGCTTCAAATTAAGGCGTATCACCCAGTAAACTATAACTTTATAGGGGAGGCAAAGGTGAAAATACCTTACCCTCCAAGATAGGCCATAGAATCTTTAATATCTTCATTGCTTAGAGCATCTGCTTCATAGCCATCTAAGGGTTTGTTGGCTAAAGCTTGTTTGATGTTTTTTAGCAAACCTTGGTCTGAAATATTGCTTCGGAGAAGGTCTCTTAGGTTGGCTGCTGGTGATCCATAGAGACATGTCCTGAAATCTCCATTTGCCGAAAGGCGCATTCTGTTACAGCTTCCGCAAAATGTCCGGCTAAAAGAAGGGATTATCCCTATGCTTCCTGTAAAGCCTTTTACTTTATAGTTTAAGGATGTAGCGTTTGCTGGGTCTTTAAGTTTGTTTATCTCTCCAAAATGATTGACTAGATAATTTAAAATTTTGATGTAGTTCCAGGTCAAGTCAGGAGTGCCACCTTGTGCGTTAAAGGGCATTTCCTCTAAAAAGCGCACACTTAGATTTTTACTTCTTGATAGTTCAGCAAGAGGTATAAGGTCTTCAATATTTTTACCTTCCATTACCACGCAGTTTACTTTTACATTAAAGCCTTCTGCTATTAAGAGGTTCAGGTTTTGGTATACTGTTTCAAAATCGTCTCTACGTGTTATTTTTAGAAAACGGTCTTTGTCTAGTGTGTCAAGGCTTACATTGATATGTTTTATTCCCAAAGACTTTAATTGGTCTATGTAAGGGGTAATCAATGTAGCATTTGTGGTTAAGCTTATTTCTGGTGCATTGGGCAAGGTAGCAAGTTCTGAAAGAAAAAACATAAGATCTTTTCTGACAAAGGGTTCGCCACCTGTTATCCTCACCTTGTCTACTCCGTTAGAGGTTAGTAGATGGCAAACCCTTAGCATTTCTTCCCATGAAAGCACTTTAGACTTTTTCCAAAAAGGTATTCCTTCTTCAGGCATGCAGTAGAAACAGCGTAGGTTGCACTTGTCTGTGACAGATAATCTCAGATAATTTATGTTCCTATGGTGCTGATCTTTTAGCATGTGTTAATTTATTCTTATTTAATGATAAATATAATTATTAAGAAACAAGTTCAGAAACCTCCTGAGGAGAACTCCCATCCTTTTTGGGCTTGTATCTAAGTTTTCCTGTCTCTATGGCTATGGCCGCTTTTACAAGTATAGTAAATAAAAATGCTCCAAGTGCATAAATAGCTATAGTAATTCCAATTTCATGAAAAGAGGGGTTATAATCTGATATGTCATCCCAAGCACCTGGTATAAATCCAGGAATGATCAGTCCCATACCTTTTTCAATCCAAATACCAACAAAAAGCAATATACAAGCTACTGTTAGGAATTTAAAGTTTTTCCTGAACATATGTATGGAAAGAATAGCTGTAGCTAAGATGTTCATGGCAAGTGCTGAGTAAATCCAAGGCGCCAGAGGTGCATGGCCGTCTACTCCAAAGAATAGGTACATGGCGCTGCTGCTGTGGTGCGTAGGGAAATAAAACTCTTTGAATAGTTCAGAAGCAAGCATGACAAGGTTTATCTGTGCTGCTACTGTTACTACCATAGCTATTTTATGGAGCGTCTTGTTTTCAATTTTATAGTCAGAAAACTTGTTGATCATTTCCAATACAACAATAATCAATGCCGGTCCTGCTGCAAAAGCTGAAGCAAGGAACCTTGGCCCCAACAAAGAGCTATTCCAGAATGGTCTTGCTGGCAAACCTGCATAAAGAAAAGCTGTTACTAAGTGAATACCCACTGCCCAAAAAACAGATAGCATGACACCGGGAATATACACGTTTTTGTTAGGTGTCTTGCCCTGATACCTTCTGTATAAGATATACATTGGTATAGTTATGTTTATAAAGAGGTATCCGTTCAGGACGATTACGTCCCATGCCAACATGGAATCCGGCCAGTTCATGCCTCCTTTAGCAGGTATAAGGTGCCAAAAACGAGCAGGGCCACCCAAATCAACGGTAACAAAGGCTAGACACATGACCAAGGCTGCTACGGCAAGACCTTCACCTATGAGTACTGCCTTTGAAAAATCAATATCTTTTAAAACATAAGTTGGCAAAACAAGCATAACAGCCGCTGCGGCAACACCTACCAGAAAGGTAAAGTTTGAAATATAGAGTCCCCAGCTAATTTTGTCGTGCATGCCGGTTACAATCAACCCTTCTGTGATTTGTTCATAATATAGAAAAGCCCCTGTGAGCATAAGAAATGTCAGGATGCTCATCCATATATGATAAGGCGTGTTACCTCTGATTACTGTCGAAAAGCTGTCTTTGACCAGGCTTATAAAAACTTTCATATACGAGACTTTTTTTAATCCATGAAATACCAGAACTTAGGTTCAGTACCTAAATCCTCTTTTAATCTAAATACCTTTTTGTTGTCCAGAATCCAGCGTATTTCGCTTTTTGGATCTAACAGGTTTCCAAATATTCTTGCTCCAGTAGGACAAGCCTCTACACAAGCAGGGCTCTTGCCGTCCCTAGACCTTTGGATACAAAAGGTGCATTTTTCCATTACCCCCTTTTTGCGAAGCCTGTTACCAAGGTAATGCTGATTTTTATTGACTTCTTCTTCAGGAACATGTGGCGTGGTCCAATTGAACCGGCGACCATCGTAAGGGCAGGCGGCCATACAATAACGGCAACCGATGCACCAGTCATAGTCAACTACTACTATTCCGTCCGGCTCTAACCAGGTCGCTTGTACTGGACATGCTTTTACACATGGAGGGTTTTGACAATGAAAACATTGTGTGCCAAGGTAAAAATGTCCGGCTGCTGGTACTTCATGATAGAATTGGTCATCGGCCATTTCGAAGTTGATGGCTCCTTTTTCCATTTCATGGATGCGGATATACTGCATTTCAGAAGCCCTGTCCTGGTTGTTTTCTTCAATACAGGCATTGACGCAGTCCATATATCCTTTACATTGTGATATATTAAATGCGTATCCATAAAGCACATCCTCTACGGCACCTTTGGAAGAAACCTTGATTTTTCTGCCATTTTTTAACTCATAATGACGTTCCAAACGCTCAACGGTAGCGTTTTTTTCTTCCTCTGTCATTACTTTGTAGTTTCCTTTAAAGTACTCTTCCCATTCGATCTGGGCTTTTTCTTTGGTTTCTCCGCTAGATAAAACACTGCAAGAAGAGTTGACCAGTCCGGCACCAGCCAATAAGCCAGCAGACAGCTTTTTCAATGCATCACGACGGTCTGTTTTTTTGTCCAGGACCTGGTCGTATCCGCTTTTTTTGCCTTCACAAGAACAGTTGCCGGAACCGCATCCCTGCGCTTGCTCTTTGTCTGAAGGTGTATCTTTTTTCTTTTTAAATCTATCAAATAGCATAATCAATATCTTTTAATCTATTTCTTGTTAGGATATAGAGTGTTTGTGTTAATCCTTGCTGGCCACCTTGGCTCGAAAGAAGGTTTGTGCGGGTTATGGCAGTCTACACACGTGTTGATGACCCTGGGCTGTGTCCAGCCACCTAGCCGTTTTCCATGACTACCGCCCAGCCAATCTTTATACTGAGGTGAATGGCATTGTGCACATTGTTTGTAGCTATGGTCTACACTTATAGATTTTCCCGTTAAAGATACCAGCTCATCCATGTCTCCTTTGGTATTATGGCAGGTATTGCAATCCATACTCTCTGCTGACGCATGTTGTAGGTGGATGTTCCAGTGGGATTTTTTCTTCCCTTCCTCGCACTTTGCTTCTTCTTTTAATTCTTTTAAAGAAGAAGTGTGGCAATTGGAACAAGGGTGAGAGTTGATCCTATGCGACCTTTGTGTAATAAGAAAGGTGTCATTGGTATTAACCTCGGCTACAAGTGTTCTGATGTTTTCCAAATGGTCTTCAGAGGTCATGGAATAGGTTATTTCCCGATCATGCCCTTTTACTTCCTGAGTAATGGTATGGTGGTGGCCACCTCCATTACAGCCAGAAATGAACAGCAGCAGTCCAAAGAAGGATATGAGTTTTAATGTTGAATCTATCTTAGTCATTGCTTTCAGTTTTTCTGGTAAAATCCTTTATCCTTTTAAATTCCTCTGGGGTCTTTGCTGGTACATGGCATTGCTTACAGTTAGACCTTTCTGGGTGCGAAACCCTGATTTCCTTTGGTGCCGCTGGACCAGCATGGCATGACAAACAGTTGGAACGCATTTCCAATGTATGCGGAATAACCGGAGGTGATCCTTCAAGGGCTGCATTGCCAGTAGAAGGCGCTTTTGCTCCTTTAAACCTGCTTTCCCTGAACAGTTCGTCTGTATTTGCCGGTACATGGCACTGGTTGCAACTGACCAGCTCGGGATGCGGTGTTACTGGCGCATAAGCTTTGAACTGCTGCACATAGCCACCGTTCTCATGGCACTGAAGACAGCCTTTTTCCCCTATACTTATCCCTGGGTTAACCACAGGGTGGGGGATTACTGGTGGCGCTCCTGAATAAGCACGGTTTTGGTGGTACTCTTCTAATACCCTGTTGTGCAAATGGTCTTCAGGCATGTTTAGGTAATCAAACCCTGACCGCCTGAACACCCCTTCTTCAATTGGAATGGATGCGGTCTTGTCCGTTGCAGGAAATGCTTCATCCGCTTCTTCAATTTCTGATACAATACTGACATTGAGTATAAATAAGAATGAAGCTGCTAAAAGGGCAAAAATCAGGATTATATTTCTTCTGCTAGTATTTGACATAATCTACAGGTTTTAGCTGACGGCCTTTTCTACTTTTACTGCACATTTCTTATAGTCCGGTTGTTTAGAAATAGGACAGAAAGCATCTAGTGTAAGGTCGTTTATTAGCATATGTTCATCAAAAAATGGTACAAAAACTTGTCCTCTTGTAGGAACGGCCCGCTCGTTTATCGATGCAGGAAGGGTTAATGTACCTCTTCTGGTGGTGAGCTTTACTTTTTCACCATTTCTTATATCCAAGTTTTTAGCATCATCAGGATTAAGCTCGACATAAGCATGCGGAACTGCCTGGTGCAAGACTTTTACCCTTCTTGTCATGCTTCCAGAGTGCCAGTGCTCTATTACACGACCTGTGTTGAGCCAGAACGGGTAGTCATCGCAAGGCTCTTCGGGAGCAGGCTCATAAGGACGGAACCATATCCAGGCTTTTCCTTCAGGCTTACCATAGAATTCTATTTTCCCATTTTTTACTGCTGGGTCATATTCCGCATTATATCTCCACTTGGTTTCTTTGCCCTCATAGAAAGGCCATAGCACGCCAGGTCTTTCTTTGAGTAACTTATATGGTGCCATACCGTGAATAGGTCCTTCATGGAACTGAATGTACTCATTCCAAATTTTCTCAATATGGTTTTCTTGTGTCCAAGGGAACAGTTCTCCAAAGCCCAATCTTTTACCTACTTCAATCAATTGCCAGCAATCACTCATCGCTTCTCCTACAGGCTCCACCATTTTGTTGAAATGTTGGGTCCTCCGCTCAGCGTTGCCAAACATACCTTCTCTTTCTATCCACATGGCAGAAGGCAAGATTACGTCGGCTACATCTGTGGTTGGGGTAGGGTAGACATCAGACACTACTACAAATCCTTTTTCAGTAGCTGGACGGTAACGGTTAAGTTTAGGCATGGTCACCATTGGGTTGGTTACCTGTATCCACATAAACTTAAGATCGCCACGGTCTAGCGCACGAAACATCTCCACTGTATGCAAAGTCGGCTTGTCTGGGATTCTTTCTACAGGCACATTCCAGATTTTGGCTGCAAATTTTCTATCCTCTTCATTGGTTACTACACCTTTAGGAAGTTTATGGGTAAGGGTGCCCACTTCTCTCACTGTACCGCACGCACTTGGCTGTCCGGTGAGAGAAAAAGGACTGTTGCCAGGCGTAGAGATTTTTCCTGTTAATAAATGTATGTTATAAACCAAGTTGTTGATCCATGTTCCTCTGGTATGCTGGTTCATGCCCATACACCAGAATGAAGTTACTTTCGTATTAGGGTTTCCGTACAAGTGGGCCAAATATTTCAGGTCTTTAACAGAAACACCGCTTAGTTTCGCTACTTTGTCAGGCCTGTAATCTTCTAGAGACTCTCTGAATTCATCGAAAGACATGTTTTCGTCTTGGTCGGTGAAAGCAAACTTGTCTTCCAGACCATAGCCTATATTGGTTTTGCCTTTTTTGAATACACAATGATCTTTTACAAATTTATTATTGACCCAACCGTTGTTTACAAGCTCATAACATATAGCATTGGCAATGGCCAAATCTGTTTGAGGATTGAAGTACATGACCTTGTCCGATGCAGCACTGGTTCTTGTTTTTCTGGTGGTCAGGTCTATGATCCGTACGTTTTTCCTTTTTTGTTTTTGGTCCAACATTCTAGAGAAAAGCACCGGGTGCATTTCAGACATATTGTTTCCCCAAAGGACAAAAACATCTGCGTGGTCTATATCCTCATAACATCCCATAGGCTCGTCTTTGCCAAAGGTGGTCATGAAACCAGTAACCGCACTGGCCATACAGAGCCTTGCGTTGGCTTCAATGTTATTGCTTCCTATACCCGCTCTCATAAATTTAGAAGCCACGTAGCCATCAGGAATGGTCCATTGCCCGGAACCATAAATGGCAACAGAGTCTTTGCCATGTTCTTTAATGGTTTCGCGCATTTTAGAAGCTACTAAGTCTAAAGCTTCTTCCATGCTGGTTTCTACAAATTTTCCATTCTTTCTTACCAAAGGCTTTGTTAACCTATCTTTGCCATAAAGTGCCATTACCGAATGGTAACCTTTGACACAGCAAAGGCCTTTGTTTACTGGGCTTGCAGGGTCTCCTTTAACAGCTACTGCTTTTCCACCTTGGAGGCCGACTAAAAGACCACAGCCAGTTCCGCAGAAACGGCATGGTGTTTTTTGCCAGTCCATTATTCCTGGAGGTATATTGTTTTCTTGTTCTTTTGAAAAAATAACTCCTGGAAATAGCGATGCTGCTGCGGTCATGGCAGAAACTCTGGCTACAGCTTTTAAAAAGTTTCGACGGTCTATAGGATTGGTTATCATGGGTTAATTCTTTTTAAGCTTGGTTAGACATAAATCCGGATACAAGAGTGATATGCTTTAAGGCTGGAATAGCGTTTATATGCTCCATTAACTTTTCCTCTTGTGCCTCATCTGCAGTGTCTGTCACGACTATCACAATGTCCCTGTTTTCGGCAGGATATGAACTGCACGAGTTGAATTTTTTCAGGGCTTGTATCAGCTCATTTTTTTTACCCTCTGTAGGGAGAAGTATATAGCTTTTTACCGGCATAGTCTTTTGTCTTTTGTTTTTTTCTAAATTATGAGTGGGAAAAGCCTTTCAGGTTTCCACTTGATACAAAAGTAAGACGTGCTTTTTCCTGATGCTCTGAGGTGTATCAATGGAAAAAATGATCTATATCAATTTTTAAATCTTGTCAATTTCTACTTTTGTTTATGTAAGTATATGATACATAGGTTTATGTGTGTGTGTTTTTGCCTGTTTGGCTAAGGAATTGTCTGAAGTTTATTTTTTTTGATCTGTCACAGGCTCTAGGATAGCAACTCTTTATAAGTGTGGTGTAGGAATTTTTTTATGCTCTTTCAAAGAGCATTGTTGTAAACATTATCTAATAATGCAGGTTATGTTGATTTTATGTAAAGTATTAAGCGTTTTTTTATTTATGTTATCCAACCACAGAAATTTATGGATCGGGTTTTTTCTGGTCATTATAGTTTCTTTTTCCGTTTTAGGTTATTATGGTTTTCGTCTTTATAGGGAAGCGCCTCCTATTCCTGAGCAGGTTGTAACTACTGATGGGGCGGTTGTTTTTACCAAGGAAGATATTCAGACTGGTCAAAATGTGTGGCAATCAATAGGAGGACAGGAGGTTGGCAGCATATGGGGGCATGGGGCTTATCAAGCTCCAGATTGGACTGCCGATTGGTTGCATAGAGAAGCAATGTTTATATTGAATAAATGGGCTGTAGGTGCTGGTGCTCCTGATTATGAAAACCTGCCAAAAGAAGAACAGGCTGCGCTTCGATCCCGTCTTGAAGATTTGTTAAGAGAAAATACTTATGATGCAGCAACAGGAACCTTAACCATATCAGATTTAAGGGCAGAAGCTATTGGTCATGTTGGTTCTTTTTATCAGGGACTTTTTATGGATGACCCTGCTCTTGAAAATTACCGAGAGGGTTATGCTATTCCTGAAAACACAATCAAAGATTCTGATAGAATGAATCAGATGAATGCCTTTTTTTTCTGGGCTTCCTGGGCATGTGTAACCCAGCGACCTGGTCAGGAAATTAGTTATACCCATAATTGGCCGCCTGATGAACTAATTGGCAATAGACCTACCGGGGAGCTTGTTGTCTGGACAGGTGTGAGTGTTATATTATTGCTTTTTGGCATAGGTTTGCTTGCCTATTATTATGCTGCCCAAAAAGAAGAAGAGTTAGATCATGAGACCTTTCCGGATAAAGACCCACTGTTAGGTTTAAAGCCTACGCCTTCTATGAAAGCTACACTCAAATACTTTTGGGTTGTGGCTGCCCTGATTGTGATTCAGGTATTATTGGGGACTGTTACTGCCCATTATGGTGTTGAAGGTTCTGGGTTTTACGGTTTCCCGCTTGCAGAGTTTTTACCATATTCTCTTACGAGAACATATCATGTTCAGCTGGGGATATTTTGGATTGCCACTAGCTGGCTGGCCACAGGGCTTTTCATTGCCCCGGCAGTTTCAGGTCATGAACCCAAATTCCAAAAAGCAGGGGTGAACTTTTTATTTATTTGTCTTCTGATAATTGTTGCTGGGTCCTTGATAGGGCAGTGGTATGGAGTAATGCAGGAGTTTGGTCATGATGCTAATTTTTGGTTTGGTCACCAGGGGTATGAGTATGTTGACCTAGGAAGGTTTTGGCAGATATTCCTTCTGGTGGGACTGTTTTTATGGTTGTTTTTGATGGTCAGGGCTATTGCTCCGGCCTTTACAAAAGAAAGAGAAAGCAGGCATATGCTGGCTATGTTCTCTATAAGCTGTGCTGCTATTGCTTTGTTTTATGGTGCAGGTTTGATGTGGGGGAGAAGTACCAATCTTGCCATTGTAGAGTATTGGAGGTGGTGGGTTGTCCATTTGTGGGTAGAGGGCTTCTTTGAAGTATTTGCCACTGTTGTTATCGCATTCCTTTTTGTCAGAATGGGACTTCTTCGTGTAAAGATTGCTACAGTTACTGTTTTGTTCTCTACCATAGTTTTTTTATTTGGAGGCATTATAGGTACGTTTCATCACCTATATTTTACAGGAACACCTACCGGTGTAATGGCTTTTGGAGCAACTTTTAGCGCCTTGGAATGTGTCCCTTTGATTTTAATAGGTTTTGAAGCCTATCATAATCTAAAACTTAGCCGGGCCACAGAGTGGATAAAAACGTATAAATGGCCTATTTACTGCTTTATTGCTGTAGCTTTTTGGAATTTTCTAGGTGCCGGTATTTTTGGATTTGTCATTAACCCTCCTATAGCACTTTATTATATGCAGGGGCTGAATACAACTCCTGTACATGGGCATACTGCTTTGTTTGGTGTTTATGGTTTTTTGGGAATAGGTCTCATGCTTTTTGTGCTCAAAGGGTTGGCTGCAAAAAATGTTTGGAAAGAAGGATCTATACGTTTAGCGTTTTGGTCCATAAATATAGGACTAATGGCCATGGTTTTACTAAGCCTGCTTCCGATTGGTCTTCTTCAGACAATTGCTAGTGTGCGGCATGGAATGTGGTATGCGCGTAGCCTAGAGTTTATGGAGCAGCCAATTATGGATACCCTCCGCTGGTTGAGGGTTATCGGGGATACTGTTTTTTCAATAGGTGCCTTGGCTTTGGGGTATTTTGTAATAGGTTTAAAAACAGGATGGACGTTAGAAAAAGAGAAAGACCTTACACAAAACAACTATCCATCCATTAAGGAGGAGGAAGTATAGGTTTTATAAAAAACTAATATAGCTGTACCAGTTCAGGTACAGCTATATTATATTCAATTTGTCAAGGTTTTATTCCTATAATAGAGATTGCTTTCATATTGGGTTCTAGAGCTCTGAACATTTTTCTCATGCTTAAGACCCTGTTTAGTGCACCAGGGGTTCTTAAAGCATTAAAACCTATTTTTAATACACCGGTCACTCCTTCATCTTTCACCAGTCTGCCGGTTTCCAGTAAATGCATTGGTGAATAAAGTACCTTTTTAATCTTAAACCCTGCTTTGACGAATAATGAAGTCCACTCGTTTAATGTAAGAGGCCTGGCATTTACGTGGATATTTCCAGATATGCCTTTGCTAAGCATATTTTTTTTGTCATCTGATATATCTTCAGGAACCAAACATATTTCATGGATAGCGTACTTGCCATTTCGTTTTAGCAGTCGATAAGCTTCATTTATAATTTGCTGTTTGTTGCTTTTAGATTGCATGGTCAGCATGGCTTCACCAATTACTTTGCTGGCACATGCATCAGGAAGCCCTGTATTGACCGCATTGGCATTAATAAACTGTATATAATTGCCAGGATATTTTTTGGAAAGCGTAGTTACAACTTCTTTGTTTTGGTCAATGCCATAGTATCTGTGCAGTTCGCCTGCTAATATTTTATGGGCAGTAGCGCCAATGCCTGGGGCTAGCTCTACTACCGTATCCTGCCTGCGGATGTTCAGGTGCTTTAATATCAGGTTTGTCAGCTCCACGCCGCCAGGTCTCAGGATTTTTTTCCCGAGCCTGGCTAGCAACCAATGCCCTGGCATTTTGCTGACTTCATATTTGTCAAACATACTTGTTATCCATTAAGTCTTTTCTCCATGTCAATGGCTTGAGGGAACAATATGTTGTTTTCTAAATGAATATGCAAATGGAGATCGTCTTCAAATTCCTTGATTAAGGCCAGTGTAACTCTATAGGTATTGCAGCCGTCTGCCGGTGGTGTATAGTTATTGCTTAACTCCGCAATTTTACGAAATCGTTCTCCTTCAGCATCATGTTCATGCATCATCATCTGAACCGGATTTTCTACTGTGCCGAAATGTGGAGCGGAAAGTGGTGTGCCGGATACTTCTGCTTCTACCATTTTTCTTACAAATGGAAAAAGAATAAACTCTTCTTTTTTCATATGTGCTGTCAAATCTCCTGCTGATTGGTTGAACAAATCGTAGATTTCAAACAATTCGGGATGCTGTTTCCCATGTACTGATGAAAGCTTCTTAAGGTACTGTTGAATTACAGGAATTTTTTCAGCAACATAGCGGTGATGCTTTTTTTCTATATAGTCTGCGAGTAAATCTAGAGGCCATGATTTATAATCTGAGTTTGAGCTTTCTTTCTCTAGCGTAACTTTGTTTAGGTCAGTTAACAGTTTTTCATGACTTAGGTTGTTTTTCTCACAAACCTCTGAAATAGTCCTGTTGCCTTTGCAGCAAAAATCCACTCCGAATTTTTCAAATACTGCTGCAGTTCTATAATCATCTGCTACTATTTGGCCTATTGTTTTTTCCTCAGTGATGTTCATATATTTTTTATTTAAGTGCAATATGTTGACAAGTTTCTTTTTATCTTTAATGATCAAACACGGGTATTATCTCTCAATGTTCCTTTATCTATGCTATTATGATTTATGTCAATTTTTTTCGAGAAATTATTGGTGTACTGTAGTTTGATCGGTGCTTTTTTCTTGGTTTACAATGAAGTGGTAAAGGTAAATACTCTTCAATACATAATTTCTGATGATTGTCACTTCTAATTCTAATAAGTATCATCTTTATTTTTTGGGTACTACTGTTGTTATTTGGACTGATACCGCCTTCTGATTATTTCAGTCTCTTTTTCGTCCAGTTTTAATTTAGGTCTACTTTTGAAACAATCGAGAATAGAACTACGTTGAATAAATAAAAGTATTTAAATACTTTTATTTGCGTTTAAATATTCTAACTTTGTATTACAACCAATAAAACCTACAACTATGAAAAGTATATTAAAACCAGTAATAAAGCAGAAGCGATCCAGAAACGTAAAAAAAATAGGGGCAATAGCTGCTAAGAAACGAGATTCTTTTGAAACTGTGACCGAAGCTGTAAACTATTTGGTAAAGAAAGGCTATACCTATGACTTCAATATAGTGGCAGGGCAGGATTGTCTTGTTTGTCAGAAAAAACAGCTTCGGTTGCCTTCTGATGATTTTCAGATTGATGGTTTTTACCGCTTTGAGGGGGTATCTGATCCCGGCGATGCGATGATTGTTTTTGCAGTATCTTCCACTAAATTTGGAGTGAAGGGAATAGTAGTAAATGCCTATGGGATGTACGCAGATGCAGCCTCTTCTGAAATAGTGGAGAAATTAATAAAGAAAGCGAAAGAAAAACAAATAAAGAAAGACCCGATAAAGCGGCACCAAGGGTTGATTCATTTGTCACGCGACCATCACTTCGGGCTACTGCTTGTATGGAAAATAAGGCAAGGCCTTAAAAACAAAACTGAAATTAACCGAATAATTGATTATATTTTTTATGTATATAATGAAGACTTGAAGGAGCATTTTGAAGAAGAAGAATTTATTTTTTATAAATATTTTCAAAATGATGAATTATGTGGAAAAGCGGTAAAGGATCACGAACAGATTCACCAACAAATTACAGCATTAAGTACTGAAGATCCCAGCAGTTTATATGACTTTGCAAAATTATTAGAAGATCATATAAGGTTTGAGGAAAGAATACTTTTCAATCATATTCAGCAAAAACTTTCAGAGAAAGAATTGTTGTGTATAGAAAAGGCTGAAGAAAAAAAGAGAACATTGGATGATGCCTGGCCTGACCATTTCTGGTCTTATTGAAAAACAGGATTTATATCAAAAGTAAATTCCATTGCACGAAATTCATGTCACTCTAGAATTCTTTATGGATATATATCTTTATAACTTAATATTATGTTGAGTATCACATGTAAAGTAGCTATTAAGGCAGTAATATTTATCGGTTTCCGATATATGTCCGAAAGAAAATCAGGCATTAAGGAAATAGCTGGTTTTATTAATGAAAGTGAACATACGGTAGGAAAGACCCTGCAAAAGCTCGTCAAGGATGATGTAGTTAAAAGTGCCAAAGGACCTGGGGGCGGTTTTTATATTACGCCAGAACAGAAAGAACAGCCCATTTCCAAAATTATTGAAGCTGTTGATGGCAAAGAGGTTTTTAACAGTTGCGGTCTAGGGTTGAGTCGGTGTTCTGACGAGCATCCTTGCCCTATACATAAATTTTACAAGCCAATCAGGGATATGTACAGGAGTGTCTGTCATGAAAAGAAAATAGGAGATCTTGATGAATCTGTTTTTAAAGGGGTTGCATACCTTTCCGATTAGTAATTGAGCAGTGTCCGGAAAAGTATCATGTTAGAACTTTTCCGGTGCACTTTTCAATAATTATTCATATTTGTTTTCCTGATCCTTTTCATGCTTTGTTCTTTTTTCTGGCAAATATTTTATAAGCCAAAGAGCTATCAGAAAAAGGACTAAGGAGCCAATAAAAGCAGCAGCTGCAATATCTGGATGACCTTCCAGGGCATTGTTCAGTGCCACATACAGTAGCCATATCTGAATGCTTATGATACCAATCAATGATACAATAATACCAAGTAAAAGATTACTAGCTTTATTAGGGTGCGCCTGGTTTTGAAAGTTGGTATACTTTGCCATTACTTAACTATTGTTTTCATGTTCTGAAAAATGTGAAACAAATACTTTTTCGTCCCTTATGGTTACTTTCAACTGAGGCAATGCACGAGGGGGAGGGCCTTGAATTACGTCTCCTGTTTCAGCATTGAACCATCCGTTATGGCATGGACACTGTATCTGATTTCTTTCTTTTACATATCTGACAGCACAAGCAAGGTGTGTGCATTTTTGATCAAAAGCCCTCCATTGACCATCTTCTAGATGTACAAGGATGTATGGGATTTCTCTAGTACCTCTTACGCCAGTCAAGGAAAATTCAATCATTTCACCAGCAGGGACATCCTGTACATTGCATACGAAATGATCTTTTACCGGCTCTTTACCATTGACAAAATAGTTGGCAAGAATAAATCCATTTCCTGCAGCAAATCCGCCTGATAGCAGACATAGGAATTTTGCAAACTCCCTACGCGTTATTTTTGTGGCATCATCTTGCCTTATGGGAAAATCCCTTTTCCAATGAGGCTCTTTCTTTTCTTTTGGTTTATAAGCCATATGGTTTTTCTTTTGCTTAATATACCCTTATTTCTTTGGTGCCTTTTGGCATCATTACGTTCACTTTTGTGTTGACAGTTTGTTTTCCAAATTTAAATGTCCTTACAGGGTCACTTTGAGGTCTTTTTTTTCGGATTTCTTCCTTTGTTCCATAAAAAAGAGCACCACTTGGGCATACAGTTGCGCACATAGGCTTTTTGCCTACGCTTGTGCGGTCATAACAAAGATTGCACTTCATCATCAACTCTGCGCTTTCCATTTTTTTAGGTACGCCAAAAGGGCAGGCAAGGACACAATTGCTACACCCAATGCACCTGGCTGTATTTGCAGAGTGTACCACATCATTGCTATCTTTTGTTATAGCGTCGGCAGGGCAAACATTGGCACAGGCCGGATCTTCACAGTGCATACAGACCTGAACAGTTGTTTGTACGGTATGTGCCCGGTCTACATAGTTGACGTGGATCATTGACTCTTGGCCATTGGTTTCACATTCAGCACAAGCTGTTTCACACGCATGACAACCTATGCACCTTTGCATGTCCACAAAAAATTCGAGTTCAGAATTAAAGTTTTCTTTTGGTTCTGCCATATATTTCTCTTTGTTAAAAATACTTATGAATTAATGTTAAGCGCTCTGATATGCTTTTGATTCTTTAGATGGGGGAGCTGTTTTCTGGAGTGGAACCAGTTCGCAAGCACAAACTTTAAATTCCGGGATTTTTGAAGTTGGATCCAGTGCGCTGTTTGTGAGTTGGTTAGCCGATTTTTTACCTCCCCAGTGATAAGGTATAAATACTGTGTCAGGCCGTATAGTGGTAACAACTTGAGCCGGAAACTCTGCTTCTCCTCTACGGGTAACAACTTTGACCATTTCTCTGTCTTTTATTCCGTATTTAGTAGCCATATCGGGGTGGATTTCCAATAGCGGTTCTGGGTAAAAGTCTTGTAGTTTTCCTATACGCCTTGTTTGTGTACCGCTTAGGTATTGACTGACGACTCTGCCAGTGGTAAGAATAACTGGATATTCTTCATCAGGTACCTCTGCGGATGGGCGGAATTTGGCAGCGTTGAAATGTGCTTTGCCATCTGGTGTAGCAAATTTTCTGTCTTCCCACAAACGGGGGGTGCCTGGATGGTCTAGAGATGGACAAGGCCAGAAGACTCCAAAGTTTTCTTCTATTTTTTTATAAGTAATTCCATAGTAGTCTGCGGTCCCGCCTTTCGATGCAACCCTCAATTCGTTAAAAATGGCTTCGCTGTTTTCAAAAGCAAATTTATCTCCGGCACCAAGTCTTTTTGCCAGCTCCATCAAAATAGAGCTATCTGTTCGTGCATTGCCTGGAGGGGTTACAGCAGCATTTATTTTTACAACTCGTCCTTCGGCAGTGGTTCCGGTTCCCTCTTCTTCTTCGTGGAGGGATCCTGCCAGCACAATATCAGCATGTCTTGCGGTTTCGTTCAAAAAGAAGTCAATGGCAATATAGTATTCAAGTTTTTCAAGAGCTTCTCTTACATAGTTGTTGTCTGGCAAGGAAACCAGGGGGTTAAAGCATATGGTGATCAGTCCCTTAATTTCACCTCTGTGTATGGCTTCTATAATCTCAAAAGCTGATAAGCCCTTGCCTGGCATATCTTTTTCTTCAATCCCCCAAACATCAGCTATATATTTCCGGTGTTCTGGGTTTGTAATATCTCTGTTTCCGGGCAATTGGTCACATTTATGCCCATGCTCTCGTCCTCCTTGGCCGTTTCCTTGCCCGGTAATAGTTCCATATCCACAATAAGGTTTACCTATACGCCCTGTAGCAAGTACTAGGTTAATACAGCTCACCACATTGTCCACCCCTTTGGTGTGGTGTTCAATGCCCCGTGCATGCATAAGGAAACTCGTTTTTGCTCTTCCCCATAGTTCTGCTGCTTGTTTGATGTTTTCAGCAGGCACGCCTGTTATTTCTTCTGCCCATTCCAGGGTATAATCCTTTACAGCTTCTATAGATTCCTCAAAACCGCTGGTATGGTTTTCTATAAACTCATGGTCCAGCATATCATTTTTTACCAGATAGTTTAACATAGCCCCGTAAAGTGCGGAGTCTGTACCTGGTCTTACCGCAAGGTGCAGTTCTGCTGTGCGGGTAACTGGAGTAACCCTAGGGTCAACCACAATGAGTTTGGCTCCGTTGTCACGTGCTTCCCATATGTAATGTATTAGTGTTGGAAAAGTTTCGCTGACATTGGCGCCACATATCATAATAACCTCAGCATGTTTCAGATCTTCCCAGCTGTTGGAAGTTCTGTCGAGACCAAATGCCTTTTTGTTTCCGGCGCCTGCGCTTACCATACATAGCCGTCCATTATAATCCAGGTTTGCTGTCTTCAGGGCAACTCTGGCAAATTTCCCTACCATGTAGCTCTTTTCATTGCTCAGCGATACACCTGAAAGCACAGCCATTGCATCGTTCCCATAGGTCTTCTGGATTCGTTTTATTTCTGATACGGATTTGGTATATGCAGTTTCCCAGTCTATATTTCTGAAACCTTCACCTTCTGCCCGTTCTATAGGGCTTAGCAACCTGTCCGGGTGGTTATTCTGGAGATATCTGGCTACTCCTTTGGGGCACATTCTTCCTTCATTGAAGGGAAACTCCATCCAAGGTTCAAAACCTACTACAGCATTGTCTTTAACTTTAAGTTGTACACCACACTGCATTCCACAAAAGCAGCAGTGTGTCTTTACAAGTTTGTCAGGTTCAGCATGTCCATGAAAGCCTTGTTGTGGGGCATAGGCTTTGTGAGGGCCATACTTTTCTATGATATCATTTACAGAGGTGGGTAACTTTGCCATAAAAAACTATATATATTATCCGAAAAATTTACCGGTTTCATTTCTTGCAGCTAGCTGTGCCTTGGCCAATGCTGAACGTTTCCCTTCAGGGCTTAGGTCCAAGTGATTTTTGCCATCTTCGTAAGAAAAATCAAAATCAAGCTGTTTTGTGACTGTTTTAAGGTCGTTTATATGTAATTGAGATGCAAACTCCTCGCCTGTGTGTGGACATACGGCCATTCCTAGTTTTGCACCTTGTTTTTTATAGATGTTGGTGCCCAATTGGGCAGGACGTTGAAAAATATGGAAAAACTTTCCAAAAGGCAGCCATACTAGGAATAATATGACTGAGATCGCATGTGTTACAGACATGAACTCAAATGTTCTTCCTTGAAGAAAAGCATAATCATAAGTCAGGCCGAGTCCTGTAATGGAAATAATGAGCAATAAAATAAGAGGCAGTAGATCTCCTTCAAAAGTCTGGGTTGCGATAAGTCCTGCGTTGGTCATTCTTCTTCGGAACATTAAAACAACGCCTACAATAACCAACCAAGAACACCAGTTTAGTGCATGGAAAATTATAAAGGCGCCAACGGAACCTAAAGGAAACTCCATAACTGGAAAACCAAAGAAGTTTGCCACATAAATATCAAAAGTATCTGGTTTGAGGGTAAAATGTATCCATCCGAAGGTAAGTGGAAATGTGATCGCAAAAGCTAACATGCATCCAGTGGCAAGCAAAAAGTGACCTACCCACCTTGTCCGACCACGGGGGTAGATAAACCTTTGGAACAGGATGTTTTTTACAAATTGTTTTATTGTATACCATACATAAGGCGGAAAACTTCTGCTGAAAGCAAATCGCCACGTTCTTCTCCAATATAGTCTTGTAGGGGGTCTCTGTACCCATACCGAATACCTGTAAACGATTCCGAAAACGGCAAAAATGGTTCCGAAAAGATATGATATTAGTGCTGCGTCAAAGTTTTGCAGGTTTCTTGACCCCGTATAAACCAACAGGATAACCACAATAAAAGCTATAGAGGCATGAAATAATGCCTTTTTGTTTAAAGTAGTAAACAGTTTGAACATAAATCCTTGTTTAGTATATATCTACTTTTTTGTTTTTTATGTTGATTGTCAGTATTTTAAATTATAGTGAGTATGCCGACTGTTAGGATAACTTACAAGTTTGATTATTGTTTTGACTAATTTTGGTGGTTTTCTGCATTGGATAAAGCAGTCTTTTAGTAGACAAGAAAACTGATAAGCTTTGGAAGCTGATTTGAAGCGGACTATTAAAAAGTGGCCTTGGGGAATTGGCACTGTTAGTTTTCACCCATTAAAGCTATTGAGGGTCTTGCTTAAAACCTATGATTTTGGGCTAGCTTTTATAGGTTTTAAATAACCCTGGTTTATAAATTATGTAATTGTAGGGTTTTGACATGTAGGGGTTTATATGGAATTGCAACAAAAAACCGTACAAATAATTAAGCCCTTTTTTTGATTAATTAATGCCTGCCGCAGGGCTCCTCAAATCCTCCTATGATTTAGAAGAAAAATCATAGGAGGATTTCGAGGTTTATGCTTCTTTTACGCAGCACTTTTTCTATGAATATTATAAAATTCTTCAGGAGAAAGATATCCAAGAGAGGAATGTCTTCTGGTCCTGTTGTACCATATCTCAATGTATTCAAACAATCCCTTTTTTGCCTGCTTTATTGATTCATATTTCCGGTAACCAGTTTCAGATTTCAGGGTTTTGAAGAAGCTTTCAGCCACTGCATTGTCCCAGCAATTCCCTTTTCTGCTCATGCTCTGAGTAACATTTAGCTTACCAAGCTCATCCCTGAACTCTTTGCATGCATACTGCACGCCTCTGTCTGAATGAAAAACCAGCTCTTGAAAAACAGGTCTGTTTATCAGTGCCATCCTCCATGCAGGCACTACTGTTTCATATGCATGCATCGAAGTGGACATAGACCATCCTATTATTTTCCTATCATATAAGTCCATAATCATGGTCAGGTATAACCATGCCTCATTTGTCCGGATATAAGTTATGTCTGATACCCATGATTTTGAAGGGCTTTCAGGTTTAAAAGATCTATCAAGAACGTTAGGACTGATGCTAAATCCATGGTTTGAATCAGTTGTGCAGACTTTAAATTTTTTACTTACAACACTCCTGATTCCGTGGTCTTTCATGATCCTGGCAACCCTTGGCCTGGATACTGCAAAACCCTTTTTTCTAAGATCTAATGTAATTCTAGGACTTCCATAGGTACCATTGCTTAACTCATGCACTGTTTTGATTTCCTTTAGCAATATCGCTCTTTGTTGAGCCAGTTTGAGTTGTTTCTCCTTCTTCCACTCATAAAAGCTGTTCCTGGCAACATTAAATGTCCTACACATCTTTTCAACAGCATACTCTTTTCTATGATCCATTATGAATTGGTATATTTGCTGTCTCCCCTGGAAAAGATGCTTACCGCCTTTTTTAGGATTTCCCTTTCAAGCTCAGATTCCTTTAAGGCTTTCCTCAAGGCATGAATTTCTTTTTGTTCTTCTGAAAGGTTCTGTTTCCCATTTCCTGGAAAACTGGCAGCGCCATTCGTCTTCATTTCACGTGACCATCTCCTTACTAAATCAGGACCAATGCCTAATTCTTTCCCAACAGCGGTACTGGTCTTCCCGCTTAAATGCAGCTCTACAGCCATTGTTTTAAATTCGTGGTCATATGACCTTCTTTCTCTTTTACTCATCGTTCCAAATTTAAGAAAAAGAGCTTAACTTACTGTCCTATCAAATATACACATTCCAATATGTGATTTTAGACAGGTGGCTTTTAGATGTTAAAAAAAATATAAACTCTTACTCTTTTAATTGGTTGAGTTAAAAAGTAATGAAAGAGTTAACATGGAGCCTAGTTTATCAAGATCTCATAAAGCACTTACGTTAAGTACATTTGCCTTTACCATTTGCTTTGCGTGTTGGACTATTAATGGGGTACTTGTAACCTTTCTAGTCGATCATGGCATTTTTGACTGGAGCGTAGTTGAGATTGGCTGGCTGCTAGGCATTCCAATACTTACAGGGTCAGTGATGCGGCTTCCGCTAGGTATATTGACAGATAAGTATGGAGGTAAGCCCATGTTCGTCATCCTCCTGTTTTTCTGTGCGGTTCCTTTGGCCTTGCTGTCACAGGCCACAGGTTTTTACTCTTATGCTATTCTTAGTTTTTTTATTGGCATGGTAGGTACAGGCTTTGCTATAGGAATAGGCTATACTTCAGCTTGGTATCCACGGCATTGGCAGGGTAGGGCCTTAGGCATCTTTGGCATGGGCAATGCAGGTGCTGCACTGACTACTTTTTTTGCACCTGCTTTATTGAATTTCCTATCAGAAAGAGATCCTATAAATGGCTGGAAATGGCTGCCTATAATATATGCATTGATTTTGGTGGTGATAGGTGTGCTTTTTTTGATTTTTGCAGAACATAAAAAAGTGGAAACAGAACCCAAATCCATCAATCAGCTCTTAAGGCCAATAAAGAGCATGAGAGTATGGAGGTTTGGCCTGTATTATTTTCTTGTTTTTGGCTGTTTCGTAGCCTTTTCACAATGGTTGATTCCATACTATGTAAATGTTTATACCACCACATTGGTGCTTGGGGGGATTTTTACTTCCTTTTTCAGTCTTCCTTCGGGAGTAATCCGTGCATTTGGAGGGTATTTGTCTGACAAGTTCGGTGCAAGGAGCGTAATGTACTGGGTGCTCAGTTCATCTCTGATTTTAAGTGCCCTTCTGATGATTCCTCAAATGGAAGTTTATACTACAGGGCCAGGTGTTTCCGCAAAACAGCCTGGTGTGGTTGAGGAAGTGACAGAAGAAAAGATAGAAGTAAACGGCACAGTATATCTGATAGAGCCTCGAGCTGAAAAACCTAGACATGGTTCTTTTTTACCGGAGAGGAGATCTTGGCAGGAGGTAGTCGTAGAGCAAAATCAAGAGGTGCAGCAGAGAGAACTTTTGGCAAGAGGGGTTACCTATATCCATTTTGAAGCAAATATGTGGGTGTATACCGTTCTAGTGGTTTTGATAGGCATTGTCTGGGGAATCGGCAAAGCCGCTATTTTCAAACATATACCAGAATATTTTCCTAAAGAAGTAGGAGTTGTTGGAGGTATGGTAGGTTTAATCGGTGGGCTTGGCGGATTTTTCTGTCCCATCCTTTTTAGCTACTTGCTATCAGTAACAGGTATTTGGACAAGCTCTTGGATGTTGATGCTTATTGTTTCGGCCATATCATTGGCCTGGATGCATAGGGTAGTTGTTAAAATGTCTAAAGAAGAAGCTCCTAATATTGCGGATCAATTTGAAAGAAAACCAAAAAGATAATGGATAAGAAGGACGTAAAAGATTTTCTTAGCGAATGGACTCCTGAAATTGTTGAGTTTTGGGAAAAAACCGGTAAAAGGATTGCTTGGGGCACACTGACTATTACAACAGTTTCCTTAGTGCTTTCTTTTGCAACTTGGTTTTTGATGAGTGTGGTGGTGATTATGTTGCCTCAAGTTGGGTTTGCCTTTACAGAAATGGAACTTTTCTGGCTTGCTTCCATGCCTGGGCTTGCTGGGGGAATCTTCAGGATTATTCATACTTTTCTCATTCCAATATTCGGGACACGTAAAGTGATTACATTTGCCACGCTTATAAAGATAATACCTCTAATAGCTTTGGGATATGCAGTGACCAACCCGCAAACCTCTTTTACTTTTTTTATGGTCGTTGCCTTCTTTTTAGGACTTGGAGGAGGTGACTTTTCTTCTTTTATGCCTAGTACCAGTATTTTCTTTCCCAAAAAACTCCAAGGTACAGCTTTGGGTATTCAGGCAGGAATTGGAAATTTCGGAGTTAGTCTTGTTCAGCTTATTTCTCCGTGGTTGTTGGGCTTTTCAATATTTTTTGGGCTGGGAGGTCATCCTCAGGTCATCATAGAAACAGGAAGAGAAATCTGGCTGCAGAACATTGCATACATCTATATCTTGCCACTGCTTATTTTAGGAATTCTAGCTTGGTTTAGATTGAGGAGCATTCGTATGAATGCTTCATTTAAAGAACAAATTGATATCTTTAAAAGTAAACACACCTGGTATTGCACCATTACGTACTTTATGACTTTTGGTACTTTTGCAGGCATGTCTGCAGCTTTCCCGTTGTTGATCTCAACTATTTATGGTGGGTTTGCAAATGCCCCAAATCCTTTGGACTATGCTTTTTATGGTCCCTTGATTGGCTCTGCCGTACGTGTTTTGTTTGGCCCTGTAGCTGACAAGTTTGGGGGGGCTATTTTAACACATATAACTGGCATAGCTCTTGTCATTATCCTAGGGTTTATGTTGTTTATGGGGTTGTTTACCCCTGATTCCCTGGAGCAGTTCCCGTATTTTGTAGCTGCTGTTTTGATGATCTTTTTCTTTACTGGAGTGGGAAATGCCGCGACCTTCCGTCAGTTCCCAGTAATATTTTCTGACTCTCCGAGACGAGCAGCTGGTGTAATTGGTTGGACTGCTGCTATTGCTGCTTTTGGCCCCTTTGTATACAATGTCTTGATTGGAGTAAGTGCTGAACAGACTGGGGTTGTTATTCCTTTTTTTGTCGGACTTATCCTGTTTTGCATTATAGCCACTTTTATTAACTGGTGGTACTATACTAGAAAGGGTTGTGAGAAGCCTAGTTGATACTGGTATGTGCATCCAAGTGCAAACAATATAGCGACTTGAAAGTTGTTTAAACCTGAAATATGCATTAGAGCTTTCTATTGCGTAGCAAAATATCTTCAAATCAGACGCTTCGCTCGCATTTGGTATTTAACCACAGAACCACTATGCTTTGCAAAACAAATACCTGATTTTTTGTTCTTTTGCCCCGAAAGCTAATGCATAATCTAGGTTGATTTTTACTTTTATCAATTGCACATCGCTAATGTTTACGGATCAGTATAATAGGAAGTTAAATTATCTCAGGCTTTCAGTAACCGATAAGTGTAATTTTAGGTGCTTTTATTGTATGCCGGAAGCAGGTATCCCACATTTGCCTAAAAAAGAGGTGTTTTCTTATGAAGAGTTGTTGCGAATTTCTTCGCTTTTGACTGATAATGGGGTCAATAAAATCCGAATTACAGGAGGGGAACCATTTGTCAGGAAAGGTCTTCATTTATTCTTGAAGGAATTAAGTATTCTTAAGAATGTTCCTGAGCTCAGTATCACAACCAATGCCGCCTTGATTGGGCCATACATTGATATATTGAAGTCCATAGGGGTTAAATCTATTAATGTAAGTCTCGACAGTCTGAATGAACAGAATTTTTTCAGGATTACCCGAAGGGATAATTTCAATAAAGTATATCAGAACCTGCACGACTTGATCAAGTCCGGTTTTGATATAAAAGTCAATTGCGTGGTCATGAAGGGGAGGAATATTGGTGATATTATCCCTCTTGCAGAATTAGCTGAGGAACATAATGTTGAGGTGCGTTTTTTGGAAGAAATGCCTTTCAATGCTAGTGGAACACAGGATGCAATCTTGCATTGGGACTATAAAAGAATTTTATATTTTTTGTCGCAACACTTTGGGAAGCTGGAAAAAATGAATAATGCACCTAACTCTACTTCTACCAATTTTCAGGTTCGCGGATTTAAGGGAAGTATTGGGGTGATTCCAGCATTTTCAAGGACATTTTGTGGAGCTTGTAACCGTATGAGAATTTCTGCAAACGGTGATTTCCGTACTTGTTTGTATGGAGATCCTGCATTGAACCTGAAAACGGCTCTTAGGCAAGGGATTGATGATAATGCATTATTGAAGTTAATAAATAATGCTATTGCCAAAAAGCCTATCAATGGGTTTGCTGCTGAGAAAGAAAGTGGGAAAAAAAATAAAGAATCTATGTCTGTTATAGGAGGGTGATTTTATACCCTCATATCCAATTTAGTCTTAAGTTAAATCAAATATTATGCTGAACAAGTTAGTGTTTAGAGTAACAGGTTTTTTTTTGATGCTTGTTATATTTCAAGCTGGATGTAATGGCGACAGGGAACATCCTCAGGAAGAGGAAGAAGTTGATGCATTGGCTGACCCAATGAGCGTAAAAGGTGTAGGCCCTATTGACGAAGTAGCACTTGAGGCGGAAATCGATCAGGCAATGGCTGGTGAAGGCCAGAAATTATTTGAACAATACTGTACCGCATGTCATAAGGTAGAGCAAAGGTACATTGGCCCCGCTGTTAAAGAGGTTACTGCTAGAAGAAGCCCTGAGTGGATTATGAACATGATCCTAAACCCAGATGGTATGGTGAGAGAAGATCCTATTGCCCGGCAACTGCTGCAAGAATACCTTTCTCCTATGCCTAACCAGAACTTGACACAACAAGAGGCAAGGAGTATCTTAGAATACTTTAGGACCCTAAGTGAAGTAGAGGAGCTTGACTGATAAAGTGAATGAAAAAAGTTAAGGGACGATTTCCTTAACTTTTTTCATTCATATATTTGTTGTGCCTAAACTAATTATTCAAAATACCTTCTGTAGGTCTTAAAGGCTTCTTCAATTTCCAGAACGGTCTCCTGGGCTGTATTTTCATTTTTTGAAGCTTCCAGTTTTTGTAACAAACCTATGTAAGGGTGTAGCCAAGTATGCAGGTTGTCATGCGCTTCGCCTTTCATGGTACAACTGGAAACCAGATTCTTTTTGGATTCATTTAGTTCCCTTGCCAGGTTCAGGTAATCCTTTTCGCCCGACTTTATATAGTTTTTGACCAGCTCCTCTGAAAACTCAATGTGAGAAGCCATTTCTTCATTGACTTTCCATTTTTTGCCATCGTTTAGTTTTATGTCTTCTTTATGAGTGTTCGTTTGTTCTGATTGATGTGCCTTAGCATTATCGTTTTTTTGTCCACAACTCATAATAGTCAGAGTCAGTACAAGTGCCAGCAGTAAGGGGAGTTTCTTCATTATATATTAGTTTTAGTTTTCTGTTTTGTTAAATGAAGCTATTGTCAATAAAAATGCAGTATCTTCTATAGCTTTCACACTGTGACGTACGGTGGCCTCTAGTGAAAGCAGGTCTCCTTTGTTTAGTATTGCTGAGTTTTTATCAGTATTGAACTTCATTGCTCCTTCCAGGCACTGGACAGTTATAGGACCGTTTGCCTGATGCGGTTTTATTGTTGTTCATGCTTTCATTGTATTCAATACAACCCTTATTTCATCTGTTTTCAATAGCGTTTTTGCATTACGGCCACTGTTTTCCAGTTTTCCTTCCTGTCTGATTTGTGTGACAAGTTTTGTAAGGTCGAATGTTGAAAGGCTTGGTGCTGTATTCTTTTCTTGTTGCATAATCAATGTTTTTGCCATTAAAATCTCCTATAGACAACAAATGTTTGCGGTTTCATTTTAAACCTGAAATATGCATTATAACTTTCTATTGCGTGGCAAAATAACTTCAAATCAGACGCTTCGCTCGCATTTGATTTTTAACCATAGAACCACTATGCTTTGCATACCAAATACGCTTATTTTTTGCTCTTTTGCCCCTCATAATGTAAAAATAGTAAGGGACATGGCCTGGAGCAATGAGCATCATCAAGTCTATCAATGATGTAGGTCAGGTTCAGTTGTTGATATAAGGTTTCTTGTTATATGTTTGGTGTTTTTTAGAGGTTGCCCGTTTATTTTCTTATTTTGTTTTGTATTAGCAAGGCGCTGCTAAAAGGAGGTGCTTTTATATACTTTTCTTAGGATGCTTTCAGGATAAATTTAATCATACAACATGAAAAATGCCTTTTTTCTTTTATTGCTTTTTGTATTTTATGCCTCTGCCGTTTCAGGACAAGTTAAAAACATTCATGTGTTTGTAGCCCTTTGTGACAATGAGCATCAGGGCATCGTTCCAGTTCCTGCATCTATAGGCAACGGAAAGGATCCGCGCAACAATTTGTATTGGGGAGCTTCCTATGGTGTAAAAACCTATTTTCAACATAAGTCACCGGAGTGGGAACTAATTAAAGAAATAAAAAGTAAAAGTCCCTTTGTGCTTGAAAGACTGCTTTTCAAGCTTAAGGAGAAAGATGTATATATGCTGGCAGATGCCTATGACGGAGAACAGATAAAAGTATGTACCGAAGATTTTCTGAAAGCGGCAAATGGACAGCAGCCTTTGGAAATAACTTCAGGTGATCTTAAGCTTAGCTTCGGCGGTGGGTCAGATCTGCTTGCCTATACAGGTCATGATGGTCTGATGGATTTTGGAGTGAATATTTCTTACGCAGAAGCACCGACAAGATAAGGGATGCAATCATTTTAGCATGTATCAGCCAGTCATATTATGCTCCAGAAATAAAAAAGGCTGGTGCAAACCCGGTTTTGTGGACAACAAACCTGATGGCTCCTGAGGCTTATGTCCTGAAAGCCGCAATTGACGGGTGGATAGGAGAGGAGTCGGGCAATGAAATCCGGGAAAGGGCTGCGCAGGCTTATAACAAGTATCAGAAATGTGGTATAAACGGGGCGAGGAGACTTTTTGCGACTGGTTTTTAAAGGTCTCCAAATATTTTTTGTTAAAGGTTATGAAGAGTATCTTTTTTTTGTTGCTTCTTTTTTGCCAGTATCAGGCGTTAACTCAAGTTTTACACTTTGGCTATTCTGATTATAGTGGTAATATGTTTTTTCAAGGAAAAAACATTTATACAGATATCGTTCCTGAAATTTCAAATAGTCAGATAAACGATCTTTTGCAAGATGAGTTTATTATAAGCTGGCCTGGATATGGCCATGTTTACTGTGACAGTCTCAAATTTTTCTTCAGGAAAGGATACAAAATAGCCAGACAAGATGGAAAAACAAGCATTCAGTTAAAATACTTCGACTTCAGATCGTCAGGAAACCGGATGATTAATAAGGCAGAACTGGTGAAAATTATGATTGCAGGGTGTGAATGTGAAGTTTATGGGCAACTTCTTAATGATCAGGAAGAATTTTCAAAAAAAATCTCCGGCCATTCTTACTCTTTTGAATCTGTTGTACCTGATATTGCTAAAGTTTATTTTTTAGTTTATCAAAGTGGAGATGTTTCAGATATACAAGACTTTAAGCTTCAAGATACTATTTTCAGGTATATAGAGAAAGCAGAAATTCTGAATGACTCCTTGAAAGAAAAAGTTCTGAATCTTGTTTTAGACAATTGTTCTTTTAATTATATACCTACGCTTAGTGGTGTTTATGATTTTTCGCTGGTGTTTGTAGATAGGGGTGATAGGTTTATTGGCAAGATGGATTTTAATTATAGTTTAACATATTCTTTAATGTTTTATAGTCGCGAAATGAATAAGTATTTAAGTCATGTTGGTGAAATATACCATAAAAAGTTTGTTGAGCTTGAGGAGCTGCTTTCTCCTTATTTGGATAAGTTGCAAAAATGATGTTTTGAGAAAGTTTTAGCAGCTTTATCTGGCTAATGAGCTTTGGGAATAAATAATATAAGTTACCTGGAGGTTTTTCATGAAAATAGCAATACTAGCAGTACTGATAATGCTGGTTGTGGGAATAGCGGGCGAAATCCTGTCTCTGACTGGTATTTATAATGTTCAGGAAGTAACGCGGAACATATTGGGCGTGGGGCGTCTGGCTGCCATTGGATTGCTGCTGTATTATGGCAGCCTGCGTAGCAGGACAGTCTTCTATAGCTTAATGATAGTATCTGCTGGAATTTTTGTCCTTGGCAATCTTCTTGAAATTATGCACTGGCCGGGGGCAGATGTGTTTATCACAACTGGTCTTGCCGGGCTTCCTTTGGTGTACTCTGTCCATTATCTGAGCAAGGAGGTCAAACAACTTCTTGATCACCTGAAGGTACTGTGGGTCTGGTTGTTTGTTGTTCCTGTTTTTCTGAGGGTCTTTCATGTCTCATATCCGACTTTTATGCTTTTTGCAGAGTGGGGTGTTTTCTTGCTTTTGTTTTCCTTGTTTGCATTTAAGATGTTGATGTATTCAAAATCATAAGACCATGTAAGTTTTGATTAACTTAACTTCCATCCTTTTTATAATAGCTTATGGGACTTTTTAATTTTTCTAAAACCATCGGTATTGATCCGGGTAGTTATTATCTTCGGCTTGTTTGCGAAGGGGAGATTATCTTTAACGAACCTTCAGTGGTGTCTGTAGTTCCGGAAAGTGGTGAGGTTTCCGGACATGGGTTCAATGCGCTGGAAAATACACGTCACGAAACTATCTGGCCTGTTAATCGTGTTATCGGTGACTTTCATGCATTTGAAAACCTCTTGAGACATGGGGTAAACAAAGGGCTTAATGAAACTTCATGGTTAACCCCTGCTCATAGTATGTATTTTAGTATTCCTGTTAATGTTACAGAAGTAGAAAAAAGGGCATACCGAGATTCTGGGTTGCACGCAGGTGCAAGAGAGGTTTATATGACTTGGCAGCCGGTAAGTGCTGCTATCGGTTTGGGTGTTTTACAGAGGAAAAAAGATTTTGTGATTGTGGATATAAGTGCTTCAAAAACAGAAGTTACTGTTTTTTCAAATTCATGGCTGGTTTGTGAAGGCGGTATTCCTTTTGGAACATGTAAACTTTGGCGAATGCTGCGGAATTTCATTTTTCGGAACTTTGGTTTACGTGCATCAGATAAAGAGCTGGATGAAATAATCGCTTCATTAGGGCAGCCCGTCTCTTCTCCCGGTTTCTATGTTCAGAAATCAGTTATTAAGCAAGAGCAGCTTTCACCTGTTTGGGATATTTTCTATAAGGTTGTTGAAGATAAGGTGCTAGAGATAATAGAGCAGGCGACAGATTGTTGTGACATGGATAAGGTTGCTGCTAATGGTATGTATTTTACGGGAGGTGGGGCTTTAGTTTCAGGACTGTGCAAACAACTTGCTTTAAGTGTTGATATGGATTATGCCATCAGTAATGAGCCGCTTAATGATAATATAAAAGGTATCGGGGAAATAATGAAAAATTTTGAACAGTACAAAAAATATCTGTTTACCTAAAAGAATTGTTGAGGCTATTTTAGCTGTAAGTCTGTTCTTGCATATTAATTTGTCCCTCGCTTTGCTTTCTTAAGTTTCCAGAACTAAATAGCTTTTTACATTGCATTACTTGATAAACAGAACAGGTTGTGCCTTGTTTATTTCTGGTGTTGGTTCCTGCTGTTTAAAAGTAGTTAGCCGTTGTTTTGATATGGTTAAAGGTTATATACCAAACCTAAGCTAAAAGTTTGATTCGGAGTAGAGAGTGTTTCTTCTCTTTGTAAACTTATTATAGAGTTTGCTACCACGGATACTTGACGGATTTTTGCCTCAAGTGCAACCCTAAGATTTAAGTCTGTGTGGTGCCTGTCTTTTTGGTGTGGGTCAATGTTAGAAAATGTTTTTCTGCGCACCATAAAGTTTGTAATAACATTAATCTTGAAGTTTTCCTCTGCTGCCCATGTTGGTGGGATGGATAGTGCTGTAAAGTCTCCAAAAAACATATCGTGACGTGTATTCATAAACTCAGCCCCTGGGCGGAAAGTGAACTTGCCTATGTCATAAGCGTAGCCCGCTGACCCTGCAAACTGTAAGGAGTAGTTGTAGTCACGCTCGTTGCCAAGAAAAAGTGCAGGTACAACAACTCCAGCGGTTGCATAAAAGTCTTTTTTCTCTATTCTATAATGCGCAACAGGGTTATTTAAATGGCTAAAGTCAAGTTGAGAACTATAGTTGTTCTCATAAGTGGCTAATGGCAATACTACATGGAAAGAGTGCCCTTTGTTTTCATAAAGTTGCTTGGCAAAAGATAAATGATATGCTAACCTTGTTTTAGCCTCTGGAGGGCACGCTGTGAGCGTTGCTGGCAAAGCAATCGCAAGAAGAAAGAGCAATCTTGTTATCATATCCTGTATCAACTAATATGCATTAAAAATATTTAAAAATTATTTGGAAGTAAATGATTTGGGTCAACTTTTTAATAAACGAAAGCGGTGCTGATTTGTTATATCTGATAGGTTCAGTGCTTTTGTATATATAATAAAGCCTTCCGCAGTATTTTTTATTTGCGGCGGAAGGTTTTGTTTGTTAGACAGGCTCCAAAATCGTTTGTTTTTCCTCCTGTTTTTCATTTACCTCCCTTGTTTGGTAAATGAGCTGTACTGAAAGCATAAATATCACTGCCGCCATAATCTGATGGAGTACGCCAGATATAATGTTCACGCCTGACAATAGCGTGTTTATTCCTAGTGCGATTTGAACAACTATGGTGAAAAATAGGTAATTTGTAGTTTCTGTGATTTTATAGGACTTTTTGAATTCTTTTGTCCCGAACTTCATATATAAGAGCAAGCCTACGATAAATAATGGAATCCAGCGGTGGACAAATTGTACAGTAACAGCATTTTCAAGCAAATTGATAAGTGCCGGGGTTTTATCAAAAATGCCAGGAGGGATAAAGAACCCGCCCATATCTGGGTATGTGTTGTAAAAATACCCTGCTTTTAACCCTGCTACAAATGCTCCATATATAATTTGTAATAACAGTAAGCCTGAAAGTAGGAGTGCGATAGGAGAAAGTTGCCCCTTTTTATTTTTATTTGACTGCAAACTGTTGATAGCCCATACAATGCTGGCAATAATAAAGAAAGCAAGTACCAAATGTGCAGCCAGCCGATAGTGGCTTACATGGGGTATGTCCGAAAGCCCACTTTTAACCATCAACCAACCCATTACGCCTTGAGAAAGTCCTAGGGTAAATATTAGTAATACTTTTTTTAAAATAGTTTTGCTGAAATAGCCTTTAACGTAAAAGATGGCAAAGGGAATTATAAATAAAAATCCTGTAAACCTACCGATTAAACGGTGTAAATACTCCCAGAAGAATATTTGTTTAAACCCGCTTAAATCCATGTTGTAATTAATTTTTTGATACTCTGGAGAGGTTTTGTATTTATCAAAAGCTATGTTCCACTGCTGTTCATTAAGAGGAGGGAGGATGCCATAAACCAGGTCCCACTCTACTATAGATAGTCCTGAGCCGGTAAGTCGGGTAATGCCGCCTATGACTACCATGGTCAACACGAAAAAAGCGCCTGATATTAGCCAAAGGCGAATAAGTTTGTCTGATTTTTTCATTACGTCTGTTAAATGTTTTCTTCCTTTTCCTTTTTTAACCTGGTTTAAGAGGTAGATTTTGTCATAAGCAGCAAAATAACGAAAAATAAGCACTTTTCGGTCTAAACTTATGGCTCTAACCATGCTTTAAGCACAGATATGAGCAAAGCTATTGATTTAAAGTTGTTTTGCTGCCATGCTAATTCTATTGCATATCTCAAGTTTTAAATAGCTTATTTCTTAAAATTAAAGCTAGTTTCATAAATCACTTTTATAAATGATTTAGATCAGTTTATCTGAATTTTTTAATGCATACCTTTGATATGCAGTTGAGAATAATGGAAAATTAAAGATAAAAAGGTCTATTAATCTATAAAACAATTTAATTATGAACACAATACAAGTGCTAGATGTACGGGTGATAGAACCAAGGTTAAAACATCCTACCATATTTGAAACTTTTGATGGACTTGAGCCAGGTGAATCTTTTGTTATTCTAAACGATCATGATCCAAAACCATTGTTCTACCAGTTCCTGGCAGAGCGTCCAGACCAGTTTAATTGGGAATATTTAGAGCAGGGGCCTGAAGAGTGGCAAGTTCGCATTGGAAAAAATGCCGCCGGGGAAAAGACTGTCGGGGAGATTGCTGCTTCTGATCACAGAAAAGCATTGGTGTTTAAAAAGTTGGGTATTGATTTTTGCTGTGGGGGTAAAAAGTCACTAGATGAGGCTATAAAGGAAAAGGGTTTAAGTAAGGAAGAGGTCGAAGCCGAACTTGAAAAAGCTTCTGCTACAGATGTTGGAGACTTTGATGTGTTCAATAAACTCGAAGCTGATGAGTTGATTAGGCATATTGAAAGTACCCACCACCAGTTTATTCGTGAGATTTCTCCTCAAATCAATGAAATTCTAAATAAAGTAGTTAGGGTACACGGTGATTCTCATCCTGAACTGATCGATATACGAAACTATTGGGTAGAGCTTTCTGATGAACTGACCAGCCATATGTTTAAAGAAGAGCAGGTTTTGTTCCCATATATTAAAGAGCTGGCTATAGCTAATAGGAACAATGGAGCGATTGCCCCGCCTCATTTCGGTTCGGTAAAAAATCCTGTAGCCGTTATGGAAGAAGAACACGAAGCAGCATCGTCTTTCTTAACTAAGATAAGGGAACTGACTAATGACTATACTCCACCAGAGTATGCATGTAACAGCTTTAGAATGACTTTTGGCTTGCTTAAGGATTTTGAAGAAGACTTGATCAATCACGTGCACTTGGAAAACAATATTTTGTTTCCTAAAGCACTAGAAATGGAGAAACGCTTTTTCCCTTAAAGAGATGATAGTTACTGAAAATACCAAAATATCATCCATTATAGAAGAAAATGAGCTGGCTATAGAGGCTATTGCTTCTGTAAACCCTCATTTTCAAAAGCTGAAAAACCCTATACTGAGAAAGTTGCTTGCTTCACGAGTTACTGTGAAGCAAGCAGCCGGTATAGGCAAAACTACGCCTGATTCTATTTTGGCAAAACTGAAAGAAGTCGGGTTTGTGGTTGAAATGCCTACAGGAGTGCCTGTGGGAGAAGTGGAAACTGAGCAGGAGCCTGAAGCTTGGGATGGGGAGCTTGTAGAAATGGATGTAAGGGCTGTATTATCTGCTGGCGGAGACCCTCTAAAGAATATACTTAAAAAACTGAAAGAATTAGGCAAGGATAAAGTTCTGGTAATTATCAACACCTTCGAACCTGTTCCTTTGATAAACCTGCTCTCAAGGCAAGGGTATAAATATAAGACAGAACAGAAGGATGGGTTGTTTTACACCTCGTTCAAGTTTGAAAAGTTGCCAGATTCTGTTGGAGAAGATACTTGTGGAGAGAATGGTAATTTTATGGAACTGGTAGTGACTTATCAGGATAATATGGTAGAAGTAGATGTGAAGAAGTTGGAAATGCCGGGGCCTATGATGGCCATATTGGCAGAGCTGGAAAAGCTTTTGCCTGATAAAGCCTTGCTCGTTCACCATAAGAAGGTTCCGCACCTGCTTTTGCCGGAGCTGGAAGAAAAAGGTTTTAAATATGCTTATGAAGTTGCAGACGAAAACAATGTGAAGCTTATTATTTACCGATAATTTTTATGGATTTTGTTATGTAAACCATTAAACATGCCTGGTTATGCTACAGGGAACTGAAAATAAGAAATTACCATCGTTGTACGCAATATTGCCTTACTTCGTGTTGTCTTCCTTATCCTTATTGGTAGTAATGGTGTTGCTCTATTATACCGGTACAGAAGTAAGAGGACATTATTTTCAGCCTAAGTTATTGGCAGTAACACATGTGGCCACTTTGGGTCTGATTACGCCAATAATATTCGGATCTCTGTTGATGATCCTTCCTGTAGTGTTAGAGGTGCGCGTGTACAGTGAAAAACTGTCTGCTGCTACTTTTATACTTCTTGTATCTGGCTTGCCTTTATTGACCTATGCCTTTTGGAATTTTCAAGCTGGTCCTGTTATGCAGGTCGGGGGCGTTATGGTTTTTCTTTCTTTATCGATCTTTTGTATCAATTTCTTTTTGTCTGTTAGGGATTGTCAAAAATGGAAAATTGAAGCAGACTTAATTTCGTCTTCTGTCATATGGCTGTTTATAACAGCTTTGATCGGAACTTTGCTGGTGTTTAATTTTAGCTATGCTTTTATCCCGGTTTCACATCTGGAAATGTTGAAAATACATGCCAACCTAGGGCTTGCAGGGTGGTTCTTCATGCTCATTGCAGGTGTGTCTTCCCGGTTAATTCCCATGTTTCTACTGGTTCATAATGTAAACACTGACAAACTGAAGTTTACCTGGTATACCGGCAATGCCGGTCTGGCAGCCTTGGCTGTAGCGTTCTACTTTGAGCTGCCGGCTGCTTACATCTTTGTATGTAGTTTGTTTGTGGTTGCGGCTGTTGTGTTTTACATTTTCTTTATGCTAGAAGTTTACCGGAAAAGGTTTAGGAAAGGCCTTGATACCGGAATGAAATTAACCTTCTATGCTTTTATCTTTTTAGGAGTATCTATAGTCCTTGGAAGTCTATCGCCTTTTAGTTTTCTCAAAGAAGAATACATGATGTTGGTAAGGGTCGCCTTTGGATTTGCTGTATTGCTTGGTTTTTGTGGAGTTTTGGTGGTGGGGCAGGGGATTAAAATTCTTCCTTTCATTATCTGGACTTATAAGTATAAAGACCTGGCAGGAAAAGGAGGAGTGCCATTGCCTAAAGATTTGGTGTCAGAGCGACTTTCGCGTTATACTATGGGTGGCTTGCTCATAGGGCTTCTTGGTGTATTTGCGTCCATAGTGTTTGGATACTCTTTGTTGATGAGTCTTTCCTGTGGTGTGCTGATAGTGACAGCACTGCTTCATAATATCAATATGTTCAAGGCAATTTTACATAAACCATACTTGAAAAATATGAGGTAGTATATAAGAATGTTATTTTCTATGCCTTCTGTTAAATAGGGTGTAGTTAATTAATTAGTGGCAGTATTTAAATATTACAGTTATGGAAACGAATAACTATTCTGAAATAGAAACAAGGGCAAAAGAGGTATTGAAAGAGGTGTATGACCCTGAATTGAACGTAAACCTGGTAGACCTGGGCTTAATTTACCGGATAGAATATTTTGAGCAAGAGAATAAGTTGGAAGTAGACATGACGTTGACTACACCGTCTTGTCCCATGTCAGAAATATTGCCAAATGTTACTGAACAACGTCTTGCTCAGGAATTTTCAGACGCAACCATATCTTTGTCTTTGATTTGGCAACCAGCATGGAATCCTGATTTTATCACAGAAGAGGGTAAGAAATTACTTAGATTTTCATAACTTAAAGACCCATTTATTTTCATGCTTATGCTTTCTAAATCGTGTGAATATGGTATGCGGGCTGTTGTATATATAGCCCTCAACTCCTCAAAAGATCATAAAGTGGGTATTAAAGATATCGCAGAATCTTTGGAATTTCCGGCTCCTTTCCTTGCTAAGATACTTCAGTCCCTTGTAAAACATAAACTTATTGCGTCTACCAAAGGTCCCAATGGAGGTTTCTTTCTTGAGAAAAAACCCGAAAAAATTTCCATGTTGAACATTATGGAAGCAATAGATGGATTGGCATATTTTAAGGAATGTGGTATGGGTTTTAAAAAGTGCTCTGATAAAAGACCTTGTCCGTTACATGATTCTTTCAAAGTGTATAGGGATAATATAAAGCTGGCATTTTCAATGCGTACTTTAGATGTTATTATTAATGAAATTAATGATAACAAAGTTTTTATTCATAAATAGGCAATAGTTATTCCTTGTTAATGTGATTTCATCCTCTGGTAGATGCTAGAGGATTTTTTATTTTTAGGACCTAGGGGTAAAGTAGCAAAAGTATACTTTGTCTAAATTAGTGATATACCCCTTTGTCAACAGATGCTTAATATCATTTTTCTAACTAAGCTACATCAGTTGAGCTGACCCGTGTTTTGCTGACCTTTATATCATAAACAAGCAGTCGTCAGACTTGAAAATATTTGATTTATGATATACAACACAATTTTCTTATTCGGTATGCCTGGAATGGGCGAGCTACTTCTTATAGGGGTTATTTTATTTTTCTTTTTTGGTGCAAAAAAAATTCCTGAACTGATGAAGGGATTAGGGCAGGGGATTGGAGAGTTTAAAAAGGGTATGAGTGGTGAAGGTGAAGAAGATAAGGAAGTAGGTAAAATAGAGCAAGAAAGCACAAAGCATGCTGGTAGTGAAACCACCACCAATCATTAGCCTATTTATTATAATTTAAACTTTCATTATCATGAGACCCTCATTTTATCTAAGCATAACTATGGTTTTGCTTCTTCTGCTAACATATAATGCAGAAGCCCAATTTGAATTTTCAGGACAATTAAGGACTCGTTCCGAATTGAGGCAAGGGCAGGGTACGCTACCTATAACAGGAGCTGACCCTGCTTTTTTTACGTCTCAGAGAACCAGGTTCAATGTCGGTTATAAAAAAGATAGGATTACTTTTTATACTAGCTTGCAAGATGTACGGGTTTGGGGACAGGATGTGTCCACTATCAATAGAAATACCATGGATTTTAACATGGGATTGATGTTGCACCAAGCTTACGCTGAAATCCAGTTGTCCGACACGTCTGCTTTTATTCAAAACGCCGCTTTTAAAATTGGCCGGCAGGAGCTCGTTTATAATGACCACCGTTTGTTAGGTAATCTGGACTGGTTACAGCAAGGTAGAAGGCATGATATGCTCCTGTTTAAAACTCATTTCCCAAAATGGTATTTGCATGCAGGTGTGGCCTATAACCAGAATAATGAAAGGAAACATGGGACGGTATATGCAGGTATTCCTGATCCTAGTTTAGGGTTTGTGCCTGGTTATCCTCCAGGTACAAATCAGATTGGGACTATGTATAAGTCAGCACAGTTTTTATATGTTAATCGCACCATTAAGCCTGGACAGGTGAACTTCCTCTTCTTTAAAGACGACTTTAACAGGTTTGAACGGGATGGGGGCGACCTTGTTTTTCAAGAAAATACCTGGAGTAGGATGACAACTGGTCTTAACTCAGAAATGCGTTTTTTCAACAATGACTTGTATCTGAACGCTAGTGTATATGCACAAGGTGGCCGCGATATGTTAGGAAATAACCTCCGTGCCTGGATGGCTTCGGTATATTCAAATTATAAGGTTGCCGGAGGATTAAGTATTGGGCCTGGGGTTGACATTCTTTCAGGTAATGATGGAGGGCAAACCTCAGGGGTAAACCGTGCCTTTGACCCTTTGTACGGTACGCCTCATAAGTTTTGGGGTTTAATGGACTACTTCTATGTGGCTGATCCATTTGCTCGGGTAGGTCTCAATGACTTTTATTTCCGTACAAAATATCAATTCTCAGAAAAGTTTTTTGCTTTTGTAGATGTTCACGAGTTTCACTCTTATGGTAGAATTTTTGGGGCAGACGCCGAAGGAGGGCAAACAGAATATGGTAGGAGGTTAGGGACTGAGGTGGACTTAATCCTGAATTATCAGCTTATGCCTGGATTTAATATTGAAGGAGGATACGCTATGTTCTTTGCCACTGAATCTTTAAAAGTTGTAAAGCCTCCTTTTACTGAAAGAAACAATATAGGCCACTGGGCATATCTTATGCTTAATGTAACCATTTAACCTAAGTAATAGAATTTCTATTGCGTGGCAAAATATTTTAAATCAAAACCTGTTGTTATGATCTCTAAAACCAAGGATAGGCAGACGGAGGCAGATAACATCACTGCTTTTATATTGGCCGGTTATGATACGCTTAGCCCCGGAGCCTTTCCTAAAGGTTTGTTGAGGTCGCAGGGGAGAAGCTATATTGAGAATATTTCTGATAAGTTAAAAACCATTACATCGGAAATAAAGATCAGTGCAAACACTAACGATTACAACCATTTGGCTTTGCCAGTATACACAGATTTAGTTTCAGGGCTAGGTCCTTTAGGTGGAATCTATACAGCCCTTACTGTTTCCAGTACTTCTAGAAATTTGTTGGTGGCTTGTGATATCCCAATGGTTTCTTCTGAATTTTTGAAACAGTTAACAATGTACAATGAATATGATTTGGTTTTGCCTCAGGTTAATGATAAATTATATCCTTTGTGTGCTTGCTATAATATTAGTAGTTTAAATAAAATTAACCACCTTATAAAAAGAGGCGAATCTCGTTTGAATAGCTTGGTGAATATTTTGAATTGTAAAGTAGTCAAAGCAGATTCGTTGAATCTTTTTGGAGGTGGTGATTATTTAATTAGTGCATAAATGATAAATTTGAAGTAACACAAAACAAAAAATACAATGCCGTTAAAAAGACATATAGCGCTTCAGGATTATTCTAGGGAACATCATTTAGGCTTGCTCTTGGGGTGGAAAATTTCTCAAGGAATAGCTAAAAAAGTGCCATCGGAAAGAATGGTAAATTACTGTCAAATTTTTTATGAATCATGCCTGTTGCCCCATATGAAGAATGAAGAGCATTTGATTCTGAATAAGTTTCCTTCAGAAGATCAAGATGTGAAAAAGATCATTGAAGACCATAAAAGTTTACAAAAGCAGTTTGAAGGGTTAGGTAACTTGTCGCAGGGTGTAGAAGAGGCTTTGGTTCAATTAACTGATGATTTGGAGAAGCATATTCGTTTTGAGGAAAGAATATTTTTTACAAAAATACAAGATGAGTGTACAGAAGAGGAGCTTTATGCAATGAAGCCTGAGGTAGTTTCAGAGCAAATGCCACAGCCAGAAGATGAGTTCTGGAAGTGATAAAAATACTATTCTCTTAAAGCTGTCTGAGTAATCTAGGAATATTCTTATCTTTTTACTTTAAGCATGTCTGTTTATATAATTTTAAAATTTTATAGATAGGCATGCTTTCTTTTTTGTCTTTGCTTTTTTAATATTTCCATGTATATGTAATGTGTTTTGGTGATGAAAGTCATTGTTTTATAATTTGGATTATTTGTTTTCTAAATAAAATGATAAAGTTAATTAGTATCACTTTTTTTAGATGATGCCTCTCATTTTTTATGACTTGAAAAGGTGCTTACTTTGGATTAAATAAATATTTAAACCACTACAGACATGGACAGAAAAATATTAACCCGTGCTCTTGCAAAAGTGCTTGCAGTAGCACTTATAGGAGGGCTGATCTCCTGTAATTCGAAACCAAATGCTCAGGTGAAAGAAGGAAAGTCTTCCGCACCTAAAGAGCTTCCAACCATTCAAGCTCAGTTAACGGCTCCGCCACATGTGCCTCCTCCAATTACCCGGGATCATCCGGCAAAAGTTGTAGTAGAGCTGGAAGTGACGGAAGAAGTAATGGAGATGGCTGATGGTGTTGAATACACTTTCTGGACGTACGGTGGATCCGTTCCAGGCAGCTTTATCCGGATCAGGCAGAATGACGAAGTAGAGTTTCATTTAATGAACCATCCTGACAGCAAAAACCCGCATAATATTGACTTGCACGCGGTGACTGGACCAGGTGGTGGTGCTTCTTCTTCATTTACAGCTCCTGGGCATAAAACAGTCTTTAATTTTAAAGCATTGAACCCTGGTCTTTATGTATACCACTGTGCGACTGCTCCTGTGGGTATGCACATTGCCAATGGTATGTATGGGCTTATTTTGGTAGAGCCAGAAGGTGGTCTGCCTCCTGTTGATAAAGAATACTATGTCATGCAGGGTGACTTTTATACAAAAGGTGAATTTGGCGAAGAAGGGCTTCAGCCGTTTGATATGCAAAAAGCTTTGGATGAAAGACCTTCTTACGTAGTATTCAATGGATCTGTTGGAGCACTTACCGGAGACAATGCCATTACAGCTAAGGTAGGTGAAACAGTAAGATTGTTTGTTGGTAACGGAGGTCCTAATCTGGTGTCTTCATTCCACGTAATTGGTGAAATATTTGACAAGGTTTATCCTGAAGGAGGCTTTAACATCAATACCGATGTTCAAACTACTCTAATTCCAGCGGGTGGATCGGCTATTACTGAGTTTAAAGTTGATGTTCCTGGAACATATATCCTAGTAGACCACTCTATCTTTAGAACCTTTAATAAAGGTGCCTTGGGTATGTTAAAAGTGGAAGGGCCTGAAGACTTAACTATATATTCTGGACTGGTTTCAGAAGGTATTTATCAACCAGAAGGTTCTTCTGTACAAGAAATGCCTTCTAAAGGAGAGAACAAGCCTCGTGTAGCTACCAATAAGGCTGAGAGAATGGAGCTTGGAAGAAAAGTTTATGCTTCGAACTGTCAAGCATGTCACCAATCAGAAGGACAAGGTATCAAAGGGGCTTTCCCTCCACTTGCTAAATCTGATTACTTAAATGCTGATATAGATAGGGCCATTGGTGTCATTGCACATGGTTTGGAAGGACAGATTAAGGTTAATGGTGAGATATATAACAGTACCATGCCGGCCATTAAAATCTCTGATGAGGAAATTGCCAACGTAATGACCTATATCCTTAATAACTGGGATAATAAAGGTGGCGAGGTGACCCCTGAAAGGGTGAAAAAAGCAAAAGCTGCTTATAAACACTAATTGATACATTTTAAATAACCTGACTATGCTACGGATAACTTTCATATGCATATTAATCCTTACAACTTTTCATCTTCGGTTGTTTGCACAGGTTAACCCTTCCCCTGACATGGTTTTTGTCGGGGGAGGAACCTTTGTGCCACTTTATGGAAGTGATTCCGTTCCGGTAAAAGTTGAGGATTTTTACTTAGATGCTTTTCCTGTCACCAATGCACAGTTTGAAGCTTTTGTAAAGGAAAATCCTGTTTGGAAAAAAAGCCAAGTTAAGAGGGTTTTTGCTAATGAAAGTTATCTGAAGCATTGGTCTTCAGATACACTATCTGAAAAAGAACGTGAAATGTTAGATGACCGTCCAGTGGTCAATGTTTCCTGGTTTGCCGCAAAGGCTTATTGTGAATGTCAAGGAAAGTCTCTCCCTTCTACTACCGAATGGGAATATGCCGCTTTGGCGAGTGAAACAAAGGCAAATGCAGCACGCGACAAAGAATTCTATCAGCGGATTTTAGACTGGTACAGTAAACCAAACCCTAAGGTATTGCCGCCTGTTACAGATGGTTTTAAAAACTACTATGGTGCACATGGTATGATAGGCCTTATTTGGGAGTGGACTAGTGATTTTAATTCCGCTTTGCTCCAAGGTGAGTCCAGGGCCAACGAAGATCTTGACAGACAATTGTTTTGTGGGGCAGGGTCTAGTGGTTCATCTGATGTTTCTAATTATGTAGCTTATATGAGATATGCCTTCCGTTCTAGTCTTAAAGCCAAATACTCTGTATCTAATCTTGGTTTTAGGTGTGCGTCAGGTGTACCTGTAAATTAACCCATAAACACCTGTAGGTATGAAAACTAATATAATAACATGCTTGACCATTCTGCTTGTGTTTTTTTCATGTAGCAAAAAAAACAGTTCCTCTTGTTGTTCAAAATCAGAGGGCGCCGATGCAGAAGTGAGCTTTTCTGAAGATATATCAGAACTGTCTCTTTATAACCTTGAATCGGAGTGGGTAACTCAAGATGACCAGATTTTACATTTGGAAGATTTGAAAGGCAAGGCCCAAATAATGGTGATGATTTATACCAAGTGTGCTTATGCTTGCCCTAGGCTCATTGCTGACTTAAAAAGGGTAGAAGAAGAAATTCAAGATATCTCTTCGTCAGACCTTGGTATTGTACTTGTTTCCATGGATCCTGAAAATGACACACCTGCACAAATGACTGAATATTCTAAAAGGAATAAGTTGAGTGACAGATATATGTTGATTACATCGACAGAACATAACATACTTGAGCTTTCTCACTTGCTCAATGTGAAGTTTAAGAAAGAAGGGGATGATTATGCACACTCAAATATATTGACCCTTTTGGATGCTCAGGGAGAAATTGTCTTTCAGCAGGAAGGACTTGGAGAAGATATTACTAAGCTTGTGTCTCATATAAGAAAACTATCCTTATGAAAGGGTGCATATTTATAGAAATAAAAAGCCCGGAAAACTTTACATGTTGCCGGGCTTTATTTTTATGATGTGTACTTTTATTCAAAGTAAAAGTTGAACTCTTCCAAAGCAGTGCGTAGTCTTCTAAGTTCATGTGATGCATGTTGGATGTCTTGAGCTGAAGAAAGTTCTTGAGTGCTTTTTATAAAAGGTGCTAGCCATTTATGCAGTTCTTCATGTGCTTGCCCTTCCATGCTACACTCTTTTGTAAGCTCATCTATGTTCTTATCTATATTTTGAGACAACAGTGCGTAATCTTCTTCTGACCTCCCCTCAAAGTTGCGAATGTCTTCTTTTATGAGATTTATATGCGTCATCATATGGTCAGGTATTTTCCATTTTTTGTCGCCATTTAAGTTGATGACATCATTATCTTTGGAATCGTCTTGTTGTGCAACATTGGCATTGCCCTGACGAGTGTTTTGTGGCTTTTCAAAATTATAACATGCTGTAGCCAAAAACATTGAGCCAACAATAAGAAGATTTTTACTTATCATAGTTATTTCGGGTATTTAATTTCATTCTTTGTTGCCGTAAAGCAGGACGCCGTTCAAGGTTATCCTTTAAAAGATTGATGCTGTTTGAAACTTTGTTTTCTTTTAAAGGTTCTTCGAACTTTTTAGGTTCTTTGTTACGTGCAAATAGATCGCGTGTGACAAAAAGAATAATGAAGTGAGGGACTACCTTGGAAATAAAAGCCAGTATCTTATTGAGAAATCCTGGAACAATTACTCCTTTTTTGTTGAACATGCCTTCTATGGCTGTTTGTGCAAGTTTCTCTGGAGTAGTCATAAAGTACTTCGCTTTTTGTGTACTGCCAATCCTTTCTTTTACACCTTCATTAGTAACAACCGGTCCTGGACATATGCAGCTTACATGAATGCCGTCACCTTTCACTTCTTCTTTTAAAGACCTTGAAAAGTTAAGGACAAATGATTTGGAAGCTGCATAGGCGGCTTTGTATGGCAATGGAAAAAATGATGCCAAACTTCCAACATTTAGCAAATATCCTTTGTTTTTTTTCAATTTCAAATCTTTGATGTATAAACGGCTAAGTGTTGCCAATGAGTTCATGTTCAGACTCAATAATTTGTTGAAAAAAGTCGGATCTATATCCCATAGTTCACCTTGGTATCCTACACCGGCATTGTTTACCCAAACATGTATGCTCAGGTTCAGGGCTGATACTGATTTATAAAAACTATGCACATTGGCAATGTCCGAAAGGTCTGTTTCAAATAGAATTGTTTCTATTCTATATCTTTTTTCTATCGTTTTTGCAGTTTCCTCTAAACCAGATGCAGGCAAAGCTACCAGTATAAGGTTGTACGAACGTGCTGCAAGCTCCATTGCCATAGCTTTGCCTATTCCTTGACTTGCACCTGTTATAACCGCATATTTCTGTTCTGTCATTCTTTTTCAATCTAGTTTTAAAGGTGTTTTCTCAATGTTGCATGCTTTTTGTCTGCAATTGCTCCCATAGCTTTATGTATAGCAATCATTTTGGGATTGAAGTCTCCCACCCAAGCTAGCTGCACGGATTTATATTGGGGCAGTCGTTCTCCTGCTTTATAAGCATTTAATATAAGGGCTGACTCTAGGCCTAAGCATTGGTATTGAGGTATCACGCCCATTATTATTACCCTTGCACAGGTGAATCCTTTCAGTTTTTTATAAAATAGGAACTTTAGCTTCCCTATAGTATTCAAATTGCCTTTTACATATTTGAGCACCTCGTTGGCATCTGGCATGGCCACTAGTAGTGCGGCCGGCCTTTCATCTACATAGGCAAACCATATAAATGATGGTTCTACCACTGCTTTGATTTCGTTTAGGGAGTTTTTAAGGTAAGTTTCAGACATAGGGCTGAAATTTTGGAAGTCAGCCCAAGCTTCATTGTATATATTTACAAAATCTTTAGCATATCGGTCTGTGTGTTCATATTCAAAATGGCGAAAAGTATAACGTGGATTTTGATTAACTCGTTCTGCTATTTTTTTAAATCGTTCTGGTAGCCCATTTTTCAAATCCAGGTGATTTGTTAATTGGTTGTATGCTGTTTTGAAACCGTATTTTTCGAACAAGTCTTTATAATAAGGCGGGTTATAATTCATGCCATAGGAGGGTGGGGTGTACCCTTCCGTTAGCAAACCCCAAAACTTGTCATTTTCACCAAAGTTTGCCGGGCCTTCAATGATTTTTACTTGATGGTGTTCTTGAAGCCATGCTGTTGCTTTGTTAAACAAAGTTTCGGCTGCCTCATATTTATTTATGCATTCAAAAAAACCTATTTTTCCAATCGTTTTTCCGTCCTCATGCATTTTATTAAAATCTATAAATGCCGCTATTCTTCCCGATACAACCCCCTGTTGATCTGTTAGTATCCACCTGCAAATATCGCCATGTGTAAAATATGGGTTTTTTAAAGGATCGAAAATTGCTTTTATTTCAGAGGCTAGGGGAGGTATCCAGTTGGGGTCTTTTTGATAAATAACTTTTGGTACAGATAAGAATGCACGCTCTGTCTCTGCATCACATACTTCAACTAGTTGATAAGATTTTTCTTTTACTGTTACAGAGGCTGGATCTGGATTGTATAAAATTTCTTTAGGGGCTAAAGTGCCAAAAACATAGTCCCAAAGGGTGGTGCTTATCCCAAAGGATTTATGAGGATATTTTGCGTGGTGGAGAAAGTGGCTCGATAAAATTGGTTTTAGCAAACCGTTTTCGGGCAATGTGTTGAAATGCGATAAAAAATGAATGATAATGTATAGAAAATACCCCATGGCCACCCCGCTTACCATTGCTAGACCCGCTATTTGAAAAGTCAGCAATGCGATAATAAATAATGTCAAAAAGACAATGCCTATGACAGAAAGTGGCATGGATATGTACTTTATCTCTTGGGGGTATTTATGGTGCATAATGTGATGATGTACGATGCTCCATATAGCTCCGGGTTTACTAGTGTGAAGGGTATATCGTGTGATTAGATATTCCAGTAAAGTCCAAATAAGAAGACCACTAAAGAACAGTGCGCCAATTTGTATAAGGCTGAATCCGTGTTGGATTAAAAAAACTAACGAGGAAATTGAAAAGAAAGAAAGTGGGCCAAGATAGCTTAAAATGTATGGGTGAAGTAAGGTAGGGGTGTTTTCTTTTGCTTCTTTCATATTTCTTTGCTTTCTAAGCCCAAACTTCTTTGTTAAATGAACTTCATACAATGATCTGTATCATTGAAAGGGAGGTTTTTTATGGTGACATTTATATATATTATTTATCAAATGGCTTTGAACCCTCATTGTACAGCAAATTTCGCATGATGAGAATAAAGACAAGGCTTTAGAGCTTTGTTAAATATTGCTTATATAGAAGTTTTGGTGTGTATTTCGGGTTTAATGTTTGTGGTTGTTTCCACCCTGGTAAGTGCGATAAGCTTTCTGGAAAATGATAATTCAGTTTGTTTAAATTGGTTTCGGTGAAGGAAAGACTTATCGCATGAACAGGGTTGATAATGGTTGATTGGATTTAAATGATTTCTTATGAATAACCTGCCGCATAGCTCTAATATAGAGGAATTATTTAATAGCATTTCCCATGGGATAATGGCTTTGATTGCGGTGGCAGGTTTGGTGTTGTTAGTTTATTGTGGCGTAAAGAGCAGTGAGCAGTATGCTGTTTTAAGCTCTGTAATTTATGGTGCTAGCCTCCTCTCGTTATTTGGCGCTTCAGCGGTTTATCATGCAGTTCGAAAGGCAAAACTTAAACATAAATTTCGAATTTTAGATCATGCAAATATTTACCTGTTAATCGCTGGTACTTATACACCCGTTGTGCTGCTTGTTGTTGGAGGGGTAACTGGATGGGTGATTTTTGCCATTCAATGGATAATGGCTTTGGTGGGAATTGTTCTGAAACTGTTTTTTACTGGACGCTTTGAAATAGCCTCTGTAGTTATGTATGCTATAATGGGGTGGATGATCGTGTTTAAAATAGACTATTTATATGCAGAGCTTCCCGATACAGGGTTTTGGTTGTTGGTTTCAGGAGGCCTGGTGTATACTTTTGGTATAGTGTTTTATTTATTTGATCATAAAATTCCTTTTGGTCACTTTGTGTGGCATCTCATGGTAATGACCGGTAGTGCCCTTCATTTTTTGCTCATAGCTGTTTATGTTATTTAGGAAGTACTGAAAAATGCCTTTGTTATACTGATTTCTTATTCAGTAGGCCCTATTTAGATTTGCTTTCTAAAATAATCTTCACTCTCTCATTGCTCAACAGCTTTCTTCTCCAAAGCATGTTAAACAAGTTCTTGTTGCTGTCATAAATGTGCCAAACCAAAATATCTTTATCAGAGAAATAATTGTCCATAAATGGAAATTGGCAATGATAGCCAGAAATTGCATTGACGGGATATCTCTCTAAATTTTGATTGATTTCTTCTGCATAATCTTTTATTTCTTCATCTGATCTCCTGTTTGGCAAAAAGCTAGGTATGTAGTAGGATGTGTATATACCCGCCTCTGTAAAATGAGATAAATGTTTAGGGTTTGGCGATTCTACAATTACTTGTTTGTGTATTGAAAAATCTGTCAATAGTTTTTGTAGATGCGTCAAAGCTGGTGTACAGGAAGATGAGTCTAAATTTTTGAAATCTAACCAGTAGTAGTGGTTTTTTGGGTTTTCAAGTGCATCTATAAGTGTTTCAAGCGTTAAGTTTATGGACGGTTCTGATGGATGGTGGACATCGAAACAGTCTTCTTTTACTTTAAAAAAAACATCTATCTCAAAACCATTATAAACACATTCTACCTCCTTAAGATCCTCAATGGTATTGATTTGGTGGGCCCATACTTTCGAATCAAAGTTTTCCTTCAATAGGTCATTTTTGCTGGCCTTCTTATTTGTGTTTGTGCTAATGTCTGGGTATTTCTTCGGAGGCAAAGAACTCAAGGTGTGCCTATAGTAATAACTATAGGATAATATTAAAATAACTCCCAATGTTGCTACGAAGATGAGTTTATGCTTCATTTTTAACTTTATTCTGAATTTTCCTTCATGGTAATATGTTTATAAGTAAGGATATAGGGAATTGTTTTAAATCGGTAAGGTCATATCTGGTTTCCGTTTTAAGTATTTTGGGGTTGGATTTTAAAAAGTGTCAAAAAAGTGATATGAATCAGTTTTTTCAATGATCTTCATTCTACCGAAAAATTGATATTCATGTGATCTTTGTAAAAAAAAGGATTTATATGAAAGCTCCTCTTCAAACATGTGAAAATTGTCAGCATAGAAAAGATTCTGTTTTCAAAGGGTGCGATATAGAGAAAGTTGCCGATATGGATCAACATAAATCCTGCTTTATGTATAAGAAAGGTCAAATAATTTTTCATGAGGATGGCTTCCCTTCGGGATTATACTGTATTCATAGCGGCAAAGTAAAAATCGCAAAGAGCAACAGCGAAGGCAAAGAGCAAATTTTGAGGCTTGCAAAACAAGGTGATATCATCGGTTATCGCTCATTGGTTGCAGGTACACCATACTCTGCTTCTGGCGTTGTCCTGGAAGATGCCTTGGTTTGTTTCTTTTCTAAAGAATACTTTGAAAATAATTTATTGTATACATCTCCTGTAAGTATGGAGATTTCCAAACTTATGTCTGTGGAGTTAGGTAAGGCAGAAGAACGTATGACACACATGGCTCTAAAGCCGGTTAGGGAGCGGTTGGCTGAAGCACTTCTGTTGTTGCACCGGACTTTTAGCCAAGACAATACAGAGTGTACTTCTATAAATATCCTTCGTGAAGACCTGGCCAATATTGTTGGAACCACCAAAGAAACAGCGATAAGGTTTCTTTCTGAATTTAAAAATGACAAAATAATTTCTTCCAGAGGGAGCAATATTGTCATACTAGATCTGGAAAGATTGATTCAAATAAGTAAAATGTATGACTGACTGTTAACGCATTTTATGTCTATACGACTGCTTTTTTTTAGAGCAGTCTTTTTTTTGTCTTATTATTGCTGTAAAGCAGAGAGGGAGCAAATTGCAACACAGAAAAATCAGTTGTTCTAATTCTTTGTCAATTGCTGTAATTTCTTCTTGTATGGACGTGTTTTTTGATTAATAAAAAAAGCCGGCATGAAAAATTTCCACACCGGCCGATTATACATGAACTGTAGATTACACATTGATTAACTTCTTGTAGAACTTTGCCATAGATATTGGTAAACAGTTGGGTGATGGCAAAATATCATAGCACTGGTGCCCAAACATTAAAGGCAGATAATATCTGGCTTGAGTTTCGATGGCCAATGCCGAAGTATATATTTTATCATTGTTTAGTTCTTGAAGAGATTTTTTTACATCTTCAATCCCATACTGTCCTTCATATTTATCATAGTCATTAGGCTTTCCATCACTAAAAAGGATGATCCATTTTTTAGTGCCGGAAGCTTTTTTCATAAGAGCTCCTGCATGTCTTAACGCCGGGCCAATACGAGTATAGCCTTCTGGTTCTAATGAAGCTACTTTTGTTTTTCCTACATTCCACGGTTGTTTGAAGTCCTTAACCGTTTTGTAGGTACAGTGGTTATGCGTTCTTGAGCTGAAGCTGTCTATTTGGAACTCGATACCTAGCCGCTCAAAAGACTCTCCCAAAACAATGGCAGACTCTTTGGCTATATCCAAAATCCTTCTATCGCCAGTATAGGAATCGCTGGAAAGACTTGTGTCCAATAAAAGCAACACAGATACATCCTTGTTCTTTTTGCTCTTTGAAATATATAAGTTTTCAGAAGGAGAACGCCTGCCGGTCAGTTCGGAGTAATTGTCTGCTACTGCATCAAAATCTACATCTTCTCCATCTTTCCGGTTTTTTACCGCCTCATACTCGTTGTTTATTTTGTTAAGCAACCTTACCATTTGCTCAATGAGGTTGCGACTTTTCATTAATGTGCCGTTGTAATAGTCCGGAGATGACTCAGAGTGGTAGTTGTAATACACCTGACAATAATCTTTTCTATAGCTCCTTTTTGAGAAATTCCATTCATCATAACTATAGACAATGTCTTCTGGGTGGATCGTTACCGTTTCGTTCATCACCCCATGCGAAGAAAACTCTGCCTGATAAACCGAATGCGCAGGATCGTCTACCCTAACCGTAAACTTTAGGTTTAGCTCGTTCAGGGCTTCCTGGTCTTCTTGCAAAGAATCATCACCGTCCATTTGTCGCCATACACCATCAAACTCGTCGGCAGTTTCAACTTTCTCAAAGTTATGGGTGAGGCAGTAGTCGTCCATTTTTTCTCTGTCTACCTCTATTGTTTTGACGTCATCTGAAGGTTTTGCTTTAATTTCAGTGAGCGGTTTTTTTGATTCCTCGTCCTGCGGTTCAGGTTTTTTTAGTTCATCTGGGATATAATTTTTTTCTACAACAGTAGGTGGTTCTGCATACATCCATCGTCCATAAAGGAATGAATAGTCAACAGGCTCTTCTTTGCTTTGAGCGTATACGTCTTCAGCTTTTTGTATAACTTTATGTATTGGGACAAGGTTTGGAAAATCGTCAAACAAAGCCTCCAGTACCATTGGAGAAGATTCTAGCGCTTTTTTTCTTGATTCTTCAGGAGTATATTCCCCAGGTTTTTGCCAGTTTAATCCGATCTCCCTTTGTTTGGCAAGGTAAAAAGTCCTGAAAATATAGAAATCCGTGTTTTGCTCAATGGTTTCGCATCTGTTGTAGCTCACGGGCAGAAGCATGATGTCATTTTTCCAGCCGCCTTCTCTTTCGGCAGAATAAATGTTTACAGGAACTCCTGTCAAGGCACGTGCCAGTAAGGTAAGCCTAGGTTTTAGAGGCTCAAGCAATACAGTACGTGCCTCTTCAGCAGGATCCTTTTTATATCTGATGCTTTTGTAAACATCATATATTTTTTTGAATATTACCTGATCAAATTCCATTAGAACGAAAGGGATATGATGTCTCTTAAAGCAGTTCCGGTAGTGTCGTCATCCGTTAAAGGTTGTACGATAGATACATCTGCCGACAACCGTGGCGGAAGGCCTGAATTCATTAGTTTGGCAGCATCTACAAGGAGTCTGGTTGATACTGTTTCCATTAAACCGAGCTCAGTCAAGTTTCTGATTTTAGCACCTACTTTTACCAGTTTTTTAGCTGTTTCTTCAGAAACTTGTGTTTCTCTTTGGATAATTTCAGCCTCCGTAATAGGGTCTGGATAGTTAAAATGCATGGCTATAAACCGCTGGCGTGTGCTAGGTTTTAGTTCTTTCATGCCTTTTTGGTAGCCCGGGTTGTATGATGCTACTAGCATGAATTTTTCCGATGCTTGTATCTCTTCTCCAAGTTTGTCAATAAACAAGCTCCTTCTGTGGTCCGTGAGGGAGTGGATGGCAACAATTACATCAGGTCTGGCTTCTGCAATTTCATCGAGGTAAATAATGGCACCATTTTTTACTGCTTTGGTTAACGGGCCGTCAATCCATACGGTTTCCGCACCTTTTATAATATATCTGCCTATAAGGTCAGTGGCTGATGTTTCTTCGTGACAAGCAATGGTGAACAGTTCTTGTTCCAGCTCCCAGGCCATATGTTCAATGAATCTGGATTTGCCAGAGCCTGTTGGGCCTTTTATAAGTACCGGTAGTTTATTCGTAAAGGCATGTCTAAATACTTCCGATTCTTTGCCTGTCTGCTTATAATATGGTCTCTGTGTGATTTTCATTTCGGTTGTTTCTTTAGGTGTGTGGTGTTTTGTGAAAGGTAAGTAACAGGGCATTACCTGGTAATGCCCTGTACAGACTTAAACTGTAGCAACTTCAACGTCAGAGTTGAAGGACTTTTTTGGGGTGTCAGACTCTATAGGGTCTGGACCTTCCAATGCTTCTTCGTTAGGCTTTCCATATTTGAAGAAGTTAATGATATATAAAGTGATACCTGTTGTAAATATGGCTGCACATATAAGCATTACTACAAAGTGAATTTCCACTTCTTTCTGAACTACAAGGAAATCCATACCCATTATTCTTTCAAGGTAAACTTGAGCCACACCAGCTACTGCAAGTGCGGCAGTCATGCCAAACATGCCGATATTAGATAGCCAAAAAGCAAAAATTCCTATTTTGTTGTAGTAAATCTTTCTTCCTGTCATTAGAGGCATAGCATAAGCAATAATGGCAAGAACCAGCATTGCATAAGCTCCCCAGAAGGCAAGGTGTCCGTGCATGGCAGTTACTAGCGTACCGTGCGTGTACATGTTTACCTGAGGCAGGGTATGTGCTGCACCAAGAAGACCAGCGCCGATGAAAGAGGTAATAGCACAACCTAGTGTCCAGAATAGTGCTAGCTTGTTTGGATGGTTTCTGCCACTTTTGCTGTACATAACCACTGCGAAGACGGCCATGCCCAGAAAAGCAAATATCTCAAGAAAACCGAATATACCCCCAATCCATAACCAGTAACTCGGAGTACCTATATAATAGTAGTGGTGACCTGTACCTAAAATGCCAGAAAGGAAAGTAAGGCCTACAATTACATAAAGCCATTTTTCAATAACTTCTCTGTCCACCCCGGTAATTTTGATAAGAAGGTAAGCAAGGATACCACCCATAATAAGCTCCCATACACCTTCCACCCAAAGGTGAACAACATACCATCTGAAGAAAGAGTCTACTGTTTGGTTGTCGAACCAGATCATGCCCGGCAGGTAAAGAAGGGCTGCAAATAAAAGACCCATAGTAAGTACGATACTTGTGGTGGTAAACCTGTTTCCTTTCCAGACGGTCATCAATATATTGAACAGGAATGCCAACACATTGACCACTACCAGATAGTCAAGCGGACGAGGTATTTCTAAGAATTTACGACCTTCCCACCAGTTGAAGTGGAAACCCCCAATAGCAATGACACCAACCACAAGAAGTGATATAAGTTGTACATAAGCCAGCTTTACCGACCATATTTCTCTTTGAGATTCTTCAGGGATAATGTAATGGGCGGCCCCCATAAAGCCAGTCAGTAACCATACGACTAGTAAGTTGGTGTGTGTTGCCCTCGCTGCATTGAACGGTACCCAATCGTGGAGGACATCGTAACCAATACGGGCAAATCCCATGATAAAGCCATAAATGATTTGCAGTGCTAATAATGCCATACAGGATACAAAGAACCAGTAGGCGACTTTTTGCGATTTGTATTTCATAACGTCTGAAGTTTAAGTCTGTGGTTTAGTTAGAGCTTACCTGATTGTACTTCGGTTTAGGAGGGAAGCCTTGCAGATCCATTTCGCCAATCCATTTGAAGAATTCTGTAAGGTCTTCGATTTCTTCATCAGTAAAGTCGTATTGAATCATTTTTCTCTGACCAGGGTACATGGCTTGAGGGTCTTTCATAAAGACTTTGATCCAGACCGGCCCGCGCCTGTCATAAACTTTGGTCAATTCCGGAGCATAGTAAGCGCCTTCCCCAAGAATGGTATGGCAACCCATACAATTGTTCTCATCAAAGATGTGCTTGCCTCTGATTACGGCTTCGTTCATGTTTTCTTCCTTGGTCAGCTTTGGAACCTCCGACATGATGGAGTCATAGGACAGAGCAAGGAATATTGCCGAAAACAGGATTGTTCCCGACAAGAAGAAAATTCGTGCTTGGTTTTTCGATAACATGGGTTTTCTTGTTTGTTTTCTGATATAAAAGTCGGGAAAGAAAGTCTATAAACTAATGATCTAAATCATTTTACAATGATGATATTTGTCATAATAAAAAGAAAAAAATACCTTTTTATCTTTTTTATTTCTGATTTATAGTGTTATATGTACAGGGTGACTTGTATTGATAATCAGATTATTGGTGTGTTTTTCTTTAAAAAAATAATGAAAAAAAAGGAGGGTGGTAGGATGTTTATATTTTTTAGGGAAAAGGAGGTTTGGTGAAGGTGAAAAAAATACCTTAAAAAATGATGTAAATCTTATGTAGGTGATTTTTTTTAAATATTGTACTTATGGAAGAATTTATTATGAGGGTGATGTTGCCAAGATTCGGAAGATGATACCATAGCTCGTTTGGGTGTTTTTTTATCTTAAGTACCTTGGTGTTTCTTCTCTTTACTTTTTTTAGAAAGGGTCATTTTATCACTTCGTGTGAGGTTTTTTATAAATTCTACCTTTCTAAAACGCAATGCGCTCCAGTCTTCATTAATGACAACTTGCCTAACAGCTTCCAAGTCATATTCCCCCATTGATTGCCAGCCTGAGTCTCGGTTAAACTCACATTTATATTTTTTTGAAGATGCTTTAGGGTAGCATACCCAAAAGATAGTATCACCTTTTAGTTGTGGAGCTACTTCCTTAATGATGTTATTAGGCTCGTTTTGTTTTGTGGCAAACCCTATGGCGAATTCAATGTTTTTGGCTGCCTTTCGGTGGACTTCAGCTTTTTCGGAAATGGATTTTATGTTTTCTTCAAAGGACTCAGGGGCATTTATTATAAATACTTTGCTTTGCTCTTTGTAATTGAGTTTTTTAAAAATTGGATTCATATTTAAATTTTGTTATTTAGTTATAAGCTAACGTTGCTTGTAATACAGGTGTTTGGTGTTTTCTTCCTGGACAGGTATACGGCTTCTTATATTACTATACTTACCTTTCGCTCCATTCCAAATACTTTCTAAGCTTTCTGTAGACATGTTTCCCATGGTTTTGTAATTTTCACTAGCGGCCACGACATTAAAGTCCGGTTGTAAGGTGGTTTCAAAATAGAGTCCAAATTTTCTCAGAAAAGAAGTCTGGTGTTTTGGTTTGGTTTCTAGGGGTTTAGGGGTAGTGTTTTGAATACTTCTCAAGCGTACCCTTAAGACAATACCTAGTGATTTAGCTGTTTCTTTCGCTTTTGCGATATAATGGACCGCTTTATCCTTATTGTTTTTAATTAGATGCTCTTCTTTTACTTTGGGTGAGTTGTATAAGCGACCTCCACCTACAGACAGTGAGGATATGCCATGTCGTTTACAGAAATATAGTAAGTTGGGAACGTCATGGATATTATATGAGAATACAGTTGTGTTTGCATTGAGGATTGGAGTATGCTGCTTTTTTCGCTCTTTGAGTTGGTTGAGGAACATGATGTTACTGCTTACAGTTTGTAAGTTTCCGCCAACTCTTATTTTTTTGTACAAGTTTGGGTCTGCCGCATCCAAAGAAAAGCTAACCCACAGGCAGCCTTTGAGTAACTCATGAGAAATTTCTTGGCTTAACAAGTATCCATTGGTACAAATACAATAGGGGATTTTGAGCTCTTGAAGGAGTTTTATTGTCTTTAAAAACTGCTTATAATGTATGGGTTCTCCTCCAAACAGTTGTACCAAACATAAATCCTTTCTGTATTTCCTTAATGTTTCTTCTAGTTTTTTATAGTCCATTTCACCAGGTCTTTTGTACTCATTGTCATCCAGCGAGCTTTTTCGGCACATAATACAAGCGTAATTGCACTTATAGGTAAGGATTAGGATAAGCACAGGTGGTATTTTTGCTGAAGTTTTTCGACGTGTCAGAAAAGAAAAAAGGCTTATGGTTAAGAGCATAAGCCTTCGACAGGTAAGGTATGGCAAAAATGCCATAAAATACCTGACCCTTGTTCTGAAAAACATTAAGTCATACATCAGTTACCTGAAATGAAAGTATCTATAAGTTCTTTGACAGTGGGTACATTTCCATCTTTATATAGAGGGTCATGAGCAAAATTGTAGCTGTTATGTCCTGAGAATAACAACTCTTGTTCTATATCATGTCCGCAAATCAAGTTTTCTAGTGTTTTGAATATACAAAAGCTCCTTGGGTCAGCCCTACGCCCGGTTGAGTAATTCGTTTCAGGGTTTGCTGACCAGCTGCTGAATTTACATGCTGCCAGACAGCCTTTACAATTGGTCTGGTCTTTCTGTATTTCGGAAGCTTTTTCTTGGGTAACAAAAAGTAAAGTTTCATCAGGGGTTATTAACTTTTTGTTGTAGCCAGAAGCTTCCCAGCTTTGTGTTTTCAGATAATCTTTGTCACGGATATAAACCTGTGGCTTATGTTTAGAATAGAAGAAAGGAACAACAAAGCCCTCCTCTGCTTGTTCTTTATATTCTATTTGCCTTGAAGCTCTTTCCTGTAGCTCGGTCATAAATTGATTTTTTACGGCCGAAGAGTAAAATCCTGTTGAGCTATACTTGTTCAGTACGACATCACCTTTTTGCAATGAAAGAAGTTTTTCTTTCCACTGTTCCGAAATGGGACTTTCCTTTGTCAGCAAAGGTCTGGTTCCTAACTGAAAAGCTATTGGTGCAATTTCAGGGTTGTCTATCCAATCCTCAAAAGGTTTTAAGTCCCAAACTCCTCCAGCCATAATAATAGGGACGTGTTCTCTACCCAGTTTGTTCATCGCTTTTCTCAAACTGATAATGCGGTTTATAGGCGGTTCAGGTTGTGCAGGGTTTTCTTTATTGGTCAAACCATTGTGTCCACCTGCTTTCCATGGGTCTTCGTAAACCACTCCACCAAGAAGGTCTGGCACATTTTTATATGAACGGTTCCATAAGGCAGTAAAAGCCCGGTCGGAGGAAACGATAGGGTAGTAGTATACATTGTATTTAGCGGCAATTTCAGCCAAACGATATGGCATGCCAGCACCACAGGTGATTCCGTGGATCATGCCTTTGGTCTGTTTTAGCACCTCGTGTATGATGGTTTCTGCACCTGCTATTCCCCACAGGATGTTCATATGGATCCGACCTTTTCCGCCAGAGACTTTATATGCAGTCTTGATTTCTCTTACACTTCCGTTGATGGAGTGCTGTATAATTTCTGCGCTGCGGTCTTTACGGGTTTTTCCAGAAAATTCGAGGTGGTAATTGTTTCCTTCTTCGTCTCTTGCGGGAGGCATCACGCCAGACAATGTTCCTACGGCATCAGCGGCGGCAAAAGCCCCTGCGGTTTGCCCGTTGCTGACTCCTATTCCTTTCCCACCTTCTATAATCGGATAGACTTCGACGCCTGAGAGTTTTATTTTTTGTAGCTTTTTCATATTCAGATTTGTTCTTCCGTGGTTTCAGGTTTTGCATTTTGAAATCCAAGGTTTTTAAATAATTCCTGATCTTTTGTTAATTTGGTATTTGGTGTTGTTAAAAGTTTTTCTCCGGAAAAAATTGAATTGGCTCCGGCCATAAAACAAAGAGCTTGCTCAGATTCCGACAGCGACGATCTTCCTGCGGCCAATCTGATTCTTGAAGCGGGCATGACCATCCGCATGGTGGCAATGACCCGCAGGGTTTCCCAAATCGTTATTTTTTCTACATTCTCGAGTGGTGTTCCTTTTATGGGTACCAGTATGTTGACCGGTACAGACTCTGGGTGAATAGGCATGGTGGCAAAAGTATGGATCATAGATATCCTGTCTTCATTACTTTCTCCTAAGCCAAGGATCCCGCCAGAGCAAATATTTATACCTGCTTCCCGAATATTTTTTAGCGTTTCCAACCTGTCCATATAGTTACGGGTCGACACTACATTTTCATAATATTCGGCGCTTGTGTCTAGGTTGTGGTTGTATGCTGTCAAACCTGCTTTTTTTAGCTTTATAGCTAATTCCTTTGAGACCATTCCAAGAGAACAGCATACTTCCATGCCCATACCGGCTATGGCTTCTACCATAGTTGTGATTTTTTCGAGATCGCGATTGTCACGCAATTCTCTCCAGGCGGCGCCCATACAAAACCTGTTCGCCCCTTTTGTTTTCGCCTCGGCAGCCGCATTGACCACTTCTTCTGTATCCAACAGTTTGTGTGGTTTTAGTGAAGTGTCGTATTTTGCTGATTGGGAGCAATATGAACAGTCTTCACTGCATCCGCCGGTTTTAATGGAGATTAATGAGCAAACCAGAATTTCTCCCGGCTTAAAATGCTGCTTGTGCACACTCACAGCCTCGCTCATTAATTCCATTAGGGGCTTATGGTATATTTTTTCTATTTCAGAAATTTTCCAGTTAGTTCTTGTCATAATAGTATTTGGTTAACTGCACCCAAGACTGTTTCCACAGTTTAAGCACTTATAGCATGTGCCGTTTCTGATAGTAATATGTCCGCATACGTCACATATGGGTGCATCACCCATCATAGAACTAAGGTATTCCTGTGTCTGGTCTGCTGCCGTTTCTGCTTTTTCTGGTATATTTGCCGGCTTTAACACCTGCGGTGAAAGCTTTGCCTTTGCCGTTGCACCGTTGTTTGAGGGTGCTTTGTCAGGTTCTATATGTAATAAATCCTTACGGTCTAGGTACTCCCAAGCTAGCATCCTAAATATGAAATCTGGTAAGGAGGTAGCAAACTTGATATAAGGCTGCCCTTCTACAGAGCCAGATGGCTCAAAGCGGGTAAAGGTGAATTTGTCCACATACTCTTCCAGCGGAACTCCATATTGAAGACCTACAGAAACAGCAATGGCAAAACAGTTTAGCAGTGACCGATACGATGCGCCCTCTTTGTACATATCAATAAAGATTTCCCCTAAGGTGCCATCTTCATATTCTCCTGTTCGGATAAATACCGCATGCCCACCTATTTTTGCTTTTTGGGTGAATCCGCCCCTTTTGTCTGGAAGGGTTTTTCTTACCATGACCCTAGACAACTGCTGTTTAAATTTGGTGTCGTCTGACTCAGATAAAATTTTGTGCGCAGCTTCTAAAACAATTTCCGGCGTGAGGTTATCTACTAAGAGCGGCTCCAATGTCTGCTTTTCCTCTGTTTTTGCTTCCTCCTTTGCGGAGTCTTCTTTCTTGTCCGATGAGGTTGAAAGCGGTTGAGACATTTTGCTGCCATCGCGGTAAACTGTACAGGCTTTTAAGCCAAGCTTCCAACAGAGCTCTAGGTTTTCTTTAATTTCGTCTTCAGTTGCTTCGTTAGGGAAGTTGATGGTTTTAGAGATTGCCCCAGTAATGAATGCTTGGGCAGCCGCCATCATTTTTATATGTGCTTTGGGTTGTAAAAAGCGGGTGCCTTTGTTACCGCATTTATTTGCGCAGTCAAATACAGGAAGGTGTTCTTTCTTTAAATATGGCGCACCCTCTAATGTCATGGTACCACAGATAAAGTTATTTGCCTCTTCTATTTGCTTGTTGGTAAAGCCAAGTGCTTGCAGTAAGTTAAAATCTGGCTTTTGGTAAATAGCTTTGTCGAAACCTAGCCGGTCCATGCACGACGCTCCCAACATACTACTTGTAAAGACGAAGTTTAGGTGAAACGCTGATTTTAACGATGCTTCTAATGTGCTTATCTCTTCAAGGGTAAATCCTTTTTGAAGCAAGGTTTCTTTGTTAATATGGGGAGCTTTTGTGAAGCTTGCAGAACCAGTTGCATATGTTATAATGGCGTCTGCTTCGGCTTTGCTATACCCTAAAGACTTAAGCGCAGCAGGTACTGCTGAATTTATGATTTTAAAATAGCCACCTCCAGAAAGTTTTTTGAACTTGACCAATGCAAAGTCCGGCTCAATTCCTGTTGTGTCGCAGTCCATAAGTAACCCAATAGTTCCGGTAGGTGCCAGTACAGTAGCTTGGGCATTTCTGAATCCATACTCCTGACCACTTTCTAATGCTTCGTCCCACACCTGACGGCTGGCTTTAAGAAGATAATCTGGGCAATAATTGTTGTCAATTGCCATGGGGGTAATGCTTAGCCCCTCAAAGGTCTTACTTGCATAAGAAGCAGCCCGATGGTTTCGGAGCACCCTGAGCATATGTTTTTTATTTTCCTCATACCGCTTAAATGGCCCAAGAACGGATGCAATTTCAGCAGAAGTCTTGTAAGCCGACCCAGTCATAATTGAAGTTATAGCTCCTGCCACAGCTCTGCCCTGGTCGCTGTCATATGGAATGCCTGCCGACATCAGCAGACCACCTAAATTGGCAAACCCTAGACCCACAGGACGGTATTCGTAAGATAGCTGGGCAATTTCTTTTGTTGGATATTGTGCCATCAATGTGGTAATTTCAAGTACGATAGTCCAGAGCTTACATACGTGCTGGAAATTTTCTACCTGAAACTCATTGGTGGTTTCGTTCCAAAACTTTCTTAGGTTTATAGAGGCTAAGTTGCATCCGGTATTGTCCAGAAACATGTATTCTGAGCAGGGGTTGGAAGCCTTAATTGGGCCACCTTCTGGACAGGTATGCCATTGATTTATTGTTGTGTCAAACTGAACGCCGGGATCTCCACACTTCCAGGCAGCAGAAGCTATTTGGCTCCATAGTTCAGATGCTTTAATCTTATCAGTACATTCTCCGGTGCTTCTTGATTTTAATTCCCAGTCTTCTGAATTGTGGAGCGCTCTAAAAAAGCTGTCGGGAATTCTTACCGATATATTTGCATTTTGACCTGAAACAGTTTGATAAGCTTCTCCTTCATAGTCTGCCGAATATCCTGCTGCTACCAGCGCCGCGACTTTCTTTTCTTCCTCAGGTTTCCAGTTTATTAAATCCGATACTTCAGGATGATCTAGGTCAATGCATACCATTTTGGCAGCTCTTCTTGTAGTCCCCCCAGATTTAATTGCGCCGGCGGCTCTGTCAGAAACTTTCAGAAATGACATCAGTCCAGAGGAGTATCCGCCACCAGAAAGTTTTTCATTGACTGAGCGAATGCGTGAATAATTTGTGCCGGCACCAGACCCATATTTGAATATTCTGGCTTCTTTGACCATTAAATCCATTATCCCACCTTCATTCACTAAGTCATCTTCTACAGAAAGGATAAAGCATGCGTGGGTCTGAGGTCTTTCATAAGCCGATCCTGATGTTTTTAAAGTTTCGGTTTCAGGATCTGTATAGTAGTGGCCTTGTGATGCGCCTTTTATACCATAGGAGCTGTGTAATCCTGTATTGAACCATTGCGGTGAGTTTGGAGCGGCCATTTGGTTTAGCAGCGAATAGGCAATTTCTTCATAAAAAGCATCAGCGTCCGCTTTGCTGTTAAAATAGCCGTATTTCTCTCCCCAAGCCCTCCAGCAATTTGCCATACGGTGGACCACTTGTTTTGCAGAATGCTCGGCACCGCCCTTGCCTCCATGTTTCTCGGTAACACCCGTTTTCCTAAAGTACTTTTGGGCAAGAATGTCTGTGGCAACTTGCGACCACCCTTTAGGGACTTCAATATTCTGCATTTCGAATACAAGTTCACCAGTAGGGTTCCTTATGGATGATTTTCGATTTTCATACGAAAAGGAATCGTATACATTTTTTCCCGGTTGGGTAAAAAATCTTTTGATTCGGATTCCTTTAGACTTGTTTTTGTGGTTGTTTGCTGTTTTTGTCATAAAAAAAACCTTAGTAAATTTTTACCATATTTTGGTTTTAAATTAGGATTAAAGGAGTTTTTTATCCTTTTCTCTGCCCATATAAACAAAGGTATCTTATTGTTTTCGACATTAAAATGATCTATCTCATTGTCGGCGGGGGAAAGGGACAGTACATTTGCTAAATATAAAGCTGATCTCAGAAGTCGGTTGCCTTTTCTGACCACTGCCACACAGGTAGCTACTTCTAGTAAGCTTTATCGGTTCTGTTAAAAAATCTGGTTGCCCGGCAGGTGCTGATTACTGCCGGGCTCAGGTTTGCCTAAAGGATACTCTATTATCACATTATAATATAATGCCTGAAGAACAGTAGCCGGTAACAATTTACCTATTCAAGATGAGTACAAAGCATAGTTTTATTCGCCTAACTAAAATCTTTGAATTTCAAACTGCCCACTGTCTTTTTAATTATGAGGGTGCATGTAGAAATATTCACGGACATTCTTATAAACTTTACGTAACTGTAGGGGGTAAGGCCGCACAACTACCTGCGCAGCCTAATGACGGTATGCTCGTTGATTTTAAACTTCTCAAAACAATTGTTCAGCGACATGTGATAGACTTGCTGGATCATGCGCTTGTTTTGAACGAAGCCATGCCGAAAAAACACTTGGAGGCTATTGAATCTTTGGGGGTGAAAGTGAACTTGTTTCCTTTTCAGCCGACATGTGAAAACTTGATAGGCTATATTGCTAAGGTGGTTCAGGAGCATTTGCCTGAGGAGGTAGTGCTGAAGTCGTTAAAGTTGTATGAGACGGAAACCTCTTATGCCGAATGGCTTATAGAAGACAATTTTTGAGTAGCTGTCAAATCGATGTTGAAGTGTGCGCCTGCATTTTCTTTCCTGTCCAAAGCAGATTTTATAATTGTTTCAGATATGGTGGCCATATTGTAAGCTTCACATAATGGTAGGGAGGTTATGTTTTTTAGGTTTTCCTCTATACGGCTTTTTATGTTGCTTAGTACCATTGCTGCATGTTCCATTTTTTTGGAGGACCTGAGAATAGATGCAGAGAAGGTCATAATATCTTTAATCTGTTCTATGTAAACAGAGGTTTCTTCATCTACAAAAGGCGGTATAGGTTTTAATTTTGTAGGCAATTTGCTCATGGTAAGGGTACCCTCTGTCTTAAAATGTTCACAAATGTTGTGAGCGAATACCAAGGCTTCTAAAAGTGAGTTGGACGCCAGTCTGTTAGCGCCATGTAGGCCTGTGCAAGCGGATTCTCCGCAAGCATATAAGTTTTTGATGCTTGTTTGACCGTGAATATCAGTTTTGATACCTCCGCACATGTAATGTGCTGCCGGGACTACAGGTATGAGGTCGACAGAAGGATCGATACTTTTTGATAGGCAGGCATTGGTAATGTTCGGGAAATGCTCTATAAATAAGTCTTTGTCTATTTTTCTGCAGTCTAGCCAAACATGACGAAGTGTGCTGTTGTTGATCTCATTGTCAATGGCCCTAGAAACAATATCGCGTGGCGCAAGGCTTCCCCTTGTATCATATTTGGGCATGAAGTCTTCCCTTGATTCATTTCTTAAAATAGCGCCCATACCTCTCACTGCTTCTGATATTAGGAAAAGAGGATTCCTGTTTTCTTCATATAGTGCAGTTGGATGAAACTGTATGAACTCCATGTCTTTAGTTTCGGCTCCCGCCCTTATGGCCATGGCTATACCATCGCCAGTAGCAATGGCAGGATTGGTGGTGTAACGGAACACTTGGCCTGTTCCGCCAGTAGCAAGAATGGTTTTACTTGCCGTAATAGTTTGCATTTTACCGGTTGCAGTATCAACAGCCCAAAGACCAGAACATTCATTTTGTTCGTTGATGATCAGATCTAAAGCAAAGCTAAAGGTAAACACCTTGATGTTTTTTGACTTTCCTGTTTGTCGGATTAGCTTTTTCTGAATTTCAAACCCTGTAGCATCCTTGTGGTGCAGGACTCGATGGGCTGAGTGTCCCCCTTCTTTAGCCAAATGTAGAAAACCCTGGTCTGTTCTGTCAAATTCTATCCCTTCATTTATTAACTCCTTTATACGTAAGGGAGCAGTTTCAACGACCATGCGCACAATTTCGGGGTCACAAAGCCCATCTCCTGCAATGATTGTATCTTTGATATGATGCTGGCTGGAATCTGTAACAAGGTCTGTTACGCAGGCTATGCCCCCTTGGGCATATCTTGTATTGGTTTCCAGTGACCCTTTTTTTGTAAGCACTATAACTTCCTTGTCAGGAAAGTCCTCACTTAGTTTCTGGGCTAGAAATAAACCTGCGATACCAGATCCTACAATTACAAAATCCGTCTTTATCATTTTTATACATTGCTTAAATCGAACATCTTTTTCAAAGCTTTCTCTGCTTTTGCACGGGTGTCTTCTTTGAGCGAAATTTCTGGCGTTTCCATGTATAGGCAGTTGTAAAGCTTTTCTAAGGTGTTCATTTTCATATAAGGGCATTCTCCGCAATTACATGAAGTGTAAAACTCTGGTGGTGCGGGTATTAATTTTTTGTCAGGAATCAGTTTTTGCATTTGGTGAAGAATGCCTGACTCAGTCACTATGATGTAAGTGTCAGTTTCTTTGTCCTGTACAGCATAATTGATTATAGAGTTGGTAGACCCGATATGGTCTGCTATCTCTATTACTATGTGTGCACACTCTGGGTGTGCCAAGATTTTGGCTTCAGGATGCTCCTTTTTGAGTTCTAGAATCTTTTTGGCAGAAAAGGTTTCGTGAATAAAACAGCTTCCATCCCAAAGTAGCATGTCCCTGCCCGTCTTTATATTAATGTAATTACCCAAGTTCTTATCTGGGGCAAATATGATTTTCTGTTCAGGAGGGAGCGAATTGACAATACCTAGCGCATTGGAAGACGTGCAGATAATGTCACTCATGGCCTTGATATCTGCCGAACAATTGATATAGGTGATTACCAGGTGATCAGGGTGGTTGGCTACAAATTTACTAAAAGCCGCTTCTGTGCAATGATCTGCCAACGAACACCCAGCTTCTGGATCTGGTAGTAAAACTTTTTTGTTTGGTGCCAGTATTTTAGCGGTTTCGGCCATAAAAGCGACGCCCGCAAAAACAATAATATCCGCACTGGACTTTGCGGATTCATAAGATAAAGCTAAACTATCGCCGATAAAGTCTGCTATATCTTGAATGGCAGGATCCTGGTAGTAGTGTGCCAGGATCACTGCATTCTTTTCAGCCTTAAGCTTTTCTATCTTTTTTTGCCAGTTCATTGCTTCCCTGAATTAGCTTTGATTAATCTCATAGTCGTCATGAGCATATACATAATTACTGCAATAAGTATAAAAGCTACGCCTATCAAACTGTAAATAAAGATTTGTAGGGGTGAGGCAGATTGGTTCTGAGGAGCTACAACAGCAGCTTTTTCTTCTGCTTTGTCTACTGTAGCCTCTTTGGTTTCTTCTTTTGCGGGAGCACTTTTGTCGCCTATATAAGCAATGAGATCCTTAACACTCTCATCATCTAGGTCTTTATGGTCTGGCATCATTACCTTGTTGAACTTTTCATATAATGCCACTGCTTCCTCGTCTCCTGCTTCTATCAAACTGGCTGGCGATTGTATAAATTGGATTAGCCATTCTTCTTTTCTGTTAGTATGCACATCTTTCAGGTCGGGGCCTACAAAATCACCTCCGCCTATTTTATGGCATGATTTACATCTTGTGTCAAAAATCTTTTGACCATTGGCTAAATCTTGAGCTGATAATTTTACTGTAAATATCAGCATTAAAATTCCGGTGGCTGTTGCTAATGTTTTCATGGTTGTGCTTTTTTTGTGCAAGTAATGAAGATTTGTCTTCGTAGAAAATGATATATATCAATGTGTTTTTATTTTACTGTATATCAGTTGAATAAAGTTGATAATAAAATACTGCTATGTCTTTTTATCTTTTAATGTCAGACCCTTTTATGACCTGGGTCATTATTTTTTAAGGGACTTGGCTGTATTTTTAGGATTATTAAAAAAGTACTATTATGATAGTGATTATTGGTGCAGGTATTTCTGGGCTTACTTTGGCTTATGAGTTACAAAAACAAGGAAAAGCATATACTTTATTAGAAGCTAGAGATAGGGCTGGAGGTTATATTCAAACATCCTACCATCAGAAAACTATACTAGAGCATGGTCCAGGTTCTATATTGGCAGATCCGGAGACGGTAGCTTACCTTGAAGAGCTCGGCTTGAAAGCAGAGCTGGTTTATCCTGAAAGCGCAGGAAAAGTCAGGTATATATTTAAAAATGGAAAGGTTCGGCAAATGCCTGACTCTCCTAAAAGCTTTTTTAAGAGCAACTTTTTTAGCTGGGGCACTAAAGCAGCATTGGTGGGAGAGCTATTAAATAGAAAACAGCCCCGTAACAATGAAGAGACGGTAGGTGAATTTTTTGAACGCCGCTTTAATAAAGAGATTGTTGATTATGCAGTGGCACCGTTTGTATCAGGTATTTACGCAGGCGATCCTTATCGTTTATTGATAAATAAAACTTTCCCTTTTTTGAAGAAATTTGAAACTGAACATGGCTCTATTATTAAGGGGATAATGAAGTCTGGTAAAAAAGGGAAAAAGGTGGCCAAAGTACCCTTATACTTTAAAAGTGGGATGGCTAGCTTGCCTGTAACTATTGCGGATAAACTTGACAATATAAAGTACAATGCAAAGGTTAAAGGCATACAGAAAAGAGATAATCGTTTTCAGGTCGAATATATTTTAAATGAAACTTCACAAACAGTTTCAGCTGATAAAATTGTTCTGGCCCTTCCGGCTTTTGCAGCCAGTACATTTCTTTTTGAATCTTATCCTTCGGTAGCGGAAGATTTGAATAAAATCAACTACCCCGCCATTGTTAAAGTTTTTCACACCTTCAAAAAGTCAGACATTGGTGTTCCTATCAATGGTTATGGGGTTTTATACCCTAAGGTAGAAAACAAGCCCTTGCTTGGAACACTTTGGAACTCATCTGTTTACCCTGTTTCAAGTTCTAGTGATGAAGTGCTTATGACAAGTATTGCAGGAGGTGTTTTAGATCCAAGAGTGATTAATGAATCTGACGAGGAGATAATGGATAAGGTATTGGCTTTAATAAAAGAAACATACCAAATAAAAGGTGGTCCTGTAGTAAGCAAAGTGCTTAGACTGGAAAAAGCTATACCTCAATATGATAAAGAGATGAACAAAATAGATCAGTTGGTTAAAGAGTTGGAAGGTGAAGACATGTTTGTTTGTGCCAATTGGCATGGCGGCCCGTCGCTTACTGATTGTATGAGAAAAGCTGTGGTACTTGCCAAGCAATTGTAGGGGTGTCTTTTGCCACTCGTATTGAATGGCAAAAGACCTAAATAAAACAGCTAAACAGTGAAGTCTATAGGAGTATTGCCACCATTTGCTGAAGGTAGAATTAATAGAGCAATGTTTTTTTGATGAAGTTGGAGGTTTGGTCTAGACTTTAGTATAAAAAGTAGCAAATCTGTGGCCTGTTCTTGTATTTGCCTTACCAATTAAAATGTTAAGGGTTAATATAATAATCCATTTTATTTATATTTACTTTTGTTAAACTTTAAGAGTATATTTAAATGGATTGCCCACTGAACATACTTTTCATTGCTTCAAAAGTAAATAAATGGCTGATTTTGCAGAAAAATATATAAACCCTTTTACCGATTATGGTTTTAAGCGTCTGTTTGGGGAAGAACCCAATAAAGACTTGCTTCTTGACTTTTTAAATGTGCTTTTAAAAGAAGAACAAGGAGAAATAATAGACTTGACCTATCTTAAAGGAGAACAGTTAGGCGCAAACGAAGTGGACAGAAAAGCTATTTTTGACCTTTACTGTGAAAATGAGAGAGGTGAAAAATTTATCGTAGAGCTTCAAAAAACCAAGCAGAATTTTTTCAAGGACAGAACTGTCTATTACTCAACTTTCCCTATACGTGAGCAGGCAAAACGTGCAGATTGGAACTATGAATTAAAGGCTGTTTATACAATAGCCATTCTCGATTTTGTGTTTGACGAAGACAAGCATGAGCCTAATAAATATCGTTATGATATCAAGCTATCTGACATAGAGACCAAGAAAGTATTTTATGATAAGCTGACCTTCATATATCTCGAAATGCCAAAGTTCAACAAGACCATTGATGAACTGGAAACAAGGTTTGATAAATGGCTGTTTGTATTAAGAAACCTCAACAAACTAGATCGAGTGCCTGATAGATTGCGAGAACATATATTTGAAAAACTCTTTGAAACAGCTGAAATTGCAAAGTTTACACCTGAACAAGTCCAGTCTTACGAGGACAGTCTAAAGTATTACCGTGACCTAAAAAATTCTCTGGACACAGCTAAAGAAGAAGGTAGAGAAATTGGTAGAGAAGAAAGAGCGCTTGAAATAGCTAAGGAAATGATAAAAGAGCAAGAGGGTATAGATAAAATCATTAAATATACAGGTCTGACAAAAGAGCAAATTGTTAAGTTGAAAAATAGTCAGGTTTGACTCAAGCTGGTGACATCTATTTAATTTGTTTTTGTTATGCTAGCTTTACGTGTGTGCTAAATTATTAAACGAAGACCTCGAAATGCCAAAGTTCAACAAGACCATTGATGAACTGGAAACAAGGTTTGACAAATGGCTGTTTGTATTAAGAAACCTCAACAAACTAGATCGAGTGCCAGATAGATTGCGAGAACATATATTTGAAAAACTCTTTGAAACGGCCGAAATTGCAAAGTTTACACCAGAACAAGTCCAGTCTTACGAGGACAGTCTAAAGTATTACCGTGACCTGAAAAATTCTCTGGACACAGCCAAAGAGGAAGGTAGAGAAGAAGGCAGAGAAATTGGTAGAGAAGAAAGAGCGCTTGAGATAGCTAAGGAAATGTTAAAAGAGCAAGAGAGTATAGATAAAATTATTAAATATACAGGTCTGACAAAAGAGCAAATTATTAAGATAAAGAACAGTCAATACTGAATAGGCTGTATCCTTTCGACCAAAAGACAAGCTTTTTTATGATCTCCTAAAACTCCTTGAACCTAACAATATTGGATAATACCATGCACAATGTTAGGTGGTTAAGTTTGAGTTTTGTATCTCCGTTTATAACAAGATCACATTTTCAAAGTTACCGAGACAGGTGTAAACTGGGTAATACAATGAGATCTCCTTCTTCATTAATTTCTACAATAATTGTAGTTTCTCGCTATTTAAGTATAGCAGGCTTTTTTTTATCAGGCTTGACTTTAGTTGGTTGGTTTCTTGAAATCGATAGGTTGAAAAGGTTAATTTCCAATAGTCCTATGATCAACCCTGTTGAAAGTATATTATTTATGCTTTCAAGTTTTGCTGTTTTTATAATAGTGCGAAGGGGGTATTCTAAAAGGATAAAACGTTTATCTCAGGGTATTGCTGTTTTAGTAGGTATAGTTGGATTTGAAGCTTTAATTGAAACCCTAGCAGATTTTGATTTTCATATCGGGGAGTTACTGTTTTATGATCAACTGTATGATGAAAGAAGGCAAGAACTTACTTTAATTGCCCCAAATGCCGCCTTTAACTTTATACTTCTTTCTTTTGCTATTTACTTCGTTGATTATCATAAATCCCGAAGGCCTGCGGAGCCTTTTTGCATAGCTATTACATTAATTTCTTTTTTAAGTTTTTATGGCTATGTATATGGAGTGACGTACTTGTATGGGATCGCTTCGTTTATTCCTATGTCATTTATTGCTACTTTGTTGTTCTTAATGATGTCTCTCTCTGTTTTATTTTGTCGACCTTATAAAGGATCCATGGCTTTATTGATTGGGGAAAGTCCTGGAGAAATTATTTTTTGGCGATTTTTGGCCTTGTTTCTTCCTTTAATTTTTGGCTACATCCGTTTGGCTGGGGAGAAAAACAATATTTTTTCTGCACAATTTGGTGCAGCCTTAACTGCTTTATTTTCTTATTCGATTGCTATGTTTTTGTTAGGGCGGAAAGCGGTAGTGAAGCATAGGCTGAAAAAAGAGAAAAGGAAAACACAAAGGACCATGAAAGAGGATGCTCGGCGCTTAAAGAGTATTTTCAATAATAGTACGACAGTTATGTACATAAAAGATAAAGAAGATCGCTTTGCTTTGGTAAATAATCAGTTTCAGAAAGTTTATGGTTTAAGAAAAGATGAGGTATATGGGAAAAGTATTGCAGAAGTTAATGCCCAAAGAGATGATCTGGAGCTTCCGGACAAGGATCAAGAAGTGATTTTGAAAGGTGTCAGTACTAGTACGGAAGAACGTGTGAAAGTAGGGGAGAAAGTATATACTTTCGTTACGGTACGTTTTCCATTAATTGATCTAAGTGGTAAGATCTATGCTGAGTGCAGCATATCGACGGACATATCAAAACAAAAAGCGTATGAATTGGAAATTATTGAAGAAAAGAAGAAGCTCAAGGCAATTGTAGACAATGCTGGACAAGGAATATTGTTAATAGATCCTAATGGCGATATCGATCTTTTTAATGACAAGGCAGCGAAAATCGCAGGTGTTACGAAGCCTTTGGAGGTTGTTTTGCGGGAGTATCAGGTGTACTACCCAGATACAGAGGAACCCATTCCGTGGGATCAAAGGCCGGCAGCTCGTTGTCTTCGTGGGGAAAAAGTTGACGATATGGAGCTGGTTATTAAAAACCCTAACTATGATGAACCAAGAAGGCTTTTGGTAACGGGAAGGCCGATTATTAAAGAAGATAAAGCAATAGCAGCAGTAGTTATATTTAAGGATATTACGAATAGATATAAGCTAAGGCAAGCAATTGTTGAGAATGAAAAACGTTTAAAGGCTATTTTGGCTAGCCTTGGGGAAGGGGTAGTGGTTGCTAACAACAAGGGAGAGTTTATCCTTTTTAACAAAAGGGCGGAAGAGATCTTAGGCAAAGGGGCAATGGATATTGAACCAAGCCAATGGACAAAGAAGTATCACGTCTATGACCCTGAAACAGGAAAGGAATTTGCCTGGAAAAACCTTCCATTGGCTAGGGCATTGAAAGGAGAGGCTAGCGATGATGTGGAAGTTTTAATAAAGGCACCGGAATATGAAGAAGGGAGAATCATCAGTATCACCGGACGGCCTGTTAAAGATGAATCAGGAAATATTTCTGCAGCAGTTGTAGACTTTAGGGATATTACAGACTATAAACACCTAGAAGAAGTGTTTGCTGTAATTAAAGATAAATACAATTTTGTGTTGGATGAAGTAGATAAATTTTAAATTACAGCTTCAAATAAGGAATGAAATACAATCTTTTATGAAAGATAAAGCTTTTTGCGATAAGCTGATTAAGTTCTTAGGAATAGGCAAGGAAGCATTTGGAGATCTATATTCTAGGCTAGAACCTCAAGAATTAAGTAAGCATGAGTATGTTTTACAGGAGAATGAGGTTTGTAATTGTATTGGCTTGGTGTCCAAGGGTTCCTTACGGACTTTTTATGTAAATGAAAATGGTGACGAAACGACATTTTTGTTTCATTTCAATCATGAACTGGAAGACTTTGTTTTTACAGATTATGAAAGTTTTTTGATGCGAAATAGTTCTCGGTTAAATATTCAAGCACTAGAAGATTCCACTGTTTATTTTATCTATTACAATGATTGGCAGGCTTTGCTCAGCTCGGGTGCTTATTGGCAAGAGTTTTCTAAAAGAATGACCGAAAAGGTCTTTCTGGCTGCTAAAAGGAGGGTTGAAGACTTGTTGTATTACTCACCTGAAAGCCGGTATCAAAAGCTTCTTCAAGAAAACCCTCTTGTTTTTCAAATATTTCCGCAAAAGTATATTGCAAGCTATTTGGGCATTACCCCTCAATCATTAAGTAGAATCAGGAAACGGATAGCTGTTAATTAGGCGACATCAAAAATTACCTAACAACTAACTTTAATTAACTTAAGTGAACGATTTTGACTTTTTGCATTGGTACTTTTGTTAAAAAAAACAAATGCAAGAATCAATTGACATAATCGGTGCAGGAATTGGTGGGTTGACAACCGCACTCGTTCTTAAGCAGAAAGGTTTTCGAGTGAGGGTTTATGAGGGTTCAAGTGAATTAAAGCCAGTAGGAGCAGGTATAATTATGGCCAATAATGCTATGCAAGTATTCAAGGAGTTGGGGTTGCATAGTAGCATTGAACAAGCGGGAAATGAAATTTCATGCATGAAGATTACCGATGCTCACCTTAAAAGCCTCTCTGTTGTTGATCTGTTGGAGTACAAAAGAACCTATGGAGTCCAAAATACTGCAATTCATAGGGGGAACCTCCAGAAAATTTTATTGGATGCAGTCGGTCTGGAGCATGTAGTACTAAATAAGCGACTGGTTAAAGTTGAGCAAGCCCAAAACTTTCGTTTGACTTTTAACGATCAATCAACAGTAGAAAGTGATTGGCTTATAGGTGCTGATGGAATTCACTCGGTTGTTAGAAAGCAGTTGTTCCCGAAAACTACCTTGAGAGATGCTGGGCAAATTTGTTGGAGAGGTGTTTGTGATATGGAGTTGCCAAAAAAATACCATAATGAACTTAATGAAGCTTGGGGTAAGGGAAGACGTTTCGGCTTTGTTAAAATTAGCGAAAGCAAAAATTACTGGTATGCATTGGCCAATGCGGAAAAAATAGAACATGGTCATTTAACATTGAATGAGCTTTTTAAAGGTTTTCATCCGGATATTTTAGCCCTTATTTCAGCAACGCCCAATGAACACATTTTTAAAGATATGATTTTTGATTTAAAACCCATGGACAAATGGCATATCGGTAATGCTTGCCTAATTGGTGATGCAGCCCATGCTACTACCCCTAATATGGGACAAGGCGCTTGCCAAGCCATAGAGGATGCTTATGTATTGGGAAAACTAATTGATGGTGGGCTTGAAGCAGCTTTTAAAGGGCTGGAGCTTATTAGACGTAAAAAGGCCCATGCAGTGGTAAATACTAGTTGGACAATTGGGAAATTGGCACATATAGATAATAACTTGGGGGTATGGTTGAGGAATAACCTGATGAAGGTGATGCCTAAATCTGCCAATAAGAAACAATTAGATATGATTTTTAAACTGGATTGATATGGTTATTATAATTGCGGTAATTTTGTGTCTAGTTTTTCTGTTTTTGGCAAGCCTCCATATTTATTGGGCGGTCGGTGGAAAGTGGGGGAGCGATGCTGTTTTGCCAACTAAAGACAATCGAACGAAAGCTATAATGCCTGGGCCTCTGCCTACATTTGCCGTAGCATTTGGTTTATTATGTTTTGGGTTTATAATCCTGAATAGTGTTTTTGAACTAGGTGTACAGTTTCCTTTGTGGCTAGATGTTATTTTTAGGAAAAGTATCTGGGGAATTGTAGTTATTTTTCTTTTAAGGGCTGTGGGGGACTTTCGTTATGTAGGTTTTTATAAAAAATATAAAAATACACCGTTTGGGAAGATGGACACTAAGTATTACTCTCCTTTGTGCTTAGGCATATCATTGTTAACAATGGCAATTGCACTTTTTAAATGATAATTGTTTTATTTATGAAATAAATTTATTTGTTTTGTATGTTATTTAAAAGGCAATGGGGTTTGCCTGGAACCGCCTTCAAAAGCTGATAACTCCTACTTTAGTAATTTTAAAACAATTACAAGTTATCAGTATGTACTTCTTCAAAATTAGCCAATTTTCAATTCTTTGGTTTTCTATTTTTCTGGGATTAAGCTCATGCATTACAAATCAAACCATGCATGTCCAAAATAGTGCGCTTCAATCAGACTGTTTTAGGGAGCAGCACTTACGTCAGCCTGAATTGGCAGAACCTATTCCCGATGATGTAGGCTCTACCTTGCTGGATCGTTTCTCTTATGAGAGCCTTGTTGTGGCTAACTCTATTGCTGTGACTGATTTTCTGTACCAGTTGGTTGAAAATGAAATGGAAATTAGTCCACTGGGAAATGTAATATTAAACGTTTGCTGGTGTGTTCAATCATTATTATTAAATAACTAAATCTACTTATGTCAAAGTTTGATTTTGTCCCAAAGCCAATTAAATATTCAGAGTTTTATCCATTAACAGTTTTTGTAGTAAAGTGGGTCGTGATATGTGTTCTTGTAGGAATACTAGCAGGGTCGGCGTCTGCTTTTTTCTTGTATTCACTTGAATGGGCTGGAAATTGGCGTGAAAATAATATATGGATTATCAGTTTGCTTCCTCTTGGTGGTTTTGCTGTAGGTATGTTGTACTATCATTTTGGGAGGGAAGTGGAAGCTGGGAATAACTTAATTATTGAGCAAATACAAACCCCGAAAAAGCCGATTCAATTTATTATGGCGCCCCTTGTGTTGTTCGGAACTATAGTTACGCATTTCTTTGGAGGTTCTGCTGGTAGGGAAGGAACTGCGGTTCAAATGGGTGGGGCTTTGGCTGACCAGTTTACCAAACTTTTTCGGTTGCGGCCAAGAGACCGTAAAATACTTCTAGTTTGTGGTGTCAGTGCTGGCTTTGCTTCTGTGTTCGGAACGCCTTTAGCAGGAGCTATTTTTGGGCTTGAGTTTATTTTGATTGGCCGGATGCGCTATGAAGCATTGGTGCCAAGTTTTTTTGCCGCTATTATAGCCGACTATGTTACTACCCTATGGGGTGCTCATCATACCCACTATGCTGTTCCTGAACTGCTTTTGCTTGACCCTGGTACACTTTTGTATGCAATAATTGCGGGTGTAGCTTTTGGGTTCTGTGGAAGGCTTTTTTCCTTGTCTATGCATTTTTGCAGCAAAATGTTCAAGAAGATCAAGTTTCCGCCACTTCGTCCTGTCTTAGGTGGTGTCATTGTGGCTGTAGCTGTATATGCCATTGGTACTACTAAGTATATCGGTTTAGGAGTGCCTGTCATTGAGCAATCTTTTCATGATCAGCTTCCCCCATATGATTTTTTGGTGAAGCTTGCTTTTACTGTGGTTACACTTGGAGCAGGCTTTAAAGGTGGAGAAGTGACACCGTTGTTTTTCCTTGGAGCTACTTTAGGTAATGCGCTGCATTTATTCATTCCTTTACCTATGGCATTGTTGGCTGCTATGGGATTTGTGGCTGTTTTTGCAGGAGCTTCTAATACCCCTTTGGCTTGTATGATGATGGGGCTGGAGCTTTTTGGTATGGATGCCGGTATTTACATAGGGGTGGCTTGTGTGGTTAGTTATTTGTTTTCGGGACATAGTGGGATTTATAACTCTCAGGTCATTGGGAGTACTAAGCATATTTTCTTTGGTAGGGAGAAAGGTGAAAGGTTAGGTAGTGTTGCCGAAATACGAAAAAAGAAAAAGAAGGATAATAATAGTGCTTGTGGCAGTGAGGTGGTCAATTTATAGTATGTAATCTTTATTAAACCTGATATATGCAATAAAAGGGGAAAGCTTGGAGTTTACTGTGATTATCCTGTTTCAAAAGGGTGTACCTCGCCATATGCTCCTATTTGGATTAACGAAATGGTGAGCAGGAAAAACGCTTGAGTTTTCTCTGCTTATTTATTTACATAATCTATTTCATGTTGAAAGTTAGGTGTAGGTTGACAGGGCTTACTATAAAATAATTTGAAAACACCTGCAATGCAAATGATTAAAAAGCCAACGGGCATCAATAAGCTTGAAATAATTATTGATTGGTCGTAAAAAGGTATTATGCCACTTTGAAGCCAAAAACTTGTCCCCTGTGCAAATAGCATGATTTCACTTAAAATATAACCACTTGCGATTAGCCATACTGCAGCATTTGCCCAATACCCCTTCAAGGTATTGAATTTTAAGTTTGAGGCCACTGATATTAGAAATAGGCTTATGCAACCTATTAAGGTCAAGTGTAAGTAGCCGATGATAAAATGTCTTATCTGGAAAATGATAACAAAGGATGACAAAAATTGTAGGGCGTTCTTTAGGATAAATGATGCCAGAGCTATTTTTAGCAACAATGTTTCGTTGTTGTTAAGTTTTGCCAACATAGGTTTCCAAAATTTTTGAACCATGTGTACCAACCAAAAAGTACCTAATAGTTGAACTAGTGCTGATACAAATGCTGTAACATTTACGGCTGCAGAAGTTTCTAGCCATAATGCCGACAACAAAAAAGCTGGGAAATTTGAATAGAAATATGTTTTGAAAAACAAGTTACTTTTTCGTTCTGGGAAAGTAATCGCATGCTGTTCAAAGAGTTTGAAAAGTATGCCTAATGCGGAAAAAATAAACCACCCATTGTACTGGAAGTGGAGGTAGTAGTAAATGGCCAAGTCATAAATGGGGCTGTCTGCCAACCCTTTGGCCATAATGATACCTAGTCCAAAAGGACCTATAGAAGAAATGACGAGGAATAGTAATGCCCCTTTAATAAAGTTTATAGCTGTTTTGCTTTTTACTGGCGATGTTTTTAAATCTTTGTTCAGTTTGAAAGCAAACCAGTAACTTAAAAAAATATGTAAAGTAGAAAATGCGATAGAGTATAGTGCATAACCTTGAAGAGGGAAAGCAACCAGCATGCCTACCACAGATATTTGGTTTAGCCAAAACATCCATTTGTAGCTTTTGTCAGAGCTAAATTTCTCGGGCAAAAACAAGTATAATATTAACAAGAAAAAGGCCATGTAAGCCCATCCCAAAAAAGCCACATGCGAGTGCGCATGAACAATATACCTAAAGTTTAAACCTGTTGGTGCAATGCTCATGTACCGTAAAAGTACACCAAGAGAACCTGCTATCAGGAGGTTTACTAGTGTTATTAAGAAATATTTCTTATTCATGGTTTGGCGCTTTTCTTATGACTTCTGCTGACAAGTCTTCTAGGTCTGTGTCCTTGTTGTCATACTTTTTTATCCCGAAATCCCTCAATTGGATATGATAGTTTTCCTGAAGTTGTAATTTTTCCATTACACTTTTTGCGCACTGGATGGGACATCCGTCAATAATCCAGATAGGGCGGTTTATAACTTTCTTTAAGAACACCGGAATTTCTGCAGAAATTCCAGCTAAGCAAGACATTTCGGCAGTTCCTTTTTCGTTTAAGTATTGTGCCAGGTTATAAGAAGTTTTGCCTGCGTCAGAGCATCCTGAGCAGGCGAATACCACTGGCTTTTTTATCTTGTTTTTAGGTGTCATAAAATCATTTAAGATCTTTATATCTTTAATTTTAGGTGCTATTTATTTATTTAATGTGTTGTTTGTTAGAGTTTTGTGTATGTTTGTTTTGTTTTAAATTTACAAATAAATAAATTTATAAAAGTTGATCTAGGTCATTATCTTAACTAAACTATATCATTTTAAATGAAATAGGGGAGGGTTAATTTTAAAGCTTTATATTTATAACTATTTCCAACTAAAAAAGCGTATTTATGAGAAAAATCTCAAAAGTTATCAATGCTTCTTTGGTGTTTGCAATGGTCTCCTTTTTTAGCTGTTCAGGCGATGACAAACCCGCGTCAGACAGTGGAAGCAAGAAGAGTAATACTGCTGAAAGTACTAGCAGTACCAATGCCAACCCACCTGGTTCTGACAAAGGAGTAGGGCCTATTTCTTCGGTTGAGCTCTCGGATGAGCTTGACGCGGATTTAATAGCCAAAGGTGAAAGTATCTTTAACAGTGACTGTAGCGCATGTCATCAAATGGATACCAAGGTAGTAGGGCCTGCTCTTAAAGGAATCACTGAAAGAAGAACACCGGAATGGATTATGAATATTATTCTCAATCCGGTAGAAATGACACAAAAAGACCCAATTGCGAAAAAGCTATTGGCTGAGTATAATGTTCAGATGGTTTATCAGGATGTGTCAGAGGAAGGTGCAAGAGCACTCTTGGAGTTTTTCCGTTCCAAAGACCAATAATAGTATGCGCTATAGTTTAAATGGGTTGTTTTTAAACAACCCATTTATTTTTTTACATGTGAAGTGCTTTTTGATTGATATAGCTTTCGGCTAATTCTGACAACTTCATATCTTGTGCTTTTTCTTCTTCTAGCGTCTTTAGCAAAAGGTTCAAAACTTTTTCATTTCCCATTGCTTTGGCCATGGCACACGCAGATCCATAGGCAGCTATTTCATAATGTTCCGCTTTTTGTGCTGCAATTATTAAATCAGGATCCAATAGTTCTCCCTGAGGAACTTCTTGTAAATCGGATTCAAGTTCTTGAAGGATCCCTTCCATTGCGATGCTTTTCTTCCCTCTAGGTGTAATGCCTAAGGTGTCCGCAATTTGCTCTAACCTTTCTTTTTGCTTGCTGGTCACTTGAACATGAGCTTCCAAACCTTTCGCAAGATCTTTATTGGTAGCCTTTTTCGCTATCTTTGGCAATTCTCTTTCTAACATAGTTTCTGCACTATACAGGTTTTTTATTATGTTAGCAAACAGGTCTTCTGGATTCTTTACTTTCATATTTCTATTTCTGTTTTTATGCAAAACCTGTAATATTTTAGAAATGTTTAACATGGATTAGTCTTGTATATAAGGACAACACTAATTGTATTAAACATCAAGGTTACAGCATTTCTTTTGAAAGGTTCCTAATGTGATTTTTAGGTTTTAGACAGGGTTTAGCAGTGTTTAAGTTTCTTTAGTCAAATGTTGCTGCCTTGCACTTAGATGGTGCTGTTTTTTATTAAAAATCAGCAGTTCCTTTTTGCTTTTTTAGTCTCAGACAATTTGATAATCTTACGGTAAAAATTACACGCTTTATATGTGATATTGATTGATGCAAGTTTTAGTTTTAATAAAATGGATGTTGGTATTATTGATTAAAATGTTCATAACTTACATGGCTAGGTTTGTAGGTTTAGTTTTTAAATTTATATATTGTGCAGATATCTAACTGTTTTTAAGTATGTTCAGCCATGAACCTGCTTTTTTACTATTTTTTAACTTAACTAAATCTAGCTATGAAGAAAGTTATTTTAACAGTGGATGACTCTACGTCAATCCTCTCGTTAATGCCAGTTATTTTTGGACCGGGGCATACTGTTGTCAAGGCACGAAACGGTGCAGAAGCCATGCTTAAACTGTATGATGGACTTTTCCCTGATTTAATAATCACTGATTTGAAAATGCCTGAAGTAGATGGGTTTGACTTTATTGAACGGGTGCGTTGTGCGGAAGCTTTTTGTAAAATACCTATTTTTGTATTAAGTGGCTCCGATAGATCCACTGATAAAGTAAAGTGCTTTAAGCTTGGCGCAGATGATTATATGAGCAAACCATTTAACCCTGAAGAGTTAATGATGCGTGCTACGAATTTGTTGGGGCGTAAGCGTCATGCCTCTGTAATTGATTTGGCAGAAACTTCAATAAGTTAACTGCTGTGGTTGAGGTAAGTGTTATGAAAGGGGCTTTTCGAAGCCCCTTGTTTTTTAATAGGATTAATACTGTTTCAATAGTGAAACCTTACAAAAGCTTCTATAGCTTCATATTCTGGAAGTCCTAATTTGTTGTACAAGTCTGCAGTTCCACGGTTTCTTTCTTCGGCCCTTTGCCAAAACTCTCTGGAGTCTGACCCCTGAAATACCACTCCGTCCTTTTGCGATTGGTGCTTAAATATTCCTAAACGTTTTTTTAACAGTTGGTCTGGGCTCATCGGGACAGCCATTTCTATTTGGTCTATATCCCATTCTTGCCAAGCTCCTCTGTACAACCATAGCCAGCATTCTTCTATCCACTTTGGCTTATTCTCTTTTATGTTTTTAAGGGCGAACATGATGGCATCTAAACATACTTTATGGGTTCCGTGAGGGTCAGCAAGGTCACCTGCCGCATATATTTGATGGGGCTTTATCTCATTTATTTTATCTATGGTCATTTGTATGTCTTCCTCTCCCAAGGGCTTTTTTTCTATAAGTCCAGTTTCATAGAAAGGAAGATCCATGAAATGGACGTTTTTCTCTGGTACCCCCACAAAACGACAGGTTGCCTTAGCTTCGCTTTTCCTTATCAACCCTTTAATTTTTCTTACTTCGGGGCTGTCCTTCTCACTGCTTTTTTTCTTTTTTAGAAAATTCTTGGCTTGTTTATAGATGTTTTCAATTTCATCATTGCCAAACCCAAAATTTTTATTCATATCCGACATGAAGTCTGCAAATCGTAATGCCTCATCATCTGAAACAGCAATGTTCCCAGAGGTTTGATAGGCAACATGGACCTCGTGACCTTGGTCGTGCAATCGCATAAAAGTGCCACCCATAGAAATAATATCATCGTCAGGGTGTGGGCTGAAGATTAAAACACGTTTGCTCGCAGGTTTTGCTCTTTCTGGGCGATAAGTATCGTCTGCGTTGGGTTTGCCTCCCGGCCAGCCAGTAATGGTATGTTGTATTTGGTTAAATACTTTTAAATTAATATCATAAGCGGGGCCGTGCAAAGCCAACAGCTCGCCCATACCATTGTCGTTATAATCCTTGTCAGTGAGTTTTAAAACTGGCTTTTTTAATGTAATAGCTAAATCTGTTACAGCCTTTTTGATTAACTTTTCATCCCATATGCAAGAATCTACCAGCCATGGAGTTTTAACTTTTGTTAATTTTGACGAAGCAGCCAAGTCAAGATAAAAGCTTACTTCGTTATGAGTTTGTAAAAAAGATGCAGGGACATACTCAGTAACTGGTCCTTCCACGGCATCTTTTACTACCGCAGATTTTCTTTCTCCCCAGGCCATTATAATTATTTTTTTTGCTTCCAGAATAGTCTGAATACCCATCGTTATCGCCTTTCTTGGAACATTCTGGATGCCGTTAAAGTCTTCTGAAGCTGCCGCCCGTGTTGAGCTGTCTAATGCTATCAGTCTTGTTACACTTGATTTTAATGAGCCTGATTCGTTAAAGCCGATATGGCCATTGCCTCCAATGCCTAGTAATTGTAAATCTATTCCTCCTAATTCTTTTATTTTGTTTTCGTAATATTGACAATAGGAGGAGATTTTTTCAGGTGCTATAGTGCCATCAGGGATAAAATAATTTTCTTTTGGTATATCAACATGATCAAATAAATGCTCCTTCATGTACCTGACGTAGCTTTGCAGGGAATCAGGCTCCATTGGATAATATTCGTCGAGGTTAAAGGAGTAGACATTCCCAAAACTCAGCCCTTCTTCTTTATGCATTCTTACCAACTCCTTGTATACAGCTTTAGGAGAGGATCCTGTGGCTAAGCCCAGTACACAGTGTTGGTCTAGTATCTGCTTGCTTTTTATTATCCTTCCTATTTCTTTTGCTATTTCAATAGAGGCTTTTCCAGCATCATCATGGATAATGACTGGAATTTTTTCAAACCTTCCTAATAATCCTTTCCCTTCATTATAGTTGATAGTTCTATTGTCGCTACAAGGAGGAGTATAGTTTAGGGAAGCGTTTAATTCTTTGATCGCGTTATCTGAGTTAACTGCCATGATTGCTAAAAATTTTTATTTCTTGAAAAGTCTTAGGGTGATTAAGCCCCTTTAATAAACCCGCAACTGTTAATAGAGTTTGTTGAAGAGTTCTAAAAGAACAACATGCCAATGGATAGAGATTATGTTGTTTGCCACCATAATAAAAGTCCCTATTAAACCTGAATTATGCAATAGATTTCGTCATGAGGAAAAGTTCTATTGCATATTTCAGGTTAAACATATTGGGGTTTTTGTATTTTCTACGAGACTTAGCGTAAAATGTATATACTAATACTTGTTTTGTTCGTTTTTTGTTAGAAAAAATGATTTATGTTAGGGTTTTTAATGAACTTTTTTTATAATCGCAGTATTAAATGTATGAACAATTAATGTATAAAAATCTATGAAAGTAAGACACATCGTTTTTGGCCTTATGGCTTCTGTTGCGCTTTACTCTTGCGGTGGCTCACAGGATAATACAGAACAATCTTCAGCAAAAAAGGCAGTTGTTGAAGAAAATGAAGGTGCTGAAGAATTATCATTGGTTGTAGATACAGAGGCTTCTAATGTGAAGTGGAAAGGTACTATGATTAAAATAAAGCACCATGCAGGAGATTTAAAACTTAAAGAAGGCAATCTTGTAGTTAAAGGCAACTCTGTTACCGGTGGCTCTTTTACTGCCGATCTTTCTTCTATCAAACCTACTGATGATAATTACGATGAAGAAAATACTCCATCTAAACTAGTAGGTCATTTGTCTTCTGATGACTTTTTTGATGTAGAAAATTATCCTGAAGCAACATTTGTAATAAATGAAGTTGAAGGAAATACATTGGTAGGAGACTTAACTGTACGTGGTATTACCAATGAAGAAAAAGTAACAGATGTAGTAGTAGAAGAAGTTGATGGTGTTGTAACTGCTTCTGGAAAACTTGTTTTTGACCGTCAGGACTATGAAGTAGCTTGGTCAAGTGGGATGAAAGATGTTGTACTTGCTGATGATATTGAACTTGAAATTAGCTTAGTATCTAAAAAATAATATTCGAAAGTGGTTAACGAATAAGTGAAAAAAGGGCCGGCAATTCTGTCGGTCTTTTTTTATGCTTCTAATTCTTTTATAAATTTGCATAACACATATATCGGGGTGTAGCGTAGCCCGGTAGCGCGCTTGCATGGGGTGCAAGAGGTCGCAGGTTCAAATCCTGCCACTCCGACATTTTTTTCTGTTTATTGGCCTATCAGGTTTGTGATTTTTTTACCTCTGGATTGCTAGATGTCTAATACTACTTTTTAAGTGAAACGGATGTAGTGATTAGTTAGGCGCAAATACTACAAATAGCACAGGCGGAGTTTTTAAGGGTGCCTAAATGTAATATTTGTTGTTCTACTTTTGTTATATGCTTATCTTTGAGATAGAAATTCAAATAACTAAGAGGTTAACAGCTTTATTCCTTATTTTAGGAACAAGGTTGACCTTGTTTGGCTAATATGTTCATGCTGAGAAAGCTATTCCTTATCTTATTGCTGCTTTTTCTTTACGATTATGTTTCGGCAGTTAATATTTCTAATGGAACATTAAAGCTTTCCGAGCAATCGTGCGAAGAAACAGCTTCGCTCAGTGGCACGTGGTATTTCTCATGGGGGAAATTTGTCTCTTCACAGCAACTGGAGAAGGAGGGAGAGTTTGCCACCGTACCTGGGGAGTGGAAAGAAAGTGCTGTCGGTTTTTGTACCTATGGGTTGAAAGTGGTGGTTCCTGATACTGGGAAAAATTATACCATTTATATCCCTTCCGTACATTCTGCATATAAGATATACATTGACGACGTCTTGGTAGGGCAAGTTGGGAAACCAACTATGGGTGGTGATATGGTGCCACAAACGGTACCTCGTAAATTTTCCTTTAGACCTAATAAAGACACTACTTGGTTGGTCTTTCATGTTTCTAACCATGACTTTGTTACAGGAGGCATTAATGTTGCTCCTGTTTTGGGACATAGTAGTGTGGTGGAGGGAAAAGTTCATGCACAGGTAATTTATTCTGCCCTTATTATTGGAGGCCTTCTTATTATAGGGGTTTACTATTTGGGTATGTTTGTCCTCAAGACCTCTGAGTGTAGTTTTCTGTTTTTCTCATTGATTTGTTTGTTTAGTGCCATACGCGAGTCCTTTGCTGGCAGCACAGTGTTTTTTCTGCTTTGGCCAGAGGCGGACTGGCATCTTTCACTTCAAGGTTTATACTTGACATTTCCCTTTGCTTATATATGCTTTTCTTTGTTTATAAGTAGTTTGTTTCCTGATAGGTTCTCTCGTAAAGTGAAGCATGCTGTGGTTATAACAGGAATGGCTTATGTGCTATTGGTGTTGGTTTCTCCCAATGCTGTTTATGGAAAATTTTTGGGAGTAATATTTGTGCTTTTTGCTAGTTCTTGTATCTATATTTTTGGGATAGTATTAAAAGCGAGTAAAGACAAGGCACCCGGAAGTAATTTTGTGCTTGTTGGGATGGTCTTGATCTTTGTGACGGCCTTTAATGATATTCTTAATGAACTTCAATTTATTGAGAGTGCTTATTTCTTGCCAGTGGCATTTTTTGCTTTTGTCGTCTTACAAAGTCTTAACCTTGCCCAAAGGTATGCTTTTGTATTCAAGCAGACTGAAGCAATGGCCAAAGATTTATTGGATACAAGGGCAGCTTATGAAAAACAGGTCGAACAAACCAAAACAGCTGAGAAGCTTAAAGAAATAGAAGCCTTTAAAAACCGGTTCTTTTCAAATGTTACCCATGAGTTTAGGACTCCTTTGACTGTTATTAGCCTTTTAGCTGGAAAGTTGGAAAAGTATAATGTTGATCAAAAAGTCTTGGCAGGAATTCGCAACAGCTCTAATCAACTCTTGGGTTTAGTCAATCAGTTGCTGGATATGGGAAAGGCAGATTCTGGAGCTATCCAGCTAAAACCTGTAAATTTAAACGAGGTTGTTAAAAACGCAATAGTGGGCTTTTCTACTGTGGCAGAAAATGCTCATATAAAATTGGTTTTGCATAACAAGCTTTCAGATGCAAGTTTTATCGTTGACTTAGATAAGTTTGAGAAGGTATTAAATAATTTATTGTCAAATGCTCTTAAATTTACTCCTCCTGGTGGTTTAGTTGAAGTTTCGGCAACTGTCGATCAACGGTCGCATCTTAAACTTGTTGTGTCTGATAGTGGGAGAGGAATCAGTGAGGAAGAGAAGCAAAAGGTTTTCGATCGTTTTTATCAGGTTCAAGATGCTGGCCAAAAAGTAAAGAAGGGGACGGGTATAGGTCTTGCCCTTGTCAAGGAGTGTGTAGAAAGTATGCACGGAACCGTCTCCTTAGAAAGCACCTTGGGGAAAGGCAGTACTTTTACTGTTGACATTCCATTGATTTTTGAGGAACACGTACCGGAATCAAATTTGTTGCCTACTACCAAAGAAGAGCAGGCGGCGGATCTAGCACCTTCTCTTTATGCTCCAAACAAGCCTTTGGTATTACTTGCAGAAGACAATGAAGCCTTGCTTACAGTGCTTGCAGAACAATTACGTGAATTTTGCACTGTGATATGCGCACGTACAGGGAGTGAAGCTTGGGCTATGGTACAGGACAAATTTCCTGAATTTATTATTTCTGATGTAATGATGCCTGAAATAGATGGCTTTGAGCTGTGCCGAAGGGTGAAGACTGAAAAACTAACCTCACATATAGGAGTGATTTTATTAACGGCCAAGGCTACTCCTAATGACGTCCTGCAAGGGTTGGGAAGTTTTGCAGACGATTACCTTACCAAGCCATTTTTGTTTGAAGAGTTAAAACTAAGGATTAGAAACTTTTTCTCTAATAAGCTTTTGCTAAAGGAACATCTGAAAAATGAGTTAAACAGCCCTATAATTCAAAAGAAACATGCAGTTAAAGGTGCAGATCCTTTCTTGAATGAAATATATGCTTTCCTAGACAAGCGTTTGGACGACTCTAAGCTTTCTGTTTCAGAGCTTGCTCACCACATGTCTGTAAGCTCAAAAACCCTCAACCGTAAACTTTCTGCCGTAATAGGTGTCAATGCAAATGAGGTTATTAGGAACTATAGGCTGAAAAGGGCTTCGGTTATGCTTAAATCAGGCTATAGTGTTACTGATACTGCCTATCAAACTGGCTTTTCGAGCCCTTTTTATTTTGGCCAGTGTTTTAAGGCTTTGTATGGAATGACTCCAACCGAATTTATAGGTAAAGAAGAGTCGGCAGTGTAAACAGGGCGGTTTTATCTGAGCGCTTACCAATCACCTTTTAGGTTTTTTTATTTATTTCTTTTTTAAAGAATAATTTTTTTGTTTAAATTATCTGATTTTAAGCGGTTTATGTTTTGTGTCTCAAAACTTGTAACGCATTGTCCCAAATGTTAGTGTGTTTTTTAGCACTTTTTCAAATCTTTGGTCATATCAGATAGTGAAAGGTTAAAACACTTTCCGGTTAAGATCATGTTTGTAATAGAAAGTCAAAAACAGTCAAAGAACTTTAGAAAAGAAAGCTTTGATTCAATTAAGAAAGTTTTTTATGCAGGACTTCTTAAACGACTGCAAAATGATGGTTATTTTTCCTCTTCCGATTTACAAATGCTCGACTTGACCGGTATAGGGGAGTTTCCTTGGAGCTGGAATTCTGATATCGCATTTAATAAGGGATCTTACAACTGGCTAAACCATTTTTTTTTCTTAAACCCTGACGGTTATCTCCAAGCCGACAATAACAGTTTATTGTCGGCTTACTATGAAACATTGCTATCAATTGATTATGCACTGTCAAATGATGAGCAACATAGACTTGAGACAGTAGTCCAAAGGAATAGAGATCATGCAGAAGAGGTTATTAATAGTTTTATGGCTCTTTTTGGGGCTATTCCGTCAGGGTTTTCAGAAAGTATTGTTTCCAAATTAAATTACATTTCTTGTCAGATACTTAGTTGGGGCAATAACCCAATTGTGTTGGATGATCTTGTAGATTATAAGAGTGCATTAGTTCAACTTTCAAACCGCCCAGCATACTCTGAGAAAGTGATATTCAAATTTGTTGCCTATTTACATGTGACAAAATCGGTGAGGTCTCTCCAAAATGCTTGTTTGTCCGGGTGTGAACTTGTTCTAAACTGTATCAGGAATATTCAACAAGTCCCTTCTTATCTCTCAGAAGGCTGGATGCTAGTTAAAGGGCAGGATGGGATGCATGTGGTGCCCCGTATTAACATCAAAGAGTCGGTAACTGATATCCAAAAAAGCTTGTTTTACCCACCTCAAAACTCCACTATTACCTTGCATATGCAGAAGAATTTGTCCGGTTCTGTTAAAACTACAGTGCCAGGTAGTGGAGTAGCCCATGGGAATGATACATGGATTACCATGTATACAGGTAATAATGAAGTTTACACCCCCTTTTCTTTTTCAAAAGCACTTAAAGAGGCCAGTATTAAGGTTACTTACCAAGGTTTGACGGAAATAACACCAGAGCCTTTGCAATATGATCCCCTGAAGAAAACCGGGTGGTGGAATCCAAGGCTTATTCATCATGCGCTAAAGAGTGTGTCAGGGTCAGGACTGAGTTTTAAAGTACCTAGAACAGGTAGAGGAAAATATGGGTTCCTTTCTTCCTTTGTAATAGGTCAGCATCCAATATTTGAAATAACTTATAAGAGTAAAAATGCCAGCACATTCTCAGAAGTTTTTACGAAGAATGGCTGTTGGGGTATTGATTTTCTAGGTTGTCCATTGTGTAGCGGTGCTAGAAATGCTTACATTCCAGAGTTATATCAAGATACAAGCGCAGGAACTGTTACTATTAAGATGGTTCCCAAGCCTAGCTATCAGGGTTCGTCAGGCCCTCTTGCTCATGTTATAGGAGCTTCAATCGAGTGGTTGTCCTTGTAAGAGGAATTAAACAGAACAGAAGTTATGTCTATGACTAAACCTGTTTTTGTTAAAAAAAGCCATGCGGGCTCAAACTGATTAAGGTGTGTTTACCAACCTTCTTTGCCTAACAGAGGGACAAACCTAAACAAACCATAATCCTGTTGCTCAATGGTATTGTCCTCTTTTTTGACAACTCTGAGCATTTTTTGTTGATCTGCATTCCCTACTGGGATTACCATAATGCCACCAGGGTTTAATTGTGATAACAAGGTTTCAGGTATTGCAGGCGCTCCGGCAGTAACAATGATTTTGTCATATGGGGCATGGGTAGGCATACCTAGGGTTCCATCTCCATGAAAAAAGTGCGCCTTATAGCCAAATGATGGTAGAAATTGCTTGGCACGTTCATAAAGGGCTTTTTTATATTCTATCGTATATACCCTAGCGCCGAGTTCTAGCAGTACGCAGCATTGGTACCCAGAACCTGTGCCTATTTCTAATATTTTATCACCTGGTTTTACGCTTAGCAAATGTGTTTGGACAGCAACCGTAAAGGGTTGAGAAATAGTTTGGCCTTCTCCTATGGGAAAAGCTTTATCTTGATAAGCGTGAGATTCAAAAGCCTTGTCAAAGAAAAAATGACGGGGAACGTTGCCGATGGCCTTTAATACATTTTCGTCATTTACCCCTTTTTGTCTCAGCTTTCTTACAAGCTGATTTCTCATACCCATATGTTTATAGCTGTCTTCTGACATTCTTTATGTGTTTTATATTTAAAAAAGCTATAATTTTGTGAAATCAAATTTAAGGAAGTTAAACCACTTTTGTGTCTTCTTGCGTTAGATAAAAAAATAAATATTTTGTGCCTTGACCTGTGAAATGAATTCAAACGGCAGGTATAATTTTTAAGGGAGATAATAACTTGAAAAAAACACTCCATATTCTCAGGTTTTTAGTTGGGGATTTTCTTGCTGCTGCATTAGCCTGGATATGCTTTTATACCATTCGTAGGCACTTGCTGGGGGAGGAGCCACAGCGACTGGATGCTGAACTGATCGGAAACTCTATGATAATAGGAAGTTTCTGGATTATATTTTACGCTTTTTTTGGCTTGTACAGCAATATATATAACAAGTCCCGTATCAAAGAATTCTTTTGGTTGTTTACGACTACCTTCTTAGGTGCCGTATTTATCTTTTTTGTTCTATTGCTTGACGATGAAGGGGTTGACAATTATACGGCTTATTATAAAACTTTTTCTGCCTATTTTCTTTTGCAGTTCACTTTTACTGCTATCGAGAAAATATCTATTATATCGTATACTCAATGGCTTTTGAAAAGCAAGCGGGTATGTTTTAATACATTATTGATAGGGTCAGACCAAAATGCTTTAGAAATTCTTAATGAAGTAGAGAAAAGCATTGAAACTTTAGGGATGCACTTTATTGGGTACATGCATGTGTTCGATAACAATTCACACTTTCTTAAAGATCGGTTACGGCATTTTGGGCACTACGACCATTTGGAAAAGGTGATTAGGCGATGTAATGTAGAACACATAGTTATAGCGCTTGAGCCGTCTGAGCATGGAAAAATTTCTCAGATTCTTTCTATGCTCAACAGTACAAATGTGAAAGTTCATATTATCCCTGATATCTATCAGTTGATCGTAGGATCGGTAAAGGTTAAGCAGATTTTTGGGCTTCCGCTGATTCAGATAAACCAAGATATTATACCTGTTTGGCAAAAGGCGACTAAAAGAGCTATTGACATTTTCATTTCTTTTTCCGTTCTTTTAATCGGAATGCCTGTTTTTGTTGTTTTAGCCCTTGTTACCAAGCTATCTTCTAAAGGCCCTATATTTTATACTCAAGAAAGGATTGGCAGGGACGGTATCCCATTTAATATTGTGAAATATAGGAGTATGTACATAGGGTCTGAGCAAAATGGGCCAGCTTTGGCTTGCGATGATGATCCTAGAGTTACACCATGGGGCAGGTTTATGAGAAAAACAAGGCTTGATGAATTGCCTCAGTTCTATAACGTTTTAATTGGGGACATGTCTTTGGTAGGCCCTAGACCTGAAAGACAGTATTTTATAGATCAAATAGTTAAGTTGGCACCGCATTATAAACACCTGCAAAGAGTTAGGCCGGGAATAACCTCTCTCGGACAGGTGAAATATGGGTATGCCGAAAATGTAGATCAAATGGTAAACCGTTTGAAATATGACGTCTTGTACATTGAAAATATGTCCCTGGCATTAGATTTACAGATTATTTTTTACACTATTATAATAATGATTCAAGGGAGGGGCAAATAACTATGTTTACCGGAATAATAGAAGGGTTAGGAAAAGTCGTAAAAATTGAACCAGAAAAGGGAAATATTCATTTTTATATAGAAGCGCCTTTCACTTCAGAATTAAAGCCTGATCAAAGTGTGTCCCATAATGGCGCTTGTTTAACTGTTACCCAGGTTTTTGACAGTTGCTATACCGTAACATTAATCGAAGAAACCTTAAATAAAACATGTCTTGGCAAAGTAGGAGTAGGGGACTTTTTGAATATTGAACGAGCTATGCCTGCTTCGGGCAGGTTTGACGGACATATTGTTCAAGGACATGTAGATCAGACTGGTATTTGTTCTGGTATAGAAGCGCGGGATGGAAGTACTGTTTTCAACTTTGAATATGACCCTGATAAGGGAAACCTAACAGTAGAGAAAGGGTCAATATGCGTCAATGGGGTAAGTTTGACTGTTGTCGACTCTAAACCAGGTTTTTTTTCAGTACATATTATACCATTTACATTGACACATACAAACTTCAAAGATCTCCAAAAAGGTGATGTAGTGAACCTTGAGTTTGATATTGTGGGCAAGTATATTCAGCGTATGCTGAAAGGTGGGTATTTGGACCGGTAGGTAATGATGTCGATGGATTATTGATGTTAAAAATTAATTAGCTATAATCGTTTGGTCGACAACAATAGTTTGCTTAAGTGCTTATTTGGTAAGCAAATCTGATTTTGGCGTACTAATACTGTATAATAATAGTTTTTTTTATAGTTTTGTTTAAAGTAAATGTAGAAATAATCATAAAATATGGATTGTCTTATAATTGATGACGAGGAAATGTCACGGAATATAGTTAAGCACTTTGTTGAGCAGACAGATGCGCTTAATCTTGTTGGAGTATGTTCTAATGCGATAGAAGCTGGAAATATACTTTCCAAAGGAAAAGTAGACCTTATTTTTCTGGATGTTGAAATGCCAGAAATGTCAGGCTATGACCTAATTCAGTCGCTTTCAACTTCTCCGGAAATCATTTTAATTACTGCCAAGAAAGATCATGCAGCGGAAGCGTTTGATTATGATGTAACAGATTATTTGGTTAAGCCTATTACATACCCGCGTTTCTTAAAAGCGATCAACAAAGCGCTTAAAAAGAACAAAGAAGCTTTTGGTAACAATGACCTGAAGGATCTTTATGTGCGCTCGGATGCTAAGATCGTTAAGATCAACCTTGCTGACGTGCTATATATTGAAGCCCTTGCAGATTACATTATGATCATTACTTCTACAGGTAAGCATATCGTTCACTCTACCATGAAAGGTTTCCAGAGCAGGCTTCCTGAAGAGAAATTTGCACGTGTGCATAGATCTTATATTGTAAACTTGGATAAGATAGAAACTATTGAAAACCTGAATGTGGTTATTCAAAAGAAGTATATCCCAATAGGTGCTTTCTATAAAGAATCGTTTATGAAGCGTCTTAATATGCTTTAATAACAGACTGCTTTTGTAGTTTATTTTTACAGTAAAAATATAGCATTACCATGATATATCCGATAAGGGTGCCCGAAAGGGCACCTGCGGTTATATCTGATGGATAATGAACGCCCAAATAAACTCTACTCAGAGAAACTGCGGCTGCCCACACAAACATTAAATAAAACACCTTCTTTCTAAAAAAGCCTGTTAAAAAGGCTGCTACTGCAAAAGTGTTTGCTGCGTGGGAAGAAAAGAATCCATATCTCCCCCCACATCCGTACGGTAGGTGAAGCATGTCCTGAAGGGATGCATTGTGGCATGGGCGCAAACGTTCTGTTAAAGGTTTCATTAAGCCCGAAGCAAATTGGTCTGCCATAATGATTATTAAAGTTATAAACACCAGTGGCAACCAACTGTTAAATTTTTCTTTCCTAATGATGAGAAATACTAAAAATGCGTAGAACGGTATCCACGTAAATCTTTTGGTAAAAAATATCATAATCTCATCCATTATTGGATGGTGTAAACTGTTTATGAAAAACAGTATCTGAACATCGATTTCTTTTAGTATTTCAAGCATGGCTTAGGCCCAATCTATTCCTTTTTTAAGCAGTAAAAGTGTTTTTTCTTCTGGACTGTCTTTTTCTGGCTGATGGTTGTATTCCCACGAAACTAAAGGTGGTAAGCTCATAAGAATAGACTCTGTCCGCCCATTGGTGTCAAGGCCAAACTTTGTCCCTTTGTCGTAGACTAAGTTAAACTCTACATACCTTCCTCGGCGTAAGAGCTGCCATGTTTTTTCCTGTTCTGTAAAGCTTTTTTCTTTATGCCTGTTCATTAATTCTGTATAAACTGGCGCAAAAGTCTTTCCTGTATCTTTTACAAAATTAAATATTTTCCCTAGCTCATTATTATCATTGGATGTAAGCCTGTCAAAAAATATTCCCCCTATACCCCTTGTTTCATTTCTGTGCGGGATGTAAAAGTAATCGTCAGCCCATTTTTTATATTTACTGTAATAGTTTGGATCATATTGATCGCAAACATTTTTTAACTTTCTGTGAAAGTAGGAAGCATCCTCCCTGTTTATATAGTGGGGGGTAAGGTCTATTCCTCCACCAAACCAACGGGTGCCATTGCTCATTTCAAAGTAACGGGTGTTCATGTGAATAATTGGCACATGCGGGTTAACGGGGTGCAGGACAATGGAAATACCTGTAGCATAAAAGTCAGAAGCCTCTACTTTTAATGCATTGAGTATTTTTTCAGGCATTTTTCCGTGTACTGCCGAAAAGTTGACTCCCCCTTTTTCAATTACTTTGCCATTGGTGATGACGCGCGAAAATCCGCCTCCTCCACCATCTCTTTCCCAAGTGTCTTCTTTAAACTTACCTTTACCGTCGGCTTGTTCTAATGCTTGACATATCTCTTCTTGTAACTGTCTAAACCAAGAGGCGCAATCTTCTTTTTTCATGGTGATATCAGGAGTATTTTCCCTTCTTTGTTTTGGTAAACTATTCTAGATGGCAAGTTATTTATTTTTTCAATAATTTCCGGTGGAAGGTCTGAATTGTTGAAAAAGTCTATGAAATAAAAGGGGGATTCTGGAATAGAAAACCGTATATCTCTGTTGTTTTGCTCTTTTATATTAATTTGGTAAAGTAAAGCATAGTTGTCCGTGGATATTATAGGAACACCGGACTCCAAGGTTTTTGCTTTTTGAACCACAAGGTTTTTGTTCCAAGTTTGATGGTTATACCCTCCTGTACCATCTTGGTTGAGGTAAATAATATGTTTTGCAGTGCGCATTGTAGGGTAGAGCATCCAGCAAGCAAAAACAAGTAGGATGGGTATGGAAATATTCCTGATTTTAATAGTAAACTTCTTTTGGTCTATTAGGTAGGCCATACCTATAAGAAGTATAAAAATTGGTAAGTAGGCAGGAGCTAAAATTCTGTCATCAAAATCATCTGCTATGTGTACATATACCAAAACCAAGTTCAGTACGATTAGGTATGAGCCTGACAAGAATAGGGCAGTTTTTAATACTGTTGACTTATTGACTTCTGAGAATATACCTTTAACAATGTTTGATTTATATAGGAAGAATGCTAGGACTATTAGGGTGCTAACTCTTACATAAGCAGGTATTTGATGTGGTAAAAACCAGGTGCTAAGTTGGTCAATAGTCTCTAATGGGTTAAGGTATAGTCTTTCAAGGTCCCAGTATGCTTCACCGAACATGTGACCGGTAAATTTTTTTCTGTAATACTGCCATAAGCCATAGGATACTACACCTGTAAGAGCAGCAAATCCTGAATAGATGATTTTAGTTTTAAATGCTTTGTTTGGCAAAGTAAGCAGAACCAAGGCTATGCCTGGAACGAACATAATCCCTGACTTTCGCTGCATGATCAATAGGAATATTAGGGGAAGAAGAAAACAGAATGGTAGATGGTTTGTACTTTTTTGCAGCCTAACTATACAAACCATAATTAGCATTAGTATGGTAATGAACAAAGGTTCTGACCATGCAAAGATATGGACAAGCAATAAAGGAAACGAAAAAGCAAAAACTAGGGATGCCAGATAGAGGTAAGCTTTTTCTTTAACAAAAGTTGCGAGCAGGTATAAAGACGACAAGCCGCTGACTAATATCAAAAATAAATGTAAGTACTTTGTGAAATCTAAAATGGGAATTTTTGGCGCCCCCAATTGATAGATGGAAAGTACCAAGGGGTATAGTGGTGGCCAGTCTATAAAAAAATCATTGTTGGGTTTAGTGAATTTAGTTGGAATATTTTGTGCTGCGTATAAAAAGTGCACAGCGTCAATTTCTATACCTAAACCAAAGTTTCTGGTGAGGAGGAGAAATACAAGTGTTACTAGGCCACTATATAAAATAAATGGCCTGATAGAAGTATTATCATTAGCCATATTAGAAAGGGTATCCGATACCAATGTTCAAAACGATCTGGTCTCTTCTTCCAAGTGGTGGCGATTGTACAAGTTGTTTTAAGACAAAGCGGTCTGTTCCTGCTTCAGCCGGATCCCAAGCTTTGATACCTAAATCTAGCCTAGCGATCAGGAAGCTAAAGTTGAATCGTAAACCAAAGCCTGTACCTACGGCTATTTCACTTGGGTTAAACCCTGAACCAGGCCTTGTTTCATCTTCTTTTATCATCCAGGTATTACCTGCGTCTATGAAAACAGCACCGTCAAGAAAGCCGATCATATTGAAACGGTATTCAAAACTTGTCTCGAAAATAATTTCTGCTGGCTGCTCGAACGTGAACCTACGGACACCATCGCCGTCTCTGTCAGCAAATGAACCAGGTCCTAAACGTCTGGGGTGCCATGCTCTTACACTGTTACTACCTCCTCCAAAGAAGAACTTTTCATAAGGCAGCACACCTTCTTCGCTATAGGCTCCTGCCATTCCACCATGGAAGCGCATTGCAAAGGAACTTTTGCTTCTTATTGGAAAATTGTAACGGAAATCAGCGCTTCCTTTTAAAAACCTATAAGACTGCAAGCCTAATATTCCATCTTCGGTAGGTGTAAACTGGTTATAAAAATTGGTTAGGGTACCTCCGGATTCAGCGAATAACCTTATAAACCTAGACTTTTTGTTTTCTCCCATCTGCTGGTTATTGAAAACATAAGAAGCGTGCATAGAGGAAACAAAAGCTCGTCTGAAAGCTACATGCAATGGGTTGCCTTGTGCTTCTAAGTCTTCAAGATATCTTATAAAGTCATCATCTTGCCTGATGGTGTTGATAATGTTAAGGTCTGCTATGGCTATCGACCAGCTTCTGTTGATGCTAGGAAACCAATCATAGGTCATAGAGGCTTTAAGATTTCCTCTGGTAAACTCAGGCCTGTCGGTCATGGTATAACCGGTCAAAAACCTTGTTCTTGGGCTATATGGGTGAAACCTGTGCCGGATCTTTGTCGGAAAGTATATCTCTGGAAAACTTAAAGAAACGTTTCCGCCGTACTCCAAAGTTCTGAGAATGTTGGTTGGGTCCAAAACACTCGCTTGCCCATCTATTGAACCGCGAACATTAAATTCTAGTATTTCAAAGCCCCCAAAAACATTTCTTTGCCTAAAACTGACATTTCCGAAAGGCCCTGGTATAAATGCCTGTGTTACTACATTTACCCCAACTTCGTCTGTTAGCTGAAAACGTTTCAGCGGACTTGTATTGATAAAGGCGGTCAACGTGGTGGTATCCCTGTCTTTTTCAAAGTTGATATTAATGAATCGATAGTTGTCCAGCATTGCCAACTGTCTTTGGGTCTGCTGAATTTTTTCTTGAGAAAACACGTCTCCCGCATGAATCTGCAACTTATTGTTCAGTATCCTTTTTGAGAAGTTCTTATTGTTATAGATATAATGTACACCTTCATGAACTATAGTATCTTTCATGTCGGGGGGGGTGCTTATATCTGTATTGTAATAAACATTGCTAATAGTATACTTTTTATGCTCTTGACCTCTAGGGTTTTGAATGATAACATCAATTTCAGTTTCATAAGCATTAATAGAGGTGTCTACTTCAAAATGTATGAACTGCCTGGTGAAATCATAATAGCCATTGTTCTTCATGAGGCGGTTCAGGCGTTCGCGCTCCCCAGAAATGGCTTGTTCGTTATAGTTTTCTCCAACTTTTATTAAAGACCTGTGTTGGTTTTCTCTGACCAGTGTGTCTATAGATTTTGTCCCTATGACATAATTTACTTTTGAAATTTTAAAAGGCCTTTTTTCTACTACTTGATAGGTAATGCTTACGCGTCTTCCCGAGGTGTCAATCTTAGGTTTGACATGGCCATGCAGGTGTCCCTTTGAATGCAGGAAAAAGGTCATTTGTCTGGCAGTTTCGTTAACAAGTACAGAGTCGAAAATGGCAGGAGGTTCACCTAGGTTACGCATAATCCAGTTGCCTTCTTCCAGCCGTGTCTTGTATTTTTCTAACCTTTTTTCTTTTCTTAGGTTTAGACGGTGTTCTCTACCTTCGCTGATATCTGGATCTTGTAGTTTTTTGTTAAACCGCTCTTCGGTAGAAGCAATTTTGTTTTTAAAATGTTGGGCGCTATAAAATGACTTCCCAAAATAGTACATACTAAGGTTGGGAAGGGTGCCGAGTACCCTCCGGTTGGTTTCTTGCCTGTAAAGGTTCGCAAGTTGATGTCGAGGAACCTCTGAATTTCCTTCTATTTGTTGTTTGTATGCAAGGTATTCTCCCTCACCTAGATGTTTGCTTACCCGGCAGGAGCAGATCAAAACAATACAAGCAACATAAAGAAAAATATTATATATTACCTTCAAAATTGTGGTTTCCTGTATGATTGCCAAAAAACACCTAAAATTCATCAAATCTTTACAAATAAAAAAGTTCAGACGCATTTATAATCAGTTCCTGGTAGAAGGAGCTAAAAATATTGCTGAACTTCTTAAATCAGATTTTGAGATTTCTTCTTTATTCCTCACCAAAGAATTTGAACAGTTATGTGCCGGTGAGTTAAAACACAGAAACATGCCTGTCAATATTGTTTCAGAGGAAGACCTTCAAAGAGCTGGGTCGTTTTCCTCTAATAACGCAGGAATAGCTATTGTACATATGAAAAGCCAAAAAAGTTTGGCTCCTCACGAAAATGAGTATTTATTGATGTTAGACGAGGTGAAAGATCCTGGAAACCTTGGTACAATTATCCGAATTGCTGACTGGTATGGCATCAAAAAAGTGCTTTGTTCTGAAAATACCGCAGAGCTTTACAACCCTAAAGTAATTTCGTCTACCATGGGTTCTTTTACAAGAGTCAATGTTTGGTATGGAGATCTAGTAAAGTACTTAAAAGAACATCCTGATTTGCCTGTATATGGGGCCATGTTAGGAGGGGAGAATATATATTCTGTTGACTTCTCCTCTAAGGGTATTTTGGTAATGGGCAGCGAGTCGGCAGGTATTAGCGACGAACTCAAAAAGCATATTACCACAGAAATTGCCATTCCTGGCAGGGGGGGAGCTGAATCGTTAAATGTAGGCGTTGCCACAGGAATTATTTGCGACAACATTGCCAGAAGCTTACACTCTAAAGGTTAGGTCTATTATAGTGCCTGAAAAAGCTTTTTAATTTCATGCCTAACACGCCAAAAATAGCTTCTCTAAATATGTTTCCAGACATTTTGGAAGTGCCATGTTCTCTGTCGGTAAATATTATTGGGACTTCTTTTATTTTAAAGCCAAATTTCCATGTTTCAAATTTCATTTGGATTTGAAAAGCATAGCCTTGGAATTGTATTCTGTCAAAGTCTAAAGTTTCCAAGACCTTTCTATGGTAGCACTTAAACCCCGCAGTAGTGTCTTGTATGGGCATGCCGGTTATAAAGCGAACATAGGTACTGGCAAAATATGACATAAGTACCCTGCCTATAGGCCAGTTTATTACAGTTATCCCATTGACATACCTGGAGCCAATAGCCAGATCGATTCCAGTTTCTTCGCAGGTATTATAGAGTTTGATTAAGTCTTCTGGGTTGTGGCTAAAATCAGCATCCATTTCACATACATACTCATAATCTCTTTGCAGTGCATAGTTAAAGCCATGTATGTAAGCTGTCCCTAGCCCCAGTTTCCCAGCTCTTTTCTCCAGATGTAGCCGTTCAGGGAATTCTTTCTGAAGGTTTTCTATAATATTTGCTGTACCGTCTGGTGAATTGTCATCAATAATCAAAAGATGGAAAGGCAGTGGCAAGGAAAATATTTTCCTGACCATTTTTTCAATATTTTCCTTTTCATTATAGGTCGGTATGATTACTAATGTCTTTTTCACGCCCCAAAAATATTTCAAAAAAAATCAATTACAAATTACCAGCTAAATCTGCTGCTTTTTTTATGCAATCTGGTATGGATACACCCTTGTACCAATTGGTTGCTATAAACATATTTTCACCAGCGGCTTTTTCTATTTCATAACGGGCGTTTTTATAATTTATGTTGTATTGAGGAATTGCTTTTTCCCAAACTTTTATGTTTTTAAAAATAGGTTCTTTGTTAATTAGCAAGTTGTTTGACAGTTCTTTATGTACTTTTTGTAATACTTCTTTTTCTTTTTCCTTATCGGTACATTGTCTTATGAAAGAAGTAAGCAACACTTTGTCTTTGGGACATCTTTCTGCAAATAAAGAGCTGCTCCAAATGGTACCACTTGTAAATAAATTTTCTTTTTGAGGGTGAAGGGCTCCAAAACCGTTCAAATCGGACTGTACTGATGCTTTTTCATATACTGAATGAACAACTGTTACTGGCACATAGTCAATTTTTTTCAGTACATCGGGTAGTGGAGAGTTAAACCTAAATAATTGGGAAGCATGCATGGCTGGAAGTGCCAGTACCACATTTTTACAGGTTGCGTCTTCTTTGTTTCCTTTTTCATCCCAGCACACTTTATAGCCTTGGCCTTCTTTGTATATGGCTTCTGCTTTGGCATTACACCTTAAGCCTTTAAGTTGAGATGCGACCTTGTCGGTAAGCATTTGCATGCCTTTGCGGAAGGTTATGGACTGCTTGCGTCCAGTCTTATTTTTAATAAACCCTTTCAATATAGAACCGTGGTCTTTTTCCATTTGATGTAACGTAGGGAACGTTTCGCTGATCAGTAAGTCTTCCGCGTCGCCTGAGTAAATGCCTGCAATAAACGGCTTAACCGCATACTCTACCACTTCCTGTGAAAAACGGCGCCTGAAAAAAGTTGCTACACTTTCATTGGGGTCAATGTTGGGCTTTTTAAAAAATTCACCCAGTATTGACATTTTGCTAGACATGCTGAAAAAGGAGCTCGAAAGTAGTGATATTGGGTTGTCTGGTAGCTTTTGATATTTGCCATTTTTATATATAAAACGGCTTTTGCTCACCTCATTAGCAGGAACTATTTCCTCATACAGGCCTGTTTCTTTCAGAAAGCTCAGCGTATGCTCATCGCATATAAGAGAGTTAGGGCCTAACTCTAGGATGTAACCATTTTGCTGTTTTGTTCGAATATAACCACCAGGGTTATCTTCTGCTTCGAGTAGTATATATGGCTTATCTGCTTTTTGCATGTACCAGGCCAAAGCCAAGCCGGAAATGCCCGCTCCAATGATAATAGTCATGTTTGTACCTTTAATGACTTATTTATTTTTAATAAGTGCTAATTAAAGGTTAAATTTGTTAAGATAAAATTACCTGCTAATGAATAAATGTATTTTTCTTGATCGGGACGGTGTCATTAATAAAGATTATGTAGATTATACCTATACTGTTGAGCGGTTCGAAATTCTCGATGGTGTGATAGAAGCGCTAAACTGCTTTAAGGCTAGTGGATATCGTTTGGTGGTGATTACTAATCAATCTGGTATAGTCAAAGGCATATATGGTCACGATGATGTCAAGAAATGCCATGAATATTTTCAGCGGGAATGTGGCCACTTAATTGATGCTTTTTATTATTCTCCGTGGCACCAAAATTATACCAATTCACTATCTCGTAAACCAGGTACCCTTATGTTTGAAAGGGCGGCCGCAAAGTTTGATATAGATATGGACAGGTCGTGGATGATTGGTGACAGAGAACGTGATCTGATTCCTGCCCGTAAACTGGGACTACAGACTATTTTGTTAGAAGATGAAGTGAATGAAGGAATTTGTTCTTATGCAGATTACGTGAAAGATAACTTACTCGATGCTGCCAAGTTTGTTTTGTTAAAAGATGCAGAAATAAGAAAGGAAGTAAAGGTTTAAACTTCCCTTACTTCCTTAAAGCCTTTCTCGGTATATTCTTGCTGTTTAACATCATTTAGCTCCATATAGGCGGGACATGTTCTTTGCCTAGCGCATGATGAAAATAACATCCCTAATGTGACGGTTGTCAATAGTAAGTACTTCATTTCTTTCCCTCCCTAAATTCGTCTTATTTATAAATAACTGGCTTAATATATTTTTGTTAAAGTGACTAAGGGTATATATTGTTGCCTAATTTTTTAATCCTGAATGATGCGAAAGGTTTTATTATGAGGATAAAAGTAGCATAAATCAGTGCTTTAGGTATGGTCGGTAATGGAACTTGTTTGCCTCTGAGGGTAAAAAATAAAAACCTTCAAACTATTTACAGCCTGAAGGTTTAATTTTGAAGTTGAAGAAAGGGGATGCCTATTGCTTTTTATATCCCAAAATTTTCATCATTGACTCCTGGTCTTGTTCCGGGGCAAAAAGCTCAGTTACAATGTCCCCGTTTTCGTCTCTGTTGATTAGGACATGTTTAGGGGCAGGTATCAGACAGTGCTGTATCCCGCCATAGCCTCCTAGGGATTCTTGATAGGCGCCTGTATGAAAGAACCCAATAATTTGCTCTTTTTCTGGAGTTGCTTTTGGCAAAAATACCTCAGAAGTATGTGCTTCTGAATTGTAATAATCCATACTATCGCAAGTTACACCACCAAGCTTTATTTTGTTATAAGGTTTGTTCCAATTGTTTACCGCCAAAAGAATATATTTTTGGCTCAGCCCCCAAGTGTCCGGTAGCGTGGTGATAAATGAACTGTCGATCATATACCAAAGCTCTTTGTCATTTTGTAATTTGCTTCCCAAGATAGAATAAATTGCCGCACCACTTTCACCCACAGTATAGCTTCCAAACTCTGTAAACAAGTTTGGTGTGTCCACGCCTTGTTCATTGCAAATTCGCTGTATGGTCTTTACAATCTGGTCTGCCATATAAGCGTAGTTATAATCAAAATGTATGGATGTTTTAATAGGCCAGCCTCCTCCAATGTCTATTGAGTCTAGTTCAGGGCATATTTTTTTAAGTTCACAATATTTGTGGACAAACCTGCTCAGTTCACTCCAATAATAGGTAGAATCTTTAATGCCGGTATTTATAAAGAAATGGAGCATTTTTAAAGAGAATTTTGGGTTCTCCTTAATTTTCTCGTTGTACAAGCTTATAATATCACCGTACCTTACACCTAACCTTGAGGTATAAAACTCGAATTTTGGCTCTTCGTCTGCGGCTATTCGTATGCCCAGGTTGCAAGGTTTGTTAATTTGTTTGTCATAAATGTCAATTTCGGAAAGATTGTCCAAGATCGGGATGCAATTGAAGCCCTCGTTTACAATTTCAGAAATGTTGTCTGTATATTGGGGGCGCTTAAAACCATTGCAAATGATATAGGTGTCTTTGGTTATTAGGCCTGTTTGATATAGATTTTTTACAATTTCTATGTCATAGGTAGAGGATGTTTCTATATGAATGTCATTTTTTAGGGCCTCTTCCATAACAAATTGAAAGTGGGAAGATTTTGTGCAATAGCAATAAGTATATGAACCATTATAGTTGTTGTTCTTAATGGCCTCATTAAAAAGTTTTTTAGCTTTCTGGATCTGACTGCTTATTTTCGGAAGGTATGTCAATTTTAATGGTGTTCCGTACTTTTTTACAATATCCATGAGCGGGACCCCATTAAAATGGAGTTCTGAGTCATGAACTTTAAATTCATCTGTAGGAAAAAAGAATGTTTGTTCTATTAGGTCTATATACCTATCCATATATTTTGTGTTAGTATAAAATGGTTAGTTATGTTATTTATACAATATTGCACACAATTTATTAATAGTGCAACGGCATGAGCTAAACACTTTCACTGAATAATTAATTCTTTTGCATGCTCCATTTGAGCATATTCAATATTTTTTGTTCTAAAATTCCTGAAAATCTTATATTAAATTTGAACATTGGTTATTTTTGCGGCTCAAAGTTTATATAAACAACAATCCCTTTTACTGATAGGGTATAGTTTTCTTTTTTAACAGCACGAGGATGAATTTAGAAGAATCGATAAAAGGAGGTATAGCACAAGCTTTTAAGGAAATTTTTCAATACGAAGTTTCTGCCGAATCACTATCTCTGCAGGATACTAGTAAAGATTTTGAAGGGAGTTTGACTTTTGTCATGTTTCCTTATTTAAGGTATACAAAAAAATCTCCTGAAGAATCCGGTAAACTAATAGGCGCTTACTTAGAGGAGCACTTGCCGGATATAGTGGGTTATAACGTTATCAAAGGGTTTCTCAACCTTGAAGTTTCGGATTCCGCTTATCTCAATTTATTCAAAAATACCATATTGGCCGAGGACTTTGCGGTTTTTGATAAGAAATCTGAAAAAGTAATGGTTGAATATTCCTCTCCGAATACCAATAAACCATTGCATCTTGGTCACCTCCGTAATAACTTTTTAGGATATTCTGTTTCAGAAATCTTAAAAGCTAACGGTTATGAAGTGGTGAAAGCCAACCTGATCAATGATAGGGGGATTCATATTTGTAAGTCTATGCTGGCTTACGAAAAGTTTGGCAATGGTGAAACTCCAGAGTCTTCTGGTATAAAGGGCGATCACCTTATTGGAAAGTATTATGTGGTGTTTGATAAGGAGTATAAAAAGGAGGTAGAAACCTTAAAGTCGGAAGGGGTTGAAGAGGAAGCTGCAAAAAAAGAAGCTCCATTGATGAAAGAGGCGCAGGAAATGCTGGTTAAATGGGAAAATGGAGACAAAGAAGTCCGTGCCCTTTGGGAAAAAATGAATAACTGGGTATACCAGGGATTTGAAGAAACCTATAAGATGATAGGCGTGGATTTTGATGAATATTATTATGAATCTGATACCTATCTTTTAGGTAAGTCTGTTGTGGAGGAGGGTCTCAAAAACGGTACTTTTTATAAAAAAGACAATGGTTCTGTTTGGATTGACCTGAGTAATGAAGGGTTAGACGAAAAACTGCTGCTGCGCTCTGACGGAACTTCTGTTTATATTACCCAAGATATGGGAACGGCAGATTTGAAGTTTAGAGATTATGCTATCGATAAATCCGTCTATGTGGTGGGCAATGAGCAGGATTATCATTTTAATGTTTTAAAGATTATCCTTAAAAAGCTAGGACGGAGTTACGCCAGTGGCATTTATCATTTGTCATATGGCATGGTAGACCTTCCTTCTGGAAAAATGAAATCTAGGGAAGGAACAGTGGTTGACGCTGATGATCTAATTAAAGAAATGCTCCAAACGGCGGAAGCGCAGACTAAAGAGCTAGGGAAGGTTGATGAATTTAATGAGGAGGAGTCTGCAAAATTGTTCAGGGTGTTGGCGCTTGGGGCATTGAAATACTTTTTGTTACGGGTTGATCCTAAAAAACGTATGTTGTTTAACCCTAAAGAGAGTATTGAATTTCAGGGAAATACCGGGCCTTTTATCCAATATACCCACGCAAGGATTTCTGCTATTCTTCGTCGGGCTGCACAGCTCAATATCAACGCTGACCCAGAATCTTTTTCTGATCTTGATAAACTTAAAGATTCTGAAAAGGAGGTTATCGTATTGTTGAGCAAATATCCAGATAAAATTAAAGAAGCGGCTGAAAACTATTCACCTGCAGAAATTGCCCAGTATGCCTATGACCTGGCTAAAGAATATAACCGCTTTTATGCTGATGTTTCCATTTTTGGGGAAGAAAACAAGTCAGCCTTAGCTTTTAGAATTGCTTTTTCTGCGGCAGTGGCCAAAACTATTAGAAGAGCTATGTTGTTACTGGGTATTGAAGTACCAGAACGAATGTAAATATTTTGGGCAGCATGTTTTGTGCTGCCCTTGCTAATACCTATAAGCCATATGAAACTCCCTTATTCTCTCTTGATTTTTTTAAGCTCATGCTTTGGAATGGGTACTGTCAAAAAAGCACCATCAAACTTTTCAGACGCTCCCGCAGGGGCAATGTCTTTATACGAATTAGAAGTAACAAGCCTATCTGGGGAAAAGGTGGCTTTGTCCGATTTCAAGGGAAAGAAATTGGTTATTGTAAATACAGCTTCTAAATGTGGTTTTACCAACCAATACGATGATTTGCAGAAGCTTCATGAAAAACATGGCGATAAGGTAGTGTTGATTGGTGTGCCCTCTAATGACTTTGGCAACCAAGAGCCTGGTGGAGAAAAAGACATTCAGGAGTTTTGCCGGCTTAACTATGGTGTATCTTTTCTCATGTTGGAAAAATTACCTGTTAAAGGAAAAGAAAAGTCTCCTTTGTACCAATGGTTGACCGATCCTAAACAAAATGGATGGAATGATCAGGAACCTAAGTGGAACTTTTGTAAATACATAATAAACGAGGATGGCAAGCTTACGCATTTTTTCGGGTCTTCTGTTACTCCTTTTAGTGAAAAATTTATGAAAGCCCTCGAGATCTAGTACAGGCTTTCCTATTGCTTACTTTAATTATATAAAATCTATTTTTTCTGGCAAACAATAACAAATTTGATAAGTTCTCTTATTAATTTTTAAGTTGTTCAATGTCGGAAAATATGCAATTCGTACACGCAAAACCTTATGCTGGATATTTATTGAAATACCACATGGAAAGTTTGGGCAAAGAAGCCTTTGAGCTTTTCAAAGCAAACAGTTTTCGTGTGCCCGAACAGTATAAATCTTATCCCGAAGAGGTTTTAATAGAAGCTACCATAAAAGATTTGGCTGTTTTCCTTTCAGGTATTATGGATGATAGCCTATGGGAGGCTTCTATGGAAAAGATAAAAAAGTGGGAAAAAGATGAATTGGATAATGTGTCTAGAGAAGAGCTTTCTCACAAAGAAGTAACAATAATACATTCCGTTAGAAAACAAGTTCTTTTCAAATTTCTTCCAGAATATACCAATGACCCTTACCTGATTACTTCCATAGCATCAGAATTAGAGGTTTTTTATAGCCGGCTTGAGAAAGAGCTTCTTGACATTTTCCATCGAGTTAGACAACTAGAAATAGAAGAAAGCAGGATGCGGTTTAAAGCACTGTCTGAGTCTTCTTATGAGGCTATCTTTATTCATGAGAACGGGAAGATCTTATTGGCGAATTCAGCTGCTGAAAAAATATTTGGGTATTCTGCGGAAGAATTTGCCAATCTCCGAGTGTTTGATTTAGTAGAGGATCTTGGAGAAGGTTTTTATGAAATGGATACCTTCTTGGAAGCAGAGCCAACAGTTTATAAAGGCTTATGTAAAGGTGGAAAGAGCTTTTATGCAGAAATAAAAAAACGCCAAGCAAGGTATAAAGGAAAAAGCGCTGAGGTTTTCATTGTGAGGGACATCTCGCACTTGAAGAAGATTGAAGAAAATTTAAAAAATCATAAAGAGGAACTTCAAGCTTCTAATGACCAGCTTACAAAACAGATGCTCGAAAGGGAAGAGCTTGAAGATGTTTTAAGGGAGAGAGAACAGACTTTCCGGCTTTTAGCTGAGAACTCGTCTGATATAATAGCGAGAATTGCCCCTGATGGTAGTTTTTTATATGTATCGCCATCTTCTGAAGCAATTATTGGGTTTACCCCAAGGGAACTAATCGATACTAATTTGTTTAACTATATTCCGTCAGATTTTAAGGACTTAGTGCAGCAAGCTTTTGCACGGTGCTTTTTGACCGATGATATTCAGGTAGTGGAGCATAAATTTAGGAGTAAATCTGGGGAATTGGTTTGGTTGGAGTCTACAGGGCACTCTATTAAAGGAGAAGAGGAGCAGGTTGTTGAGGTTCAGGTTGCTGCCCGTAGTATAGTCGACAGGAAGGTTGTTGAGCAGAAGCTTGATAAAGAAAGGCAGTTTTTGAAAGTCATTCTTGACAACATATACGATCCCATTATTGCTTGTAATGGGGAAGGGAAAATTATGTTCTTTAATAAGGCCGCTAGAGAACTTCATGGTGTAGGTGATACGAATGATTTTGCTGACCCTAACCAATGGTCTGAAACCTATAAACTGTTGCAGGAGGATGGAAGTACACCTTTACACGAAGACGAAATACCTCTTATGCGGGCTTTTCGTGGAGAAACTTTAAAAAATGTAGAAATTGCCAGCCAGGCAGCTTCTGGAGAGGTGCGTTTTTTTGTTACTAGTGGTCAGCCAATATATAACAAGCAACAAGAGAAAGTAGGAGCTTTGGTTGTTATGCATGATATTACAAGTATCAAATATGCAGAAAAAGAGCTTACGCAAAAGAACAAAGCCCTAAATGAAGCTTATAACAACCTGAAAAATGCTCAGCAGGAGTTGCAGGCAACCAACAACCTGTTAGAACACAAAGTTAGTAAGCGGACTCAAAAGCTTAACGAGATCAATCTTAATTTAAAAAAGGAAATTTCTGAAAGGGAAAAGATAGAAAAAACCTTGCGAGAAAAAAATTATGAGCTGGTGAAAATCAATAATGACCTCGATAACTTTGTGTATACGGCGTCTCATGATTTAAAAGCGCCTGTTTCCAATATGGAAGGTTTGGTAAATGCCTTAGCCATTGAGTCCTCTGAATGTGCCGATGAATATTTGCAGGAAATTATTGGCATGATTAATATTTCTATAGGCAAGTTTAAAGATACTTTAGATGAATTGACTGAAATATCTAAAATACAAAAAGGAATTCATGAAGACATAGACGAAATTGATGTTAAAGCATTGACTGAAGAGGTTTTGGCTAGTCTTAAAGATTTAGTCCACCGCTCTGGTGCGAATATAAACCTTGAGTTTTCTAAAAGTACACTAAAGTTTTCCAAAAAAGACCTTCGAAGTGTGATATTTAACCTCGTAAGCAATGCCTTAAAATACAGGTCTTCTGAACGTCCCTTACAGGTGGATATAAAGGGTGGCGTTGAAGGTGAGTATTATTTGCTACAGGTCAAGGATAACGGTTTGGGTATTGACCCTGCCCATCATAAGAAGATATTCTCTATGTTTAAAAGGTTGCATGATCATGTAGAGGGTAGCGGGGTCGGCCTTTATATTGTCAAAAGAATAGTAGAGAACAATGGTGGAAAGGTTCTGGTAGAAAGTAAACCTGATGAAGGTGCTTTGTTTAAAGTTTATCTGCGCTTATTAGATACCTGAAATTAAACCTGAAAGATGCAATAGAACTTTTTATTACGCAATCTATCGCACAGTTTAGGTTTAATCCTATTTTTTAGTCTTTAGCTTTTTGCAAGTACAGTTCATTAAACCTGTAAAACTTTAAACCTTTCTGTTGGGCCTCTTTAAGAATAAAAGTTAGGAATTCAATATCGACTTCATAGGAATCACTAGAAGGGTTATGTGTTGGTTTATGGCCAAAGAGAAGTAATACTTCATGATGCGCCGCTGCTCTTTGTAGTGCTTTGGACATCATGTCTTTTGGTATGTTGTTTAAATGATCTATTCCAAGGGCGTCAAGGACTCTGTTTCCTTCAAACCTATAGTAGGCTTTACTGACAGCACTTAGATCTTTTTCTTTATTGTGCGAAGCTACCCCTCTTAGCAAATTGAATCTATTCTTTAACAGATAATCTGTAAACCAATATTTGGCACCATACGGATAGGCGAAAGTTTTAGGGGGAAAACCATGCTTTTCCATTGTAGCAATGTTATGGTTTATTTCGTCATCCAAATACTTTTTATAGGAATGTTCTTTAATGTAGTGTTCTGAGATTACATGGAGCGCTCCATGGCTTGCTATTTCATGGCCTGCGTCTTGGAGTGCTTTTAATTTGTCTATTTCAGAAGGGCTTAGTGAGTCAAACTGCGTGACAAAGAAAGTGACTTTTGCATCGTAGGTGTCGAGTAAGTCCTTTATCTCGTACCACTCATCGACAAATCGGTCATCAAAGGAAATACATACACCTGGTTGTCGGTCTGTTTGGTGCTTGTTACAGTTGCACAAAAACAAAACAATCAAACATAAAAGAGACGTGATCCCGTGGCGCATGTGTTTTTAAAAATAATTGTAACTTAATAACGCATTTTACAGAACCTTGTTATAGGCTTTCATTTACGAAAATGGCTAATCAGGGGGGGATTAAACCAGAGACCTTAAGTCAACCGGCACAACCCTCGACACGCCTTGCTCAACCATCGTAATCCCATATATCACATCCGTGCTAGCCATTGTTCTTTTGTTATGAGTAACAATAATAAATTGTGAGTCAGCAGAGAACTTTCGGATGATGTTGTTGAACTTATCTATGTTTGCATCGTCCAGAGGAGCGTCAACCTCATCAAAAATACAGAAAGGCGCAGGTTTGATAAGGTAAATAGCAAACAAAAGCGAAATAGCGGTCAGTGTTTTTTCACCTCCTGATAACTGGTTGATGGTCAAAGGGCGTTTGCCTTTTGGTTTTGCTATAATTTCTATCGATGAGTCTAACGGATTGTCAGGGTTTGTTAGACGTAGGTCGCAACTATCTTCTTCAGAAAACAATGACCGGAATACAAGGATAAAGTTTTCACGGATATTGTTGTAGGCTTCCATGAAAGTCTCTTTGGCTACTTGGTCAATTTCAGAAATCGTGTCCAATAGAGACTTTTTAGCATTGGTAAGGTCTTCTTTTTGGGTGGTGATAAACTGGAACCTCTCCTGAATTTCATTGTAAGCTTCCATGGCCATAGGGTTGATTGGGCCAATTCTGTCCATTTGGCCTTTTATTTTTTCAACCTTTTCCCTTAGTTCCTGTTCTGGTGGCAGTTCTTCGCTTACTTCTTCTTTCAATACTTCATCTAAATCCACATTGAATTCTACGCTTAACCGTTCCTTTACAGAAGTAAGGGCAAGTTTGTTTTCGTTTAGTTGGCCCTGGATATCTTGCACCAAGTTATCTGAAGACTCTTTTTGCTTGCGCAGTTCACGAGATATATTTTCCAGTTCTTCTATATCGTTTCTTGAGGCATAATATTCTTTTTCGGCTTCATTGACACCTTGTTCAATGTTTTCCTTTTCTTGATACATGGAAACCAGCTCGTCGTCATTGAGGTCAGCCCTTTCCAGTAATGCTTTAATTTCCTGGTCCGTCTTTTTGGCTTCCTCCTGATTCTTTTCTATTCTAGCTTTGCTTGCTTCAAAAGCATTTTTCTTATAGGATATCTCCTGTGTGGTGCTGTTTACTTTATTTTGATGTTGATGATATAGAATGTTTTCTTCGTTAAACTTAGCCGTTTTTTTATTCTGATTATCTGTTTCAGCTTGAAGGTTTTGGTTTGCCTCTGCCAAACGTTCTTCTAAGTCTTGAAGCAAGGATTTTTCTTCTTGTGCTTTAGGAGAACTTTCCTTTATAGACTCTTCCAGTTGATTGATTTTTTCAAGTATGTCTTCCCGGCGTAAAGTATTAGTATTAATCAACTCCTCAAACTGCTCCTTGCGGGTTTTCAGGGTAACATATTCTTCGTTTATTTGGCTAATTTCTCTCCTAAGTTTATCAATTTGTTCCGAAAGGGAGTTCTGTTTAAGTTTTTCAAGCTCGCTCTGCTTTTGTTTTAAAGCTGTTTTTGTTTTTTCTTGTTTGGACTTAAGTTCTTTAATTTCTTTTTCCAGGTTTTCCAGATTTTTTGCCCTACCGATCCTTTTTCCTTCAAAAAGACCCACCGAACCACCAGAAATGCTGTAGCGCCGCTTAATGATTTTTCCGCTTTGGGTGATAAAGGTACTGTCCTCTGATTCCGGCATTTTCTCCTGTTGCCGAGTTACGATATAGACATTGTCCAGTAAGTAGTTTACCAAGCCTTTGTACTTACTGTCATATTCTGCAATGTCCAGCGCTGCCATGCAGTTTTCATACTGGAGCAGTGGACTTGACTGGTATTTGTCAAAATAGGAGAGTACAAAGAAATTGGCTTTCCCTTTTGCCGAGTCACTTAGGAGGTTTACAGCCTGATAAGCTTGGTCGGGAGTTTCCACTACATAGTAGTTCATGTAGGGTTCTAGGTAATTTTCGAAAGCTATTCTATAACTTTCATCACAGGTCAGGATATCAGAGAGCAAAAGGCTTTCTTTTCCCCAAGAAGCTTGCTTTTTTAGGAACTTGATTGCGTCTGGAAACCCTTCCAAATTTTCGACCATTGACTTGGTCAGGTTAAATTCATTCTGCCTTGCATCTGTTTTCCGTGATGTGTCATTAAGTTCATCACGAATGAGGGTCAAGTGGTCTTCTAGGTTCTTAATCTGCTCTTTAATGTCCTCTTCTTGCTTTTGAAGAGATGAAAAGGCGGCGTTTTTCTCTGCCAGTAAACTTTCTTTTTCTTTAATCTTCTCGGCAAAATCATTGAGTTTGCCCTCATTGTTTGAAGTGTCAGTAGCGGTCTTTTCTAGCTCTTGCTTTAATGAAGAAAGTTGAATGTTGTTTATCTCTATAGATTTATTTAGCTGATAAACTTCTTCTTGCTTTCTCCTTACCTGATTATTTAAGACCGTTACCTCTTCACGCAGCGTATTAGTGAGTTGCTTTTGATCCTCAGCTTCTTGCTGAAATATTTGAATACGTGCCTCTATTTCAGCAAACTGCTTTTCCTGTACCTCCAGCTCTTTTTCCAAGCTTCGCATGCTGAATTCAGCCCTTTCATTGCTTTTTCTGTCTTGTTCTATTTGCTCATATACAGTCGCAAGCTTTTCGTTTAGAAAGTTAAGGCGCTCATTCTTTATCTTTTTCTCACTTTCGTAATGCCTAATCTTGTTGACATGTTCATTCAGTGTTTTTTGTCTACTGGAAAGTAGTTTTTCTTTATTGACCAGGTCAGATTTCAGTTTCTCTGCTTCACTTTCTTTCTCAGCAATTTTAGATTGGATAGACAGCCTTAAATCGCTTTCTTTCTCAAACTGTTTCTTTAAGGCTGACAAAGCTTCTTGCTGTTGGTTTACTGTTGCTCTGGCAAACTGTATACTAGCTGTTTTGTATTCTTCTTTGATCCTAAAGTATTTCTCTGTTTGTTTTGCTTGTTTTTCAAGGCTTTTGAGGTTTTTTCCTATTTCAAAAAGCAGGTCTTCAACCCTTTCCAGGTCTTTGTCTGTGTCCTCTAGCTTTCTGATGGTCTCTTTTTTCCTTATTTTAAACTTAGATATCCCAGCCGCTTCTTCAAAAAGCCCTCTTCTTGAGTTTTCTTTATCGTTGAGGATATCGTCCACCATTTTTAATTCAATGATGGCATAACTGTCTGACCCAACACCAGTGTCCAGGAATAAATTAGTTATGTCTTTAAGCCTGCATGTTACACCATTTAAAAGATATTCGCCTTCACCAGACCTGTAGTACCGCCTTGAGATGGTTACTTGGGAGTATTCGGTAGGAAGTAGGTTTTTAGTGTTGTTAAAAGTCAAGCTAACCTCAGCCATTTGGGTAGGCTTTCGTGTTTTTGTCCCATTAAAGATGATGTTTTCCATCTTTTCAGAACGGAGGGCTCGTGTTTTCTGCTCCCCCAGCACCCATCTAATGGCATCCACTACATTGGATTTTCCGCATCCATTGGGGCCAACTATACCAGTTATTCCTTCATTGAAGTTTATAACAATTCTGTCGCCAAAACTTTTAAATCCTTTTATCTCAAGTTTACTGAGTTGCATGCTTATTTAAAATTGAGAGAGAATACAAATTTAAATATTAATTTCTATTGATTGGTATATGTAAGGATAAGTTTGTTTAAGGAGTTCTGAAAAATACTTATGGGCTAGGGTTTTTGTACATTTTATTCATCTTCGGTAAAATCATAATAATATATTTCTTTCAGAAAAAAATGGTCTACCTGGAGCCTATACCAAACGGATACATCCTTGCTGTTAAATTGTGCTGGCTTAAAAAGTCCTTTCTTTTTTATTAATCTGACCGTCTTTTTTAGCAACTGCTTTTCATGCTCCTCAACATGATCAGGTTTTACCTGCTTTACCTTTCCTGTGCTATCAATTTCAAAACGGACTATAAAAGATAGTTCGCCTTTGGGTTCGGCTTTAGAAAAAGACTTTTTTAGTTTCGCATATAGGTGTTTTTCAAGAACCCTTTCCTTACCCAAATATTTGGGTGGTAAATACCCAAGTTTTTTTGCGTCTAAACTATCAGCTTCCTGCTCTATCTTTTTTAAGAAGTTTTCTCCGAACCTTTGATCAAGGATATCTTCTGACCGTTTTATAAAACAACAACTTTCTGTGTTTAGTATTTTGCATCCTGTGCTATATGGAGTTAACCCATACTTTTTTTGTAGCAAATAGTGATAAGTTTTAATAATAGTAGGACTGAAGGTAGTATATCCTATTCTTAGGTAATAATCTTTTGTTTTTGACATAGAGTCAGCCTTCTGAATACCTTTTTTGCATTTATCCTCTTCACCCCCCCTGAAGTTACAATCTTTTGCATATTGATAAATGGCTTTATCGCTGTTTATAGTTTGCCCTGGCAGACTATAAAAGAATGATAGATAGAAGATAGCTGAAACGAAAATCTTTGACATTCTATACTTGGTCTAAACTCTTTGGTTTACATGTAGGAAGCGCAAATTTACATAATTAAGTATTCTATTTTTGAAATATGAGTTCTCTATGATATATAGCATAGGGCGTTACGAAAAACGCTTAAAATTTGATTGGATATAGTTTTTTTTAATGGTGCAATGTGTTGTATATTAATTATTTAAGTTCTTGCCTATAATCTTTTTCCATTTATAGTGAACCCTCAAAGACCTTCAGGGTTAAAAGGTGCGTGTGTTTGTCATATTTTTTTGTAGGCAAATCACTGAAATTTTTTAGATTTGCATATGGGAGAAGATATAAAGCTTTATGTATATGTGGTGTTGCTGATCATATACTTTATTTATCAGTTTATGAAAGGCACCAAGAAAAGTAAGGAAACCCCGCTTCCTGAAGAAGAGCCTCAACAGCAGCCACAGCGTCCAGTGGAACAGCGTCCACAACACTGGGAAGAACGACAGGATAAAGCTCCTGAACCTAAACCTGTTTTTTCTTTTGAAGACATTCTTCAGGAAATCGAAAGGGGGAGGGAAAGGGTAGAAGAGCCAAGACCTAAACCTCAAAAGAGTAGCCAAGAGAGCACTGAGGAAACTCCAAAGCAAATACCTAAACTAAAGGCTGAGAAGCTTAAAAAAACAGAAAATTTAAGCGAGCAATATAAAAGTTCACGTCGTCAGTATAAGTCACAGGCAGAGCAAAAAAGAAGAGAACCTGAGTCAACAGAAGAAAGTAAAAAGCCACTTGCTTATGGCCATGTACTGGAAATGCTGAAAAATCCACAGAGTGCCAAAGAAGCTTTTATTTTAAGCGAGGTGTTCAACAGAAAATATAAAGACTAACGCACGGCCTCTATTTTGTCGTTGTGGCTTTCTTTGGTAGTTAAAGAAGCCTTACATTGTGGGGCATATGTGCCTGTCTATATTATCATAGCTGTAAAAGCAGTCTTTTCTCTAATGTTTTTTTAGTTTTGTATTTAATCAAAACTCATATCCGCTTAATAAAAATACTTTCATATGTCTAAGAAATTACTTTTTGCTACCGCTCCTTTTGATGGACACTTTAACCCTTTGACTGGTTTGGCAATGCACCTTAAGGAGCAGGGGTTTGAAGTGCGCTGGTACACTGGTAGTCATTATGCAGACAAGTTACGTAAGCTTGATATTTCCCATTATGCTACAAAAAGGGCTAAAGAGTTAACTCAAGATACCCTCGATGATGTCTTTCCAGAAAGAGCAAAGCTTAAAAGTACTGTAAAAAAGATCAAGTTCGATATTAAGAACGTGTTTATTGGACGGTCGCCGGAGTACTATGAGGATGTTAAAGAAATCAAAGAATCGTATGATTTTGATTTGGTTGTTTGTGACTCTGGATTTGCAGCTAATTATCTGATAAAAAATTTACTCAACATACCAGTAATATGTGTAGGGGTAATGCCTCTCATGGAGTCCTCAAAGGACCTAGCCCCTTATGGATTGGGCATTGCGCCTGAAGAAGGTGCCGTAGCCAAAATTAAACAAGGGCTTATGAGGTTTATGTCCAAGAATATGATTTTCAAAGAGGGGACGGTAGAGTTCAATAAAATATTAAAAAAGTATGGGCTGGAGCCGGTTAATGATGTGATTTTTGATGTTGCCGTCAGGTACCCTAGCCTTTTTCTTCAAAGTGGTGTGCTAGGGTTTGAATATAAGAGGAGCGATATGAGCCATAAAGTTAAATTTGTTGGGCCTTTGCTACCTTATAAGAAACCTACTGCTGAAAATACTTTTGAGCATGAAGAGAAGTTGTCAAAATACGACAAGGTAATTTTGGTTTCTCAGGGGACAGTAGACAACAAAGAGCCTGAAAAGTTGATGATACCTGCTTTAGAAGCTTTAAAAGACTCAAATAGTTTGGTAATTGTTGCAACAGGAGGGGCTAACACTGAAGAAATACGGAACAAGTATGGTAAAGATAATATTATTGTAGAAGATTTTGTTGACTTTGATTATATCATGCCTAAATGTGACTTGTATATAACCAACGGAGGTTATGGTAGCACGCTTATGGCCTTGTCGCATGGTGTTCCTTTGGTCGCTGCTGGGTTGAATGAAGGTAAAAATGAAATTACTGCTAGGATAGGTTATTTTAAACTAGGAGTGAATTTGGGTACAGATACGCCTACATCAGCGCAGTTGGGCAAAGCGGTTAGGGATGTGTTGTCTAATAAAGTATATGCACAAAATGTAGAAAAGTTAAGCAAAGAGTTCCAAGAGTATGATGCTTACCAAGTATGTGAGAAATATATTAATGATGTAATATCGGCTTCCCAAACAAAAGGAAGACATGAAGAAGTTATCGTAAATTAATTTTTTTTAACAACCTTTAAAGCCGGCTTGGACTCCCAGTCGGCTTTTTTACTTATTTCCTTTGACGGAGTTTTTTTAAGTCTTTCAATGGGGTCAAATCTGTGATGTTTTCCCGTGTAATAGGATTTGCTGTTAGTTCTTTCCTGTACTTTACTGCTTCTGGTTGCTCTGCATTATTAAATTGTTGTTGGTCGATAGGCGATTTTTCAAGAACCAGTAATTCCCAGTAACTGTCAGCATGAAAAGTTAGCTGAAGGTCCATTTTTATTTCACTCAACTTTTTATCAATAAGAAAACGTTTTTGATTTTTCGTAATTGATATTGTCCGCTCTATAGAAGCTGTTTCATGTTCCCTGGCAGCTATGTACTTTACGTAATAGCCAGAAGTATCTTTTTCAAAGACCACACGAGCTTGTTTAAAATCCATAGAATGGCCTACTCCAAACATTTGAAACTTTTCTGTTTGTTTGTCCTGGGCATAGGCAAAATCTAGCTGAAGAATAGCATAATCAGACGTTGAGACGTACATTTTACCTTCAAATAAACCCTTTTTCTTAGGCGAGAAATCAATTTTATAAGTTTGTTGATTGTTGAGGTGCGTCAACTCCAGTGTGTAATTGTATTTCTTAGGGTTGTTTAAGAATTCCCAGTTCTTGCTTTCGATGTTGGCATAGTCTCTTATCAAAAGCATAATATCAGCTTTAACATATTTTGTTGGTGCTGTTATGTGTACCGTATCTGTCTTGTTAGATTCCCATGCTGCCTTATGCTCACTGTTTCCATGAAACTTTCGACTTAATATTCCAGTACGTATTTTATAATAAACTTCTTCATTGTCAATGGTTTCTTCAATGTCTTTGAAAAAATCTGACAATTCAATGCCAAATTCTTTCATTAATTTCTGCTCGGACGCACTCTCTAAAGAAATACCATCGATTGGTACCAGTTTGGCTTCTTGATTGTAAGTGTATAGGTCAACTATAGCATTTTGGTATTCTACAAATTCATTGGGTAGTTTTCTGTATAGGTCTAAGAATGTTTTCTTATCCATCCCAGCAAAGTTTGACCTCTTTAGATTGATTTGATTATCTTCGGGAAATGGTATTTTTTCATAGGTGTGAAAGAATAAACGCTTTTTAGCTGGTCCTGATGATAGGTTTTTTATAAAGTTTTGTTGGGCTATCTGTACCACCTCTTTCGCTGTTAGTGAATTGGCAAGTACCTGTACCTCGTCTAAAAGCATGTCACTAGGCTGTAAGAATACATTGCTTACGTCCTGATTGGCTGCCATTTTTAGCGTTTCATATCCAAGGAGGGAAAATTCTAATGTGTCTTCTGGGGCAATATTTTTTATTACAAATCGGCCGAGGCTGTCTGTCGTATAAGTTCTTCCTTTTCCTGAAATATCGATATTGGCATAAGCAAGAGGCTCTTTGCTGACAGCATCCAGCAGTACACCTGAAATGGGATTGCCGGAGGCGAATAGCTTCAGAACAAAAAAGAGTGCTAATATGGTCAGCCGATATTTCATTGTAGCAAATAACGCTTAAATACCCCGTGTAGTTTTCGCTAATTGGTAAGATAAGGTTTTTTGAATATTAGAGGTCAAATTATGTATGTTTTTTTCTCTTTGTTGAAATTTGGTTAAATGTTTTGTTTTAGAACAAGGGCCATATTCATTAAGGTGTTCTACAGGCAATCAAATTATCCTAAATGATATTTTTTTTGATCGTAAACTGTTTGCTTAGCTAGTTTAGTTTGTAGCGGTATTTATCCTGTTCAGTATAGATTTTATCGAGTTATTATTTGTGTAATATTTTTTTAAAACATTTTATCTGTCTATCTTTATTTATTATTCTTTTCTTACTTAAACTGTATTAAACTTTGTAAAAAATTAAACTATGGGAAACAACGACTCTTTTACAGAAGTTACTTCTCAATCTTGGCTTTCAAGGCTAGGAGGAGCATTTAAAGGAATTTTATTTGGAATTGTCTGTGTAGTTGGTTCGGTATACCTTCTTTGGTGGAACGAGGGGAGAGCGGTGAAAACAGCCAAAACCTTGGAGGAAGGTGCAGGTGCGGTAGTCAGTATTGATAACGACAATGTTAACCCTGACCATGAAGGAGCATTGGTACATTTGACAGGGAAAGCCAATACAGAGGAAATTTTAGAAGATAACTTGTTTGATGTTTCTGTAAATGGGATTAAGCTTAGGAGAAATGTAGAAATGTATCAGTGGGTAGAGAAGCGCGACAGTAAAAGCGAGAAGAAGCTAGGTGGTTCAGAAGAGACTACTACTACTTATTCTTATGAAAAGTCTTGGGCTTCTTCACCTGTAAATTCTAATAATTTTAAAAAAACTGAAGGACATGAGAACCCTTCTGAATTTAAATACAAAGCTACTTCCAGGACTGCGTCAAATGTTGAGTTAGGGGCATTTAAACTCTCTTCTGGTCTTGTAGACCAAATTAATGCCTTTAAGACGCTTGAACTTGAGTCGGTAGATACTACCAAGGTTCCTAATGCCAAGCTGTCTGAAAACGTAATATTTATAGGTGACGACATAAGTAACCCACAGGTGGGAGATATGAAGGTAAGTTTTCAAGTGGTGAGCCCTTCAGACGTTAGTTTAATTGCGAGACAGGTAAGCAATAGTTTTGAGCCATATAAAGCAAAGGCAGGGGGAAATGTGTTTATGCTTTCTATGGGTAATGTATCTGCAGAAAGTATGTTTGATAGCGCTAAGTCTACAAATACTACTACTACTTGGTTGTTGCGTTTTGTTGGCCTGTTTATTATGTATGCTGGTTTTGGAATGGTATTAAAGCCTATTTCTGTCATTGGAGATGTTGTTCCTTTTATAGGCAATATTTTAGCTGTAGGAATTGGGATTATTTCTGGACTTGCCTCATTCTCTATTTCATTTGTTACTATTTCTTTGGCATGGATTTATTACAGGCCAGTGTTGGGTATTACTTTATTAGTAGTAGGGGGAGCTGCAGCATTTTTTGCTATCCAAAAAATTAATGAAAAGAAAAAGCTTAAAGAAGCTCAGAAAGCGTCAGAAAGCGCTCCGGCGGTATAATGCTATTTGATGTTTTATAAAGGTTCTTTAAAGCCCGAAATTGAGAAGTAGGAATTCCTACTTCTCAATTTCGGGCTTATTTTTTATTTTATTATTTTGATATAAGACTTATAGCAATTGTCCATCGGTTAGGTGTATAATTTGATCCGATTGCTCTGCAAACTCATCATCATGGGTAACCATGAGCATAGTTTGTCCTTTTTCAGAAGATAGTTTTCTAAAAAGGTCAAGCACAATGCCAGCATTATAAGTGTCTAGGTTTCCTGTTGGTTCATCACCCATAACAATCAGCGGGTCATTGATCAATGCCCTGGCAATGGCTACTCTTTGTTGTTGGCCACCAGATAGGAGCGATGCCCTTTTTTTTGCCTGATCCTCCACACCAAGTAGTTTCAGTAAATCAAAGGCGCGGCTTTCGACTTCTGTTTTAGAATATGCGTTCAACTTTAATGCTGGTAACATAACATTTTGCAAAGCTGTAAACTCCGGTAAGAGGTAGTGGAACTGAAAAACAAACCCTATGTTTGAGTTTCTGAAGTTTGCTAGCCAGTTGTTGCTTTTGCCTTTTATCTCTTCACCATTAATTTTAATACTTCCTTCAAAGTCTGTATCCATAGTAGATAACAAATACATAAGTGTAGATTTTCCACTTCCAGATTTTCCTGTTATAGATACAAACTTGCCTTTTTCTATTCCAAAAGTTAGGTCCTTAAGGACGTGGAACTTTGTAGGTTCATAGAAATACTTATTTACTTTTTGTGCTTCAAGTAGGTTCATACTTATCCTCTTAATATGCTTATTGGATCTACATTGGCTGCTTTTCGGGAAGGTATGAACCCTGAAAGTGTGGTAGTTACTATACCAAATGTAAATCCAGTAATGTAGAAAATAATATCAAAATTTACGGGCATATGATCTATGGTGACCATTACATCGCTTTCGAATGGAACCTGAGAAAGCCCATATGCAGCCAAAAAGCCAAACAGTAGCCCGACAATGGCTCCTGCGGCACCTATTACCAATGCTTGAGTCATGAATACCCAGCGTATGTCAGAATCGGAAAAACCCATGGCCTTAAGTATGGCTATGTCTTTCATTTTCTCATAAATCATCATGGTGAGAATGTTGTATATGCCAAAACCTGCTACTAATAAAATCGTGATGGCGGTTCCATAAGTAATCATGTTTCTCAGCCCCTGTCCATCCAGCAAGGCTGCATTGTCTTGCCTCCAATCAGAACCTTGAAATCCATATGTTTTTTGTAACTCTTTTGAAATAGAAGGGGCTAGTTCACGATCATAAAGCTTTACTTTTATATCGGTAACATATGAGGCTGGTACATTTAAGAAACGTTGAACAGTATTGATGTTGGCATAACTTTGCCTTCGATCAACTTCTGTTAAACCGGTTTTAAAGGTTCCAACTACGGTGACCAAAAAGTTGTTGCCTTTTTCTGTTGTAACCCTTATGCGGTCACCTGTTTTTACGTTTAACCTTTCTGCCAAACCTACCCCCATGACCATACTGTTAGGTCGGGTCGATAACTCTCTGAAACTGCCATCTACGAGTTTTTCAGATAGGTTGAACATGGCATCTTCTTTTTCAAATTCTATCCCATTGACCATGCCATTGATCGAACTGGATCCAAATCTATAAAACACTTGGGAGTTTACCGATGCAGATACTACTTCCACCTGGGCATCTCCCTTGATATCTTGTGCTATTTGTTTACCATCTTTGAGGTTTAGCATGATATCTTTGGGCTTCATGTGGTGCACAATGTTCAGTGCGTTGGGGTTTATATGATCAAGGATACTCTTGTCCGCTATTTCAGTTTCATTATATAAGCGGAGGTGTGGAGATTGCTCAAAAGCAATGTCCTCCATATACTGATTTGTTCCGGTAATAAAGCTTACCATAAATATAAAAACGGTAATGCCGAAGGTAACACCTATGGTAGCAATAATTGTTTGCTTGAGCTTGGCCTGCATATGGGTAAAAGCAATAGATGCCGCAAGCCTGAAATCTTTTATAAACTTCACGTTTCTTAAGTTTTAGTGTTTACGAAACTCACTGTTCAGGTTTTACAATTACCTCACCTTTGTTCAAGCCTTGTGTTATTTCTGTCATTCTTTTTGCTGTAATACCGGTAGAAACCTTTTGCTTGGTAATAGTGCCATCTGTATGCTTCACTGCCACTGAATCCCCTGGGAATAGGTATTCGTTCGGGATAACTAATACTTTTGCGTTTTCCCTGATTAGGATATTCGCTTCCACCGATGACTTTGGATAAAAAAGTTCTTTCGAAAGCACCTCTGCCTCTACAGCAAAACTTCTTGTTTCTCTCTGTAGTACTGAAATGATCTTTTTTATCTTGGCTTCAAAATGTTGATTTGCATACGCATCTGTTTCGAAATATACCTTTTGACCTACTCTTATTCTGTTGATATCTCTTTCATCAACCAACAGCTCCAGCTTGTATTGATTTTGTAAACCTACCATCGCGACCGGCTCATGTGGCTGTACGAGTTCCCCTTCCTCCAAATATAATCTATAAACAATGCCGTTTATGGGGGTTGTGAGAACTTTTCCTTCCCTAGACTGTTTGAGCACGGCCAATTGTTGTTCGGCATTCAAAAGCCTGTCTTCCAACTGGATTTTCTGAGTTTTATATTGGAGTTGGAGGTTTTTATACTCTGTACGGCTTCCTTCTGCTTGTAATTTGGCCTGTTCGTATTCCCTTTGAGAGACAGCCCGTTCTTCAGCTAACTCTTTGTATCTTTCAGCAGAAAGGGAGTCTTGTTTGTATTTCTGCCTGGCTAGCCTTATTCTCCCTTGGAGTTCGTTTAGCTGAGCCGAATTCTCACTCACATTTTGCTGTGCCAGGATCACTTGTCTGGTAAGGATGTCCAATTGCTTGTTTTCGCTAGAAGTACCTATCACTGAAATGACATCTCCTTGCTTTATCGTGTCACCTTCCTTGACCAAAGACCTTAAGATACGGTCGGCAGAGCTTGTTCTTAAGAAGTAATACTCTGCGGGCATAACTTCTCCAGAAGCATATACCGCTTCGTTCAATGCTTCTTCACCTACCACGTAGGTTTGTGTTTTACTGCCGCAGGAGTATAGAAGGATTACTGCTAGTATAATTATATATTTATACATGGGTATTATTGGTTTTGTAAATAACTTATTTCTACATAGTGTTGTAAATACTGTAGCTCAGCCTGGTTGAGTTGCTCGCTTGCCATTGTTAAATCTTGCTGTATTTGTCTAAGCTGGATCATGTCAATAATGCCCCTTTCAATTTTTAGTATAGAAAGATGTTCATTTTGTTGAGCCAGCTCCAGTTTTTCTTTCTGCCTCTTTATGTTTCCCTGAGCTTGTTGTAGCTTAATTTCTTCTTGTAAGAACCTCTTTTTTTGTTGCTCTTGATAAGCATCAAATTCATCTTGCGCTTGTTCCCACCTGTTTTTATGGATAGAAGTTTGGTAAACCATATTGTTGAGGGAAAAAATTGGTACTCGTAGCTGTACACCAATAAATGCCGAGGTAAACCACTGGCTTTGTGTAATGAAATCAGCAGATTCTCCGAAACCTAATCGCCTATAGCTGCTATTTATACTTATAGAAGGTACTAAGTGCGATAGGGTAGAACGGTACCTTTGCCTCATCAATGCGACATTGAACTGCCTCATCTCAAAATCTGGTAGCAGACTGGGATCATATGTGTCCTGATTGTATAATCTAGGTCTTTCGGTTTCTGCTATTTCAAGCGCTTCATCCAGCGGAAAGCCCATCCAGAACTTAAGATCAAGCAATGCCGCTTGGTATGTGTGTTCTGCCTGCTCTAGCTCATTTTCCCTATCTTTCAAAATAGTAGATGATTGGTTTAAGGCAATTTGGTCTGTGTGTCCGCGTTCAAATTGTGAACGGATTAAACGATGTATTTCCTCATAGTTTTGGTGTATAGCCTTAGCTGTCTCAACAGATTTTCTTTGGTGCTGTACATTGTAAAAAGACATCTGTACATTTTTCTTTAGAGCTTTTATTAAAGAACTGTATTCTTGTTTCGTTACTTGTTGCTGTAACCTTGCTAGCCGTATGTTTTGCCAACTGGCTGCATTTAACAGCCCCAAGCTTGCCTCTACTCCAATATTTCCCATCCAAGGTGTTCCCATTCGAACAGGTACAAAGGTTCCCGGTTGTCCTACAAGTTCACCTGGTAAGACTTGTACCGGAATTTGCCAGTAATAGTCAGTGCCTGCTCTACCTTCTATTTCTGGGAGCAAATTTGCTATTGCGGCCTTTCTTTCCTTGTCTGAAATGGTTACACTATTGGCTTTTGCAATTAAGTCTTTGTTATGTTTTTCCGCATATTCAAGACATTTTTCCAATGTCCATTTATCTGCCCTTGCTGGTAAATAAATCAGGAAGATTAATCCTGTGAGTAGGTATATGGCTTTGGTCATTATATTATGATTTAAATCATCTTGGTTTATGATTATTCTTTTAGTTCTTTACAATAAGAACTAAAAGGGTAAAAAAACTTATTTTTCTTTATCGAAGTCTGTCATTCGTTTCCATCTTTCAATGATAATTGGTATTTCTACCATCAGCATTTTATATAAGGTAGAGATGTTGTCAAGTTCTTTACCAAACTCATCGTCAAGTCCTCTTGTTGCGCGTACATCATCGAGTAGCGTATGCATTAATGAAAATTTTTGTGACATTTGCTGCTCGTTGTAAAATACCTTGAAATCTGCAGAAAAGTAGCGTTTTCTTTGTCCTCCAATGGTTTTAGCCTCTATCATTTGAGATGTTGTTAACCATTTGATGGCATTAGAAATTGCACTTTTGCTTACATTGAAGTAATTTACCAAGTCATCAAAAGTTACTAATTGGTTTGGAGATAGCAGTAGGTATACAAATACCCTAGCTGCCACAGGACTTAATCCCATCCCTTCCATTATTACTCCATAATGCTCTATTTTCTCTCTATGCTGCTCCACATTAATTATTGTTTGGTAAAGGTAATTAGTTTTTTTAGTTCTACAACAAAAGAACTAAAAGTTTTCTCTAAAACGTCACACAAGGTGGGTAAGTTATCATGTATATCTGATTTTTTTGTGATAGGCATGATAACGTAACATGTTGCTATAGTTTTAACCTGAAATATGCAATAGAACTTTCTGAAATCAGTCGCTTCGCTCACATTTGTGTCTTAACCCTAGTACTTCTATGTTTTGCGAGCCAAAGAGCTAATTTACTGTTACTTTGATCCTCATGATAAAACCTGTCGCGTAATTAAGGTTTAATCAAGCTGTGATATCCTCCAGATAGCGGAAGCCTGCCTGGCTAGCCATTTTTGATGAACCTTTATTCGGGAAGGGTTCCAGTCGCTGTTCTCTCTGGCTATTCTGTTGGTAATTTGAAACTCACTGGTTTCGTAGCTCCTCATTTTATTTTTAAAAGAAGCATTACCAATTGACCTGTTTTCTGATTTATTTAATATCGTCATGTTCCCTAAGCGGTAGATAAACTGCTCATGATCTTTTTCATCAATATGCGTCCATTCGTCTCCTAAAGCTTCAGGCATTATGTGTTCAATATTGTAAGAGTCACTTTCAAAGTCATAGGAATTACCTGAAGTGTATTTTTCTATTTCAAAGAGTATATATCTGACGATTCGTTTATTTCTGGTTTGTGTTGTTCGTAGTTCTTTGTCAGAAAAGTCATTTTTAAATTTATCATCAGATACATAAAGAGGTTTTAACGCCTCCAACATCTCTTGAATACTAGAAATTTTTCCTTCTGAAATACTTACTGCTACTTTGTTGTAGACCCTTTCTTGTTCATTTGTTGCAAGGTTTCCGATAACGTTGTAGCGGAAAGAAATCACACAACAAGCTTTGAGGAGCTTTGTAAAACCTTGGTTATCTAATTTTTGAAAGGCTGCAAGCAATAACGGGTAGAGTTGCCTTACATTAAACATTTTGAGATTTTTGATATAACCTCCTTGTTCTGGATTCCATAAACTGTCTTCTGGGTTAGGCAGTGCGGCATAAACATCTGCATTTTTCTCAATGTCTCTAACCAAAGCGAATACTTTACCTTTTGTAGTGATTTTTTCTCTTACTCTCTTAAACAGTTCTGAATGCCTTACAAAACGGTTTTGGCTGTTCCAATATGCACGAAGAAAATCAGGTAAGCTTCCACTACCTATTAGCCCTACTAGTCTTTCCCATCTGTTGTCCAGTTCACTCATTTCGTGTTCATCTGTTCCTTGGTTGTGTACAACTGAAAAAAGGTAATTTTTTAATAAATCTGTAGAAGACAGTTTGACGCCTCTTGCATTTAAAGTCTCAAAAACTTTATATGCGTTTAATTCATCATTTACCGTAATAACAGTAAAAAAAAGTTTGTCGGAAAGCGAATCGATGAATTGAGCATACACTTCTCCCTTGTTGTTAGTTTTGAACCTTTCTCGAATAGCATCAAAAAACCAGTCATATGCCTTTCTCATCAAATGCTCAGTGGCTTTAAGGTTTCTTTTAGGAGTGGGCTCTAGCGGTACTAAATACCGCTGGTACAAATTATCGTTGTTTCGGTTTAAATTGAGCTTGCTTTTGGGGATAAGGGTGACTGGGTCTAAATACCCGATAAATGAATTCCTTAACTGAATTAATCTTTGCTGATTTTTATCCTTTTCATTATCATTGTCTATTAGCTTTTGGATGTTTCCTAATATCGCTAAAACCAGCATGCTTAATGTGGTTAGCCTTTGCTGACCATCAATGACATCAAAGTTTTTACTGTCTTTAGACTGCAGGACTAAATAGCCCATATAGTGTTCTTGCTCTCCATCTTCTTCAAATAATAGCTCAATGTCCCTCCACAGGTCATCCCATTCTGAAGGGGTCCAGCTATAATCTCTTTGGAAACGAGGAACTGAGTAAATTAACCCGTTTCCCATCAATTGCCTATAGGTTCTATTTGAAGTGTCTAAGTTCATAGCGTAAATTTACAGTCTTTTGGGGAATTGTATAAATGCTTTCTTCATTTTAAACCGAAAGCTATTTGATAGCATAAAAAAAGCGACAACTATAAATTGTCGCTTTTTGATTTGTATCTGTTTATTGGTCAACTTTTGTTGAGCCTGATAATTCTAAACAAGTTCAAGATTTTTATGACCGGATAAGTCGGGTCTAGTTCAAACCACTTCATGGCAAAGTTTGGCCTGTCACCGTATTTGTGGTGGTTGTTTTGAAACAATTCGCCACCCATCAGAAAATCAAAGATGAGTGAGTTTTTTGACTTGTCATTGTTGTCAAAATTTGAATATCCGTACTTATGACCACACCAGTTTACAATAGCACCATGCACAGGCCCCATCAAAAAGTGTACAGGTAGCAATAAGTACATCCACCATTGGGTAGCAAAAGCTACATAGAACAATACATAGAGAGTTCCAAATACTATTCTGGAAGTCCAAGTGTCACCCATTCTGTCAATTAGCCTCCACTCAGGAACATCTTTAGAGAATCTGTCTTCTGCGGACTTCCTTCTCTTTAGGTAATCGTTATAAATACTCTTGGTTACCCACATCATTGAAAATGGATTCTGATAGAAGTGTGGGGAGTGCGGGTCTTTTTCCGTATCACTATAGGCATGATGCATCCTGTGGAGGATGGCATAAGCTCTTGGGTTTAGATATGACGACCCTTGGGTTACATATAGAACTACATAAAAAAACTTCTCCCAAAATGGGGACATGTGAAACATCTTATGAGCACCATATCGGTGAAGGAAAAATGTTTGGCTAAATAGGCTTAAATACCAATGAGCCACAAAGAAAATTAAAACTGCCACTTTTTATCTGATTTAAAATTTGATCCTTCACTAAAACCGGTATTTCCGGTAATTGTTTTGTAGAGGATAAAGTATGGAACTTCTTTTATATATAATCGGTTCAAAATTAATAAAATTTATCTATACTTTATAAAAAGTATTACTTTTTAAACCATTTTAAACATACTTTTTATCTAATTTTGCGTACTAGTCATTTTTAAAAAATGCTGCAATGAAAACATTATCATTAGGAGTAAATAATTGGAGTAAATTAGTTGTTTTTTCTTTTGTATCGCTTTTGGTCAATACTTCTTTGGCTGTATCTATAGAAGGTAAGAAGCTTTCGCTCATGAGTGACTTGGTTAAGCTCTATTTGTACACGTTTTTTGCCGGAGCTTTGCTCTATGGGTGTATAGCATTATTGACAGGTTTCGTATTTGGGCTTTTTCCGCATGTTGGGCTTACTTATAAGCAAAGGGTAGTGAGAGCTGCGTTAATTTCTTTTATTACTGTTACCAGTGCTTTGTCAGCTATTTATATTTATCATTTCTTTAGCTAGTATTAAGCAGTGCAGGGACCTGTTAGAAAGAAGTAAGGGCAAAAGATACTAAGTTTGCTCCCATTTGCAGCGCTTTTTGCCTGATCTCTTCCGGATCATTGTGTACAGACTGGTCTTCCCAGCCGTTCCCTAGGTCTGTTTCGTAAGAATAGAAAAGTACCAAACGGCCTTCGTGTATAATGCCAAAACCCTGAGGCGGTTTGTTGTCATGCTCATGAACTTTAGGGAGTCCTTTGGGGAATGGGTATTTTTGATGATAAATTGGATGGTCAAACGGCAGTTCCACTAACTCATGTTCAGGAAAAACCTTTTTTAGTTCCAATCTTATAAATTGATCCATCCCATAGTTGTCATCTATATGTAGAAAACCTCCACTTGTTAGGTAGTTTCGCAGGTTTCTTGCATCCTCTTCTGTAAAAACAACATTTCCGTGACCTGTCATGTGAACAAATGGATACGTAAAGAGGTCTGGGCTTCCTACTTCAACAACATCCTCTTCAGGCGCAATATTGGTGTTAAGGTTTTTGTTGCAAAATTCTATAAGGTTAGGCAAGGAGGTTTTATTGGCATACCAGTCGCCGCCGCCGCCATATTTTAGTTTTGCAATTTTGAAAGCGTGGTTTTGTGCACAGGCGCCCCCCGTTAAAACCAATTGTAGTGAAAAAATTAAAAGAAAAATGCTTTTCTTCATGTTTAAATATCATTTACAAGATTAAGTATATGACATGTAGCAATGCCTGCTGTTTCGGTTCTGAGTCGGCTGTTTCCCAAACTTATAGGAGTAAAGCCGCACTCAATAGCTAGATTTATTTCTTTTTCAGAAAAATCGCCTTCTGGGCCGATCAGTACTAGGTATTTTCCTTTTTTTTCTGCTACATTGAACAAATGCTTGTTCCTTTGTTCTTTATCTACCCAAGCTATAAACTTCTGAATGTCCATATCGTTTAAAGATGCTAAGAAGTTATTAAACTTCTGTAGCTCGGAAATTTTGGGCAGGTTAAAGTTTAACGATTGCTTCATGGCACTTATTGCAATCCTTTCCATCCGAGCGGGGTTCAAGTGCCTTCTTTCGGAGTTTTCGCAATGGATGAAATGGATTTTGTCAACTCCCAGCTCTACGCACTTTTCTACAAACCATTCATTTCTGTCTGCACTTTTTACGGGGGCTAAGGCAATTTCAATAGAAAAATCCCTCCGGTTGTTGACCGGTAGGGATTCTTTTATGCTTATAGCACATTTTTTACTGTGTGCAGTAGTTATTAATGCAGAAAATAAGTTTCCTTTACCATCTGTTACGTGGATCAGGTCATCTTTTTTATGCCTGAGTACATTTATACAGTGTCTGGATTCTTCTTCAGATAATATATTGTTTCCTTCAGAGAAATCCGGAAGGTAGAAGATTTGCATTTATTTGGCTACTTCAATATTTACAGTTTTTCCTTTTATTTTGGCACCGCCCATTCCTCTTAAGACACCATCTGCATCTTTTTTGGGAACTTCAACAAAAGAAAATTTATCAAATATTTCAATAACACCGATATCTCTTCCTGCTATTTTAGTTTCACCTGCCAGTGCGCCTACGATATCTCCAGGCCTGACCCTGTCTTTGGTACCTACATTTAAAAACAGTCTGGTCATTCCAACATTTCCGGATCTTCTTCTTCCATTTTTCCCTCTTTTTTCTTTACTTCTGCTTCCGCCTTTGTCGCTGCTAAATTGGGTGATTTCTTCAGTTTCGCTTTCTGGAGGAAAATGTTTGAGGAGAAATGCGGCCGCAAGATCTTCTAGAGAAAACCCTTCGGCGGTGAATTTTTCTATTAGTTTATAGTATGAGTCAAGTTCACCGGAAGATTTTTGTTTACCTACCAAAGTGATTACTTTCTTATGGCGTACTGCTTCCAGTTCTTCACGGCCAGGAATAGTGCCTTTCTGTAGTTTTACTTTAGTATGTCTTTCAATACTTCTTAAGCGGTCTGCTTCTTTACGTCCTGTAATGAAGCTAAATGCTTTACCAGTTTTGCCCGCACGGCCAGTACGTCCGATTCTGTGAACATAATACTCGACATCTTGCGGTAGGTCAAAGTTAAACACAGCATCTACACCTTCTACGTCTATACCTCTGGCTGCTACATCTGTAGCGACCAATATGTTAATGTCGCCTTTGCGAAACATATTCATGGTAATAGTTCGTTGGCCTTGTCGCATATCTCCATGTAGACCTTCAGCACTGAACCCTTTGGACTTTAGCTCTTCGGTTACTTCGTCTACTTTGGTTTTTTGATTACAAAATACCAGCATAAGCTTGAAGTCGTAAAGCTCAATCAGCCGGGTCATGATTTCCATTTTTACTGAGCTTCTGATATCAAAGTAGATCTGCTCTATGGTAGAAACCGTTAATTGTCCCCTTGTGATTTTGATGAGCGAAGGGTTTTTCTGGTACTTATGGGTAATGGCCATAATAGCATCAGGCATGGTTGCTGAAAATAGCAACGTTTGCCGTTTGGCAGGCATGTGATCTAAAATGGTCTCAATGTCTTCCCGGAATCCCATGTTGAGCATTTCATCAGCCTCATCCAGTATGATCATTTTTAGGTTGCTTAAGTCAAGCGTCCTTCTGTTTAGGTGGTCAATGATCCTTCCTGGTGTTCCTACTACCATTTGGGCACCTCTTTGTAGAGACCTTATTTGAAAGTCAATAGACTCTCCTCCATAAACAGAAAGCACTTTTACTTTTCTGTACTTTGATAACTTTTGTGCCTCGCCCGCAACCTGTAGCGCTAACTCTCTGGTAGGGCACATTACCATCACTTGCAGACCTTTAATGTCAGGATCTATATTTTCTATAGCCGGTATAGTAAACGCAGCTGTTTTTCCCGTTCCTGTTTGAGCCTGCCCTAAGATATCACCTCCTTGCAAAATTGCCGGTATTGATTTGGCCTGGATAGGAGTTGCAGTGGTATACCCTGCATCATCTATGGCTTTCAATACTTCCTGTGAAATCCCAAGTTCATGAAATGTCATTTCTTCCATTATAATTTTTATTTACATAGCAAAGGTAAGGGCTTTTCCTGCAAATTTTACCTGTTTGACTTTTTTATGTTCGTTTTTTTTAAATTTTTATGTAGTTTTCTCCAAATCGTACTTTTTTATATGTATTTTTCCATATTTATTGATGGGCGGGAACCTGCTTTTTTTTGAATGAGTTAAAGTAGTGCATGAAAATTCTTATAGTTGAAGATGAACAGAAGGTTTCAGACCTGATCAAAAAGGTGCTTCTCGAAAATGGTTATGATTGTGATGTGGCCTATGACGGGACGATGGGAAAACGTTTGGCTGTTAACAATGAATATGACGTAATGATCCTGGATTTAATCTTGCCTGGAATCAATGGAATTGACCTTTGCAGGATAATTAGGGAAGAACAAGTGCGGACTCCTGTGCTGATGCTTACGGCCCTTGATACTACAGAAGATATTGTTACTGGGCTGGATTCTGGGGCTAACGATTATCTTACCAAACCTTTTAGCCTTGAGGAATTTTTAGCGCGGATAAGAGCATTGGGGCGCATAAAGCAGCCGGTTGAGGATATTGTTTATCAGTTTAATGGTCTCGAAATAAATACAGCAACCCGAGAAGCCCGTCGTGATGGAAATTTAGTGGAACTTACTGCAAAAGAATTTTCTTTACTGGAGCTTTTGATGAAAAATAAAGGGAGGGTTCTTTCAAAATCTAGGATAATAGAAGTTATATGGGGTACGGATTATGACTATGACAGTAATATTGTAGAGGTGTATATCAATTTTTTGCGTTCTAAAATAGACAAAAAATACCCTGTCAAGCTAATTCACACTATGAAAGGCATGGGGTATGTACTGAAAGTAAAATAATATGAAAATACAGGACAGGCTCACTCTTCAGTTTACTGGTATTCTTTCGCTTATTTTGTTGGTTTTTTGTTTTGTCGTTTTGTTTTTTTCGGGAAAGTTTATCAAAAATGACTTTTATGACTTATTGGAAAAAAGAGCTTATATCACAGCCAACATTTTCCTTGAAGCAGATGAACTAAGTGCTGCTGCCTTGGAGAGGTATCAGAAAAAGTATATCCAAAACCTGCCTGAAGAAATTATTAAGATATATGACCTGAACAATCAGCCTGTATTTGTTAAGGAAGATCCCCAATTTGTTGTTCCAGATGAGGTCATTAATACAATTCGTTCAAAAAAGAAGATTCAATATGCAGAAGGGGACAGGCAGTTTACCGGAATTTTTTACAAGGACAATCAAGGCGATTTTGTTATTGTGGCATCTGCTGTTGATGTGTCAGGTCTAAAGAAAATAGATCATTTGTTGGCTATTCTTCTTGTTACTTTTATTGTGTCTGTTTTTGTTACCTTTATTGCTGGTCGAATATTTGTTTATCAAGGCTTGCTCCCAATCAAAGGGGTCATTTGTCAGATGTCCGAGATCAATGCCAACAATATGTTCAAGCGTGTCAATGAAGGGAATGGGAATGACGAAATCAGTGAACTGGCAAGCTCTTTTAACCAAATGCTGGACCGTTTACAACAGGCATTTGATATGCAAAAAACTTTTGTATCCAATGCTTCGCATGAGTTAAGGACACCTATAACCAGTATTTCAGGGGAGCTGCAATTTGCCCTCATGAAAAATAGGAGTGCTGAAGAGTACCGGGCGGCGCTAGAAAGTATGAAGGAAGAAATAGATAAGCTTTCGATTATTACTGAAAGCTTGCTGAATTATGCCAAAGCCAGTTTTGACGTCTCTAAAATTACTTTTAAAAAAGAACGTATTGATGAATTGATTCAGCTTTCTATTGAATTGCTTGAAAAGGCGTATGCCGGAAGAAAAATCACATTAAACCTTTCCAAGGATATAGGTGAAAGAGCACTGTATGTGAAGGCTAATGCACAACTAATGGTTATAGTCTTTAAAAATATTCTGGAAAATGCCTTGAAATTTTCAGGCCATACAGAGAAAGTAATTTTGGACATCTTACGGGATGGACAAAGGTTATGCATATCTATCAAGGATAGTGGAGTTGGTATTTCATCTGAAGACCTAGAAAAGGTTTTTGTGACATTTTTTAGATCCAGTGAAGTAAGAAACATTGATGGGCATGGCATAGGGTTAGCTTTGGCAAAAAAGATACTAGAACTTCACCAAGGAAGTATTGATATCAAGTCAAAGCTTGGACACGGTACGGAAGTTTTAATTACCATACCTGTTTATGATACAGAGACTGCCAGTGCTCCGCCTGTTATAGGTTAAATATTACACGCTAATTTTTGTTCTTCCTGACTGGTGTGGTACGTTTGTTCGGGATTTCTATGTTAACAAAGTCCATGCCTTCCATACTATGACAATTATTGCATCCTTGGGTCAGGGACTGAAAAGATTCTGCAAATACAGCACTGTCTTCCTGGGCAATGGCTTCTTTTACTTCCTCTAAAGAAGTACTTAAGAAAGCTTCCGCCGTATTTGCCCTTCTTGGCCTTCTTTCCATGGCCAGTTCTATGGTACGCTCAATTTTGCCTGCTTGGTAATCTGCATACTCCCAATTTAAATCTTTACCCGCCCAGTATAGTTCCGTATACCTGTATCCAGTTTCAGCCATGGCAACATCAAAACCACGAAGGTGGTTTTCAATTTGCACAAACTTCTCTTCTTCTGTACCAGACAACCATGCAGTGCTTTGTGAATTGTTTTCGCTATCTCCTTCTAATGTTTGACAGCCAATGAAAGTTTTTATAATGAAAAGTACAGATAAAAAATATAAAAATGCTTTAAACATGCTTAATAACAGGTTTCCTTAAATTAAACTTATACTTCCTTCTAAACAGCTTGATAGTTTCTCGGCCGTTAAAGGTTTGTTAATATAGTTAATACACCCCAATTTTTTTAAAGTCTGAATGTCTTTTTTATTGGAAGATGTCGTAAGAACTATAATTTTGGTTTTGTCTTTATTGATATAATCCATATTTTCAAAAACCCTAATGAAGTCAAACCCATCCATTACAGGCATATTTATATCTAAAAGTATGAGGTCTGGACAATTTTTTCCTGATTTATAAGTCTCTCTGATAAATTTGAGGCCTTCTTCGCCATTGGTGCTAACTTCTACCTTTTGTGCTAAACCTGCTTTTTTTATCAGTCTCTGATTTATAAAGTTATTGATGTTGTCGTCATCAATAAGCAATACCGTTTTAAACTGTGACATATCGGCTTGGTTTAATGTACTAAATTAACTTATCAGATTCTCAATTGTTTATAAAATGTTTGTAAAAAAACGGTAAAAATGCTTTTATTAGTTTGTTAGATTTGTTATAGAAACAAACATTCCTAGTCTTTCTCCTGTTTTCTATATATGTGGTTTTAATTTTGACATTAGTCATTTTTTTGATCTAAAATTTTAAAAGCAGGAAAGGGGGCTGGATATGAAAATCAGAATGTTTTATCCTTCTATGGTTTCTGAGTGGAACTTTGCGGGAGCTGGCTTTTTAAGAGGGATGGTTTCTGAGTTTTTGCACAGGGGCGAAGATGTCAAAGTTTTTGAACCTGTCAGATCGGAATGCATTGAGAACCTAGTGGCTTGTTATGGCGACGCTCCGGTTAAGGAGTTTAAAAGCTTTTATAATAACCGACTTATAAGTAATTTTTATGAAACCGAGAAATTTCAGCCAGAAGAGATTTTGGATGATTGCGACCTGGTCATTGTCCATGTGAGGACAGATCCTGAAATCATTAGGAAAATAGGCGAACACCGTAAGGCAAACCCTTTTTACAAGCTGTTGTTTCACGACTCAAGCCATAAGGTAATGACCGAAAAAGAAGGTTCGGTGATTGCTAGTTTGCAAAATTATGATGGCGTGTTGGCCGGGTGCAATTATTTGCGTGAAATGTATTTGAAAAATGGCTGGGCCGACAAGGCTTGGGTGTGGCACGAAGCTGTAGATAGCCGGATTTTTTACCCTCGTGAAAGTGAGTCCAAAGAAGGGGACTTGGTATGTGTAGGTAATTGGGGCAATGGAGAAAGGTTTGATGGGTTGAAAAACTTTTTTCTGAAGCCTGCAGAACGCCTTCAGGTATCCAGTACTTTATATGGGGTGGGGTATCCTGAGGATTTTATCAAGAAGTGTGATTCCTGTAATATCACATTTAAAGAGTGGATTGCAGCGTATAAAATTCCACATGTTTTTGCGGGGCATTCTGTAGCTGTACATATCCCGAAAAAATCTTATTTGGAATCTGTACCCGGTAAACCTGCTAATGGAATATTTGAAGCGATGGCTTGCGGTATTCCTGTTGTATCAGCTCCTTGGGAGGATACGGATGGTTTGTTTGCTCAGGGTTTAGATTACATTGTGGCAGATGCTCGTGAAATTGAAAGTAAAATTCAAGAACTACTGCTAGACAAGGAGCGTGCAGCAGAAACAGCTCGAAATGGCCTGAGGGTTATTAACAAAAAACACACTTGTTGGCATAGACTAAAAACCCTTTTTAAAATTTGCCGTCAACTTGGCATGGAAATACAAGATGAGTTAGGGGGAAGACGAGAACAATATGCGGCCTGATGTGTTTGGGTATAAAAAAACAAACTGCCACAAATCCCGGGAATAAATGAGGGGAAGCCCGGGAAAAGCGACAGTTGTTTGTCAGAAAAACAGTAATAAGGCTGCCACTACATCCTATGGATAATGAGGGAAAGTCGGATAAGCGGCAGCCGGTTTTACTTATTCATTGACCCCTATATAAACATAGCCATCTTCTATTTTTACTGGATATGTTTTAATAGTTCCACAATCTCCGTTCAGGTTTTCACCAGTTTTCAGAGAAAAAGTCTTTTTGTGAAATGGGCAAGCCACTTTAGGCTCACCATTACAGTCTCCCAACATGCCTCTGGATAAGATCATTTGCATCTTGTGTGGACACATGTTTTGGGTAGCAAACCATTCATTACGTCGGGTAAAGTTAAAAACAGCTACTTGTTCACCGTTAATCTTTACACATGCACCTGAGTTTTCTGCAAATTCAGAAACTGGTGCTGCTTTAGTCCAGGTAACTTTTTCTTCAGCTAGTAACATGGTAATATAATTTTGGTTAATGAAGGATTCTGCCTACTGGCCAATCCGGTTTAAATATTATTTACTTCTTCAGGTTTGTTCCAGTCAACAGGCATTTTTTGACCACGTTTTCTGATGTAGTTTACAGTTGGGTCTGCTTCGTCTGTATTGATAAAGTGAGCAAACCGCTTTCTTTTCTCAGTATCTTCAACGGCATCTTTCCACTCACACTTGTAGGTTTCTACTATGCTTTGCATGTCTTTTTCAAGCTCTTCACAAATGCCTAAAGAATCATTTACTACAACATCTTTTAGGTACTCTATGCCGCCGTCTAATTTATTTAGCCAAGTAGAGGTTCTGTTTAGTGGTTCAGCTGTGCGGATATAGAACATTAAGAACCTATCTATGTATTTTATACATGTTTCAGAGTCTATGTCCGAAGCTAGCAATTTGGCATGTTGTGGCTTGGCTCCACCGTTTCCGCAAACATATAAGTTCCACCCTTTGTCAGTGGCAATAATGCCAAAGTCTTTCGATTGGGCTTCGGCGCATTCGCGGACACAGCCAGATACAGCACTTTTTAGTTTGTGAGGAGCTCTTAGGCCTTTATATCTATTTTCTATGTCTATGGCAAAGGTTACTGAATCGTGTAGTCCGTAACGGCACCAACTTGACCCTACGCAGCTTTTTACCGTTCTCAAAGACTTTCCGTAAGCATGGCCGCTTTCAAAGCCAGCAGCAATGAGCTCTTCCCAGATAATAGGTAGTTCATGAACTTTAGCACCAAACAGGTCAATTCTTTGGCCACCTGTAATCTTGCAATACAGGTCATATTTCTGGGCCACTTTTCCTAGAACAATTAGTTTTTCTGGTGTGATTTCTCCACCTGCTACTCTTGGCACAATTGAGTATGAGCCACCTTTTTGGATATTGGCCAAGAACCTGTCGTTGGTATCTTGGATCGTAGCTTGCTGAAGTATCATGTCGTTCCAGATACTTGCCATTAAAGATGCAACTGCTGGTTTGCAAATTTCGCAGCCATCGCCTTTCCCGTATTTGTCAAGCAGCTCTTCGTACGATTTTACCTTTTTGGTTTTAATGATGTCAAACAATTCCTGGCGACTATATTCAAAATGCTCGCAAAGGTCTTTTTTAACTTCTTTTCCAGATGACTTCAACTGTGCAGTTAATATGTCGTTGACCATCGGCATGCAGCCACCACAACCTGTACCAGCCTTGGTACACTGCTTTATTCCTTCTGTGTCTGCAATTTCATTGTAGGTGATGGCATTGCAGATATCCCCTTTCGATACGTTCTCACAAGAACAGATAAGAGCGGCGTCAGGCAAGTCCAGTACGCTACTGTTGTTTGCTTCTCCACCACGAGCCCCTAAGATCAAATCCTCTGGATCAGGAGGGAGTACCATGTGGTTTTTAGCTGTTTGAAGAAGCATGTTATAATCTTGAGCATCGCCCACTAGTATACCGCCAATCAAAAACTTACCATCTTCGGTGATATTGATTCTCTTGTAAATTCCTTTAGATCTGTCCTCATAAACAATAGCCCTACTTTTACCAGGGTTTAAATCGCCCATGGCGTCTCCAAAGCTGGCAACATCTACACCTAAAAGCTTTAATTTAGTGGACATGTCAAAACTTGTGAAGGTCTTTTCCTTGCCGGTGATTAGCGAGCATACGACATCTGCCATTTCATATGCAGGAGCGACCAGTCCATAAATCATGCCCTTGTGCAAAGCCGACTCGCCAATGGCATAAATATCGGGGTCATTTGTTTCTAAACGGTCGTTTACAACGATGCCACCCCTAGGGCCTTTCGAAAGTCCGCATACATCAGCCAGCTCGTCTCTTGGTTTGATCCCTGCCGAAACGACAATCATGTCAACTTCTAGTTCTGTCCCGTCAGCAAAGACCATCTTTTCTACTTTGCCATCTCCGGCTATGTCTTGTGTGTTTTTGTTTAAATGTACCTGTATACCTAAAGCTTCTATTTTATCTTTTAGTATTTCCGCACCTTTTTCGTCTAGCTGCCTTGGCATAAGGCGTGGAGCGAATTCTATAACATGTGTTTCTAGTCCCAGATCATTCAATGCTTTTGCAGCTTCTAGCCCCAAAAGCCCGCCACCTATAACAGCTCCTGTTTTTGATTTGCTCGCATATGCTTTTATATCTTCCAGGTCTTCTATGGTGCGGTAGCCAATGACACCTTTTTTGTCTATGCCTTTAACAGGAGGAAAGAAGCAAGAAGATCCTGTTGCCAAAACAAGTTTGTCGTAGCTGTATGTGACTGATTTATCTGTGGTAATTTCTTTCTTTTCCCGGTCTATCGCTGTTACTTTCTCACCGGTTCTTAATTCTATATTGTTTTCTGCATACCAAGCGGCAGAGGCCAGTAACAAATCATCTGCAGATTTTCCAGAAAAATACTCAGAGAGGTGGACTCTGTCATACGCCGGACGTGGTTCGTCTCCAAATATCTTTATATCATTCTCTTCTAGTCCATTGGCTGCTATCATTTTTTCGCAGAACTTATATCCTGCCATTCCGTTGCCTATTACTATAATCTGGTTCTTTTTCATATACGTAGATTACTTATGGTGAGTACGTATTGTAAAGGTAAGTAAATAATTTAAAAGTACGTAAAATTACGTATAAAATTTCTCAAAAACCTGTATTTTCTTTAAATATTTACATGTTAAATTAGATTGATTATATAAAATGCATGATTTAGGCTTTAATGAGTAGGTATATTAACGTATACGTAGTTGTTATGCGTGTATACGTATATTGGTTAGGTATGCGGGTTGGGGTTAGTCAGTAACTACTTTGGAGGGTTGTGGCGTCTTGTTTCATAGCGACCTTGATAGCTTTATGAGGGCTTGTTTAGTTAATCATAAAAAGGGAGCAGGCTTTTTTGAGGTCTTTTGCTAATAGGGGTATGCTTGTTGAGGTACTGTCCTTGTAATACTTTTTCATACAGCTCTAGGTATTCGGTGGCCATTTTTTCTGCTGAGAACATTTCTAAGACATATTCATGGACTCTTTTTCTGTCAAACCTTTTAATGTTGTCAATAGCTTCCAGTAAGTCAGACCTTGAGGTGCTTAGTGTGCCTACTTCTGGGCGTATTATTTCTGGAAGGCACCCGTAGGGCGAACCGAAAACAGGACACCCATAATACATACTTTCTATTATAGACATATCAAAGGGTATATGCCAGCGCGATGGCATGAGCAGGGCTTTGCCTTTGTTAAGTAATTTTGCTTTGGCATCTCCAGTCGGAACACCTTTGTAGTTTATGTATTTACTAAATGAGTAACCGTAGCTTCCGACAATGGCAAGTGTTTGCTCTGCTACATTAGCTAATAATTTACAATCTGCTACATTTTGCTTTTTGTTGTATGCCTGACCTATAAACAATAGGTGTGTTCTGTCTGTATGCCATTTTACCTTTGGGTAATTGCCAGGGTGTAGACTTGGGTGAACATAGGTAGTAGATTGGTGTCTTTTGGCATGGTTTGCTGACAAAAACACTGTGTTAAGGTGGTATTTTTGTTCTTTGAGTCCATTGGTTTGTACAGTTTCAAGCCACGGTATTTGGGGAGGGACGGGTAGTGAAATTAAAGAGTGCAATAAGTCTGTACGCTCTGGTATTTGTTGGTTAATGTCATTTTGATTATTATATATATGTACTTTTGCAAAAGGACATACAGAACCTTTGGGTGCCAATATGGAAATGTTATGTCCTTTTTCTTTTAGGCGCTTTCCCAGTGACCATATAAAAGGGTTCTTCTGGTAGTCTGAAGGGTGTAATTTGTTGTCTGTTAAAAATAGTATGTTCATGAGCTGTTTGGGGTATGTAAAGTATGCTTTTATTTTTAACCTGTAACTATGAAATAGAACTTTCTATCAAGAGGAAAAATAGATCAAATCAGTCGCTTTGCTCACATTTGTGTTTTAACCATTTCCCTGCTATGCTTGTCGGCTCAAAAGTGCTGATTTATTGCTATTTTGCTTCTCATGACAAAATCTGTCGCGTAATTTAGGTTTAACTCAGACCTTACCATAGGGTTTGTCGTGCGTGGAAAAACAAAAGAAGTTGTATGTCCTTGGGTTTTGAAATTAAAATTATAAACAAATATGAAGATAGTTTTTTTAGATGCTAAAACAATTGGCAATATACCAGCAGTTGATGCTTTTGCCAAACTTGGAGAATATGTACAGTATGATACTACTTGCCCGGAACAAGTGTATGAAAGAGTAAAGGGTGCAGATGTGGTTATTACTAATAAAGTGGTAATAGACGGTGTTTTAATGGAGTGTTGTGGTAACCTTCGCCTTATTTGTGTGGCTGCCACAGGTACAAATAATATAGATCTACAGGCTGCCGAACGCTTGGGGGTTACTGTAAAGAATGTAAAAGGCTATTCTACTGATAGTGTGGCACAGCACACTTTTGCTCTTCTGCTCGCATTGATTCACCGGGTAAACTGGTATGATCAGTATGTCAAAAGTGGGGAGTATTCCAAAAGTGAGATTTTTACATGTATAGAGCATGAGTATTTTGCTTTACAAGGAAAAAGGTATGGTATAATTGGAATGGGGGAAATTGGACGCAAGGTGGCAGAAGTTGCTGCTGTTTTTGGTGCTGAAGTTGTTTATCACTCTACTTCTGGCAAGAACCTCGACCAGCCATACAAGCACTTGGGGTTAAAAGAACTGCTTGCCACCTCTGATGTTATTTCTATCCATGCGGCCTTAAATGATGATACTTTTGATCTAATAGGGGATAAAGAACTTTCTGAGTTCAAACGTACTGCAATTGTTATTAATGTCGGTAGGGGAGGAATTGTTAATGAGCAGGCATTGGCTACAGCCTTAGATAATGGCGTTTTGGCTGGGGCGGCTATTGATGTGTTTACAGAAGAGCCAGTTAAGGCTGACAATCCGCTTTTGCATATATCTGATAAGGATAAGCTGATCATGAGTCCTCACATTGCATGGGCTGGAAAAGAAGCAAGGGAGACGCTTGTTCAAAGGATTGTGGATAATATTCAAAGTTTTTTTTAAGTCTCTGAATAAACCATTTAGCATTATATAGGTTATATTTTCCTGATACAAATATTTTTAATATGCTAAAGGGGAAAAGTGTACCGGGAATAATACCTGTGTTTGGAAAGATAAAGAATTATCACCTGCGTGGGGCTTTTTATATGCTTTTATATATAGTTATCTGCATCACGCCTTTGTTTATAGCTATGGCCTATACAGATCTTCCTGCCCGTGGTTTTTGGATGGAACTATCTGTAGCCTTGGGTTTTGTTGGTCTTACCATGTTAAGTTTGCAGTTTTTGTTAACTGCAAGGTACCGGAGAATCACAGGACCTTACGGAATTGATGTGATTTTGGAGTTTCACAGGTACATTTCTTTAGTTGCTATTGGTTTTATTATTGTACACCCTTTAATTTTATTTATAAAAAATTCAGAAAACCTTAGGTTGTTGCTTTTTTGGGAAGCACCTTTGAGAGCGCAAATGGCTGTATTGGCAACTGTTTCGTTGATTTTACTTGCTGTTCTTTCATTGTACAGAAAGCAGTTGAACATTAAATACGAAACGTGGAAAATTTCTCATGGGATACTTGCCGTAATAGCGCTGATAGGTGCTTTGGGACATGTGCTGGGGGTGGGGTATTACCTTGCTCTTCCATGGAAACAGTTTTTTTGGGGTGGAATGTTTATGGCAACACTAAGTTTGCTTTTTTATATACGAATTGGGAAGCCTTTACAATTAATTAAGCGTGTATATATTGTAGATGAAGTGATTCCTGAAAAAGGCAAATGCTGGACACTGGTGTTTAGGCCTGATGGGCATTCTGGTATGAAGTTCCGTCCAGGGCAGTTTGTTTGGTTGACTTTGGGGAATTCTCCTTTTGCTATTGAAGATCATCCTTTTTCTTTATCTTCCAGTGCGGAGCGAAGGGATAAAGTTGCTGTCACTATTAAGGAACTTGGTGATTTTACTTCTACAATTAAATATGTGAAGCCTGGAATGCCTGCGTATCTTGAAGGACCTCATGGCGCTTTTGTTCCTAACAGACATTATGAAGCCAAGAGTTTTGTTTTTATTGTAGGTGGGGTCGGTATTACTCCTGTAATGAGCATGCTCAGGACTTTTGCAGATATTAAATTTCAGCGAAATATTTTACTTATATATGCCAACAATACTATAGAAGATATTACTTTTTATGAGGAACTCGAGGAGTTGAAGAAAAAGCTTGACCTTACGGTTGTGCATGTATTGACGACACCTCCAGAAGGATGGGAAGGTGAAACTGGTTTTGTTACTCCTGATTTACTTGACCGGCATTTTCCTGAAGATAAAGAGCAAAGGATGTATTTCTTGTGTGGCCCTCCGGTCATGATGAATGCTGTAGAAAGGGCACTTTTGAAGGTGAAAGTGCCTTATGAAAATATTGAACAGGAAGAATTTAACCTTGTGTAATTATGCGTCATAGACTTCTTATTGTATATGTTATTTTAACTGGATCTTTGTTGATGCTTGTTGTGGTTTTGTTTGCTTTGTGGCAATCATTAGGTGTTTTAAACTAAGCTTATTCAAACTTTTAATGCGTTGTCTTTTAGTTTGAAGTAGGATTACCCATTTAGGTATCATATATTTTATTAGCTTATTGAGGCTCGCTTAGTTGCTTTTTGCCTCCTCGGCAAGGTCTTACTTTTTTCTTAGGCAAAAAAAGTAAGCAAAAAAGTCATGGCTTGTGATGAAGTTTGCTAAACTTTAGAACCATTACACTAAAAAATTGGGTCTATATGATTTACTGTGGAAACCAAAGTACGGTGACTCAATTGGGTATTGGTGAGACTTATGTAAGAAAAGGACATGATTATGTGACCGTAGCAGCAGATTTGGCTACTCGGCGTGTGATTCATGTTGCTCCAAGTAAGGGGTGGCACACTATCGGAAGAATTAAAGATCATTTAAAAGCAAAGTGCTTAATGAAGCTATGTAGAATGTACGTAAGCGAGAAGTCCGGGGAACATTCAATACTTAAAGTATTCAAATATAAGTTTTTTAAGTATACACACACAAGCTTAGCGCTAAACAGAAGGAGGATCGGCAAGTACTTATTGAGCTTTTGCCAACTATTGGAAAGGCATATCTAATAAAGACCCTATTGCAGAGCTCTTGGGAATTTAAAACAAAAGAAGAGGGTTCAGCTTTCTTGGCTTACTGGTGTGATCTTGTTGAAGAGGACGGCTTGTATGTCTTCAAGAGGTTGTAAGCACAATCAAATCCCAATAGAAAGGAATTACTAATTACATCGAGTCTCAGTTGCCAATGGTATCATGGAAGGGATTAACAGCAAAATACAACTAGCTGAAAGAAGAGTACGTGGATATCTGAATATTACAAATTTCATCGACATGATTTACTTTATTTCCTCACAGTATTCTACATAGAGCCCAAAAAAATTGAAACTCACCCTCCTTGCGTCGGGGTCAAACAGCAAATTTTTGGCCGCTTCATGATTATAAAGTTTTAATTTACCTTCGGCAGGCAGGCGCAATTTCATCAATGGCCGCCTTATTTTCTAACAATTGCACATACAGTCAATTTAAAGCATTTTGTCGTATAAAAAAACTTATTACTTCCTAAAGGCTTAAATGGGTAATCCTAAAAGTTTATTAATTGAGGGTTGTTAGGCGTATCATAAACAAAAAGGAGCTATATCGCCCCTTTTTGACTTCCAGTTATTTATTAGGGCTTTCAGTTACTATTATTGTCCAAGATGACTTTGATAGCCTGTTTTTGGCTTGCATTCATTAGAATATCCATTGCTTCTTCATACTTTTCAATAGAGGAAAACTCATGCGTGATTATCTTTTCCAGCCATCCTGGGAACTTGTCCTTGCTATAACCAATGTCTTTTTTTGCCATTTCAAAATGCTCTCTGTTTGAATTTACTGTTCCGAACATCAGCTTATTCCCTAGTACAAATTCCATGTTAATAGTGCTTAAAGGAACTTCCTGTTTTTCGTTCCCTGGTGTAATGCTGGTGAGCATCAGTACGCCATTGGTAGCAACGGCTTGTGCTGCTTCTACTAACACATTGGGTACTCCTGTGGCTTCTATTACAATGTCCGCATATCCTTCTTTTTTGCATACTTCGCTGAGCGGGGTGTCTTCTGAAGCATAATATTTCCCTCCGATTTCCTCGAGCAACGCTCTTTTGAAGGGCTTTTCTTTTCTGTCAAAGCCTAATACTTCTATACCTTCAAGCCTTAATTTCCATGCCGCTAATAAGCCTAAAGGGCCTAATCCCATGACTATAGCTTTTTGTGGCCTCCAGATTTTCATGCGTCGCTGTGCCTCCATCATTTGCTCATAACCTTTTTCTATAATGGAAGCAGGCTCAAGCAGTACGGAAAGCTTTCCATAGTTTTCGGGAACTCTTACCAGGTAATCTGGTTCTTCGACAAAATACTCAGTGAGAAAGCCATGCCTTTTGCTGATGCCTCTTTCGTAAAAAGTCTTGTCGGTAGTCATATCATACAGGTCGATTTTGTCATAAAAGGAAGAGCCTGGTCTTCTGACAATAGGTACGACATAATCGCCCTTTTTAAGGTCATCAACATTATAGCCCGTATCTTCAACAACCCCCAAAGCTTCATGGCCAATTACGAGAAAGTCGTCTTCTTTGGGACTTGTTCCATATTTTCCTTTTGTTATATCTTTGTCTGTTCCGTCAAGGGCGACTTTTAAGATTTTTACGAGCACTCCTTTTCCGTTAGGGATATTTTCTACAGCAGGTTTAGAGATTTCCCGCATATGCAAAGACCCTTCTTTGCCTGGATTAACAGCTACAGCTTTCATGTATTTACTATTTTTTATTATACATTATAGGTATACAATAGTAACCAACATGATATGATGTTAAATGTTTGGTTTGGGTGTATGGATCCTTATGCTTGGATGTTTAACTACATCCTTTGTCCCAGTGCTTCAATGCCGTACCAGAAGCAAGTGATGCTCGGGCAGCTTGAGCAATATCTTCCGCTGGGGCTCCTGTTAGTTCATGTATAATAAGTGTGGCAGACCATACCATGTGATGTTTGGCATAATTGTCTTTTCCTGCAAAAGCTTCTATGGCTTCATTAGCAGAGTCTTCAGCCGTAAGTGAGGTGTCTATTTTTCGTTCTAGTGCTTTTAACCTATATTTTTCAGGAGACACGGTTGAGTCATAAATGTCTTTGCCGTCATACTTGACACAAACAGTATCCCTTGTCATGCTGGTGTGTGTAGAACCTTCCGCTCCTTTTAGAACAATGGCTTTCGCACACTTTTTTTGGGCTTGAAGTTGTTTTACCAGCTCTTCTCTGTAGTGCGTATGTGTGTAACCTGTTATTATATGGTTTCCTCCTTTGTTATGTATAGGTTGGAGTAGCTTTTCAAATGTAGCCAGAAAAGGTCTTTTTACCATTTCTTTACGCATTTTTTTTAATGAATGAAGTCTTGGGAAAAAGGTTGACTGGTCGGCGTATCCCCATGCAATATCGGCTTGAACTACATCATTGGCTAGCTCGGATAGGTTTTTTAAAGGATTTTTACCAGCTGCTTTTAGGATTTGGTGTGAAGTAGTGCCCATTTTTGGGGCTACAGTATCTAAGCCATGCAAAACAGTAGGGTATCCTAAAGAGGCTAGCAAGGCTGCCAGAAAGGGGCTGTACAGAGGAGTTCTGTTGCTTCCGTCATAACTGTCGCAAATATCTAAAAGTATAGGGGTGTTTATTTCTACTCTTTCAGAATGATTCCACAGGGACTCCAAAAACGCTTTATTTTCATTGAATGATTCCCTTTTTAAACGTTCTCCTTCAAGAAAAGCACCTTTTAAATAATCAGGATTATTGTTGTCTAAAATAAAGTCTATTCCTTCACGGCATTCAGCATCAGACAATTCTTCATGAGCTATAAGTTTTTGGATTGTGGATGCAAAAGGGTGGTTGGGCGTGTTGGATAAAAAATCTTGCAAGGGAAGCGGGAGGAGGTCTAAGCTTGAATGCTTAACTGCATGTATCCATTCTTCCTCTTCTGGTGTAGGAGGTAGGGTCAATAAAGCGGTAAGCATAGTCGCTTTGGTGGTGAGGCTGACATAGGTGTTCTTGAAGAGCTGTTCTAATTCTTTAAGTTCTTCTTTTTTAAGGCTCTTGCTACCCGATGGTCCAATACCTTTCTTTTTTAGTAACTCTTCAAGTCTTTCCTGATACATATAAGCAAATTTTGAACTAAGTATTGCTCTGTGAATATACGTAATAATTTTTTATCTGTGGATATTTCATAGAGATAAAATAGTACTTTTTTTGTACAATGGCTGGTTTCTCTTTTCTATGGTGAAGTAACTTTCTGGTTTTTTCTAAGCTGTTTTAAAAAAAAATTGCTTAGTTGTAGGTGTTTGTACGTAATTGTACGTATATTTATACTTAATTAAAATCGCAAGTTTGCTTAGTATAGTATGCAAGATGGAATAAGTTCAGATCCTCGTCATATAGAGGGGATGAAAGCTTCTTCAAAGTTGACGAGGTTGTATATCTTGGCGCTTTCTGCTGTCGCTCTTTTAACTATTGCGGGGCAGTTTATTATACAACATGCTATTAAGGAGCAGAACGATGATGCGCACGTGGTGAACCTGTCGGGATGTCAAAGGTACATGAGTCAGCAGATTGTAAAGTTTGCTCTTATGATTCGGGATGATATGGTTCATCAAGACTTTGACGATAAAGTGACAAAGCTGGAGGAGTATGTGATAAAATGGAAAAAAGGGCATAAAGGGTTGCAGGAAGGGGACAAGGACTTGAACCTGCCCGGCAATAATAGTGAAGCAGTTCAGCGAATGTTTCAGCAAATTGACCCTTATCACCAAAATGTTGCTGGAAGTGCACTGGCCATTATCGATTTAAAGCGAGGAGGAGAGGAGGATGTGCAGGAAAAGATCAATTATTATGTAGAGAAAATTATAGCCAATGAAAATGCTTTTTTTGAGGGAATGGATGCTATTGTGCACCAGTATGACCGTGAAGCACAGGAGCGTGTTGCCTTTTTAAAAAAGGTAGAGGCTGTGGTCATGACTGTTACCTTGTTCATTTTGTTGTTGGAAGGAGTTTTTATTTTTAGGCCGGCAGCAAAAAGGATAACCGCTACTATTGTCGAGCTTATTAAGTCTGAAGCCAGGGCTACTCAACTAGCTGCAAAACTTAAAGTGCTTAATGCTTCATTGGAGCGTTCTCTTAAAGACTTAAATGATGTGAATTTTGCACTAGATAAATCTACTATTTTGGCAAAAACTGATAAATATGGGCTTATAACCTATGTCAATGAGAAGTTTAGCCACATTTCAGGATATAGCAGGGAAGAGTTGATAGGGAAGCGTTTTAATGCCATTAGTGGATTGTACCATTCTCGTGCCTTTTTTGACAACCTCTGGGATACGATCTCTTCTGGAGAAATCTGGAATAAAGAAATCAAAAACCGGGCTAAGGACGGGTCGTATTTTTGGTTAGACACCACCATTGTCCCTGTATTAGGCAAAAATAATATACCAGAGAGGTATATCGCTATTTACACCGATGTGACACAAAAGTTTAAACAGCGGATTATAGAACAAAAAATTCGATCAGCTTCTTTGATAGAGGGTCAGGAAAAAGAAAGGAAAAAGACGGCAAGGGAGCTGCATGACGGGCTTGGTCAAATGTTGACGGCGCTGAAATTCAATGTAGAGGGGGTTAAAGGTGTCAATACAAAAAAGGAAAAAGCGCGTCTTGATGATATTAAAAAGATGCTTACGGATACTATTCAAGAGGTTCGTAGGATTTCGTTTAATCTTATGCCTAGTGTTTTAAATGATTTTGGCGTAATACCAGCTTGTAAGCATTTATGTGAGCTTGTGTCCAAGCATTCCGATACGGTAGTTAGTTTTTCGCATAATCAGGATAAGTTGAGGTTGAGCAAGTCTGTAGAAGTTAACCTTTACAGGATTTTGCAAGAAGCCTTGAACAATGCTGTAAAGTACTCTGGGGCTGATAAGGTTGTAGTGGATGTAGTGGTCAGCAGTGGGAATGTGAAACTGTCTGTAATGGATAACGGTAGGGGGTTCCCATCGGATGGGTTGAGAAAAGGGGGCTTGGGTGCTAATGGTAGCAGCTCGGGAAATGGGATTGCCAATATACAAGAACGGTGTAGTATGATGGGTGGTGACTTTAAAATTCAAACTGCACCAGGAGAGGGAACCAAGATTACTATAACTGTGCCGCTTCTAAAGGATGAAATTATAAATAATCGCACCTATATATCGTAATATGAAACCAATTAAAATAATCATTGCGGACGACCATGCAATTGTTAGAGATGGCATACGGTCTACCTTAAGTGAAGAAAGAAACTTTAAGATAATAGGGGAGGCTTCTAATGGTATTGAAGCAGTTGAGCTAGTTAAACTTATTGGGCCAGATATTCTCTTAATAGACATTACTATGCCAGAAATGAATGGCCTAGAAGCGGTAGAGGTTGTTTCAAAGAAATACCCTGAAACACGCTGTGTTATTTTTTCAATGCATGACAAAGAAGAGTATGTGCTCCAGTCATTAGAAGCAGGCGCGTTTGGATATCTCCTTAAGGATACTGGTAGGGAAGAAATTATTCGTGCTATAAATACCGTATCTAAAGGTGGTCGCCATTTTACTGGAGCCGTTTCAGAAGTGTTGATTTCAAGTTATTTGAAGAAGGTTAATCAGGATGTTGATGTCCAGCCTTACAAAGATGAAACAAACACCTTGACAAAAAGAGAAAGAGGAATTTTGAAATTTATTGTGGAGGGCATGAACAATAGGGAGATTGCAGAAAAGCTAAACATCAGCATTCGGACTATAGAGACACACCGCTCAAACATGATGCGCAAGGTCAACGCACGAAATGCTATAGATCTAGTGAAAATTGCAATTTCTGATAACCTGGTTTAGTTTAACCTGAAATATGCAAATGGGACTTTCTTTCCCAGAATACTTTATATTTTAGCGATTCAAAAGTGGTTGTTTTTTGTTCTTTTGCCCCTCATAACGAAATCTAATTATCCAAGCTTAAGGGCAGTGGCGTGGCCTAACGCTGCTGCTGTTTTCTGTTGTTTGCATATTAGTTTTTTTTCTTAAACGCCTAATAATACTTTTTCTCCTACAATTAATTAATTATTTGTAGGAAAAAAGTTGTTTGGTGTTCTATTTTTTTTGTTCAAAATTTAACCTATAGTTTCTTTCCTTGGTACAAGCGCTCGCAATCTTGTGTTCAATGTTTCCAATCCTATTCAACCTGAAATATGCATTAGAACTTCTATTACGTGGTAAAATAACTTATAATCAGGTGCTTCTCTCGCATTTTGTTTTTAACTATAGATCCACTATGCTTTGCAGACAAAATAGCTTATTTTTTTTCTTTTGCCTCTCATAACGAAATCTAATGCACAATCCAGGTTCAAGTAAGGCAGTGCCTGTATTGTACCTTCTATAACTTTCGGTCGGTTTTGTTAATTGTACTTTTTTAGTATGTAGTTTTCCTATACAAAGAACTTTCTTTCTTTAAGGGTAAATACGTAAATTTTTCTTGATGTGTACGTAATTATCCTTATATTTGAATAAGTAATTAGCCTAGTAAAGAAAGGAGGTGCCGCACCACTATATTTTATACTATTTTAAGTAACAACCTGACCATTACCATTAATTATTAACCATTTCTACTTTTTAAACCTAAAATACCAATACCAATGAAATCAATAAGAATCATATTATTCGTGCTTTTGTCTTGCATGACTGCAAGTGTATATGCTCAATTCACTATAAGTGGTCAGGTTCGAACCCGGACGGAATTCCGTGATGGGTGGGGGACACTTCCCGTAGAGGGGGCAAGCCCTAACTTCTTCACCTCCCAACGTACTCGCCTTAATGTCGGTTATAAGATGGACCGGTTAAATTTTTTTATAGCTGCTCAAGATATTAGGGTTTGGGGTGCCGATATGTCTACTATTGCCAATGCGGTTGGCTCTTGGACTTTTCTTCATGAAGGGTGGGGGGAAATTACCTTGACTGACACTGCATCTAACATGGGGGATCTCTACTTTAAGTTAGGTAGACAGGAAATTAAGTATGATGATGCAAGGCTTTTGGGTAACCTTGACTGGTTGCAACAAGCCAGAAGGCACGATGCTGCAATTTTAAAGTATAGGTATAATGGGTTTGAAGCGGACTTAGGTGCTGCGTACAATCAAGGACATATGGTAGATGTGCTAGGTCATGGTAACTATTACCCGGGAGTGCCCGCAGCTACTATTCATCCAGGAAATCCTGTGGGCTTTCCTCCAGGAACAAATGCGCTTCCTTTGAATTATAAATCAATGCAATATTTGTACTTGGCTAAAAAAACTAATATAGGCCGTGCGACAGCTTTGGTGTTTAAAGATGACTTTCAAGAAATTGGCGGACGTGGTACCAATAGCAGGATTACAGCAGGTGGTACCTTCTTTGGGAATATATCCCCTGTTAAGTTTCAACTAGGAGGATACTATCAAGGTAATAACGATCCGCTTGGCAATACGTTGGATGCTTATAATCTATTGGCTAATGTTTCCTATAACGTAAAAAAGTTTACATTTACTGGAGGGTTTGACTTGTTGTCAGGTCAAAATTCAGTTGATCCAGAAGGTAGAAACACAAGGTTTGACCCTCTTTATGGTACACCGCACCTTTTCTGGGGTTTTATGGACTACTTTTATGTTGCTACACCTTATGGCCTTCCTGGAACAGGTATGGCTACTTCTCCAGGATTGTTGGATGTATATGCTAAAGCTAGTTATAAAGTTAACAGCAAGTTTAATGCGCTGGTACATGTTCACAACTTTAGCGCGGCTGCACCAGTAGCAGGGCCTGATGGCGAGGCTATGGATAGTAGGTTAGGTACAGAAATTGACTTGGTATTTAATTATACAATCGCTAAAAATGTGACTGTCCAAGGGGCTTATTGCATGATGTTTGGAACAGAAACAATGAACAGGGTCAAACATCCAACAGCCGCTAGGATAGACAGTGGAACTACACCTTTTGCGGCGGGTACAGACCAGCGTCTATTCGGACAGTGGGCATACTTAATGATCAATATGACACCTAGTTTTTTAAACTGATCTAGGGTGTTTAGTCATAGGTCCCTTAAGGTTTGAACATACCAATTATCAGCATGTCGAGCAAAGAATATTGTTTTTCGTTTGGGTTCTAATGTTTTGACTGGGATAAAAATAATCTTGTTGACCATCTATATGGTTAATATAGGTTGATAAGCAATGGTTGCTTGTGAAGGGTTGACAATGTTGGCGCCTTCATATGGTTAGGGCCTGCATGTTTCCAATAGGTACATGCAGGTTTTTTTATGGAAACCGTATTCCGCTTTGGCTTGGTGAGTCAATGTTCGGTTGATTGAGTATTTATGGATACGTTTTTTTATGGTATTCTTAGAATGAGTTGTACTTAAAACATATTGTTTGAAATTATTACGTAAAATTACTTAATTTTATATAATGATTACGTATATTTACGGTACGTAACTTAAGTAAATAAACTCATGAATCAGATAATCAGTGCTAAAGCTACTAAGATTAACCTTTTTTCGCTTAAGGCACCACATATGCGTGTGTTCCACCTTACTTGGTTGGCATTTTTCCTTTGTTTCTTCGGGTGGTTTGGTATAGCTCCCCTTATGGCCATTGTCAGAGAGGAGTTGAATTTAACTAAACCTGAGATTGGCAATGTAATTATCTGTTCGGTAGCTATAACCGTTTTTTCCAGATTGCTCTTTGGTTGGCTCTGTGATAGGATTGGGCCAAGGGTTTCTTATGCTTTTTTGCTTATTCTTGGTTCAATACCTGTAATGTCGATAGGGCTAAGCAATAGTTATGAAAGTTTTATGATTTTCCGTTTGGCCATAGGTGTAATAGGCGCCGCATTTGTTATTACTCAATACCATACCACCGCTATGTTTGCCTCCAATGTAGTAGGTACGGCCAATGCTACTACTGCCGGCTGGGGTAATTTAGGTGGTGGAATTACACAAATGGTTATGCCACTTGTGTTCAGCTTCTTTGTGTTAATTGGATATGCCGATGCTATTGCGTGGCGTCTCGCCATGGTTGTTCCAGGTTTGATCATGTTAATAATGGGTATTGTATACCTTCGTTATACCAAGGATACCCCAGAAGGAAATTTTAAAGACCTGCCTGAAAACCATCCATTAAAATACAGAAAAAAGGAAAAGGGTGAAAGCTCTTCTTTTTTGACCGCTATAAAAGATATAAGGGTATGGGCGCTTTTCCTTATTTATGGTGCTTGCTTTGGTGTAGAACTCACTATTAATAATATAGCGGCTATATATTTTGTCGATAATTTTAGCCTTAGTATAACCAGTGCAGGATTGATAGCTGGACTGTTTGGTTTAATGAACCTTTTTGCACGTACATTGGGAGGTTTTTTTGGTGACCGGGCAGGTAAAACTGGCGGTTTAAAGGGCAGGGTGCTGTTTTTAGGGGCTATTTTGTTTTTAGAAGGTATTGCACTTGTAATGTTTGCCTCTATCGATATTCTCCTCCCTGCGATTTTGGCTATGATTGTTTTCAGTCTTTTTACGCAAATGGCTGAAGGAGCTACATTTTCTGTGGTGCCTTTTGTTAACCGGAAAGCTGTCGGTACCATTGCAGGAATCGTTGGTGCCGGTGGTAATGCGGGAGCCGTTTTGGCTGGTTTTTTATTGAAAACCGAGAGTATGACTTATCAAGAAGGTTTGCTTATGTTAGGGGTAATTGTTTCTGTCATTTCCTTTAGCTGCTTTTTAATTAGGTTCTCTGAATCTGACGAAGAAGCTGTTAGGATAGAAATGAAAAATATAGCTAAATCTTTAGAAGCTCAAAAAGAGCAAGTGAAGCCGGAGTTGAGCAAAGAGCCGGCAGTTGTATAAAAAATTAACCTTCTGAACTATTTGACTTATGCCTTCTGATTGTAACAATAGCTATAAAACAGTATGCTCTTATTGTGGTGTGGGATGTGGAATAGAAGTTAAAAAAGACAGTAGGGGAATGCTTGACTTGAAAGGGGACCCTGACTACCCTGTCAATAAAGGTATGCTTTGCTCTAAAGGTATGAACCTGCACTATACCGTAATGGACAAGAGCGATAGGATTTTATATCCTGAAATGCGGTGGAACAGGAATATGCAGCGTAAACGTGTAAGCTGGGATGTGGCTATGGAGAGGGCGGCAGCGGTATTTAAAAGTATTATTGATCGGTATGGCCCAGATGCTGTCGGCTTTTATGTTTCTGGACAATGTTTGACAGAGGAATACTACATTGTAAATAAATTGACCAAAGGTTTTATTGGTACCAATAATATTGATACCAACTCCAGGTTGTGTATGAGTTCCGCAGTAGCGGGCTATAAAATGACTTTAGGGGAGGATGCCGTTCCTGTAAGTTATGAAGATATAGAACTTGCCGATTGCTTTTTCATTGCTGGAGCAAACCCTGCTTGGTGTCATCCCATTTTGTTTCGCAGGCTTGAGGCGCACAAGGAGAAAAACCCTGATGTAAAGATTATAGTCGCTGACCCTAGGGAAACCCAGACCTGTGCTATTGCAGACCTTCACTTGCAATTAAACCCAGGTACTGATATTGTGCTTTTTAATGCTATTGCCAGATGCCTTATAGAGGCGGATAAAATTGATATGGATTTTATTTTAGGCCATACTGATGGATTTGAAGCACTAAAAGCTAAAGCATATGAAAAAACTATTGATGAAGCTGCAAATATCTGTGGATTGTCTGTAAAAGAGATTCATAGGGCTGCTGAATTGATTGGTCGCTCCAAAGGGTTTATCACTATGTGGACTATGGGACTTAACCAGAGTTCGGTTGGGGTAAATAAGAATCTTGCACTGATAAACCTGAATTTAATTACTGGAAAAATCGGCAAGCCTGGTAGTGGGCCTTTTTCATTGACCGGCCAACCTAATGCTATGGGCGGTCGTGAGGTTGGTGGACTGTCCAATCTATTGCCTGCCCATAGAAATTTACAAAATCCACAACACAGACAAGAAGTTGCTGATTTCTGGGACGTGCCTTCTGTTCCTGACAAGCCTGGCCTTACCGCTACCGAAATGTTTGATAACTTGCTCTCCGGTAAGATGAAAGCCGTATGGGTTATATGTACCAACCCTGTAGTAAGTCTTCCCGATGCCCGTAAGGTTGAAATGGCTTTGAGAAAGGCGTCTTTTGTTATTGTTCAAGATATTTCTTCGGCATCTGCGACAGTTCCTTATGCAGATTTAGTTTTGCCAGCCGCAGGCTTTATGGAAAAAGAAGGGACTATGACTAATTCAGAAAGGCGTATAACTTACCTACCTAAAATTATTGATGCTCCTGGAGAAGCCTTGCCTGACAGTGAAATATTGTGCCGCTTTGCAAAGAAAATGGGCTTTGAAAAAGCTTTTGATTTTAAATCGGCGAGTGATGTCTATGCAGAACATTGCGCATTGACTAAAGGAACCAATATAGATATCAGTGGCCTTTCTTATGACATCTTGAAAGAACAGAGGTCTGTACAGTGGCCTTTCCCTGAGGGAAATCAAGTCGGTACTGATAGACTGTTTACTGATCATAAATTTTATACGGAAAATAGTAAGGCCAAACTACATGCGGTCGCTGATGAAAATACTTCTGAAACGGTATCTGAAAGCTATCCTCTTGTCCTGACTACAGGCCGTATACGTGACCAATGGCATACAATGACAAGGACAGGGAAAGTAGGAAAACTGAACCAGCATATTGATAGACCTTACCTTGAAATCAACCCTGCTGATGCTGAGCAGAGGGGACTTAGAGAGAATGAGTGCGTTGAAATTTTTAGCAAGCGTGGCAATGTAAAAGTAATAGCCAAGCTAAACCATGGAATCAAGAAAGGCACGGTGTTTATGCCTATGCATTGGGGCAAAGTACTTGATGATGATTCTGGAAGGGCAAATAACCTTACGAACCCTTTGTTGGATCCAGTTTCAAAAGAGCCAGATTTTAAATATTCGGCTGTAGAGGTTCGTAAAATTCGCCACAGCCCAAGAAAAATTGTCATTGCCGGTGCAGGAGCTGCGGCCTTCGGGTTTATAGAGAGCTATAGAAAGCAAAATGCTGCTGACGAAATTCATGTGTTTAGTAAAGAGGATAACCCATTTTATAATAGGGTTTTACTGCCTGAGTTTATTAGTGGCAAGAAAATGTGGGATAGCTTAGTGAAAATGCCGGACCACATGTTTGAGGAATATAATATTTATGTACATAAAGGTGTAGGCATTGATAAAGTAGACCCTAAACTTAAATGTATTAAAGATGGAAATGGAAAGTTGCATTCGTACGATATACTGATATTGGGTACAGGTAGCCGACCTGCTGTTCCGAAGGATGTGCCTAAAGAAATGAGAGGTATATTTACTATGAGACGCAAAGAAGATGCTGATGCTTTCAGGAATTCTCTTAAGCCTGGTAGTAAAGTTGTGGTGGTTGGCGGTGGCCTTCTTGGGCTTGAATTGGCTGACTCTCTTTATGAGCTTTCAATTCCTGTCAAAGTAGTTCAGCGTTCCTCGAGACTTATGGACCGGCAGCTGGATAAGTTTGCCAGCAACCTTTTAAATGAAGAGTTGCAGGAACGGGGGATAGAGATATTTTATAATGACGAAGTCTGTAGTCATATCGGAAACGAAAGCATAAAAGGGGTAAGGTTACGAAGTGGACGTCGTGTAGATTGCGATGCCTTGGTATATGCCATTGGTACTATTCCTAATATAGGTATAGCCAGAGAGGCAGGACTAAAATGCAATAGGGGAGTGGTAGTAAATGACTACATGCAGACCAGTGACCCTTCTATTTTCGCTTTAGGAGAAATAGCAGAGCACCGCCAGATGCTATACGGGATCACAGCAGCCGCGGAAGAACAGGCCGGGCTACTTGCTCGGTACCTATCCGGCGATAACTTTGCCACATATTCTGGTTCGTTGTTTATGAACATCTTAAAAGTTTCTGATCTTAACTTATGTTCTTTAGGTGTGGTAGAAATACCTGACGGTGACCCTGACTACGAAGAAATAACTTATGTTGATAAAGCTTCTAGGTATTACAAAAAGTGTATTTTGTACAAGGATAAGCTTGTGGGGGCAATCATGTATGGCGATAAATCCAAGTTCAATGACTTTAGGGAAATGATCAAAAACCAGATTGAAGTTGGGGCAAAGAGACAAGAGCTTATCCTTGGTGCTTCAGATTCTAAACCTGTTATAGGCAAACTGGTTTGCTCGTGCAACAATGTGGGTGAAGGAAATATTGAAGAAGCTATTAAGCAAGGCTGTAGTACATTGCAAAGTGTGTGCAGTAAGACTGCAGCTGGCACTGGGTGTGGAAGTTGCAAACCAGAAATTATTAATATTCTTCAGAAATTGGAGGTGACTGCATGAAAAAAATGAAGACCATCAAAATATTGACCCGTGGAGGAAATGTTTCTGTGGGTGAACTCCGAAGGATTATTATGGCGGCCAATCATTTTGGTGTCTCTGATATCCAAGTGGGAAACAGGCAGGAACTGCTATTTCGTGTTGATGAAAAGTACCTGTCCGATTTAAACTCTCGTTTAAGTAATATTATCTATGATAAAGTTGAAGATCCTGGAATTTATCATAACATAATATCATCTTTTCCTTATGCTGATATTTTGCCTTCCACTCGATGGTTGTCCGAGGGTGCATATCTAGAAATATTAGAGTCTTTCGACTTTAGTCCTGTTTTGAAGGTGTCTCTATGTGATCCAGCCCAAGGTATGGTGCCAATTATTAACGGAGACCTTAATTTTATTGCCTCTGAACACGATGAGTATTGGTTTCTGAAAATCAGGATGCCTGGGTCCAACAAAACAGAAACCTTTCCTGCTTTGGTCGCCAGTACAGATATTGCTGAACTGACGGAAGTTTTGCAAAATATCATATTGACTGGTGAAAAGGTGCCTTTTTCATCTGTTATCGATCAAGTGTACGCTTATGAAAAATGGCATTTTAGGGTAATTGACCGGGAGCTCGCTTTAGATAGACCTCACTTTTCTTACCTTGATGGCTTTCAGTCCTCTGGCGAAAAGTATTGGTTGGGGATCTTTCAGAACAGCAACAAGTACTCTATAAAGTTGCTTGAAGACTTGTGCATCCAATGTGTTAGTAATAACATAGGGAGTATATTACTATCAACCAGAAACTCCTTTATTATAAAGAACATAAATAAAAAGTCCGTTCCGGATTGGGAAATTATCTTAGGCAAGCATGGTATACTTTCTCAACACTCATCACTTGACCTTTGTTGGACTTTGCCTGTGGGAAAAGAGAAGTTTCTTAAGCTGAAAAAAGAAATCATTTCCAAAGTTAAAGACCAGGGTTTACGTGTCGGTAATTTAAGTTTTGCCATCACAGAGGACTGCCATAGCGCTATGGCTTCAATTATTATTGAAAACAAATGCGCCATACCTCAATTGAACCTGTTTAACAGCTACAATATCTGGTATAGGAAAGACTTTAACCCTTTTAGTGAAGAGTTGATCCCTTTCTCAGGAAATATACCGAAAAGAGACATTGCTTCTATTTTATGTTGGCTGGTTGAAAAGCATTATGATGATTTGAGAAAGCCTGTGCAGAAGACCAAGGAAGCAGTTCGGCCAAAAGAAAAAACATCGAGTGATAAAACAACTGGCAATACCATGTACATGTGCAGTTGCTGTATGACTTTATATGATGAATCTCTTGGAGATGAAAGTGCTTCTGTTCCGGCTGGGACTTCCTTCAAAGCTTTGCCAGATAATTATGGTTGCAGCGTTTGCGGTTCTGGAAAGGACAAGTTTGTTCCGGCAGATATAAGGATTTTATCAGGCAACCATGTTCCCGAGTTAGAATAATAATCGATTGGTTATGGTGGTACGTTAAGTTCTTTCGGGCAACGGGTGCTTTTTAAATAGATCAGGTTTTTAATAACCTGGTCTTTTTTTGTATGTGAGGGCAAGATCAATGCTCTCTTGTTCTGTTTTTCTACTATAACAAGCTAAAGCATAGTTTGCCTAAAGGTTATGTCTTGCTTTTTTCCCTCTTTCCCATATGAAAAAAATGTCTTTTTGCTTATTGTTCATTTTTAGAATATTAGTGCATCGTTTTGATTATTTTAGAATTAATGATCAAAGAGGCGTTTGTATTTAACCTATTTTTTTTATTACTTCTGATTTTATTAGTGGAAAATGATTGATTGCTGCTTCAATTTGATTTCAATGGAGGCGAAAAGCGTATTTTTCATAGAGAATTTCTTTTTAGGCAAACATTTTCTTTATAATACTATTTTAATTTAAAGGTTTTTTATTTAAGGTAATTTTTAATTTTGAACTGGATGAAGTCTTCAAAACAATTTTCGGATGCATTATTGCTGGAAGTAGCTTGGGAGGTATGTAACCAAGTAGGTGGGATCTACACTGTAATTAGATCTAAAGTTCCTGCAATGTGTGAAAAGTGGGGGGGTAATTATTGTTTAATAGGTCCATATTTCCATAACAAGGCACAAGCTGAATTTGACCCCATAGAGGACTATTCGGATCCTTTTGGGCAGGCTGTGCTGAAAATGCGGGATATGGGTTTTGAAGTCTTTTATGGAAAATGGCTTGTTTCGGGGAGGCCAAGGGTGGTTCTTATTAACCCATACAGTGCCTTTCATAAATTGAATGAAATAAAATATTACCTGTGGGAGCACCACCAGTTGACTTCTAAAGACCTTGACGAGCTTTATGATCAGGTAGTTTCTTTTGGATATTTGGTGAAAGTATATCTGGCAGAGTTGTCAAATGCTCAGGCCAATGAAAAGAAAGTGCTTGCACATTTTCACGAGTGGATGGTTGGTACTGCTATACCGGGCATCAAGCATGACGGCATCAAAGTATCTACTGTTTTTACTACCCATGCCACCTTGCTTGGGAGGTATCTGGCCATGAACAACCCATATTTCTATGATCATTTGCCTTGGCTGGACTGGCTAAAAGAAGCACAGTACTTTAACATTGAGCCTCAAGTGCGTATTGAGAGGGCCGCAGCCCATGGTGCTGATGTGTTTTCTACAGTGAGTGATGTCACTGCAAAAGAGTGTACCCATTTACTTGGCAGGGATGTTGACCTTATTTTGCCAAATGGATTAAATATCCAACGGTTTATAGCACTCCATGAGTTTCAGAACCTGCATCTTGAATATAAAGAGCAGATCCATCAATTTGTCATGGGACATTTCTTCCAGAGCTATTCTTTTGACCTTGATAAAACCTTATATTTTTTCACTTCAGGAAGATATGAATATAGAAATAAAGGGTATGACCTAACACTGGAAGCGCTGGCCAGGCTGAACTGGCGCATGAGAGAGGCTAATATGGACACCACGGTGGTTATGTTCTTTATTACAAAGCAGCCTTATCACTCTATCAATCCTAGTGCATTGCAGTCGCGGGCCATCATGGAGGAAATCCGGGAAACTTGTGAAGCTATAGAAAAGCAAGTAGGTAACCGGCTGTTCTGTGCCGCAGCGGCTTCTAGTGATGCCAAAGTACCCGACTTAAATCATTTTGTAGACGATTATTGGAGGTTGCGTCTAAGAAGGACTATACAGTCGTGGAAATCTGCAGGTCTTCCACTTATTGTTACCCATAACCTTATCAATGACCAGAAAGATGAAATCCTCAATTTCCTTAGAATGGCCAATTTGGTGAACAATGAGCATGATAGGGTTAAAATCGTTTACCATCCAGATTTTATTTCTCCTACAAATCCGCTGTTTGGAATGGAATACGGTCAGTTTATTCGTGGCTGTCACCTAGGTGTTTTCCCTAGTTACTACGAACCTTGGGGGTATACACCTTTAGAGTCTATTGCTAGTGGAGTGCCTGCTGTTACAAGTGACCTTACAGGATTTGGTGACTATGTGAAGAAGGCTATGCCAGACCATAATGATAATGGCCTTTATGTAGTGCAACGAAAAGACAGGAGCTTTGACGATGCGGCAAACCAGCTTACAGACATGTTGTTTGAGTTTGTTAAACAAACCCGACGTGACAGGATTCAGCAAAGAAATATGGTAGAAGCTGCATCTGAAGGATTTGACTGGAAACACTTAGCTGCGTTTTATGATCAAGCTTATGAAAAGGCGCTTAGCTTCCAATAAAACTCGTTTTTAACGCTGTTGTTTCTATGCGGGAAAATTAGTAGTGAACATTTTGGCTTTTCCTACGCTTTATTAATTAGAGGTATAAAGGTAGAATGTAAAATTTGTGTGTTATGGCCAAACCAAGTGTTGAACTGATTGATGCGCTTCGTAAAACAGCGAAAAGAGTTTCTGTAAAATCCAATTACGAGTGGAAAGATATCGGAGCGTGTAATTGTGGTAATCTTGTCCAGGTTGTAACAGATCTTAATAAAAAAGAGATTTCCAATTACGGTATTAAGAAGCATGGTGACTGGGAAATGCTGGTAAGACTATATAAGAAAGACAGCGGGTATAAGATAGATGATATCATTACCGAGATGCTTAATATTGGATTTATTCTTGATGATCTGGTCCATCTGGAGAACCTTAGCGATCGAAAGATTCTTAGTAGAATCCCTGAAACAAAATTCCTTAAAAGGGATAGAAAGGATGATGTTGTTTTGTATTTGAACACCTGGGCAGACATGATGGAAGAGGCCCTATACAAAGAAATCGAGATCAGCGAAATTAAAGAAGTTATTGAACAGCCAAACCAACCAGTTAAAGTATAAACCAGAACGGTAGAGGAAAGTCGGCTGAAAATATTTTAAACACCTATCCTGGAAGAATAGATAAATTCCGGGATAGGTGTTTTTTTAACCCATTTCCAGTATGGTAGCTATATTATTGTAGCCTCTTTAATATATGTTTAAGCTACAGCCTTTATTTTTTAAACTATTTGGTAGGGTAGGAGGTTGTATATATGAAACAGATTGTTTTTCTTATGGGGTTTAGGATGAGAAAGTTAAATGCAATTTTGCTGGTAGATGACGATCAGATAACTAATTTTATCAATAAGCGGCTTATAAAAAAACTAGAAGTAGCCGACGACATTCAAGTAGCTTTAAATGGCGAAGAGGCGTTGAATTTGATAAAAAAATGCCAGAAGGAAGAGGTTGAGTGCCCTGATGTTATCTTTCTTGATATTAATATGCCAGTTACAGATGGCTTTGGCTTCTTGAAAGCTTTTGAAGGCATGGATGTTAATAAGGATGTAAATGTTATTGTCCTCACTACTTCATCTAATCCTAAGGATATTAAAAACCTTGAAAGTTATCAGATAAAAGGTTTTCTTAATAAACCTTTGACTGAAGAAAAAGTGAAAGAGGTCATAGAAGAACTGTAGGTTTTCCCATTTGTTGTTGCAAATAGTTTTATGAGTTTCAAGGTTCTGTCTCTTATTTTTTTTGCGATCTGAATTCTTAAACCTGAAATATGCTTTAGAACTTTCTACTAAGTGGCAAAATAACTTCAAAACAGACCTTTACTCGCATTTGGCTTTTAACCATAGAACAAATATGCTTTGCAAATCAAATACGCTGATTTTTTGTTCTTATGCGCCTCATAACGAAATCTAATGCATAATCCAGGTTAAAAAAATCCTCTGACTGTTGAAGGTTGTCTTTTTTTATAACAGGTAAATCACATTATGGCTTAGGAAAGGGGAGTGTCTGACGCTTACCCTAAGCTGTCTGAAAAAACGGTTTTGTTGACCTAAATTTTGTACTTCAACAATTATTAAATAGGATTACCCATTTAAGTCTCTAGAAGTAATAAGTTTTTTGCATGATAAAATGCTTTAAACGGTCTTCCTTAAGTGACGGTACGTGCCATAGTTAGACAATAAGATGGCCATTGATGAAATTGCGTTAAGAACTTTATAACCATGGAGCGGCCAAAAAATTTGCTGTCTGAGCCCGACGCAAGGAGGGTGAGTTTCAAATTTTTTAGCGTAATGGTTATAAAGTTTAGCAAATTTCATCACAGGCCTTGACTTTTTTGCTTACTTTTTTTGTCCAAGAAAAAAAGTAAGGCCTTGCCGGCGAGGCAAAAAGTAACTTAGCTAGCCTATGTAAGCTAATAAAGCATCAGATATCTAAATGGGTAACCCTATTATTAAAAACACATTTCCGGATTCAAACAATTAGACGTGGTTTATGTAATTATTATATAATCCATTTGAAAAATATGCCTATGAGAAATATTAACTTTGTATTTATTTTTTGTTTTTTACTTCAAAGTTCATTAAGCATTAATAGTGCATTTGGTCAGGAAGACCATCATCCACCAGATGATTCTGGTGAAATTGGGCAACCTGGGGCGTTTTCTGAAGTAGATACCATATTTGTTCGCAATCATGAATTTGAACCCGACTCTTTAACAATCAGTGTAGGGGATAGTGTGGTTTTTTATTGGGAGTCTGGAGATCATACTACCTCTTCCCATGACCAGCCGCCAGGAACAGGACCATGGCATCAGCATATAAATGCTCAACAAACTTCTTGGCTGATGCAATTGACCACGCCTGGCGAATATCATTACCATTCCATGAACTACCCAGATATAATGACGGGTGTTATCGTGGTGGAGGATGATGAGGAAGTTACGAGTGTCAATACCTCTCAGAACAACCAGAAAAAGTATATTGAGTCGGTTTACCCTAACCCTGCATCTGATGTTGCTCAATTTCGCATAAGCAAAGAAGGGCACGGTGGTACACTTAGGGTTACAAACATTATTGGTGAAGAAATGGAATCGGTAGTAGTTAATGACTCTGAAGATACCAAAGTAAATGTTTCTGCTTATCCGGAGGGAATATACATATATACCTTAGAGATCGATAATCAAAGTAAAGTTTCTGGAAAATTTATTGTGAACAGATAAAAAAGAGTCGCCAGTGGTTTTCACTGGCGACTCTTTTTTTATCATCTATCGAAACTACTTTACATCAGCTATTAAGCATGTTCGTAAAACAGCTCTTTAAGCTCTTTAGGCAACTCAGCAGTTATGTCTTCTATTTCACCTTCTGATATATACTTGCGCAGGTAGTTAAGAACTGTTTTTGAAATATCTATAGTTGATTGATCCCAATCAAACCTTGATTCACCAAAGTTGCTCTGCTCTTTTTCAACCTCTTCAGCAAAATGCTCAAGAGATTTGATTCTTATTGGCTTCTCATGGTATTTCCATTGCTCTACGTATATTCCCTTTAGGAACATAGGCAATTGTGCCAATAAGTTTAGCGACTGTGGTATTGATATATGGTTTCTGAGCGTATGCAAAACAGCACGTAAAACAATACCCGTCCTTTCTTTCTCCTCAGGATGTCCAAGCTCTACCGATAGCTCGTTTAGAATCCTATGTCCTTCGTTTACGAATTTTTCAAAGTTTATCATACCAAACCTCCTTTTATTAATCAACAATCCCTATATATAAATGTTCCGTTGGTTGTTATCAGTACGTTTTTCTATTGGTATAACAAAAAATGGTATTGTTTCTGTTTTATCTGTGCATTATGTTAATTTTACTTTCATTTTACATTTTTGAGACTTGCAACTGTGGCCAAAGTTTACCAGACATTTTAATATAATGATTTTTGTGCCGGCGTGTCTAAATAATACTTGTTGCAAAGCGTTTGATTAGAAATGAAGATTATCTTTTTTATAGTAGTTTTTTTGTGTACATCAGCATGTTTTTGCTTTGAAAGCAGTGCTCAGGTATCGTCTGACTCTCTTTTGAAGCTTTCTTTGCATGGAGTAAGAGAAAACATTGAAAGAAATGACTATAGGACTGCTATGGGTGAGATCAAAAAAGTTTTTAAACTTGGGATTACCCTTCCTGATGAAGTAGCCTATTATTATGGCCTTCTTTTGGTAGAACAGGGAAGTCCTGTTAAGGGAAAAGAAGCCCTCGAAAAGTATGTTGACCTCAAAGGAGAGAAAGGCGAATACTATTACTCTGCCAAGGAGTATATTCAGAAAGCAGAAGCCGCTATTTGTAATAAATGCAACAATACTAACATAGTATATGAAAACAGTGCATGTTTTGAGTGTGACGGCTCAGGGAAAAATGCTGTTACATGTAAGCACTGTGGCGGGATTGGAAAAAACTATTGCCGATCTTGCAATGGAAGTGGCATTACAAGAAGTGGCTCCGGGTTTAATGAAAAGTTCCTTTCGTGTACGAAGTGTAACGCTACCGGTATTGCCGAATGTCGACACTGTACAGGTACTGGCGAAAGTTCCTCATTGTGCAGGATATGTAGGGGAGAGGGCAAGAAAGTGTTTAGGAACAACTGCACCCACTAAACCTGAATTATGCGATATATTTCGTTATGAGGGGCAAAATAACAATAAGGTATAGGAAAAAGGCTTTCGAGCGTTTTCTTGCGTTTCAGTACACCATAAATTGAGAAAACTGATATCTTATAGGCTATAACTAAAAAAGGACGGCGCAAACCGTCCTTTTTTAAGTTTAGTGTTTCTAGTTTTATATCTTTTGCATTAAGAGAAAACTTTCCGGTTAATGTCGAACTTTTCTAGGTAATCGGCTACCCTTCGTACAAACATACCACCTAAAGAACCATCCACCACTCTATGGTCATAAGAGTGTGATAAAAACATCATATGTCTGATACCGATAGTGTCTCCTAGAGGCGTTTCGACTACGGCAGGTTTTTTGACTACAGCGCCTAAAGCAAGAATTCCAACTTGTGGCTGCACAATGATTGGAGTGCCCATCATGTTGCCAAAAGAGCCAACATTAGAAACTGTATAAGTGCCGCCTGAGAGTTCGTCGGCACTTAATTTGTTTTCTCTGGCTTTTTTAGCCAGCTCATTTACTTTTTTAGTAAGGCCGATAATGTTTAACTGGTCTGCATTTTTTATGACCGGAACTATAAGGTTTCCAGAAGGTAGGGCCACAGCCATACCAACGTTAATATCTTTTTTGACAATAATCTTGTCGCCTTCAACCGAGACGTTAATCATTGGGTAGTCTTTGATGGCCTTTACCACCGCCTCTATAAAAATCGGGGTATATGTTAATGCTACACTTTCTTTTTCCGCAAATTCACTCTTGGCTCTATTTCTCCAATAAACAATATTGGTAACATCTGCTTCTACAAACGAGGTTACATGTGGAGAAACTTTTTTAGACTCAAGCATCCTTTCCGCAATCATTTTGCGCATGCGGTCCATTTCTATTATTTCCACATTTCCGTTAAGAGATGTAGCGGGCTTTATTTGCTCCTGAACATATTCTTTAGGAGCAGCAGTTTGTGTAGAGGTCGAAGCTGGCTTTTCTACTTGTGGCGCTTTACGGTCTTGCAAGTATTTGAAAATGTCGTTTTTGGTAACCCTTCCTTCTTTACCCGTTCCTGGAATTTTTTCCAGTTCCATCATGCTAATATTTTCCTGACGTGCAATGTTTAAGACGAGCGGGGAGTAAAATCTTCCACTGGCTTTGACAGGTTCAGCGGCTTTGGTAGGTACATTAGTGCTGGCAGTGGGCTGCTTTTCTTCTTGAACAATATCTTCAGTGGCTTTTGGCTTAGGAGCAACCTCTTCTTCTCCTTCAGTGGCAATAATGGCTATGGGTGCGCCTACCTGAGCGACTTGTCCTTTTTCTACAAGAATTTCCTTAAGTACTCCGGCATGAGTGGCAGGGACATCTGTATCTACTTTGTCGGTAGCAACTTCAAGTACTGACTCGTCCTGCTCAATCCTGTCACCTGGTTTTTTTAGCCAGTTAAGGATGGTGCCCTCCATTATACTTTCGCCCATTTTGGGCATTACCATTTCGATTAATGCCATTTTTTAAAATATTGTCTTTTTATATGATTAGCAAAAATAATGTTTCTTCCTAAAAAAGCCTTATTACTGTTTTGATCTTTTTCAAAGAAACCTATAAAATATGATTAGGTTATTTTTTTCAAGTTTTCTAAAAGCAAAGTTAAGGCAGCAGTTCCAGAAGCTTCAATATTATAAATTCTATCTGTACCAAGCGTCAACTTTTTTGAAATAGTTCCTTTGGGGCCGGCTATAGATAGCCAAACAGTTCCGACAGGTTTTTCTATGGTGCCTCCGCCAGGTCCAGCAATGCCACTGCTCGAAATACCGATATCTGCATTGGTTATTTTTCGTACCCCTTCGGCCATTTCTTTTACCGTTTGCTCACTAACGGCGCCAAAAATGTTTAAAGTTTTGTTGTCGACGCTCAAAATAGCATTTTTGATGGTGTTTTCATAAGCAATAACACCGCCTTTGTACCATTCTGAACTCCCGGGTACGCTGGTAATCAAGTGCCCTAGGTAGCCTCCTGTACAGCTTTCTGCTGTAGCCAGCGATAAGCCCCTTTTTTGTAGGTGTTTTCCTGCAATCAATTCCAGGTTTTCAGAGTCGTAGCTAAAGATATATTTTCCTGCTATTTCTCTCAATTTAGCCACTTCTTCTTCTAAATGGTTTTCTAATGCCTGTTTGTCCTCACCTTTTGCTGTCAACCTAAGTTTTACTTGTCCTGGTGACGGCAGGTAGGCCAGGCTGATATTTGTAGGAAGCGCCTTTTCCCAATCTTTTAGCAGATCCGCAAGCCATGACTCTCCCAAGCCCGCAGTTTTAATATTTTTATGAATAATATATGGGGTATTGAACTTCTTTTTGATAATAGGGACGAGGTGTTCGTTGAAAATATTCTTCATTTCAATTGGCACCCCTGGGAGCGCAACTATCAGATGGTGATCTTGAACAAATAGAAGTCCAGGTGCTGTTCCCCAGTGATTGTGAAGTACTTGACTCTTTTCAGGAACTAATGCTTGCTCTTTGTTTCTTTCTGTTAATACCCTGCCTTTTTTGCTGAAAAATGTTTCTAGGTTTTGAAGTGTTTGGTCATCCGGCTTTAACCGAGTGTCAAAAAAGTCGCACAAAGCTTTTTTGGTAACATCATCATTTGTAGGGCCTAATCCACCTGTTATAATGATGAGGTTTGACTGTTTTACAGATTCAGTTAAAGTAGAAAGTATTTCTTTTAGGCTATCGCCCACTGAAACTTTTTTTCTAACAGATAGCCCCAACTTGCTTAACTCAGAGGCTAGCCATGAAGAATTGGTGTCTATAATTTCTCCATATAAAATTTCATCACCTATTGTTATTATTTCAGCAGAATAATCCATTGTTAACCTTTTGAATGCGGAAATATATGTAGAAAAAGTGAAAGTATGCTATGATGTTAATACTTTTCTTGCTTTTGCCAGAAACTCCATTAATGTTTATATATAGGGCTTTAAAAAAACAAGATCAAACCAATGCTTTCATTTTTGTCAGAGAATTTACTAATAAACAAATAGGGTAATTACAAGTTGAACATGGAATATGCCACTTTTGTTTTTAATGAAATATATTACCTAGATTTGCTGTAATAAAAGGAAAATTTAAAAGTTTTTAATTAATTTGCAATTTGACAAACAGAAGCTTTTTTTAGTGGTTTGTATATTAAACTGATTTTTCACATAAATTTTTGATGAAGTGAGTAAGCATACGTACGATATCGGAATCATCGGTAACTGTGCCTATATGGCCCATATAGATAAGACTGCTAATGTAGTTTGGTGTTGTTGGCCTCAGTTTGACAGCAGTTTCATTTTTGGTAGCCTTTTAGATAAGGAAAAAGGTGGCGAGTTCTCTATTAGGCCTCATTCTGAAACATACGAGAACAAGCAATATTATGAAGAAAATACAAATATACTTCATACAGAATTTGATTCTGCCGAAGGAAAATTTAGGGTAACAGATTTTGCACCTAGATTTTTTCAGTTTAACAGAAATTACAAGCCGTTAATGCTTGTAAGAAAAATTGAACCACTGGCTGGAACTCCACGGGTAAAAGTTAACTGTAGCCCTGTAGGTGAATATGGGAGCTTGAAACCTGAAGTTTACCAAGGAAGCAGTCATATTAGGTATATGGGCCTCAATCAGCAGGTAAGGCTTACAACAAACATTCCATTAAATTTTATAATGGATGAGCAGTCTTTTGTGCTGAATGAGCCTAAATACATTGTGCTTACCTATGGAATACCTTTAGAAGCTCCTTTGGAAGAGACGGCTGAAGAGTTTTTGCGTAAAACTACCAGTTACTGGAAAGATTGGGTGAAAAGTACCAGTATCGGCACTTTTTATCAAAATCAGATTATCCGATCAGCTTTATGCTTGAAAATTCATCAATTTGAAGATACCGGTGGAATTATTGCGGCAGGAACTACCAGTTTGCCTGAGTACCCAGGTACAGGTAGAAACTGGGATTACAGGTTCTGCTGGTTAAGAGATACTTTTTATATACTTACGGCTTTTCATAATGTGGGACATTTTGAAGAGCTAGAGCGGTATTTCCATTATATAGAAAATATTACCATTAACGAGGAAGATCGTTATCAGCCACTGTATTCAATAACAGGTAAAAAAGACCTCATTGAAAGAGAGATGGACTTGAAGGGGTATTTGGAGAACAATACACCGGTGAGGGTCGGTAATGATGCTTATACACATATCCAAAATGATGTTTACGGACAAGTGCTGGTGGCATTGTTACCATTGTATGTGGATACCCGTTTTTCTGATGGAGGCAAATATTACTCACAACGTCTTGTTCACCATACCTTAAAGAAAATTGAGGATACGATGGACGAACCAGATGCCGGTCTATGGGAGTTCCGTCACTTTGCGCAACAGCATTGTTACACATTCTTGTTTCACTGGGCTGGTGCTTGCTCGGCTTTGAAAATTGGTAAATATTTCAAGAATGAAAGAATTATTGAAACAGCTACCAGGTTAAAAAAAGCGGCTGAGGATAAAATTGAAGCTTGCTATGATGCTGAAAGGGGCGTGTACACCCAGGCAATAGGTACTTCTAATTTAGATGCCAGTTGCTTGCAGCTCATTACTATGAACTACCTTGACCCTACATCTGAAAAGGCCAAAATGCACCTTAAGAGGATGGAGGAAGAGTTGAGAACCCCTGAAGGCTTGTTCTATAGGTATAAACATGAAGATGATTTTGGTGCCCCAGAATCAACCTTCTTGATATGTGCTTATTGGTATGTAGAAGCATTGGCATGTGTTGGAAGAATAGATGACGCTATGAAGGAATTTGAGAAACTTCTAGCTTATCAAAACCATTTAGGTCTTTTGGCAGAAGATGTGGAAGCTTCTACAGGTAGTCAATGGGGTAATTTCCCTCAAGCTTATAGTCACGTAGGACAGCTTAACGCTGCTTTCCGTATAGCGAAAAAGCTTGACCGCCCTACATTTTTGTCTTAAAGATTAATAATAGCAAAGTTAAACCTGTTGCATATTTCAGGTTAAGATTTCATAGATGGTAGCGGTAAGGTCACCTTGCTGCTAAAAATAAAAAAGCCATAATGTGTATACACTATGGCTTTTTTATCATACGATGGGACAAAAGATCCCAAAATATCGATTTGTTGATATTAAAAAATTTACAAGGTATAGTTGTGAAAGGTTTTTTCTATCATTCCTTTATTT